>NZ_JBIAWS010000002.1:702251-1023335 GCF_042896045.1 Streptomyces sp. NPDC001351 | reverse complement strand
GATCTTCCTGGCCGAGGCCTTCACCCGCCCCGCCATGATGCACACCCTGGCCCAGATCGGCTTCCAGCAGTCCTACACCTACTACACCTGGCGCAACACCAAGCAGGAACTCACCGACTACCTCACCGAACTCACCGGCGAGGCAGCCGCCTACATGCGCCCCAACTTCTTCGTCAACACCCCCGACATCCTCCACGCCTTCCTCCAGCACGGCGGCCGCCCGGCCTTCGCACTGCGCGCGGTCCTGGCCGCCACCCTCTCCCCCACCTGGGGCGTCTACTCCGGCTACGAACTGTGCGAGAACACACCCCTCAGGGACGGCAGCGAGGAATACCTGGACTCCGAGAAATACCAGCTGCGCCCCCGCGACTGGGAAACGGCCGAACGCGAAGGCCGCACCATCACCCCCCTCATCACCCGGCTCAACACCATCCGGCGCGCGAACCCCGCCCTGCGTCAGCTGCGCGACCTCCACTTCCATCACGCGGACAAGGACGCGGTGATCGCGTACTCGAAGCGGAGCGGCTCGAACACCGTTCTGGTGGTCGCCAACCTCGACCCGCACCACACCCAGGAGGCCACGGTCTCGTTGGACATGCCGCAACTCGGCCTGGAATGGCACGAGTCGGTGCCGGTGCGGGACGAACTCACCGGCGAGACCTATCACTGGGGCAGGTCCAATTATGTGCGCCTTCAGCCCGGCGGGGCACACGTCCTTGTCGTCGGCTGGGGGTCCGGGGGTTACCCCCCGGGTGAGCACAGCCGCGTCCTGCGACCGTCCACCCCGCAGATCGGAGGGTCACCCACAACATGATCGTCAACGAACCCGTTCCGGACACCTTCGAGGACACCCCCGCCAAGGACCGGGACCCGGATTGGTTCAAGCGTGCGGTCTTCTACGAGGTCCTCGTCCGCTCCTTCCAGGACAGCAACGGCGACGGAGTCGGCGACCTCAAGGGCATCACCGCCAAACTCGACTATCTGCAGTGGCTGGGCGTCGACTGCCTGTGGCTGCCGCCCTTCTTCAAGTCACCCCTCCGCGACGGCGGCTACGACGTCTCGGACTACACGGCCGTCCTCCCGGAGTTCGGTGACCTCGCCGACTTCGTCGAGTTCGTCGACGCCGCCCACCAGCGCGGCATGCGCGTCATCATCGACTTCGTCATGAACCACACCAGCGACCAGCACCCGTGGTTCCAGGAATCGAGAAAGGACCCCGACGGCCCGTACGGCGACTACTACGTCTGGGCGGAGGACGACAAGCAGTTCCCGGACGCGCGGATCATCTTCGTCGACACCGAGGCCTCCAACTGGACCTTCGACCCGGTCCGCAAGCAGTACTACTGGCACCGCTTCTTCTCCCACCAGCCGGACCTCAACTACGAGAACCCGGCCGTCCAGGAGGAGATGATCTCCGCTCTCCGCTTCTGGCTGGACCTGGGCATCGACGGCTTCCGCCTGGACGCGGTGCCGTACCTCTACCAGCAGGAGGGCACCAACTGCGAGAACCTGCCCGCCACCCATGAGTTCCTCAAGCGGGTGCGCAAGGAGATAGACGCGCACTACCCGGACACGGTCCTGCTGGCCGAGGCCAACCAGTGGCCGGAGGACGTCGTCGACTACTTCGGCGACTTCCGGAGCGGCGGCGACGAATGCCACATGGCATTCCACTTCCCCGTCATGCCCCGCATCTTCATGGCGGTACGACGGGAATCCCGCTACCCCGTCTCGGAAATCCTCGCCAAGACCCCCGCCATCCCCGCGGGCTGTCAGTGGGGCATCTTCCTGCGCAACCACGACGAGCTGACCCTGGAAATGGTCACCGACGAGGAACGCGACTACATGTGGGCGGAGTACGCGAAAGACCCCCGCATGCGCGCCAACATCGGCATCCGCCGGCGCCTCGCCCCGCTCCTCGACAACGACCGCAACCAGATCGAACTCTTCACGGCCCTGCTGCTCTCCCTGCCCGGCTCGCCGATCCTCTACTACGGCGACGAGATCGGCATGGGCGACAACATCTGGCTCGGCGACCGGGACGCCGTACGCACCCCGATGCAGTGGACACCGGATCGCAACGCAGGTTTTTCCTCCTGTGACCCCGGGCGGCTGTTCCTGCCGACCATCATGGACCCCGTCTACGGCTACCAGGTCACCAACGTCGAGGCGTCGATGTCGTCGCCCTCGTCGCTGCTGCACTGGACCCGCCGCATGATCGAGATCCGCAAGCAGAACCCGGCCTTCGGCCTCGGGTCCTACACGGAACTCCAGTCCTCCAACCCGGCGGTACTGGCCTTCCTGCGGGAGTACGAGGACGATCTCGTGCTGTGCGTGCACAACTTCTCGCGGTTCGCGCAGCCGACGGAACTGGACCTGCGGATCTTCAACGGGCGGCATCCGGTCGAGCTGTTCGGCGGGGTGCGCTTTCCGGCCATCGGGGAGCTGCCGTACTTGCTGACGCTGGCGGGGCACGGCTTCTACTGGTTCCGGCTCCGCAAGGACCCCGCGTAGCGCCGCGCGGCGCCTCGCAGAACCCGGGGTGGGGCGGTTTCTCCTGTCCCACCCGGGGCACGCATCAGTAACACCCCGCCCACCCGGGGAAAGGAATGTGACACCATGGCGGAAACTGTCACACTTTCCGGCAAGACAAGTCCTGGCCTGCTCGCGTCCCTCGATCCCCTTCTGCGGGAATGGCTGCCGCGGCAGCGCTGGTTCGCCGGCAAGGGGCGGCCGGTCACCGGGTTCTCGCTGGTCGCGGCCACCGAACTGTTGCCGGCCGACGGCAGGCTGGGGCTGTTCCACCTGCTGGTGCGCGCCCATCAGCCGCTCACCCTCGGCGCCGAGCCCCACCCCGGCGACTGCTACCAGTTGCTCATAGGCGTGCGCGAGGCGCTGCCGCCCCGGCTGGCGCCCGCGCTTATCGGACACGTGGACCAGGGCCCCCTTGCGGGACGGACGGTGTACGACGCCCTGTACGACTCCCGGCCCGCCGAGGTGCTCCTGGAGGCGCTGCGCACCCAGGCCCGTATCGGCGGGCTGCGCTTCGAGCGGGAGCCAGGACAGGAGATCCGGACCGGGCTGGTCCCGCGGCTGGTGACGGCCGAGCAGTCGAACTCGTCGGTCGTCTACGGAGATACGTTCATCCTCAAGCTGTTGCGCCGGGTCGTCCCCGGTGTCAACCCCGACCTGGAACTGCCCCTGGCGCTCGCCCGCGAGGGCTGCCCCCGGGTGCCCGCGCCGACGGCGTGGCTGCGGGCGGAGCTGGCCGGGGAGTCGTATGTGCTCGGCGTGCTCCAGCCGTTTCTGCAGGGTGCGACGGACGGCTGGGAACTGGCGCTGCGCGAGCTGGCCAAGGGCGAGGACTTCGGCGCCGAGGCACGGGCGCTGGGCCGCGCCACGGCCGAGGTGCACACGGCACTCGCCCACGCCCTGCCGACCGTCACGCTGGGCCACAGCCAGCTGCAGCTGCTGGCCGACGGCATGATCGAGCGCCTGGACGTGGCCGCGCAGGCGGTGCCCGCGCTACGGCCGTACGCCCCCGCCCTGCACTCCGCGTTCACCGCGCTCGCCGACCTGGCGTCGGAGGGCCGTACCTGGACCGCGCAGCGCATCCACGGCGACCTGCACCTCGGGCAGTGTCTGCGCTCGCCGGCCGGTCAGTGGTGGCTGATCGACTTCGAGGGCGAGCCGTCCAAACCCCTGGCGGAACGGCGGATGCCGCAACCGGCAGTGCGGGACATCGCCGGGATGCTGCGGTCCTTCGACTACGCGGCCCACTCGGCCGGATCTCAGTCAGAGGGCTGGGCTCAGGCGTGCCGGGCCGCCTACTGTTCCGGATACGCCGAGGTCAGCGGCCGCGATCCGCGCACGGACCCGGTACTGCTGCGCGCGTACGAAACAGACAAGGCGATCTACGAGGTCGTCTACGAGGCCCGTCACCGCCCCGACTGGCTGCCCGTTCCCATGGCGGCGATAGAGCGTTACGCCGCATCCGACCCCCACTGACCCGACCTGACCTTCGCCGAGGAGGCGCCGCCCGTGACCCCCCGCCCCACGCCCAGCGGTTCGGATCCGAAGAAGAAGGCCGCGAAGGCCGCGGAGAAGGCGACCGAGCCCAAGAAATCGGTGAAGAAGGCGGCGGCGAAGACCACCGCCGAGAAGGCAGTCACGAAAAAGGCCGCCGCGGCGAAGACGACGGCGGCCAGGACAACGGCGAAGAAGAGCCCGGCAAAGAAAAGCACGGCGAAGAAGACGACTGCGAAGAAGGCGACTGCGAAGCAGACAGCCACCCAACAGACGGCTGCCAAGCAGACGACGGTCAAGACAGCAGCCAAGAAGACAGCCGTCAAGAAGACAACCGCAAAGAAGACTACGGCCGCAAAGACTCCCGCCAAGAAGACCGTCACCGCCGCGAAGAAGGTCACCGCACCGGTTCCGGTCGCGTCGCCGGAGGTGCCCGTCGGGGACCGCGAACGGCTGCTCGCCGGTGCTCATCACGACCCGCACACGGTGCTGGGCGCCCACCCGGTCCCCGGCGGGGTCGCCTTCCGGGTCTTCAGGCCGTACGCGCTGTCCGTGACCGTCGTCGCCGCGGATCTGCGGGCCGAGCTGCACGACGACGGGGACGGGTTCTTCTCCGCCCTGCTGTCCCTGACCGAGGTCCCCGAGTACCGGCTTCTCGTGCGGTACGAGGAGACGGTCCTGGAGACCGAGGACGCTTACCGCTTCCTGCCCACGCTGGGCGAGCTCGACCTGCACCTGATCGGCGAGGGACGGCACGAGTATCTGTGGCAGGTGCTCGGCGCGCACCCGATGACGCACCAGGGCGTGGCCGGCACCCGTTTCTCCGTGTGGGCGCCGAACGCGCGCGGTGTGCATGTGGCCGGCACCTTCAACTTCTGGGACGGCACCGGCCATCCGATGCGCTCGCTCGGCTCCTCCGGTGTCTGGGAGCTGTTCGCGCCGGGGATCGGCGAGGGCGAGCTGTACAAGTTCGAGATCACCCGGCCCGACGGTTCGAAGACCCTGCGCGCCGACCCGCTGGCCCGCCGCACGGAGGCCCCGCCGAACACGTCGTCGATCGTCACCGCCTCCCACCACGAGTGGCAGGACGCGCAGTGGCTGGAGCAGCGTGCGAACGTGCCCGCGCACGAGGCCCCGTTCTCGGTCTACGAGGTCCACCTCCCGTCCTGGCGCCCAGGGCTGACGTACCGTCAGCTGGCTGAGCAGCTCCCCGCCTACGTCAAGGACCTGGGCTTCACGCACGTCGAACTGATGCCGGTCGCGGAGCACCCCTTCGGCGGCTCCTGGGGCTACCAGGTCACCGGCTTCTACGCCCCCACGGCCCGCCTGGGCACCCCCGACGACTTCAAGTACCTGGTCGACGCGCTGCACCAGGCGGGCATCGGCGTCCTCATGGACTGGGTGCCGGCGCACTTCCCGCGCGACGACTGGGCCCTGGCGGAGTTCGACGGCCGCCCCCTGTACGAGCACGCGGACCCGCTCCGCGCCGCACACCCCGACTGGGGCACGCTCGAATTCGACTACGGCCGCCGGGAGGTGCGCAACTTCCTGGTCGCGAACGCCATTTACTGGTGCGAGGAGTTCCACATCGACGGCCTGCGCGTCGACGCGGTCGCCTCCATGCTCTACCTCGACTACTCGCGCGAGCCCGGCCAGTGGACCCCGAACGAGCACGGCGGCCGGGAGAACCTGGACGCGGTGGCGTTCCTGCAGGAGATGAACGCGACGGTGTACCGGAGGGTGCCGGGCGTGGTCACGATCGCCGAGGAGTCCACGGCCTGGGACGGCGTCACCAGGGCCACCCACCACCGGGGCCCGGGAGGCTTCGGAGGGCTGGGCTTCGGCCTCAAATGGAACATGGGCTGGATGCACGACTCCCTCGACTACATCAGCCACGAGCCGATCCACCGCAAGTACCACCACAACGAGATGACCTTCTCGATGGTGTACGCGTACAGCGAGAACTACGTCCTGCCCATCTCGCACGACGAGGTGGTCCACGGCAAACGCTCACTGGTGTCGAAGATGCCGGGCGACTGGTGGCAGCAGCGGGCCAACCTCCGCGCCTATCTGGGCTTCATGTGGGCCCACCCCGGCAAGCAGCTCCTCTTCATGGGGCAGGAGTTCGCGCAGGGCGCGGAGTGGTCGGAGGCGCACGGCCCGGACTGGTGGCTCCTGGACCCGGCGTACGGTGCCGAAGCCGACCACCGCGGGGTCCGTGACCTGGTCCGCGACCTCAACATCGTCTACCGCCACACGCCTGCGCTGTGGCAGCGGGACACCGACCCGTCGGGCTTCCAGTGGATCGTGGGCGACGCGGCCGAGGACAACGTCTTCGCGTTCCTGCGCCTCGCCGCCGACGGCAGTCCGCTCCTGGCGGTCTCGAACCTCTCCCCCGTGGTCCGCCACGACTACCGTCTGGGCGTCCCCGACGACGTCCCTGCCTGGCACGAGACCCTCAACACGGACATCGGGAAATACGGCGGAAGCGACGTGACCAACGCCGACATCATCAAGCCGGAACCCCAGGGCCACCATGGCCGCCCGGCAAGCATCAGGCTGGTCCTGCCACCCCTGGCAACGGTATGGCTTCGCCCGGCCTAGCTTTTCCTCGCCCCCGCCGCCCCTACCCGTCCCGACCCGGGGGCCAGCCCCCGGACCCCCGCTCCTCAAACGCCGGAGGGGCTGGATTTCGCCGGCCGGGGCTTGATCTTTTCAGCCCGTCCGGCGCTTGAGGACGAGGCCGTTCAGGCCGATCGGGGGCCTGGGGGCGCAGCCCCCAGGGTCGGGAATGGGAAGGGGCGGCGGGGGCGAAATCAGCCATTACCCCAGCGCCGCAGCCAACGCCTTCGGCAGGGCACGGCTGTGCAGCACCCCCAACCGCTGCGTGGCCCGAGTCAGCGCCACATACAGGTCACTCGTGCCATACAGCCCCGGCTCCACCACCAGCACCGAGTCGAACTCCAGCCCCTTCGACTGCCGCGGATCGAGCAGCACGACCCTCCGTGTCAGATCGGGCTCGCCGCCCACCACCACCCCGTCCAGCCGAGCGGCCAGCTTCCCGTGCAGATGCCGAGGCGCGATCACCGCAAGCCGCCCCTCCGCAGGCGTCAGCTCCTCCACCGCCTTGGCGACCGCGCCGGGCAGATCGTCGGTCGCCCGCGCCCAAGGCCGAACGCCAGTGGCCCGCACCGAACTCGGCGGCGAGAAGTCCGGCTGCTCGGCCCGCACCACCGCCGCCGCGACCTCCATGATCTCGGCGGGTGTGCGGTAGTTGACGCCCAGCCGGGCGTGCTCCCAGCGGTCCTCGACATACGGCTCAAGGATCCCCGCCCAGGAACCGACCCCCGCCGCCTCCGCGGTCTGCGCCGGATCCCCGACCAGCGTCATCGACCGCGTCGGGCAGCGCCGCATCAGCAGCCGCCACGCCATCGGCGACAGCTCCTGCGCCTCGTCGACGATGATGTGCCCGAACGCCCAGGTCCGGTCGGCCGCCGCCCGCTCGGCGGCGCTGCGGTGGTCGTCCTCCTCCTGCCGCTCGGCGAACCGCTCGGCGTCGATGATGTCGTGCGCGGACAGGACCTCGGAGTCCTCCTCGTCCTTGTCCTCGAACTCGTAGGTCCGCGAGGCGTACGAGACGTCGAGCACGCCCTGTGCGTACGCGACCTGCGTCTCCCGCTCCCGCTCCGCCCGCGCCCGCGCCACCCGCTCGTCCACGCCGAGCAGTTCGGCCGCCTCGTCGAGGAGCGGTACGTCCGCCACCGTCCACGCTCGCGTCACGGGCCGGCGGATCGCGGCCGCGTCCTCGTCGGGGAGATAGCCGACGGGATCGGCGAGGAAGTCCGCGACCAGGCGCTGCGGGGTCAGCCGCGGCCACAACTGGTCGATGGCGGCCCACACTTCGGGGTTCTCGGCGATCTCGTCGCGGATCTGCGTGATGTCGCTCGGGTCCAGCAGACTACTGCCGTCGAAGGGGTCCGTCCCGACCCGCTCGGCGTACATCTCGGTGAGTGTGTTGAGGATGTGCCCCTCGAAGTGCTCCCGGGCCACGTTGTGCGGCAGCCGGGCGGCACGGGTACGCTCGCGGGCCATCTTCACCAGGCCGTCGTCGAGCATCAGGATCTCCCGGTCGTGCTCGATCGCGATCACCGGGTCGGGCAGCGCCTGCCAGTCGCGTACGGCCTCGGCGAGCGCGTCCGCCATGTCGGCGCGGCCCTTCACCGCGGCCGCCGCGCGGCTGTCCCTCGCCGTCGCCTTCACCCCGGGGAACAGCTCCCCGACCGTGGCGAGCAGCACGCCCGTCTCACCGAGCGAGGGCAGCACCTCGCCGATGTAGCCGAGGAAGGCGGGGTTGGGGCCGACGATGAGCACGGCCCGCTTGGCGAGCAGTTCCCGGTGCTCGTAGAGCAGATACGCGGCCCGGTGCAGGGCGACGGCCGTCTTGCCGGTGCCCGGACCGCCCTCGACCACCAGCACGCCCCGGTGCGGCGCCCGGATGATCTCGTCCTGCTCGGCCTGGATGGTCTGCACGATGTCGTGCATACGGCCGGTGCGCGCGGCGTCGAGTGCGGCGAGCAGCACGGCGTCGCCGGTGGGGTCCTCGTGGCCGGTGCGTTCCTGGTCCCCGAGGTCGAGGATCTCGTCGTGGAGGGCCGTGACCCGGCGCCCCTCGGTGGTCAGGTGCCGGCGTCGGCGCAGGCCCATCGGGGTGTGGCCGGTGGCCAGGTAGAAGGGGCGGGCGACGTCGGCACGCCAGTCGATCAGGACCGGAGTGCGCTCGGCGTCGTCGGTGCGCAGCCCGATACGGCCGATGTGGTGCCGGGTGCCCGAGGTGAAGTCGATACGGCCGAAGCAGAGCGAGCCGTCGACGGCGTTCAGCGCGGCGAGCAGCCCGGACCGCTCGGCGACCAGGATGTCCCGCTCCAGCCGGGCCTGCATGGGCGTGTTGCCCTGGGCGAGCGCATCGGTGACGCCTGCCTCGGTGTGGCCGCGCAGGGCGTCCACGCGCGCGTACAGGGCGTCGATGAATTCCTGTTCCCTGCGAATTTCATCGCTGTTTGACAATTCCACTCCCGGGCAGATACAATGACGCCAGTGAACTTCTTTGCGACCCAATCCCCTTGAAGTCGCGAATCATTAAACTTACACAGAGAAATCCCCCGGGCGCAATTGCCCGGGGGATTTCTTCTGTACTGCGTGAGGTCAGAGGACGTCCGCCAGCTCCGCCAGCAGCCGGCGCTTGGGTCGCGCTCCCACCATCGCCTTGATCGGCTCACCGTCGCGGAAGACCATGAAGGTGGGCATCGAGAGGACCTTGTAGGCGTTCGTGGTCTCCGGATTGCGGTCCACGTTCAACTGCACCACCTTGAGACGGCCGGCCTCCTCGGCGGCGAGGGCGTGCAGGACCGGTCCCATCTGCCGGCACGGCGGGCACCAGTCCGCCGTGAACTCCACCAGCACCGGCAACTCGGACCCGATCACCTGCGCCGCGAAATCCTCGTCCGTCACGTCGATCACAGTTCCCGCCCTCCCAGTTCGCACAACGGTGGTTCCCCGTCGGCCACGGCCAGCCGCACCGCGATCCGCGCCCGCACGGCCTGCAGCTCGCCGATCAGCGCGTCGAGTTCGTCCAGCTTGCGCCGGTAGACCGCGAGCGAGGCCGGGCAGGAGTCACCCTCCGGGTGCCCGGCCCGCAGACACTCCACGAACGGCCGCGTCTCCTCCAGGTCGAACCCGAAGTCCTGCAGCGTCCGGATCTGCCGGAGCAGCTTCAGGTCGCTCTCGTCGTAGGTGCGGTAGCCGTTCCCGCCGCGCCGCGCGGGCAGCAGCCCGCGCGACTCGTAGTACC
This sequence comes from Streptomyces sp. NPDC001351, assembly GCF_042896045.1. Classification (NCBI taxonomy): domain Bacteria; kingdom Bacillati; phylum Actinomycetota; class Actinomycetes; order Kitasatosporales; family Streptomycetaceae; genus Streptomyces; species Streptomyces sp. NPDC001351. The sequence goes on along the minus strand of NZ_JBIAWS010000002.1, from coordinate 1,013,464 downwards.
TGAGCGTCCGTGTCGTGGTCCCGGCCCGTTCGGCCAGCTCGCCGATTCGCATGCGTACGAACGTAATCCTTGACGCCGACGTCAGGGCAACAGCGGTTTCCGCTCCAACGGGGAGGTGAGCACGATCGAGGTCGTCGTGCGGCCCAGGACGGAGACTGCTTCGAGGATCTCCTCCAGGTGGACCGTGTCGCGGACGGCGGCCTTGAGGATCCAGCAGTCCTCGCCGACCACGTGGTGCACCTCGGTGATCTCCGGCCGTTCGATCAGCTCCAGGGTGCGGGGGTGCTTCAGGTTGTAGCCGCCGTGCGGGTTGACGCGGATGAAGGCCTGGATGCCGTAGCCGAGACGGGCCGGGGCGACCCGGGCGCCGTATCCGGTGATCACGCCCGCCGCCTCCAGCCGCCGGACCCGCTCGGTCACCGCGGCCGGGCTGAGCCGGACCCGGCGGCCCAGCTCGCTCAGCTTGATACGACCGTCCGTCTGGAGCAGCTCCAGGATCTGCCGGTCCACCGCGTCGAAGGCCACCGATGTTTCGACGGCGGAGGCTCTCGGATTCCGTGTTTCCTTCGGTACGGCGGCCGGAACTCCCATGTCTTCCCCTTCGGATCGCGCGTGCTGGCCGGAAGAATCATGGTCATGGAAAAGACATCCGGGGTAAAGGCCCGAGAGGTACTGGTCATCGGCGGAAACCGTTACTTCGGCAAGCGGCTGATCGCCCGCCTGCTGGCCGCCGGCGACCGGGTCACCGTCCTCAACCGCGGCTCCTCGGCCCCACCGCCCGGAGCGGTCCATCTGATCGCCGACCGCACTGACGAGAGGTCCCTCACCGAAGCGCTCGGCCCTCGCACTTTCGACGTCGTGGTCGACCAGGTCTGCTACACCCCGCGCCAGGCGGAGATCGCCCGCCGGGTGTTCACCGGCCGTACCCGACGCCATGTGATGACCTCGACCGTGGAGGTGTACGAGTACGAGGACTCCGCCGCACCGGTCGAGGAGACGGCACTCGACCCGCGTACGGTCACCGTGGACCTCGGACTCCCCTGGGAGGAACCGGAGTTCATCGAGTCCCACTACGGCGAGGGCAAGCGGCAGGCGGAAGCGGTTCTCGCGGCGGACCCGGAGTTCCCGTACGTGGCCGTCCGGGTGGCCCATGTCCTGGGCGGAGCCGACGACTTCACGGGCCGATTGGACCTCCCCCACTCTCGGCTTCGCTCGCGCGGGGGGACCCCCATCGCCACCCGTATCCGAGCCGCCGAGCCGATCGCCGTGCCGGTCACCGACAGGTCGGCCACCTACATCCATGTCGAGGAGATCGCCGACTTCCTCTTCTGGGCCTCGGGCGAGGACTTCACCGGCCCGGTCAACGCGGCCTCGAACGGGCGGCTGACCACACGGGACCTGTGCGCGGCGATCGCGGCACACATACCGCAGGGCAGGACGGTCTTCCAGGAGGTGGAGGTCGGCGAGGTGTCCCCCTTCTCCTTCACCCGCTCCTACGGCATGGACAACTCCCGGGCCGCCCGGCTCGGTTTCCCCTTTGGCGACGTACGGCAGTGGCTGCCGACGGCCGTCGCGGAGACCCTCGGAAAGGACGGACGCTGACATGCGGTACCGCACCCTCGGCGACCTGTGCGTGAGCGCCGTCGGCCTCGGCGCCATGCCGCTGTCCATCGAGGGCCGCCCGGACGAGTCCCGCGCCCTCGCCACCGTGCACGCCGCCCTCGACGCGGGCGTGACGCTGCTCGACACGGCGGATTCCTACCACCTGCCCGGCGCCGAACCCGGCCACAACGAGCACCTCGTCGCCCGGGCCCTCGCCGCGTACGGCGGCGACACGGCCGACGTACTGGTGGCCACGAAGGGCGGCCGGGGCCGCCCGGCGGACGGCAGCTGGACCGTGGACGGCACGCCCCGCCATCTCAAGGCGGCGGCCGAGGCCTCCCTGAAGCGGCTGGGGGTCGAGGCGATCGGCCTCTACCAGCTGCACAAGCCCGATCCGGCGGTGCCCTTCGAGGAGTCGGTCGGCGCGCTGCGCGAACTCCTCGACGAGGGCACGATCCGGCTGGCCGGCGTCTCCAACACGGACGTGGACCAGATCCGCACCGCGCACCGGATCCTCGGCGACCGTCTGGTCTCGGTGCAGAACCAGTACTCTCCCGCCGTACGGGACAGTGAGGCCGAGCTGCGGCTGTGCGAGGAACTGGGGCTGGCCTTCCTGCCGTGGAGCCCGCTGGGCGGTATCTCCCGCAGCTCCCTGGACGGGCCGTCGAGGAGCGAGGGCGAGGTCCGCTTCGGGGCGTTCCACGCCGTGGCGGCGCAGCGCGGTGTCAGCCCCCAGCAGGTCTGCCTGGCCTGGCTGTCGGCGCGATCTCCGGTCGTCGTCCCGATTCCGGGGGCGAGCCGTCCGGAGACGATCCGGGACTCGTCGGCCGCGGCGGATCTGGTGCTCACCGGGGAGGAGCTGGCGCGGCTGGACAAGGCGGCCGCGCCGGCCTGCTGAGGCATGTGGGCAACCGGGAGGAGACGACTCAGACGGCCTGGCCGGTGTGGGCCGGCACCCCTGCCGACTCCTCGACCTCCAGCAGCGACGCGCTCTCCCGCTCCTCCTCGAACGCCCTACGGCCACCCCGGAGCCCGAACAGCCGCTTGGCGAGGGCGATGTAGAGGACGGCGAGGACGTTGAGGACCAGCGTGCCGATCTTCAGCCAGCTGATGTGCTCGGTGAGCTCGTAGATCTCCAGGGGGAGGAAGGCGGCCGTGGCGACCACCGTGAGGTACTCCGCCCAGCGCTTGGCGTACCAGAGGCCGACCGCCTCCACGAGCTCGATCAGGGCGTACGCCAGCAGCAGTGCGGCCACCAGCACCAGCGTGGAGTGCTTGTAGCCGAAGGTCTTCTGTATGGTGCCGACGATCGGCGAGTGGTCGAGGTCGTAGTGGAAGTGCCGGAAGACGGGCCGGAAGACGTCGAGGTACTCGTCGAAGAGCCGGCGCACCGAGTCCTGGCTGTTGCTGAACTTCCACACGGCGAGCGCCACCAGCACGATGAAGACGCCGCGCACGGCCCGCTCGATCGCCAGGAAGCGCAGGATGAACAGGTCCCGCAGGACCTTGCCGCGCGGCACGAGGGGCGCCTGCTCCGCCGGTCCCGAGCCGTGCGGCTCGCCCAGCACGAAGTCGCCGCAGCGCAGACAGCGCCAGACGTCCCCGAGAGCGGTCTGCGCGTGCAGCCGCGCCTTCAGCCCCGGCTCGTCCGGCGCATACGTCACGTGCCCCTTGCGGGCACACGTGCGCCGATCCCAGTCGATCTTCATCCCCCGTGCCTCCAACCAACGAACCGCGCCGCGCGTGTACTGCACCGGCGCGGCACGCTAGTGGACTTCGGTAAGAGATCGGTGAGGATCACCGGGCGCCTTCCAGGCCGGACGACATGACGAAGCCGAGCGGTCGGGTCCACGGGGGAGGAACCCGACCGCTCGGCGTTCTCGGCCAGGCGGCCGACCGACGGGGGGAGTGTGCCGGCCACCTGGAGTCTCGAGCGGGGCTCAGGCCTTCGCCAGCTCCTTCTCGCCGCCCTGCTCCGGCACCTCGGCGAGCGGCTGGACCTCCTCGTCGTCCACGAGGGTCGTCTCGTCGAAGGGCAGCTCACCGGCGAGGACCCGGCCCACGCGCTCCTTGTCGATCTCCTTGGTCCAGGTGCCGATCAGGACCGTGGCCACGGAGTTGCCCGCGAAGTTCGTCAGGGCACGGGCCTCGCTCATGAAGCGGTCGATGCCGACGATCAGGCCCACGCCGTCCACCAGGGCGGGCTTGTGCGACTGCAGACCACCGGCCAGGGTCGCGAGGCCGGCGCCGCTGACGCCCGCCGCGCCCTTGGAGGCGAGCAGCAGGAAGAGCAGCAGCGGGATCTGCTCGCCGATCGCCATCGGCGTACCCATGGCGTCGGCGATGAACAGCGAGGCCATGGTCATGTAGATCATGGTGCCGTCGAGGTTGAAGGAGTAGCCGGTCGGGACGGTGATGCCCACCACCGACTTGCTGACACCGATGTGCTCCATCTTCGCGATGAGGCGCGGCAGCGCGGACTCGGAGGAGGAGGTCGACAGGATCAGCAGGAACTCACGGCCCAGGTACTTGAAGAACGTGAAGATGTTGAGCCCGGCGACGATCCGCAGCAGGGCACCGAGCACGATGAAGACGAAGAGGAAACAGGTGATGTAGAAGCCGACCATCAGGATGGCCAGCTGCTTCAGCGCGTCGAAGCCTGCGGACCCGGTGACGGCGGCGATGGCACCGAAGGCACCGAGCGGGGCGGCCCACATCACCATGCCGAGGATGCGGAAGACGAGCTTCTGGAGGTGCTCCACACCGCGCAGGATCGGCTGCCCGGCCGAGCCCATGGCCTGCAGGGCGAAACCGGTGAGCAGGGCGACCAGCAGGGTCTGCAGCACCTGCCCCTGGGTGAAGGCCGAGATGAAGGTCGTCGGGATGATCGACAGCACGAAGTCGACCGGCGGCAGCGCCTCACTGTCGACCTGTGCGTGCCCGGTCGCCTTGATCGCGTTGGTGATGTGCAGCCCGTCGCCCGGGTGCAGGATGTTGCCGACGACCAGGCCGATGGTCAGGGCGACCAGCGACATCACCAGGAAGTAGCCGAGCGCGATACCGCCGACGGCGCCGACCTTGGCGGCCTTCCGCACGGAGCCGATGCCGATCACGATCGTGCAGAAGATGATCGGGGAGATCATCATCTTGATCAGGTTCACAAAGCCCGTACCGAGCGGCTTGAGCTCGACGCCCACGCTCGGCCAGATCAGTCCCACGGCGATACCGAGGGCCACCGCAGCGATGACGGCGATGTAGAGATAGTGGGTGCGGTCCCGCTTCCCAGCGGGTGCGGCAGGTGCCGTATCGGGGGTGCTGGCGGCCACGGCTGCCCTCCTTGACGTCTTCGTCGGCATCACCGGCGTGCGGCTCACGTCCGGATGGAGATGGGGATGGGGGTGCGGATCTCTGTGCCGGGAACGGTGGCCGGAACCTGATGCCCCGCTTCCACTCGCTCCCTCAATGCCGTGACTATGTCGTGCCCTGTGAGGGCGGTCACCCTTCCGTTCATTTAGTTCATGCTTAACCAGCGAGGCACACTGACGACATGCGCATCCCCGTCCCGCGCCCCCGCAGCCTGGCCGCCCAGCTCTTCGCCATGCAGGCCGTGCTGATAGCGGTGCTCGTGGCCGGATACGCACTGTTCACCTACGTCAGCGACAAGCAACAGGCCGAGGACGCGGCACGCCGGCAGGCCCTGGCGGTGGCCCGCTCGATCGCGGACGCTCCGTCCGTACTGGCGGCGACCCGCACCCCCGACCCCAGCGCGCAGCTCCAGCCGTACGCGCTGCGGGTGATGCGCGACGCCGACGTCGACTTCGTCACGATCATGAACCCCCAGGGCATCCGGTGGACCCACCCCAACAAGAGAGAGATCGGCAAACACTTCCTCGGCAACATCGAGCGGTCCCAGAACGGCGAGACCATCACCGAGAAATACAAGGGCACCCTCGGCCTGTCGGTCCGCGCGGTCACCCCCATCGAGGACGCCGACAAGCGGGTCGTCGGCCTGGTCAGCGCGGGCATCAAGGTCAAGGCGATCAGCGAACGGGTGCAGGGCCAGGTCTCGGCCCTCCTCAGCGTCGCCGCCGGCGCCCTCGCCCTGGGTGCGATCGGCACGTACGTCGTCAACGCCCGGCTGCGCCGGCACACCCACGGCATGAACGCGACCCAGCTCAGCCGGATGCACGACTACCACCAGGCGGCGCTGCACGCGGTGCGGGAGGGGCTGCTGATGCTGGACGGCCAGTACCGGGTGGCCCTGATCAACGACGGCGGCCGGGAACTGCTGGGCGTCGGCCCGGAGGGGGAGGTGGTCGGCAGGTCGGTGGCGGAGCTGGGGCTGCCCGGCCCGCTGACGGGAGCGCTGCTGGCGTCCGAGCCGCGGGTGGACGAGGTGCATCTGACCGCGGACCGCGTTCTCGTCGTCAACACCTCCCCGGTGTCGGGCGGCGAGCGCCGGGGCACCGTGGTGACCCTTCGCGATGTGACCGAACTCCAGTCCCTGATGGGTGAGTTGGACTCCGAGCGCGGCTTCACGCAGGCCCTCCGCTCCCAGGCGCACGAGGCGGCCAACCGCCTGCACACGGTGGTGTCGCTGATCGAACTCGGCCGGGCGGAGGAGGCCGTGGACTTCGCGACCGCCGAACTGGAACTGGCCCAGGCACTGACCGACCAGGTGGTGGCGGCGGTGAGCGAGCCCGTGCTGGCGGCTCTGCTGCTGGGAAAGACGGCGCAGGCGAACGAACGGGGCGTGGAGCTGGTGGTCTCGGAGGACAGCCGCCTCGACGACGGCCTGCTCCCGCCGACCCTCCCGGCCCGCGACCTGGTGACGATCCTCGGCAACCTGATCGACAACGCGGTGGACGCGGCGCAGGGCAGCATCGGCGCCCGGGTGACGGTGACGGCGTACGCGGAGAGTACGGAGCTGGTGATGCGGGTCGCGGACACCGGCACGGGGGTGGATCCCGCCCATGCCGAGCTGGTATTCCAACGGGGGTTCTCGACGAAGCCGGCCGGTCCGGGCGGCCGGGGCCTCGGGCTGGCCCTGGTACGGCAGGCGGTCACCCGGCAGGAGGGCACGCTGACGGTGGCGGAGGGTCAGGAGGGCGGTGCGGTGTTCGAAGTACGACTGCCTCTGGACCCGGACGCCTCCCCGGCCGGGGCAACCGGGCGCGCCACGGTGAGAGGTGACGCATGACGACCGAGCAGCCCATCCGTGTCCCGGTCATGGAGGCCCCGGCGCCGCAAAGGAAGGAACGCGCCGCCGCGTTCGAAGCACGACTGCCTCCGGACGCAGCCGCCCGGCACACCGAAGCGACCGGGCGCGCCGCCACGAGAGGTGACGCATGACGACCCAGCAGCCCATCCGCGTCCTCGTCGTGGAGGACGACCCGGTGGCCGCCGACGCGCATGTCATGTACGTCGGCCGGGTTCCGGGGTTCGTGGCCGTCGGCAAGGCGCACACGGGCGCGGAGGCCCGTCGGCTGCTGGACCGTACGCCGGTGGACCTGCTGCTGCTGGATCTGCATCTGCCGGATGTGCACGGGCTGCAGCTCGCCCGGTCGCTGCGGGCGGCCGGGCATCACGCGGACGTGATAGCGGTGACGTCGGCGCGGGACCTGACCGTGGTGCGGGAGGGCGTGTCGCTGGGCGTGGTGCAGTACGTGCTCAAGCCGTTCACCTTCGCGACCCTGCGGGACCGGCTGGTGCGGTACGCCGAGTTCCACGCGGCGGTGGGCGAGGCGAGCGGCCAGGACGAGGTGGACCGGGCGCTGGCTTCCCTGCGGGCACCCTCGCCTGCGGCGCTTCCCAAGGGGCTGAGCGCGCCGACGCTGGAGCGGGTGACGGTGGCGCTGCGGGACTGCGGGGAGGGGCTGACCGCTGCGGGGCTGGCGGAGGCGGTGGGGATCTCACGCATCACGGCCCGGCGGTATCTGGAGCACCTGGTGGACGCGGGACGGGCGGCGCGGGCTCCGCAGTACGGGACCGTGGGGCGGCCGGAGTTGCAGTACCGGTGGGTGCGGAACGAGAAGGGGGAAGGAGATCGGGGACGTTAGGTCGCCGCACGGTCATTGACCTGACTAGACCACTCCTCCTACCTTCACCGGGCAACCATCTCGGCCGACAACGACGTTGAGCCCGCAGGAGGTCATGCCCGTGCGCCCCACCGCCGCCTTCCCCCTCCTCCCCTTCCTCCTCACCACCGCCCTCGCCGCAACCACCCTCACAGCCTGTGGCAACGGCTCCGGCAGCAGCCCGAACACCCTCAAGGTCTCCTTCAAGCAGTCGACGGACAACTCCATCAAGGTGATGGACGGCTTCCTCGCCGACATCAAGAAGCAGTTCGAGAAGAAGTACCCCGGCAAGAAGGTCGAACTCGTCCCGATCAAGGCCCCGGACTCGGAGTACTACACCAAGCTCCAGCAGATGCTCCGCTCCCCCAAGACCGCCCCGGACCTGGTCTACGAGGACACGTTCCTCATCAACTCGGACATCACCAGCGGGTACTTGAAGCCGCTGGACCCCTACCTCGACAAGTGGCCGGACTGGAAGCAGTTCATCGGCACGGCGAAGACCGCGGCCAGGGCCGAGGACGGGAAGACGTACGGCGTCCCGGACGGCACCGACACCCGCGGGCTCTGGTTCGACAAGGGCATCTTCAAGAAGGCCGGTCTGCCGGCGAACTGGCAGCCGAAGAACTGGGACGAGGTGCTCGGCGCCGCCCGCGCCATCAAGAAGAAGGTCCCCGGGGTCACCCCCATCAACGTCTACACCGGCAAACCCGCCGGTGAGGCCGCCACCATGCAGACCTTCGAAATGCTGCTCTACGGCACCGGCAACGGGACCGCCGACCCCCTCTACGACAAGTCGAGCAAGAAGTGGATCGCCGGGAGCCCGGGCTTCAAGGACGCGCTCCGGTTCGTCGAGGCGGTCTACAAGGAGAAGCTCGGCCCGGACGTCTCCGACGCCCTCGACCCCAACATCCAGACCATCGTGGCCGGCGACCTGCTGCCGAAGGGCAAACTGGGCATCGCCCTGGACGGCTCCTGGCTGCCGCAGGCCTGGCTGAAGGGCAGCGGCCACGAATGGCCGCAGTGGTCCCATGAGTTGGGGCTGGCCTACATGCCGACCCAGCACGGCCAGGCCCCCGGCAAGGTGAGCATGTCCGGCGGCTGGACCTGGGCGATCCCGGCCAAGGCCGGCAACCCCGACCTCGCCTTCGACTTCATCAGGACGATGCAGACGAAGGCGAACGCGGAGAAGTGGTACATCACCAACTCCGGTATCTCGGTACGCGACGACGTGGCGCGCGACCCGTCGTACACAAGCGCCCAGCCCGGCATCAAGTTCTTCACGGACCTGGTCGCGAGCACCCACTACCGGCCCGCCTACCCGGCGTACCCCAAGGTCTCCACCGCCATCCAGGAGGCCATGGAGGGCGTCACGACGGGCGACATGTCCGTGGACAAGGCGGCGAGCGGCTACGACGACGCGCTCAAGGACGCCACCGACAACCAGGTCGTCAAGAAGTGACCGGCGGCCGCGCATGACCGCCGCAACCCCGCACACGGCAGGCGCGAAGGCGGCCAGGACGCCCTCGCGCCCGCCCGCCCCGTCCGAGCACCGGCCCCGCCGGACGCTCCCCCGCGCCCTCGCCCGCCTCCTTCCCCTCTCCCCCGCCGTCGCGCTCCTGCTCCTGTTCCTCGCCGGTCCGATCGCCTATTGCGCCTACATCGCCTTCACCGACCTCCAGCTCACCGGCCAGGCCCACTCGTCCTTCGTCGGCCTCGCGAACTTCCGCAAGGCCTTCAAGGACGAGGAGTTCCTCAACGCCGTATGGCTGACGCTGGTGTTCACGGTCGTGTCGTCGCTGCTCGGCCAGAACACCCTCGGGCTGGCGCTGGCAGCGCTGATGCAGCGCGCGTCGAAGCCCGTCCGCACGCTGACGGGCGGCATCGTGGTCACGGCGTGGGTCCTGCCGGAGGTCGTCGCCGGGTTCCTCCTCTACGCCTTCTTCCGCCGCGAGGGCACCCTGAACGCCATCCTGGACCGGCTGCATCTCCCGTCCCAGAACTGGCTGTTCACCCTTCCGATCCTGGCCGTGTCCTTCGCGAACGTCTGGCGGGGTACGGCCTTCTCGATGCTGGTCTACTCGGCGGCACTGGGCGAGATCCCGAAGGAGATCACGGAGGCCGCCGAGGTCGACGGCGCGGGCGGCTGGCGCCGTATGTGGCACATCACCCTTCCGATGATCCGCCGCTCCATCGGCACGAACCTGATGCTGAACACCCTCCAGACCCTCTCCGTCTTCGGCCTGATCTGGGTGATGACGAGAGGCGGCCCGGGCAACAAGAGCCAGACCCTCCCGCTCTTCATGTACGAGCAGGCCTTCCAGAACAGCATGATCGGCTACGGCACCGCCGTCGCCCTGCTGCTGCTCCTGGTCGGCTCGCTGTTCTCCCTCGTGTATCTGCGCCTGCTGCGGACGGAGGTCTGACCCCCACCATGGCCCGCACACTCGCCTCCCGCCGCCGCGGCCGCCGGCTGGCCGCCGACGCCGGCCTGCTGGTGGTGGCCGCCGCCTTCGCGCTGCCGCTCGCCTGGGTGCTGCTGTCGTCGGTGGACCCGCACGCGAACTTGAAGGTGAAGGCCCCCGACGGTTTCACCTGGTCCAACTTCGACGCGATCCTGACCTCGGACATCACCTTCACCCCGCTCCTCAACAGCCTGATCCTGTGCGGCGGCGCGACGCTGCTGACGGTGGTGTGCGCGGCCCTGGCGGCGTACCCGCTCTCCCGTTTCCGGTCCCGGCTGAACCGCCCGTTCCTCCTGACCATCCTCTTCGCGACGAGTCTGCCCATCACGGCGATCATGGTGCCGGTGTACGCGCTGTTCGTTCAGGTGAACCTGATCGACACCCTGCAGGGCACGATCCTCTTCTTCGCCGCCTCCCAACTCCCCTTCGCCATCTGGCTGATGAAGAACTTCATGGACGGCGTACCGAAGGAACTGGAGGAGGCGGCGTGGACCGACGGGGCGTCGTCGATGCAGTCACTGGTACGGATCGTGCTGCCGCTGATGGGTCCGGGGGTGGCGGTGGTGACGGTGTTCTCGTTCGTGGTCATGTGGGGGAACTTCTTCGTCCCCTTCATGCTGCTGCTGACCCCCGACCAGATGCCAGCCTCGGTGAGCATCAACGAGTTCTTCGGCAACCGGGGCATGGTGGCGTACGGGCAGCTGGCGGCGTTCTCGATCGTCTACTCGACGCCGGTGATCCTGCTGTACGTGCTGATCGCCCGGCGGCTGGGCGGCGGGTTCGCGCTGGGCGGGGCGGTCAAGGGGTGAGCCTGTCCGGGAACCCCGCTCACGCCTCCGGCAGCACCCCCGCCCGAAACGGCTCCACCCCCACAACCCGCCGCACCCGCACCGGCTCGATCAGCAGCATCACCCGCCGCTCCCCGGGCAGCAGCCACGGATACCGGTCCTCGCCGATGTACTTCCGGGCCAGCCGGTCCATGCCGCGCTCCGCCTCCTCCCCCTCCACGAACCGGACGACCCGCCCCCGGATCTCGGCCCGGTCGTACGGGTTGTCGGCGTCGTGGTGGGACAGCGAGACGTTGGGATTGAGCCGCAGGTTGTCGATCTTCACGCGGCCGATCGACGTATTGACCATGGCGTACTCGTCTTCGATGTCCGCCCACATGGGCGAGACGTGCGGCATCCCGTCCGCGCCCACCGTGGCGAGGTGCCAGAAGTTCGGCGCCAGCAGACGCTCGCGAATATGCCCCTCGAGCTTGACGTTCACAAAGTCACCGCCTTCGTGGCCGCCCGTCCGGACGGCTTGGCGCCATCCTCGTCAGCGCGCCCGCCACGTTGACAGACGATCTCCGGCCACCCCCGTCCAGTCCGCACGGGTGGCCGAATCCGTACGTTCCTACAATCCGTGATCCTGGCCGAACAGACCGTAGTCATCGCGTCACGGCCCGCCTACGTTGTGGCCCGTGCGCCAACGTCCAGCCCGCTCGAACCAGCCCGCCCCGCCCTTCAACGCCCCCGCCGCCCGCCGGCTCCGCACGGCCCTCAACATGGGCCCCGAACACGTCGCCTACGGCCTGCGTGCCTCATACGGTCTGCCGTATGTCTCCCCGGATCTCGTGCTCGCCTGGGAGCGCGGCTCCGTCGCCCCTTCCAGCCCCGAAATGACCGCCCTCGCAGGCGTGTTGTGGTGTTCCCCCGGTGAGATCACCGGCCCGCCCCGCACCCTGCGCGAGCACCGCGTGGCCCGCGGACTCGCCCCGGAGGACGTCGCCCGCACGGTCGGCCTGGAGTTCCTCGCCTATCTGCACATGGAGGAGCACAACGCCTGGCGCGGCAACGAGCGCCAGTCGGCCACCCTCGCCGATGTGCTCGAGCTGTCGCTCCCGGACTTCGTCACCGTCACGGGACGCGAGCCGAAGCTGGCCGAGCTGCTGCGCAGTGCGGTGACCACCCGCTGGCAGGCGTACGTCCGCCCGGTGGCCAAAACCGTACCCCTGGACCGGCACCTCCTGGAGGACGCCCTCCAGTCGCTGCACCAGGAGTACCAGGGGCAGATGGTCGCCTCGCTGAGCTGGGGCGCCGGAAACGCGGCCAGCGAGTCGAGCGACTCCGGCCGCGAGTTCCTGGACCGGATCGTCGACCACTTCTGGGCAGCGGTCCAGGACAACACCGGATGAGGCGGACCCGGGGGCTCTAGAAGACCGACTCCGCCTCGTCCATCCGGTCCTTCGGGACCGTCTTCAGCTCGGTCACCGCCTCCGCCAGCGGCACCATCACGATGTCCGTGCCGCGCAGGGCCGTCATCCGTCCGAACTCTCCCCGGTGCGCCGCCTCCACCGCGTGCCAGCCGAAGCGGGTGGCGAGGACGCGGTCGTAGGCGGTGGGGACGCCGCCGCGCTGCACATGGCCGAGGATGACCGGCTTGGCCTCCTTGCCGAGCCGCCGCTCCAGCTCGTACGCCAGTGCCGTACCGATGCCCTGGAAGCGCTCGTGGCCGAACTGGTCGATCTCGCCCTTGCCGTAGTCCATGGTGCCCTCGGCGGGATGGGCGCCCTCCGCCACGCACACGACCGCGAACTTCTTGCCGCGGGAGAAGCGCTCCTCGACCATCTTGACGAGGTCGGCCGGGTCGAAGGGACGCTCGGGGAGGCAGATGCCGTGCGCGCCCGCCGCCATGCCGGACTCGAGGGCGATCCAGCCCGCGTGCCGGCCCATGACCTCGACGACCATCACGCGCTGGTGCGACTCGGCCGTGGTCTTCAGGCGGTCCATCGCCTCCGTGGCGACGCCGACCGCGGTGTCGAAACCGAAGGTCCGGTCCGTGGAGGAGATGTCGTTGTCGATCGTCTTCGGGACGCCGACCACCGGCAGGCCCGCGTCGCTGAGCATCCGGGCCGCGGTCAGCGTGCCCTCGCCGCCGATCGGGATCAGCGCGTCGATGCCGAAGTCACGGGCGATGTCGGCCGCGCTCTCGCAGGCCTCGCGCAGCCGGTCCCGCTCCAGCCGGGAGGAGCCGAGGATGGTGCCGCCGCGGGCCAGGATGCCGCCCACATCGTCCAGGTCGAGGGAGCGGTAGCGGCCGTCGAGCAGACCGGCGTAGCCGTCCTCGAAGCCGATGACCTCGTCGCCGTACTGGGCGACCGCTCGGTGCACGACCGACCGGATCACGGCGTTCAGGCCGGGGCAGTCGCCGCCTGCGGTGAGAACTCCGATGCGCATCGTGCTGTGTCTCCTGCTCGCTGTCGTTACCGGTGAGCCAGCCCGGTGGTTTCCGGTGAGCCGGTCCGATTGTTTCATGCCCGACAGGACGATATCCCTTCTGTCAGCTATGACCCGATTGGCCCTATCGGGACGTCGATCCCGGCCCCGATCCTGACGGGCGCCTTATCCAGCGCCAGGGGTATTGTCAAGAGGGTTCTGCTCACCTCGGTGGGCGATTTTTATAGCGGCGCAAGAAAGGGGCGAGCACGCGTGACGCGCAGCGTGTACGTGACCGGGATCGACCGAGGCGACGGCCGTCAGGTCGTGGAGCTGGGGGTCATGGAGCTCCTGACCCGGCAGGTCGACCGGGTCGGGGTGTTCCGGCCGCTCGTCCACCACCAGCCCGACCGCCTGTTCGAGCTGCTCCGCGCCCGCTACCGGCTCTCCCAGGACCCGGCCACGGTCTACGGCATGGACTACCACGAGGCGTCCGCCCTGCAGGCGGAGCGGGGGACGGACGAGCTGGTGTCCACCCTCGTGGAACGCTTCCTCGTGGTCGCGCGCGACTACGAGGTCGTCCTCGTCCTGGGCACGGACTTCGCCGACACCCAGCTCCCCGACGAGCTCTCCCTCAACGCCCGGCTGGCGAACGAGTTCGGTGCGTCCGTGCTCCCGGTCGTGGGCGGCCGGGGGCAGCTCACGGAGTCGGTGCTCGCCGAGACACGCAACGCCTACCGTGCGTACGAGAGCCTGGGCTGCGACGTCCTCGCCATGGTGACCAACCGGGTCGCGCGCGAGGACCGGGAGGAGATCGCGCAGAAGCTCGGCTCCCGCCTGCCCGTGCCGTGCTACGTCGTCCCGGACGACCCCGCCCTGGCCGCGCCCACCGTCTCCCAGATCGGCCAGGCGCTCGGCGCGAAGGTCGTCCTGGGTGACGACTCGGGGCTGGCGCGCGACGCCCTGGACTTCGTCTTCGGCGGTGCGATGCTGCCGAACTTCCTGCCCGCCCTGACCCCGGGCTGTCTGGTCGTGACCCCGGGCGACCGCGCCGACCTGGTCGTCGGCTCGCTGGCCGCGCACAGCGCCGGCACCCCGCCGATAGCCGGGGTGCTGCTCACCCTGAACGAGGTGCCGAGCGACGAGATCCTCACCCTCGCCGCCCGCCTCGCCCCGGGCACCCCGGTGCTCTCGGTGTCCGGCAACAGCTTCCCGACCGCCGCCGAACTCTTCGCCCTGGAGGGGAAGTTGAACGCGGCGACCCCGCGCAAGGCGGAGACGGCGCTCGGCCTCTTCGAGCGGTACGTCGACACCGGCGACCTCAACAAGCGGGTCTCCGCGCCCAGCAGCGACCGCCTCACCCCGATGATGTTCGAGCACAAGCTGCTCGAACAGGCCCGCTCCGACAAGCGCCGGGTCGTCCTCCCGGAGGGCACCGAGGAGCGCGTCCTGCACGCCGCCGAGGTGCTGCTGCGCCGCGGGGTCTGCGACCTCACCCTGCTCGGCCCGGTCGAGCAGATCCGCAAGAAGGCCGCCGACCTGGGCATCGACCTGGGCGAGTGCCAACTCATCGACCCCGCCACCAGCGAGCTGCGCGACTCCTTCGCGGAGAAGTACGCGCAGTTCCGCGCCCACAAGGGCGTCACCGTGGAGCTGGCGTACGACGTCGTCTCGGACGTCAACTACTTCGGCACGCTGATGGTCCAGGAGGGGCTGGCGGACGGCATGGTCTCCGGGTCCGTCCACTCGACGGCCGCGACCATCCGCCCGGCCTTCGAGATCATCAAGACGAAGCCGGACGCCGACATCGTCTCGTCGGTCTTCTTCATGTGCCTCGCCGACAAGGTGCTCGTCTACGGCGACTGCGCCGTGAACCCCGACCCGGACGCCGAGCAGCTGGCCGACATCGCCATCCAGTCGGCCGCCACCGCCGAGCAGTTCGGCGTGGAGCCGCGGATCGCGATGCTGTCGTACTCGACGGGTACGTCCGGCTCGGGCGCCGACGTCGACAAGGTGCGGGAGGCGACCGAGCTGGTGCGGGAGCGGCGCCCGGACCTGAAGATCGAGGGGCCGATCCAGTACGACGCCGCGGTGGAGCCGACGGTCGCGGCGACCAAGCTGCCGGAGTCCGAAGTCGCCGGACAGGCAACGGTTCTGATCTTCCCTGACCTCAATACAGGTAACAACACCTACAAGGCCGTGCAGCGTTCGGCCGGCGCGATCGCGGTCGGGCCGGTGCTGCAGGGCCTGCGCAAGCCCGTCAACGACCTGTCCCGGGGCGCCCTTGTCTCGGACATCGTCAACACCGTCGCCATCACCGCCATACAGGCCCAGCACCCGAACGAGAAGGCGTCCGCCCAGTGAGCCCGACCCGTGTCCTCGTCCTCAACTCCGGCTCCTCGTCGGTGAAGTACCAGCTGCTCGACATGCGGGACGGCAGCCGGCTCGCCGCGGGCCTCGTCGAGCGGATCGGCGAGGAGACCTCACGGCTCAGGCACACGCCGCTCGCCACGGGCGGCGAGACCCGTGAGTGGAGCGGGTCGGTCATCGACCACGAGGCAGCCCTGAAGGCCGTCTCGGAGGAGCTGGCGAAGGACGGGCTGGGGCTGGACTCCCCCGAGCTCGCCGCGATCGGGCACCGGGTCGTGCACGGCGGGAAGTCCTTCACCGAGCCGACCGTGATCGACGAGACCGTGCTCGCCGAGATCGAGCGGCTGATACCGGTGGCACCCCTGCACAACCCGGCCAACCTGACCGGCATCCGCACCGCCCAGGCACTGCGGCCCGACCTGCCGCAGGTCGCCGTCTTCGACACGGCGTTCCATACGACGATGCCGGAGTCGGCCGCCCGCTACGCGATCGACGTGAAGACCGCCGACGAGTACCGGATCCGGCGCTACGGCTTCCACGGGACCTCGCACGCGTATGTGTCCCGGGCCACCGCCGAGCTGCTCGGGAAGGCGCCCGAGGAGGTCAACGTCATCGTGCTGCACCTCGGCAACGGGGCGTCCGCCTCCGCGGTGCGGGGCGGGAAGTGCGTGGACACCTCCATGGGGCTGACGCCTTTGGAGGGGCTCGTGATGGGTACGCGATCGGGGGACATGGATCCGGCCGTCATCTTCCATTTGATGCGTGTTGGCGGAATGTCCACCGACGAGATCGACACTCTTCTCAACAAGAAGAGCGGGTTGATCGGGCTGTGCGGTGACAACGACATGCGGGAGATCCGTCGCCGGATCGACGAAGGTGACGAAGAGGCGCAGCTCGCCTTCGACATCTACATTCACCGGTTGAAGAAGTACATCGGCGCCTATTACGCCGTACTCGGCCGGGTGGACGCGGTCGCCTTCACGGCGGGAGTCGGGGAGAACGCGAGCCCGGTGCGGGAGGCTGCCCTTGCGGGCCTTCAGGAGCTGGGCCTGGCGGTGGACAGCGAGCTGAACGCCGTACGCAGTGACGAACCGCGGCTGATCTCGCCCGCGCAGGCGCGCGTGGCGGTCGCCGTGGTGCCGACCGACGAGGAACTGGAGATCGCCACACAGACCTATGCGCTGGTCGGGCAGTAACGATATGCGGCTTCGCCGCATGACCGGCTGAAGAACCCCGAGGAATACACCGCAGTAACACGCCTGAGCGCGGACCCGCCCATTTGTATCTTCCGCCAGACGGAATATTCCGCGGCGAAACAAACCGATAGGATCGCCCCATGCGCCGTTCGAAAATCGTCTGTACTCTCGGCCCCGCGGTCGACTCCCACGAAATGCTGGTCTCGATGATCGAGGCCGGAATGAACGTGGCCAGGTTCAACTTCAGCCACGGCACCCACGCCGAGCACCAGGCGCGGTACGACCGCGTCCGCGCCGCCTCCAAGGAGACCGGGCGCCCCATCGGTGTCCTCGCCGACCTGCAGGGCCCGAAGATCCGTCTGGAGACCTTCGCGGAAGGCCCGGTCGAGCTCGAGCGCGGTGACGAGTTCGTCATCACCATCGAGGACGTCCCGGGCGACAAGTCCATCTGCGGTACGACGTACAAGGGCCTGCCCGGTGACGTCGACCGCGGCGACCAGATCCTGATCAACGACGGCAACGTCGAGCTGAAGGTCCTGGACGTCGAGGGCCCCCGGGTCAAGACGATCGTCATCGAGGGCGGTGTCGTCTCCGACCACAAGGGCATCAACCTGCCCGGCGCGGCGGTGAACGTGCCGGCGCTGTCCGAGAAGGACGTCGAGGACCTCCGCTTCGCGCTGCGCATGGGCTGCGACATGGTCGCGCTGTCCTTCGTGCGGGACGCCAAGGACGTCGACGACGTCCACAAGGTGATGGACGAGGAGGGCCGCCGGGTCCCCGTCATCGCCAAGGTGGAGAAGCCGCAGGCGGTGGAGAACATGGAGGGCGTCGTGATGGCGTTCGACGCCGTCATGGTGGCCCGTGGTGACCTGGCCGTCGAGTACCCGCTCGAGAAGGTCCCCATGGTGCAGAAGCGCCTCATCGAGCTGTGCCGCCGCAACGCCAAGCCGGTGATCGTGGCGACCCAGATGATGGAGTCGATGATCACCAACTCCCGCCCCACGCGCGCCGAGGCCTCCGACGTGGCCAACGCGATCCTGGACGGCGCGGACGCGGTCATGCTGTCCGCGGAGTCCAGCGTGGGCGCCTACCCGGTCGAGACCGTGAAGACGATGTCGAAGATCGTCGCCGCGGCCGAGCAGGAGCTGCTCTCCAAGGGCCTGCAGCCGCTGGTGCCGGGCAAGAAGCCGCGTACGCAGGGCGGTTCGGTCGCGCGCGCCGCGTGCGAGATCGCGGACTTCCTGGGCGGCCGGGGCCTGGTGGCCTTCACGCAGTCCGGTGACACCGCCCGCCGGCTGTCGCGCTACCGCGCCCAGCAGCCGATCATCGCCTTCACCACCGACGAGAACACCCGCAACCAGCTCACCCTCAGCTGGGGCGTGGAGTCGCACGTGGTGCCGTTCGTGAACACCACGGACGAGATGGTCGACATGGTCGACCAGGAGATCGCCAAGATCAACCGCTTCAACCCGGGCGAGATCGTCATCATCACGGCCGGCTCGCCCCCCGGCGTCCCCGGCACCACCAACATGCTCCGCGTCCACCACATCGCGGGCGGCGGCACCAACTGACAGCACCGCAAAGGCTCTTGTACGGCGCTGAGGGCGCCCCCTGTGACAGGGGGCGCCCTCACGCATGAGGCAGTCCCCGCTGCCGACGGCCTGTACCTGCAGATCCCCGACCTCGTGATCGTCCGTGAAGGCGGCCTGGACGCCATGACCAGGGCCCTGGTCGACCTCTTCGGCGAGTACGGCATGGACACCAACGTCCTGCCTCGCCGGCGACGAAGACGACGAAGACGACGAGGACGAGGACGAGGACGACTGACCTCAGGTACCAGCCGACCGACCGGCCCGCAAAGGCGGTTCCACAGCGCTGAGGGCGCCCCCTGCGAACAGAGGGCGCCCTCAGTCTTGTGCGGCTCCCGGACGGGTCTGTGACGGCGCTCAGCCGGTTCCGTCGGTCGTGTAGACGTGCATGCCGGGGATGTGCAGCGTGCCGCCGAACTGACCGGCCTGGACGACCTTCACGTGGGTGAAGTAGATCAGCGGAATGTTGAGCGGGGGCGGGCTGTCCGGGCTGAACGTGATCGGGATCAGCCCGAACAGGTTGCCCGAGATGGACTGCGTGTACATCGTGACGGCGCCGTCGCGGAAGGTGGACGTCGTACCCGAACCGGCCTGCACGTGGTAGGTCTTGTCGAAGTCCTTGTTCTTGACCGTCTGGTGCAGGTCACCGATGTCGACGCCGCCGGAAACGACGTACTTCAGCACCTTCTTGGTGCTGCCGTTCGCCGTCTTCACCTCGACGACGCCCTGGTAGTCGGCCTTCTGCAGCAGCAGCGAGCTGGCGTCCAGGTACCACGGGTCGTCAGGCAGCGGCACCTTGTTGTCGACGCCGCCTACATCGTTCGTCGCGGCCGGGCAGTTCTGCGCGTCCGTGGACGAACTCGGCGAGGGGCTGGCGGAGGTGGCCTGATCGGCCGCCTTCTGGGCCGCCTTGGTGGCCTCCTCGACCGTCTTGGCCGCATTGCCGGTGGTGTCCTTCACGGTGTTGTGCACCGTGTCGGTGACCTTCTTGGTGGTGTCCTTGAGGGTGCCCGAGGCGCTCGTGCCCGAGGACCCCGAGGACGAGGAGTCCTTGCTCGCGCTCGCCGAGGCGGACGGCGTGGGCGTCGGGCTCGCGCTCGACGCGGAGCCGGAGCTGCCGCCGGTGAAGATGCTGCCGATCGCGTCGCCGAGGTCGCCCAGCAGACCGCCGCCGCTGCTCGCCGACGCCGAGGGGCTCGGCGTTGCGGTGTCGCCCGACGTGTCCTTGCCGGAGCTCTGCGAGGCGGACGGCGTGGGTGTCGCCTTGTCGCCGGAACCTGAATCCGACGAGCCGGACGAACCGGTCTTGCCCGAGTCCGAAGAGTCCTTGGACGTTCCCGTGGAGGCCGAGGGCGAGGGCGTCGCCTTGTCGGCCGTGGCGCTCGAACTCGCCGACGCGGACGGCGACGGCGAGGCCGACGCGTTGTCGCCCAGCGCGGCCACACAGTTCTTGTACTCGTCCGCGGTCAGGCTCTTCGACGACGGGGACGGGGTGCCACTGCCGGCGGCGAGCGCGAGCGAGGACGTGAACCCCATTCCCATGAGGACCGCGGTCGGCATCGCCACCGTGGCTATCGCCTTGCCTGCCGGCATGTGGAACCTGGTGAACAGCGGCTTCTTGGGTGCCGCGTGGCGCGGCCCGGTTCTCACACGGGACTCGTCCACCTCAGTCCCGTGGGTCACCTCGTCAGCCGGCACTGTGCCTCCCGTTCGCCCCGTTCGCCGGGCTCGTTCCTGACAGATCGTTCGGCTCGCCCACCACGGGCTTGAGGATCGTGGTGTCCGTATCCATCGCCTGAGGGGCGCCGCCCGCTCCCGGCACGTCCTCCTGCGCCGCCTCGGCCGGCGGCTCGCCCGGCGACCAGGCCACGGCCATCGCCCCGCCGACCAGAGCGAACAGGAAGCCCAGCAGGAAGCCGCCGAGGTTGGACACGGGGATGGACACCAGCCCCAGCAGGATCGCCGCGACGCCCGCGAAGGTGCGCACGTGCTTCTGGAACCAGAGGCTGAAGCCCAGGACGACCAGCAGTACGCCGATGATCAGGGACCCGGCACCCGCGGTCGTGGACATCGCCAGCGTCAGATGCCCCAGCTGCAGGTGGGCGTACGGGAAGTAGGCGATGGGGAGTCCGCCGAGCATGACGAACAGGCCGGCCCAGAACGGCCGCGTGCCCCGCCAGGCGCGGAACTGCGCCCTCCGGCGACTGAACTGGCCGGAGGGTACGGCAGGAGTCTCGGCGCTCATGGAAAACAGCTCCCTGGTGCGGCTTTGCTGTGGTGATGGTGCTGTGGTGGTGAGTTGCAGTACGTGTGAAGAATGTGGTGGAAGGTGGACGGGCGGGGGCGCCATCGGCTCCCCCGCCCGTCAACGAGCGCCTAGTAGCACTCGTGCGTACCCGTCTGCACGGACATCTTCAGTCCGCTGAGCTTGAAGGTTCCGGCGGTGGTCGCCCACGCCGTCTGCTTCACACCGGTCAGCTCGGCCTTTTCGGCCTGCTGAGCGAAACCGTTCGGGTTCGTGGTGTCACCGCTCTTGATGCCGGGACCCTTGTTGGCGTCCCTGGCAGCCACACCGATGTCGATGTTCGTGAACGTCGCGTCGGCGCTCAGATCGTCGAGGTCGATGTAGAGCTTGCTGGCCTCGACCGGGTCCTTGCCGCCACCCGCGTGCAGGATCAGGCTGACGCTGCCCAGCAGAGGGATGTCCGGGGTGACCACGGACTGGCAGAGGTTCGTGATGGTCGCGTCGTTGAACGCCGAGACCGCCACCGGATGAGCCGTCTTCTTGCCGTCGAGGGTGTACCCCGAGTCGATGGCCCCGTACTGCTCGAAGCCGTGGCCCACCAGCGAGTCGGCCGAAACCTTGAACTGCTGGCCGGACACGCTGAACGACGCGGCGAGAGCGCCCTGCGCGAGGGCGACACCTATCGCGGCCGTAGCGGCGACGCTGGGCACCATGACCACAGCGAACCGCTTCCATCTGGTCCCGCCACGCACCTGGGACTCCATATTTCCTCCTTCTCGGACGTACATCTCCTGGCCCTGACTGCTGCCTGTCGGCGGCTCAGCCGGGCAGGGATGGGAGAAGTGCTACGTCCTCGGGAAGGAGAGCGCCCGCACTCGGAGGCGCAAACCGCGCACCGATCACCGGCGATCACCCCCGAGCGACAACCACTGGTCGCGCCTGACACGCATCACGCACAACCTTGCTGGACAGGCTTCGCCGAGCGGCGAAGACCCCCCTGCCCAAGAGCCGGTGCCAGTGACACAGGCTCTGCTCGGTGGGGACCCAGGAACTCCCGCGACCCAACCGGCTGTCGGGGTACGGGAAAGGACCGAGCGTCGCCGATCGTGGTGCATTCTCGCCGCCCGCACAAGGGGCTTCGTTACTGGGTAGTAACGGCCGGATAACCGAAGGACGACCCACAGGTCTCAACTGGCGACGGAGGGTGCAGTCGAGGGGTCGGACAAAACTATTGATCGTTGGACAGAAACCGACAGATCAACGCCCGGAACTTACTCCCAGTAACAGCGGCCGCGTTTACCAAGATTTGGTAAAGCGCGGCCGCACTGACGTTCCTTCGGCAAATCCTTCACTCGGGCATCACATGCCCTGGTGTTTAGCGACTGGTCAGAACAGCGCCCGCGCGAGCGCCCTCCGGGCCGCCGCCACCCTCGGATCATCCGCCCCGACGACCTCAAAAAGCTCCAGCAGTCGCAGACGTACCGTGTCCCGGTCGTCACCCGCCGTGCGCCGGACGGTGTCGATGAGCCGCCCGAAGGCGTCCTCCACATGACCGCCGACCAGATCCAGATCGGCCGCCGCGATCTGCGCCTGTACGTCGGCCGGCTTCTCGGCGGCGTCCTTGCGCACCTGCTGCGGGTCGAGGCCGCCCACGCGCTGCAGCAACTCCGCCTGGGCGAGGCCCAGTTTGGCCTCCGGGTTGCCCGGGTCCTCGCTCAGTACGTTCTTGTACGCCTGCACCGCACCGCCGAAGTCCCCCGAGTCCAGGGCCCGTACGGCCGCCTCCAAGAGCGCGTCGTACGGCCCGGCCGGCGCCGCCTCGGCCGCGACCTGGGCGCCGCCCGGCTCGGCGTCGGGGTCGACCGTCAGACCGGTCAGGCCGAAGCGCTGCTCGGCCACCTGCACGAGCTGGTCGAGGGTCTGCCGGATCTGCTGCTCGCCGGCGGCCCCCTGGAAGAGCGGCAGCGCCTGCCCCGCCACCACGGCGAAGACGGCCGGGATCCCCTGGATCCCGAACTGCTGCATCAGCATCTGGTTGGCGTCGACGTCGATCTTGGCGAGCAGGAAGCGGCCGTTGTACTCGACGGCGAGCCGCTCAAGGACCGGACTCAGCTGCTTGCAGGGCTCGCACCACTCGGCCCAGAAGTCGATGACGACGGGCACCTCGGTGGACCGCTGCAGGACGTCGCGCTCGAAGGCCGCCTCGTCGACGTCGATGACGAGATCGGCCGGGGAGACGGCTCCCGGGCCGCCGCCCTGCCGGGCCGCTTCGGCGCGCGCCTGCTCCGCCTTCGCCTTGGCCTCCTGGGCCGCCTTCACCGCGGCGAGGTCGACGACTCCGCTCATGGACATGTTCCGTGGCTGCATGCGTCTATCCTCCCCCGTTCCCGCGCGTCAGTGCTGCACACTCCGGGGGAAACCCCCGGATCCCGTGCGTTGAGAAAGCCGGTCCTTGTTGCGTTCTGTTCGACGCCGGGTCCCCACCCCACGTCAGTGGTTGCCGCCCGTGGAATCGCTCACGAGCTTTCGCTACGAGTCGTAGCGTAATGGCACCGAGTGCCTCCCCGGTACCACCCGCTGGTGATCTCCCTCACGGCCTCACAGGAACTGCCGGTTATGGTCGTGGGATGCAGAGCCGTACCCCCGCCACCCGCGCCTCAGGACGCCCGCGCAGCGCCGAGGCGGACGCCGCGATCCTCGCGGCCACCCGGGAGGCGCTGGTGGAGCTGGGCTGGTCGAAGCTCACCCTGGGAGACGTGGCGACCCGGGCCGGGGTTGCGAAGACGACCCTGTACCGCCGCTGGGCGGGCAAGAACGAACTCGTCGTCGACGCGGTGGCCGAGCTCTTCGACGAACTCGTCCTCCCCGACCGCGGCACCCTGGCGGCCGACATCGAGGGCGTGGTCCTGCAGTTCGCGGCGATCCTGGCCCGCCCGGAGGCCGCGAGCGGCCTGATGGCGGTCGTCGCGGAGTCGACCCGCGACGACGCCCTGCGGGAGCGGATCCGCTCCTCGATCGTGGAGCGCCAGAAGCGACTGGTGCTGGAGGGCCGCGCCCGCGCCCAGACCCGCGGCGAACTGCCCCCCGAGACCGACCCCGAGGAGGCCGTCCGCACGGTCGACCTCATCTTCGACGTGGTCGCGGGCGCCGTGGTCCACCGCACCCTGGTGAGCGGCCATGCCGCCGACGAGGAGTGGGTGCGCGCGTTCACGACCCTGCTCCTGGGCGGCCTGGGAGCGAGCACCCAGGAGCCGTAGGCGCTCCCGCTGCCACGAGTCTGCTGCTACGAGGTCTACGACGCCGGGCCGGCCGGCGGGGCGCCGGTGACCGCGTCGCCGTAGAGCTGGCCGACGCTCTTGCCGAAGTAGGCGCTGTAGGAGATCTGCGGGGTGTAACCGCCGGTGTGGTAGCCGCCGATGACGCCCACCACCGCCCAGCCGCCCTTCCACGGCACCAGCATCGGCCCGCCGCTGGTGCCGTCCACGAAGGCGTCGCAGGCGATGCGCGGATAGCTGCCGGGCTCGTCGGGGTCGTCGCTGTCGTAGCGGGTGGTGCGGCTCCAGCACTCCAGTGGCTTGTCCGCGCCTCCCGGGTAGCCGATCATCCGCACCGGGGCGTGGTGGTACCCGGTGTCGGTGAGCAGCTGCACCGCGCCGGCCGCGTCCTGCAGCAGCTTGCCGTCCTGGTTGGGCTCGGTGACGGCGAAGCCGTAGTCGTACTGGGCGCCGGCGTGCTCCTTGAGGTCGTAGTACTGCTGCGGGACGTAGACGCCGTTGACCCGGACCGGGAACACGCCGAACGGCTTGAGTCCGTCGTGGTACTGCGGCACGAAGGCCAGGTTGCGGCGCGGGGAGGTGCCGGAGTACCCCCTCAGACAGTGGCCCGCGCTCAGCACCAGGTCGTGGCCCGGGCTGCGCACCACGGAGCCGCTGCAGGTGCGCCCGGTGCCGCCGGCGTCGGTCCAGAAGAAGGTGCCGGCCTGGGGCATGCCGTCGAAGCTGTGGCTGGGCGGGATGAACTCGCCGGGCATGGGGCCGTCCACCGCGGAGGAAGCGGCGGCGCCGGTGTCCGGGGCGGTGGAGTAGACGGAGTCCTTGTCCAGGCCGGTGTCGACGGGCAGCGCGGCCGTCAGCCGGGCCGGGTTCCAGTAGGCGTCCAGCCGTTGCGCCACGGGGTTCACCGGCGGCGGAACGGAATGCGCGGACGCGACCGGGACGAGCGCGGCGCACGGCAGCATGGCCACCACGACCGCGACGGCGGCCCGTACCACTCTGGGTCTGAAAAACCTACGCACCGTCAGTTCCCCTGAGCATCGGCGGACTCGACGGGCCGATGCTATGCACGGGAACGATCGCGGGAAAGGAGGCAGGTCACATTTTTATAAACGCTTCTCGGGGTAGGCGTCTCAGAATCCCGCCGGCTCGGTGTACACCCCCCACTCGTCCCGCAGCACCCCGCAGATCTCACCCAGGGTCGCCTCGGCGCGTACGGCGTCCAGCATCGGCTCGATCATGTTGGTGCCCGAACGGGCGGCGGCGAGCATGGCGTCCAGGGCCGCCCGCACCCCGGCCTCGTCCCGCGCGGCCCTGCGGCCGCCCAGCACCCGCACCTGCTCCCGCTCCACCTCATGACCGACCCGCAGGATCTCCAGGTCCCCGGTGACGGACCCGTGGTGGACGTTCACGCCGACGACCCGCTTGTCGCCCTTCTCCAGGGCCTGCTGGTACCGGAAGGCCGACTCGGCGATCTCGCCGGTGAACCAGCCGTCCTCGATCCCGCGCAGAATCCCGGAGGTGATCGGCCCGATCGGGTGCCGTCCGTCCGGATGCGCCCGCAGCCCCCGCTCCTTGATCTGCTCGAAGATCTTCTCCGCGTCCGCCTCGATCCGGTCCGTCAGCTGCTCGACGAACCACGAACCGCCCAGCGGATCGGCCACGTTGGCGACCCCGGTCTCCTCCATCAGCACCTGCTGCGTGCGCAGCGCGATCTCCGCGGCCTGCTCGCTCGGCAGCGCGAGGGTCTCGTCCAGGGCGTTGGTGTGCAGCGAGTTGGTCCCGCCGAGCACCGCAGCGAGCGCCTCCACGGCCGTACGCACGACGTTGTTGTACGGCTGCTGGGCGGTCAGCGAGACACCGGCGGTCTGCGTGTGGAAGCGCAGCCACTGCGCCTTCTCGGACTTCGCCCCGTACACGTCCCGCATCCAGCGGGCCCAGATGCGCCGCGCCGCACGGAACTTGGCGATCTCCTCGAAGAAGTCGACGTGTGCGTCGAAGAAGAAGGACAGCCCGGGCGCGAACGCGTCCACGTCCAGCCCGCGGGAGAGGCCCAGCTCCACGTACCCGAACCCGTCGGCCAGCGTGTACGCCAGCTCCTGCGCGGCCGTCGACCCCGCCTCGCGGATGTGGTAGCCGGAGACGGACAGCGGCTTGTAGGCGGGGATCCCGGCCGCGCAGTACTCCATCAGGTCGCCGATCAGCCGCAGATGGGGCTCCGGCTGGAACAGCCACTCCTTCTGGGCGATGTACTCCTTGAAGATGTCGGTCTGGAGCGTGCCGTTGAGCACCGCCGGATCGACGCCCTGCCGCTCGGCGGCGACGAGGTACATGCAGAAGACGGGCACGGCGGGCCCGCTGATGGTCATGGAGGTGGTGACGTCCCCGAGCGGGATGTCCTTGAACAGGACCTCCATGTCGACAGCGGAGTCGATGGCGACCCCGCAGTGCCCGACCTCGCCGAGCGAGCGCGGATCGTCGGAGTCGCGCCCCATGAGGGTCGGCATGTCGAAGGCGACGGACAGACCGCCCCCGCCGTTGGCGAGGATCATCTTGTAGCGCTCGTTGGTCTGCTCGGCGTTCCCGAACCCGGCGAACTGCCGGATGGTCCACGTACGCCCTCGATAGCCGGTCGGATACAGCCCGCGCGTGAAGGGGTACTCCCCCGGCCACCCGATCCGCTCGAACCCGTCGTACGTGTCCCCCGGCCGCGGCCCGTACACCGGCTCGACGGGGTCCCCGGAGAGCGTGGTGAAGTCGGCCTCACGCTTGCGCGAAGCGTCGTACCGGGCCTGCCAGCGGCGGCGGCCCTCCTCGATGGCGTCAGCGTCCATACCTCGAATTTACTTGGACGTCCTAGTAAATGTCGAGGGGAGCCGGAGGGCGGCCACCCGGTCCACACCGGCCGCCGCCCTTCACGAGCCGGGGCCGTCGCGGGCGGTGACCTGCAGGGGTCTGGGCCGCGGCGGCCCGGCGGCCGCCACGTCGATGGCCGTCAGACCTTGGCGACCGCGGGCGAGCCCTCCGTGAGCTTCGTCTCCAGCTCGTGGCTGATCTTCCGCTCGACGAAGAAGGCGGCCGTCGGGATCGTCCCGGCGAGCAGCACCCACAGCTGCTTGCCGACCGGCCACTTCGCCTTGGAGCCCAGGTCGAAGGCGAAGATCAGGTAGACCACGTAGAGCCAGCCGTGTGCGATGGCGACGACGCGGGTGAAGTCCGCGGCGCCGCTGACGTCCAGGCCGTACTTGGCGATCATGCTCAGGCACAGCAGGACCAGCAGCACACCGGTGACATAGGCCATGACGCGGTAGCGGGTCAGCACGCTCTTCTTCATGGCGTCGAGCGTAACCGCCCGTTCCGGGAGATCTTGGGCCGGGTCAGTCCTCGGCGACGTCATTCCTCGGCGAAGTCATGGGCCGCCACCCGCAGCGGGCGCAGCATCGCGAAGATCTCCGCGCACTCCTCCGCGTCGTACGCCCCGAGGCCGAAGTCCATCGCCATCAGGTCGCGGGTGGCCGCCTCGACGACCTCGCGGCCCTTGTCGGTGATGGAGGCGAGGGTGCCGCGCCCGTCGTTGGGGTTGGGGCGCTTGGCCACCAGACCCGACTTCACCAGGCGGTCGACGGTGTTCGTCACCGAGGTGGGGTGCACCATGAGCCGCTCGCCGATCTTCGACATCGTCAGCTCGCCCTCCTTGGAGAAGGTGAGCAGCACCAGCGCCTCGTACCGCGCGAAGGTCAGCCCGTACGGCTTGACCACCGCGTCGACCTCGGCGAGCAGGATCTGGTGTGCGCGCATGATCGAGGTGATGGCGGCCATGGACGGCACGTTTCCCCAGCGCTGCTTCCAGAGTTCGTCGGCGCGGGCGATCGGGTCGAAAGGCAGACTGAGCGGCTTCGGCACGGAACCGACCTTACCGGCCGGTCACATGGTGGTCAGCCCCGTCTCGCCTTTCGGTCCGCCGGGCTTCCAGGGCGAGCAGTACGCAGCACACCGCGCCCAGCGCTCCGGCCCCCGCCACGGTGGCCGGCACCCCCGCGAACTGCGCGACGACCCCCGCCAGCGCCATCCCCACCCCCTGGATCGTCATCAGCCCGGCGGTGAGCAGGGTCATGGCCCTGCCGCGCAGTTCCTCGGGCACGGCCCGCACGAACCACTGGTCCAGGCCCAGCGTGTACGCCGACCCCGCCCCCGAGAGCAGCAGCAGGAGGAGGGAGGGGGCGAGGCCGGGGTGGAGGACGTAGCCGAGGTACGGGAGAAGGGTGACGGCGACCAGGGGGAGGGCGACGCGTTCGCGGGTCGCGGGGCGCAGGCGGGAGCCCGCGTACAGCTCGCCGGCGATCGTGCCCACCGGCAGCGCGCACATCAGCAGGCCGAGGCCGACCGATCCGGCGGCCAGTTCGTCGGCATAGGGGGCCGCCAGCGCCTCGGGGGCCACGGCGAACATGGGCGGCACCCAGCAGAGCAGGAGCAGGGCCCGTACGCGGCGGTCGGCGAGAACCTGGCGGGCGCCCTTGAGGGAGTCCGTGACCAGGGCCTTCCCCGTCGAGGCGCGAGCGGGCCTGCGCCGGGTGCCGAAGCGCAGGAGGGCGCCGGAGGCGCAGAAGCCCGCCACGGTGATCAGAAGGGCGTGGCGCGGGGTCACGGCGATCAGGAGCAGTCCGCCCAGGCCGTATCCGACGAGCAGCGCGCTCTGGGACACGATCCGCAGCAGCGAGCGGCCCAGCACGAACAGGTCGCCGTCGCCGAGGATGTCGGCGAGCGTGGCCATCCTCGTCCCCTGGAACACCGGCGAGACGACGGCGACGCAGCAGCGCAGGGCGAGCAGGACGGCGATGTGCGGACCGGCCGCCACCATCAGCGCCACGCACGCCGCCTGTGCCATGTCACACACCACCAGCACCCGCCGGGGCGGGAAGCGGTCGGCGAGCCCCGCGAGCAGGGTCCCGCCGACGACGTACGGCAGAAAGCCCAGCGCGAAGGTGAGCGCGCTCATCAGGGGTGAGCCGGTGAGGTCGTAGACGAGGACGGACAGCGCGATCTCGCTGACGATCACGCCGAGCAGGGACAGGGCGTGCGCCGCGAAGACGGCCCGGAACTCGCGGACGGCGAACACGTCGAGGTAGCGGCCGTGACCGGCGGGAGGGGCCTGGGGTGGGGCGGGCAGGGTCGTGGTGGCCTCGGGCATGTCTGGTGGCATGGACAGCAGCGTCCACGGCCGGTGTGGGACATCCTAGAGATTCGGCTCCAGGCGAATGTTGACGTCGGCCGAGCATTGATGTCGGCCGAATGTCGAGGGAGGGCCCGTGCCGTCACGGCTGCACTTCGGGGAGGACGACTTCCTCCGCTGCCGCTTCGCCGTGTCCCCGCTGTGGGAGACCCAGGAGGTCGTGCGGATGCTCAAGCGGCCCGAGCGGCAGGGCTATCACGCGCACTGGCTGCGCCGTACGGGCCGGGTGGCGGCCGGACTCGACCTGACCGCTCTGTGGCTGCTGATGCCCCGGCGCGGCCACTGCCCCGACTGGCTCTGCCCGCCCCCGATCGGCCCTGCCGCCGCCTTCGAGGAGGAGATCGCGGCCGTGCGGGCGAGCGACCCGGAGGCGGCCCGCGAGGACACCGCGATGTCCCTCGCGGACACGCCGGGCGCCCTCGACTCGCCGCAGGCCCGCAGGTGGCTGAAGGACCCCGTCCGCATGATCGAGGAACTGTCGGATGCGATGGAGGAGGCCTGGCGCGCGCTCATCGCCCCGGACTGGCCCCGGCTGCGCACCCTCCTGGAGGCCGACGTCGCCTTCCACTCGCGGCGGCTGGCCGAGGTCGGGCTCGGTGGAGTGCTGCCGGAGATCAACCGGCGGTTCGGCTGGCAGGCCGGGACGCTCACGGTCGAGTTCCAGGGCCGGCACGAGCGGCGGCTCGGCGGACAGGGCCTGGTCCTGATGCCCAGCGTCTTCATCTGGCCGGACGTGGTCAGCACCTTTGAGCCCCCGTGGCAGCCCACCCTCGCCTACCCGGCGCGCGGCATCGGCGGCCTGTGGGCCGAGCCCGCCGATCGCGCCCCGGACGTCCTCGTACGACTCCTCGGGCGCGGGCGGGCGGCCGTGCTCGCCGGCCTCGACGAACCCGCCACCACCGGCGCCCTCGCCCAGCGCCTGGGCCTTGCCCCGTCCTCCGTCTCCGCGCACCTGACGCTGCTGCGGGACGCGGGTCTGCTCACGGCCCGGCGGTACGGCCATCAGGTGCTGTACGAGCGCACGCCGCTGGGCATCGCGCTGGTGTCGTCGGACGCCTGACCCGTCCCACGGCTGCCATGTCGAATCCTGCAGCCTGAAATCCCTTGTGCAACGATTGCTGACGAATCATCAGTAAATGTCACCTTCGCCCCAGGGAGCAGCATGTCCCGGCTGATCCACATCTTCGCGGCTGTCGCGGTCCTCGGGCTGGCGACGGGCTGCTCGTCCGCGTCCGACATCGACACGGCCGCCGCGGCGGGCCGCGCCCCGAAGAAGGCGGCCCGCGCGGGCTCCCTGGACTTCTGGGTCGACCCGGACAGCCCGGCCGCCAAGCAGATCAAGGAGTGGCGGCGGGCGGGCCGCGCCCAGGACGCGCACCTGCTCAAGCGGATCGCGGACGAACCGCAGGCGCTGTGGCCGGCCGGCGAGATCGACCCGGGCCCCAAGGTGAAGGCGGCCGTGGAGTCCGCGGCCGAGGAGAACCGCACGGCGCTCTTCGTGGCGTACGACATCCCGCACCGCGACTGCGGCCAGCACTCCGCGGGCGGCGCGGCCGACGCGGACGCCTACCGCGAGTGGATCGGCAAGTTCGCGGACGCGCTCGGGGACGGCAAGGCCCTGGTCGTCCTCGAACCGGACGCGATCGCCCACATCGTGGACGGCTGCACACCGGCCGACTACCACGACGAGCGCGAGCAGCTCCTGAACGAGGCGGTCGTCCGACTGAAACAGCAGCCGAACACCAAGGTGTACCTGGACGCGGGCAACCCGGCCTGGATCCGCGATCCGTGGAAGCTGGTCGACCCGCTGAAGCAGGCCGGCATCGAGAAGGCCGACGGCTTCTCCCTCAACGTCTCCAACTTCCAGACGGACGAGCTGACCAAGGCGTACGGCCTGGAGCTCTCCGCCGACCTCGGCGGCAAGCACTTCGTCGTCGACACCAGCCGCAACGGCAACGGCCCGCTGGCCGGCGCCTGGTGCAACCCGCCCGGCCGCGCGCTGGGCACCCGCCCGACGACCGACACCGGCGAACCCCTCCTCGACGCCTACCTGTGGATCAAACGGCCCGGGGAGTCCGACGGGGTGTGCGCGAGCGGGCCGGCCGCGGGGAAGTGGTGGCCGGAGTACGCCCTGGAGCTGGCACGCAACTCCAGGCCCTAGCCGCGGGCCGGGGGATCGGGCCCGGCGGTCACTTCACCTGGATCCACCTGGCCTCGGACGGCGTGCCCTGCGCGTCCGTCACGAACAGCATGTACCAGCCCGGCGGCACCAGGGCCGGGTCGTCCGGTACGGCGACCGTCACCGAGTGCGCGTCCTTGGTCAGGCCGAGTTCGATGGAGCGCTGCTCGACGTCGGTGGTGTGGGTGACCGCGCTGGGCCGCATGAGCCGGGCCTTCGTCACCCGTTCGGGGTGGTCGGTGCGGTAGGTCGCGCGGCGGTCCCTGCCGAGCTCCCGTGGGCCGCCCTCCAGCACGGGCCGGTTCTTGCCGTTCCTGTGCAGCGCGGGCGGGGTGAAGACCTCCATGCGCTGCTCGAAGTGGCCGAGCTTGGTGTTCTGCTGGTCGTCGAAGAGGGGGTCGGAGCCGAAGGTGGCGACCCTGCCGTCGGGCAGCAGCAGCGCCTCGGAGTGGTAGTTGCGGCCGACCGTGGGCGCGGCCGCCTCGCGGAAGGCGTTGCTCTTCGGGTCGTAGAACTGCGCCTTGAAGATGTTGCTGGCGCTGCGGCCGCGGTAGTCCTCGGAGCCGTTGGTGGTGAACACCGAGTCGTCCGGCATGATCACGCTGTTCAGGTACCGCGTGCCCTGGGGGAGGCCGGGCCCGTCCTTGAAGACGGGGTTGTCCTGCTTCAGATCGACCACGGCCGTGCGCGGGGTCGACCTCCTGGACTCGCCGACGCCTCCGCCGCCCAGGATCATCACCTTCTGGTCCTGCGCGGGCGGCAACAGCACGGAGGAGGAGGTCTCCGTCTCGTCGGGGTCGCGCAGCCCCAAAACCTTCCGGAAGGTGTTGGTCTTCAGGTCCCACAGCCCCGGCTCCCGCCCCTGGTCGGCGGGCCCGTAACCGGCGTTGGAGGACGTGTAGAAGAGCTTGCCGCCCTTGGTCAGGAAGAGTGCGGGGTACGTCGGGAAGTACCGCTTCGGGCCGGGTGACCACTTCTTGGTCCTGGGGTCGTAGATCTCGTTGTCCCCGGGGTCGATCATGCCGACGTCGTCCAGGCCCGAGACGGCGAGCACCCGCCCGTCGTCGAGCCCGACCAGCGTCGGATACCAGCGGGCCTTCTGCATCGGGTCGACGGGCACATACCGCTCGGCCACGGGGTCGAACTCGTAGGCGGTGCGGATGCCCTGGAAGTCCTGCTTGTCGAGGGTGATCTTCTCGCTCAGCCCGTAGGTGTTGGCCGCGTCCTTGCCGGTCAGCCCGACGATGTCGTACTGCGCCTGCTTCTCGGTGACGGACAGCGGACCGGCCTCGACGGCCTCGACGAAGACCCGGGCCTCGCCCGCCACCGCCGGCGCGGGGGCCGGGGCCTGCCCGGGCCGCACCGCGCCGGCCCCGGCCGCACCGGCTGCGGGTTTGGCCTTCGGGACGGTGACGTCGAAGCGGCTGACGTACTCGACGCCCGCGGGCGAGCGGAAGCGGGTGCCCTTCTTCAGGAAGACCGACTTGAGGGGGTTCTCGTTCTTGATCCGCATACCGCCGCCGGCCCGTTTGACCTCGCCGTCGAGCAGTTCGTAGCGGGCGGTGCCGCCGGCCACGAGGAGCCGCCCGTCCGGGAGTTGGGTGTGGCCGGAGCAGAAGAAGTCGGCGGGGGTGGGGATCTTCTTGAAGGTGTTCGCCTTCGGGTCCCACAGGACGGTGTCGAAGGACCCGGCGTTGAACTTCTTCTGCTCGTTGCCCGACCCGGCGACGATCAGCACCTTGCCGGTGTGCAGCAGCGCCGCGTGGATGGCGTTGGTGCGGTACTTCGCGGGGATGTCGACCCGCTGCCAGGAGCCGTACTTCGCCTGGTACTCGGGTTGGGCGATCTTGTACTCGTGGTACTCCTCACCCGCGAACTCGACCGCGGCCGGGGCGTTGAGACCGGCCAGGACCATGACGCCCCCGACCCCGAGGACGGCCCTTCTGGTCGTCCTCTTCCCGGGGCTCTTGCGGTACTTGTTCTCAGCGTTCCGGCCCATGGCGCTAGCTGCCTCCTGTCGTGGTTCCGGAGACCGGGGAGCCCGCGCCGCTGGTGGCGAGGGCGGGCTCCGTGCCGTCGACGGCACGTGTGGTCCGGTGCGGTGCCTGCCGCTCCCGCCGCTCCTTCAGGAGCGTGGAGCACCACACCGCGACCGGTGCGAGGGCGATGACCATGGCCAGGACCGCCCAGGTGCGCATGGCCGCATGGGTGTGGTCCAGGACGACCGAGGCGGCCAGGGATGCCGCGAGGAGGATCGCCCAGAAGAGGTGGATACGGAAGGTGAGCAGCCGGTCGGCACTGGCGTCCGCGCCCTTGGGGGTCACGACGAACCTGCTGGGCCGGCGGAGCAGGGCCTCACCGAAGGACTTGAGGTAGATCGGCGCGGCCAGGGCCGACATGGCCATGCCCGCGAGCCCGCCGGACCCCTCCGGCTCATGGGGCGAGATGTTGTGCCGCCGGTTCCACAGATACAGCCCGATCTGCAGGGCGGCGGCATCGCTGTAGAGCATCAGCCACACCGAGGAGGCGACCTGTGTGCCGGAGGCCCCGAACCAGAGGAACAGGACACAACTGAGGATGCCGAGCAGCCAGTTGACGGCCGTCATCGGGTAGTAGACGAGCATCAGGGTGTACGAGAACAGCCGCCCGGGAGCCATCCTGAACAGCGCTTTTCCGTACTGCTTGAGCAGTGTCTCGTAGGTCCCCCGCGACCAGCGCATCTGCTGCGTGAAGAAGTCGGTCCAGGAGGCGGGCCCCTCTCCGACGGCGAGTACGTCCGGTGTGTACACGGACCGCCAGTGGTTGCCGGTGACGGGATTGCGCCGCTGGTGGATCTCGAAGCCGGTGGCCATGTCCTCGGTGATGGAGTCGTACAGCCCGCCTATCTGCTTCACGGCGGAGATCCGCACCACGTTGTTCGTACCGACGAACATGGGCGAGCGATACCGGTTCCCGGCCCGCTGGATCAGCGCGTGGAAGAGGAACTGCTGCGACTCGGCGGCCTTGGTGACGGGATGGTCGGCATAGTTCCCGTACACCTGGGGCCCGACCACGAAGGCGACATCGGGGTCCCGGAAATACCCCATCATCCGCTCGAGGAAGTTGGGGCGCGGGACGTGGTCCGTGTCGACGGAGGCGAAGAAGTCGTACTCGTCGCCGTGCATGGCGATCCAGGCGTTGTAGTTGCCGTGCTTGGTCAGGGCCTTGTGGGCGCCGTGGGCCTGGTTCCACTGCGGAACGCCGCGCCGGGTGAAGTGGCGGACCCCGAGCTCCGCGCACAAGGCCTTCGCCTGCTCGTCGTCGCCCTCGTCGAGGAGCCAGACGTCGAGGACGCTGCCGGGCCCGGCGTGGGTGATCCGGACGGCTCCCTCGAGGGTGGCGCGGACCATCGAGAGGGGTTCCTTGCCGGGGACGTACGTGGTGAGGAAGGCGACGCGGGTACCGGCCTCGGGGACGACCGGGACGGGGTCACGGGCGACCAGCGTGGCATGGGCGACGGAGGCGACATTGACCACCATGAACAGCTCGATGAGCCCGATGGATATGAGCATCGTGACATCGAGCCCGACCAGCCAGCTCTCCCCGCCGTCACGCTCCACCCAGTGCGTGGGCCAGACGAGGTAGACGAGCAGCGTGCCGGTGAGCACGGGGGCCAGGGTCATCAGCAGGACGGCCTGTATTCGGCGCGGCTCACTGGACAGCAGCGAGGTGTACTGCACCTGGTACGAGGCGTCGCTGGGCTCCGTGAGAGGTCCGGCCAGTCGGCTGTGGGTGTCGTATGCGTAGCCCTCCGACTGCACGGCGCCCTCCAGTGAGTGAGGTGTGATCGGCAGAGGAGTACCGATCACCCCCTACACAACTGGAGTTTCGGGGGCGGGGCGACCTGGAGACGTCCAGGCGGGTGGGGCGGCCGCATCTCCCGCCCCACCACGAGCAGTTCGTCCGCCGGGCCGGGGTGGTGGAGGCCCCGGCGGCCTAGCCGGCCAGGTACCGCTCGACCGTCTCCACCTTGGCGGTGAGACCGTCGGTCACTCCGGGGCGGATGTCCGCCTTGAGGACCAGGGACACGCGCGGCGCCCGCTCCTCGACGGCGGCGACGGCGCGCTTGACGACGTCCATCACCTGGTCCCACTCGCCCTCGATGCTGGTGAACATCGCGTCGGTGCGGTGGGGCAGGCCGGACTCGCGTACGACGCGGACGGCGTCGGCGACGTACTCCCCGACCTCCTCGCCGACGCCCAGCGGTGTCACGGAGAACGCGACGATCATGCGTTGACGATTCCTTCCTGGCGTGCGCGGGAGGCGATGACGGCGTCCTCGGCGGCGCGCTTGAGCTTGCGCTCGGCGAAGAAGCCGCCGGTGGGCAGGACGGAGAGGAGGAAGTAGAGCCCCGCGGTCTTCTTGTCCCACTTCGTACGGTTCCAGGCGTCGGCCCAGAAGATCACGTACAGGATGAACAGGACGCCGTGGACCATGCCCATCACCGGCACCGCGTTGAAGTCCGTGGTCCGCTTCAGTACGGAGCAGACCAGCAGGAGGAGGAAGGACACGGCCTCGGGAGCCGAGACGAGGCGCAGGCGGCGGAGGGCGGTGGCGGTCTTGATGTCCACGGGTCACCTTCGGTGGGAGACGGATCGCTCTTTGTGAACGGAAGCACAAGCGTCCGCCCATTGTGGCAAACGGTTCCCCTAGGGGTGCGCTCAGGGTGCTTCTCCACCCACAGGCTCTGTGCGGCGCACCCGCCCGGCGGCTACCTTTCGC
The DNA here is from genome assembly GCF_042896045.1 of Streptomyces sp. NPDC001351. Taxonomy (NCBI): domain Bacteria; kingdom Bacillati; phylum Actinomycetota; class Actinomycetes; order Kitasatosporales; family Streptomycetaceae; genus Streptomyces; species Streptomyces sp. NPDC001351. The sequence continues at coordinate 977,281 of NZ_JBIAWS010000002.1, read as the reverse complement.
AGCGTGGCGATGTTTCGACTTCAAGGCAGCAAGGTGCTCGCCGTCGACATGACCGGGGATGCCGTGAAGGCGAAGAACGGCTCCATGGTCGCGTACGACGGGCAGATGGCCTTCAAGAAGATGACCGGCGGCGGTGAGGGCCTGAGGGGCATGGTGACCCGGCGGCTCACCGGTGAGCAGATGACCGTGATGGAGGTGAAGGGGCACGGGACGTGCTGGTTCGCGGACCGGGCCTCCGAGATCAACCTCGTGAGTCTCCAGGGGGACAAGCTGTACGTGGAGTCGAGCAATCTGCTCGCGACCGACGCCGGCCTCAGGACCGGCACGACCTTCACCGGCCTGCGCGGCGCCTCCCAGGGCAACGGGCTGTTCACGACGACCGTCGAGGGCCACGGCCAGGCGGCGATCATGTCGGACGGCCCGGCGGTGGTGCTGCGCGTGAGCGCGCAGTACCCGCTGACGGTCGACCCCGGCGCCTACATCGCGCACCAGGGGAATCTGCGGCAGTCCTTCCAGTCCGGTGTGACATTCCGCACGTTCTTCGGAGAGGGCGGCGGCGAGGCCTTCCAGATCCGGTTCGAGGGGGACGGGCTGGTGTACGTACAGCCGAGCGAGCGGAACACGATCGCGGGGGATGTGTGACATGCCCTTCCGTGAGATCAACTCCAAGATGGTCGAGGCGACGGTGCTGCCCGGCCAGCGGCTGTTCAGTCAGCGCGGCGCGATGCTCGCCTACAAGGGCGAGGTGTCCTTCACGCCCAACATCCAGGGCGGCCAGGGCGGGATCATGTCGATGATCGGGCGCCGGGTCGCGAACGAGGCCACGCCCCTGATGAGCGTCGAGGGCAACGGCACGGTGATGTTCGGGCACGGCGGTCACCACGTCCAGGTGATCAACCTCACCGGCGACACCCTCTATGTGGAGGCGGACCGGCTGCTCGCCTTCGAGGGCACGCTCCAGCAGGGCACGATGTTCATGGGCTCACAGGGCGGGGTCATGGGCATGGTCCGCGGCCAGGTCACCGGCCAGGGGCTGTTCACGACCACCCTCAAGGGACACGGCTCCGTGGCCGTGATGGCCCACGGCGGAGTCTTCGAGCTCCCGATCACCCCCCAGCGGCCCGTGCACGTCGACCCGCAGGCGTACGTCGCCCACCACGGCGACGTCCGCAACAAGCTGTCCACGGCGCTGGGCTGGCGGGACATGGTGGGCCGCGGCTCCGGCGAGGCCTTCCAGCTGGAGCTCAGCGGCAACGGCGCGGTGTACGTCCAGGCCTCGGAGGAGAAGCTGTGAGCGCGTACGGGACTCCGGGCGGCCCGACGGTCTTCGACCCGATGACGCTGCCGGTGGACGACAACGTCAACAAGTACACCTTCTGCGTGGAGCTCAAGGGGAGCCAGTGGTTCCTGCAGAAGGGGAAGATGATCGCCTACTACGGCACGATGGAGTTCAACGGCATCGGGCACGGCCGGCTCGACCGCCTTGTCCGTACGTCCTTTCATTCGCCACTGCACGCGAGCGACTGGGTCGTGGCGGAGGGCTCGGGCAAGATGCTCCTCGCCGACCGGGCGTTTGACGTGAACTCGTATGACCTGGACGACGGCAACCTGACCATTCGCTCGGGCAATCTGCTCGCTTTTCAGCCAAGTCTCGCGCTCAAGCAATCGATTGTGCCGGGTTTTCTGACCCTCATCGGAACCGGAAAGTTCGTAGCCGCATCTAACGGTCCGGTGGTGTTCATGGAACCGCCGATCCGGGTGGACCCGCAGGCGCTCGTCGGCTGGGCCGACTGCCCGTCGCCGTGCCATCACTACGACCACGGTTACCTGACGGGCGTAATGGGCGGTCTACGTGCGATGACGGGCCTCGGCGGGGCCTCCGGGGAGGAGCACCAGTTCGAGTTCGTAGGGGCCGGCACCGTCCTGCTCCAGTCCTCGGAAACCCTCATGGCCGAGCAGGCCACGGGAGTGGTTCCGTCGGAGCCCGGCGTACCCGGTGGTGGCGGGTCACACATGGGCCCTTCACAGCAATCCGGCACACCGCGCCTTCCCGGACAGCTGGGAGACCTCCAGCGTCGCTTCGGGCTGTGAGCGGTAGTCTGCGGAGTGTGACGTCGAACGTGTGCGCGCCGACACCACACCACCCTCACTAGTTCGCCTTTCAACATTTTAGGTAGACTTCATTCATGGAGACCGAGACGGCCACGCGCTGGCTGACCAATGCGGAGCAGTGCGCCTGGCGCACCCACCTGGAGGTCAACAGGCTGTTGACGTACCAGCTCGAGAGGGACCTGCAGCCGTTCGGACTGACGATGAACGACTACGAGATCCTGGTGAACCTCTCCGAGTCGGAGGACGTACGGATGCGGATGAGCGACCTCGCGTCCGCCACGCTCCAGTCCAAGAGCCGCCTCTCCCACCAGATCACCCGGATGGAGAACGCGAACCTGGTCCGCCGTGAGAACTGCGAGTCCGACCGCCGCGGGCTCTACGCGGTCCTCACGGAGCACGGCATGGAGACGATGAAGAAGGTCGCCCCGCACCATGTGGCGTCCGTGCGCAGGCACTTCATCGACCTGCTGTCCCCCGAGGCCATGGCGGAACTCGACAAGGCCCTCAAGCCCATCGCGGAGCACCTGCGCGGGCAGCGGGGGCGTCCCTAGCGCCTCCTGGCGCTTCGAGCGCGCACACGGCAGGCGGAGCCCGAACCGGGCCCCGCCTGCCGGTGCGAGCCGTACGCACCGCTCGAAGCCCCGGTCACGGTCGCCCTTGGGCAGGGCCTTCCCCGGCATCGGCGACGGCCGGTACGGTGCGCTCGCGTTCTCGGGAAGATTGGCGAGCACTCGCCCCGACTGCCCCTGCGATCCGGCCACTTCTACGGGCCCGACCGGGCGGCGGCGTGCTCCGCCCACGGCCGCGCCGTACCGTCGCGAGGGCCGTCAGCAGGGCTGCCGCGCCGGCCGCGGTGAAGCACAAGGCGGTCGGCATCCCGCCCACCAGGAGCCCCGCCACGGCCGCGCCTGCCGTACTGCCCGCGTTCACCCCTGTGTTGACCCAGGCACCGGCCCGGACCCGTGCCTCCGGGGCCGCCATGTCGTCGGCGATCAGATAGGCGGTGGTCAGCGTCGGCGAGACGAAGAACCCCGCGGCCGCCAACGCGACGGCGAGCGTGCCGAGCCCGGGCGCGAACCCCGCGCCGAGCAACGCCGCCCCCAGGCCCGCCGCCGTCAGGGACAGCCGCGCCGGGGCCGGAACCCGCCACTGGACAGCCCCGTTCGCCAGACCCCCGACGGCACTCCCGGCCGACAGCGCGGCCAGCGTCCAGGCCACGGCGCCATCCCCGTAGTGCCGCTGCTCGGCGAAGGCCACCACCACCAGATCGACCACCCCCAGCGTCAGCCCGACGCCGCAGGCAGCGACAACGGGCCGCAGAATCCCGCGCAACACACCCCGCCGCCCCGCCCCGCGCCGCAGCCGAACCCGGCGCGGCGCACTCGGCCCCGAAGCCGCTCGGGGAGGCCCCGCCGCCCCGACAGCCGGTGACGTGGTGAACCCGGCCGTGCCCGCCACGATCAGCGCCGTTCCGAAGACGATCCCGGCCGTCGGCGGGGCGAAGCCGACGAGGATGCCGACCAGGAGCGGTCCCGAGACGAAGAGCAGTTCCTCGGCGACGCCGTCGAGACTGTAGGCACGCTGCAGCAGGGCGCGGTCCGGGGCGAGCCGGGCCCATACGGCGCGCATGGTCGGGCCGACTGGAGGAGTGCAGGCGCCCGCCGCGGCGGTCACGGCGCCCAGGACGGGCGGTGAGACGGCACCGGGACGCCGGACGAGCAGCGTGAGCAGCCCGAGCAGGGCCGCGTACGCCGTGACCATCGGGACGAGCGTGCGGCGCGGCCCGTGCCGGTCGATCAGGGCGGCCCGGGCGGGCGACAGGAAGACGCTGGTGGCGCCGAACAGCGCCATGACGGTGCCCGCCACCGCGTACGACCCCGAGGCGCGGGTCACGGCGAGCATCATCGACAACGGGACGATTCCGTACGACAGCCTGCCGAGCAGGGCGGCGGCGAAAGTGCGGCGGGCATGCGGAATGCGGAGGACGGCGGCATACGACGGCCGTCCCACTGGCGTGGAAGACACGGGAGTTCCTCGACTCGAGGCGGAAAGGGGGACGCCTGATCGCCGCGTCGGCCGAGCGGTCGGCCGGTTTCGTCGGTCGACCGCCGCTCGCCGTACGCGGGCCTGGGCGGGCCCTATGCCAAGAGGAGGTACATGTCGGTGAACGTATCAGCGGGGCCCGGGAGTCGACCACGCAATAACGCGCCTCAGCCCTGCGTCAGCCCCGCCACCAGCTCGTCCGCCGCACGGTAGGGGTCCAGGTCCCCGGCCACGATCCGCTCCGCCAGCGCGCTCAGGCGGCGGTCGCCGTGCAGGTCGCCGATGCGTTCGCGCAGGGCCGTCACGGCGATGGTCTCCACCTCGCGGGAGGCGCGGGCCAGGCGGCGTTCCGCCAGGACGCCCCGCTCCTCCATCCATGCGCGGTGCTTCTCCAGGGCCTCGACGACCTCGTCGACGCCCTCGGCGCGCGCGGCGACCGTCTTCACGATCGGCGGGCGCCAGTCGCCCGGGCTGCGGGACTCGCCCAGGCCCAGCATGTGGTTGAGCTCGCGGGCGGTGGCGTCGGCGCCGTCGCGGTCGGCCTTGTTGACGACGTAGACGTCACCGATCTCGAGGATTCCGGCCTTCGCCGCCTGGATGCCGTCGCCCATGCCGGGGGCCAGCAGCACCACGGACGTGTCGGCCTGGGAGGCGATCTCGACCTCCGACTGGCCGACGCCGACCGTCTCGACCAGGATCACGTCGCAGCCCGCCGCGTCCAGCACCCGGATCGCCTGCGGGGCGGCCCACGCGAGGCCGCCCAGGTGACCGCGGGTCGCCATCGAGCGGATGTACACGCCGGGGTCGGAGGCGTGCTCCGACATCCGCACCCGGTCGCCGAGCAGGGCGCCGCCGGAGAAGGGCGACGACGGGTCGACGGCCAGGACGCCGACCCGCCTGCCCTGCTTGCGGTACGCCGTGACGAGCGCGGACGTGGACGTCGACTTGCCGACGCCCGGCGAGCCGGTCAGACCCACCACATACGCATTGCCCGTCAGCGGAGCGAGCGTCTCCATGACCTCCCTGAGCTGCGGGGACGCCCCCTCCACCAGGGAGATCAGCCGGGCCACGGCCCGCGGCCGGCCTTCCCTCGCCTGGGCGACGAGTGTGGAGACGTCCTGCATCACAGCTCCGTTCAGAGAAGTACGTGGAGGAAGGGCTCAGGCCTTGGGTACCCGCACGATCAGCGCGTCACCCTGACCGCCGCCACCGCACAGCGCGGCCGCGCCGACGCCCCCGCCCCGGCGCTTGAGCTCCAGCGCCAGATGCAGGACGAGCCGGGCGCCGGACATGCCGATGGGGTGGCCCAGGGCAATCGCGCCGCCGTTGACATTCACCTTTTCCGCTGAAACTCCGAGGTCCTTCATTGACTGCACGGCCACCGCGGCGAAGGCCTCGTTGATCTCGATGAGGTCCAGGTCCTCGACCCCCAGGCCCTCCTTCTTCAGGGCGTGCAGGATCGCGTTGGACGGCTGCGACTGGAGCGAGTTGTCCGGGCCCGCCACATTGCCGTGGGCGCCGATCTCGGCGATCCAGTCCAGGCCCAGCTCCTGGGCCTTGGCCTTGCTCATCACGACCACGGCGGCCGCGCCGTCCGAGATCTGCGAGGAGGAGCCGGCCGTGATCGTGCCGTCCCGGGTGAACGCCGGGCGCAGCTTGCCCAGGGACTCCGCGGTCGTGTCGCCGCGGATGCCCTCGTCCTTGCTGAAGAGGACCGGCTCGCCCTTGCGCTGCGGGATCTCCACCGGGGTGATCTCGGCCTCGAAGACGCCGTTCTTCTGGGCGGCGGCCGCCCGCTGGTGGGACAGCGCGGCGATCTCGTCCTGCTCGGGGCGCTGGATGCCCAGGCGCGTGTTGTGCTTCTCCGTCGACTCGCCCATGGCGATGTTCTCGAAGGCGTCGGTCAGGCCGTCGTACGCCATGGCGTCGAGCATCTCGATCGCGCCGTACTTGAAGCCCTCGCGGGACTTCGGCAGCAGGTGGGGCGCGTTGGTCATGGACTCCTGGCCGCCCGCGACGATCACGTCGAACTCGCCGGCGCGGATCAGCTGGTCGGCGAGCGCGATGGCGTCGAGGCCGGACAGACACACCTTGTTGACGGTCAGTGCCGGGACGTTCATCGGGATGCCCGCCTTGACGGCGGCCTGGCGTGCCGGGATCTGCCCCGCCCCGGCCTGCAGCACCTGGCCCATGATCACGTACTGCACCTGGTCGCCACCGATCCCCGCACGGTCGAGGGCGGCCTTGATCGCGAAGCCGCCGAGGTCGGCTCCGGAGAAGGACTTGAGGGAGCCCAGCAACCGCCCCATGGGCGTACGCGCCCCCGCGACGATCACCGAGGTCGTGCTGTTCGATCCAGACATGAGCTGCGATCCCCTTCCGGCTGCACTGCCGAGGAGTGAACGAGGGTTTACTTCGAATGTACTGAGTGGCACTCCGTGCCGTCACCCGGCAGTCGGTGTGATCGCTGGCACGTTGCGTAACCATGCCGGGAGCGCTGCACTAACACCATGCTGACGCGAATCGACCACATCGGAATCGCCTGTTTCGATCTCGACAAGACCGTCGAGTTCTACCGGACCACATACGGCTTCGAGGTGTTCCACTCCGAGGTCAACGAGGAGCAGGGCGTCCGCGAGGCCATGCTCAAGATCAACGACACGTCCGACGGCGGGGCCTCCTACCTGCAGCTTCTTGAGCCGACGCGGCCGGACTCGACCGTCGCCAAGTGGCTCGACAAGAACGGCGAGGGTGTCCACCACATCGCTTTCGGTACGGCGGATGTGGACGCCGACGCGGCCGACATCAAGGAAAAGGGCGTACGCGTTCTGTACGAAGAGCCCCGGCGCGGCTCCATGGGGTCACGAATCACGTTCCTGCATCCGAAGGACTGCCACGGCGTTCTGACAGAACTGGTCACTTCCGCGCCTGTTGAGTCACCTGAGCACTGACCCCCGTACATATGGGCCGGTAGGGTTGGGGGCGGTCGCCGTCTCTGTGGGGGGTGACCGCACGCCGGGGACCGTGTTTCGGGGGTCGAGCGTCGGGGCAGCAGCCCATGCTCCGCCGTTGATCTGACACCATTCCCCGGGGGCCCCGTTCGGCGGATGGACGGAGCTCGTTTGGCCAGACTTGCGACCAGGGGACGGATGGGACCGCGCAGTGCGGGGCTACGAACGCCAGGAGCGAGAGCCGGCGGCTGACGTCGACCACCTCTCTCGGTTCGAGGCCGAGATGGAGCGGCTGAAGACCGAGCGGGAAAAGGCGATCCAGCACGCCGAGGACCTCGGCTACCAGGTCGAGGTGCTGCGCGCCAAGCTGCACGAGGCGCGCCGCACCATCATGTCCCGGCCCTCCTTCGACGGCGGTGACATCGGCTACCAGGCCGAGCAGTTGCTGCGGAACGCGCAGATCCAGGCCGACCAGCTGCGTCAGGACGCCGAGCGCGAGCTCAGCCAGGCCCGTGCCCAGACCCAGCGCATCCTCCAGGAGCACGCCGAGCAGGCCGCCCGGCTCCAGGCCGAGCTGCACCAGGAGGCGGTCACCCGCCGCCAGCAGCTGGACCAGGAGCTGGCCGAGCGCCGGCAGACCGTCGAGTCGCACGTCAACGAGAACGTGGCCTGGGCGGAGCAGCTGCGCGCCCGCACCGAGTCCCAGGCGCGCCGGCTGCTCGACGAGTCCCGTGCCGAGGCCGAGCAGGCCCTGGCCGCCGCCCGTGCGGAGGCCGAGCGGGTCGCGAGCGAGGCCAGGCAGCGGCTGCAGAGCGAGGCCGAGGAGGCCCGCGCGGAGGCCGACCAGCTGCTGCGCCGGGCCCGTGCGGACGCCGAGCGGCTGCTGAACGCCGCGTCCACCCAGGCCCAGGAGGCCACCGACCACGCCGAGCAGCTGCGCAACTCCTCCGCCACCGAGTCGGACTCCGCCCGCCGCCAGGCGCAGGAGCTGAGCCGGGCCGCCGAGCAGCGCATGGCGCAGGCCGAGGAGGCGCTGCGCAAGGCGCAGGCCGAGGCCGACAAGCTGGTCACCGAGGCCACGGCGGCGGCCGAGAAGGCCCTCGCCAGCGCCGAGTCGACGAACGAGCAGCGCACCCGTACGGCGAAGGAGCAGGTCGCCCGGCTGGTCGAGGAGGCCACCAAGGAGGCCGAGGCCACCAAGTCGGACGCCGAGCAGGTCGTCGCGGACGCCCGTTCCGAGGCCGAGCGGATCGTCGCCGAGGCCTCAGAGAAGGCCCGCACGATCACGGCCGAGGAGAGCGCGACCCAGCTGTCCAAGGCGGCCAAGACGGCCGAGGACGTCCTCAACAGGGCGCAGGAGGACGCGAAGAACACCACCAAGGCCGCCGCCGAGGAGGCCGAGCGGATCCGCTCCGAGGCCGAGGCCGAGGCGGACCGGCTGCGCGCCGAGGCGCACGACCTGGCCGAGCAGCTCAAGGGCGCGGCCAAGGACGACACCAAGGAGTACCGCGCCAAGACGGTCGAGCTGCAGGAGGAGGCGCGTCGGCTGCGCGGCGAGGCCGAGCAGCTGCGTGCCGACGCGGTCGCCGAGGGCGAGAAGATCCGCGCGGAGGCCCGCAAGGAGGCCGTCCAGCAGATCGAGGAGGCGGCCAAGACCGCCGAGGAGCTGCTCGCGAAGTCCCGGCAGGACGCGGACGAGCTGCGCCAGAAGGCCACCGCGGACAGCGAGAAGGTCCGTACGGAGGCCATCGAGCGGGCGACCACGCTGCGCCGGCAGGCCGAGGAGACCCTCCAGCGCACCCGTCAGGAGGCGGAGCGGCACCGCGAGGAGGTCGTCGAGCAGTCCGAGGGCATCAAGGCCGAGGCCGAGCGGGCCGCGCGGGAGCTGCAGGAGGAGACCGAGCGGGCCATGGAGGCCCGCCGCGCGGAGGCCGCCGAGGAGCTGACGCGGCTGCACACGGAGGCCGAGGAGCGCTTCGCCGCCGCCGAGCAGGCACTGACCGAGGCCCGCGAGGAGGCCTCGCGGATCCGCCGCGAGGCCGCCGAGGAGAGCGAGCGGCTGCGCACCGAGGCCGCCGAGCGGATCCGCACCCTGCAGGCGCAGGCCGAGGCGGAGGCCGACCGGCTGCGCGACGAGGCCGCGTCGGACGCGTCCGCGTCCCGGGCCGAGGGCGAGGCCATCGCCGTACGCCTGCGGTCCGAGGCCGCCGCGGAGGCGGAGCGGCTGAAGTCGGAGGCTCAGGAGAGCGCCGACCGGGTGCGGGCGGAGGCGCTGGCCGCCGCCGAGCGGCTCGGCACCGAGGCGTCCGAGACGCTGGCCGCCGCGCAGGAGGAGGCCAACCGGCGCCGTCGCGAGGCCGAGGAGACCCTCGGCGCCGCACGCACCGAGGCCGACCAGGAGCGCGAGCGGGCGCGCGAGCAGAGCGAGGAGCTGCTGGCCTCGGCGCGCAACCGCGTGGAGGAGGCGCAGGCCGAGGCCGTGCGGCTGGTCGAGGAGGCCGACCGGCGCGCGACCGAGATGGTGTCGGGCGCCGAGCAGCACGCCCAGCAGGTACGGGACTCGGTGGCCGGGCTGCACGAGCAGGCCCAGGAGGAGATCACCGGGCTGCGCAGCGCCGCCGAGCACGCGGCGGACCGTACCCGGCGCGAGGCGCAGGAGGAGGCGGACCGGGTCCGCGCCGACGCCTACGCCGAGCGGGAGCGGGCCAGCGAGGACGCGAGCCGCATCCGGCGCGAGGCGAACGAGGAGACCGACGCCGCCAAGGCGCTCGCCGAGCGCACGGTCGGAGAGGCGATCGCGGAGTCGGAGCGGCTGCGTTCGGACGCGGCCGAGTACGCGCAGCGGGTGCGTACGGAGGCCTCGGACGCGATCGCCGAGGCCGACCAGGCGGCGGCGCGCACCCGGGCGGACGCCCGCGAGGACGCCAACCGCATCCGCTCGGACGCGGCGACGCAGGCGGACGCCCTCATCACCGAGGCACGCGCCGAGGCCGAGCGGCTCACCACCGAGACGGTCCGGGACACCGACCAGCTGCGCACCGAGACGGTCGCGGAAGCCGAGCGGGTGCGCGCCGAGGCGGTCGCCAAGGCGGAGAAGCTGATCGCGGACGCCACCGGGGACGCGGAGCGGCTGCGCGCCGAGGCCGCCGACACGGTCGGGGCGGCGCAGCAGCACGCCGAGCGGATCCGCAGCGAGTCGGAGCGGGTCAAAACGGAGGCGGCGGCCGAGGCCGAGCGGCTGGTCAACGCCGCGCGCGAGGAGGCCGAGCGCACCCTGGACGAGGCCCGCAAGGACGCCAACAAGCGGCGCCAGGACGTGGCCGAGCAGGTCGACACCCTCATCACGGAGACCACGGCCGAGGCCGACAAACTGCTCTCCGAGGCGCAGCAGCAGGCCCAAAGGACCACCGCCGACGCCGAGGCGCAGGCCGACACCATGGTGGGCGCGGCCCGCAAGGAGGCCGAACGCCTGGTCTCGGAGGCGACGGTCGAGGGCAACGCGCGAGTGGAGAAGGCCCGTACGGACGCGGACGAACTGCTCGTCGGCGCCCGCCGGGATGCCACCCAGATCCGCGAGCGCGCGGAGGAGCTGCGCGACCGCATCACGAGTGAGATCGAGGCGCTGCACGAGCGGGCCCGCCGCGAGGCCGCCGAGACGATGAAGTCGACCGGCGACCGCTGCGACGCGCTCATCAAGGCCGCCGAGGAGCAGCTGGCCAAGGCGCAGGCGAAGGCCAAGGAGCTGGTCTCGGAGGCCAACTCCGAGGCGGGCAAGGTCCGTATCGCCGCCGTGAAGAAGGCCGAGGGGCTTCTGAAGGAGGCCGAGCAGAAGAAGTCGGCGCTCGTGAAGGAGGCCGAGGAGCTCAAGGCCGAGGCGATCCGCGAGGCCAGGCGCACCGTCGAGGAGGGAAAGCGCGAGCTGGAGATCCTGGTGCGCCGGCGCGAGGACATCAACGCCGAGATCTCCCGTGTCCAGGACGTCCTGGAGGCGTTGGAGTCTTTCGAGGCCCCGGCTGCGGGCAAGGACGGTGGCGTCAAGGCGGGTGCCACGGTCGGCGCCCCCCGTTCGGGTAAGCCGTCGGACAGCTGATCGACAGGTGCAAATCCGGTGCCGTCTGGGGCCTTTGACCAATTTTTTGGCAAGTGGTCCGAGGGTTAGCCACCCAAAAGGGGTCTCATTCTGCAGATCAAACACGTATCCGCTCGATGACACACCGCTTCGGCCCCTAGGATTCCCCCTATCACCTCACCGGTCTCATTTGACAGGAACCCCATGAGCGACACTTCCCCCTACGGCTTCGAGCTTGTGCGGCGTGGGTACGACCGCGCTCAGGTGGACGAACGAATCTCCAAGCTCGTCTCCGACCGTGACAGCGCTCTCGCCCGCATCACCGCTCTGGAAAAGCGCATCGAGGAGCTCCACCTCGAGACGCAGAACGCCCAGGCCCAGGTAACCGACGCAGAGCCGTCGTACGCCGGTCTCGGCGCGCGTGTCGAGAAGATCCTCCGCCTCGCCGAGGAAGAGGCCAAGGATCTGCGCGAGGAGGCCCGTCGCGCGGCCGAGCAGCACCGCGAACTCGCGGAGTCGGCGGCCCAGCAGGTCCGCAACGACGCAGAATCGTTCGCGGCGGAGCGCAAGGCCAAGGCCGAGGACGAGGGCGTCCGGATCGTCGAGAAGGCCAAGAGTGACGCCTCGCAGCTGCGTTCCGAGGCGCAGAAGGACGCGCAGTCCAAGCGCGAGGAGGCCGACGCCCTCTTCGAGGAGACCCGCGCCAAGGCCGCGCAGGCCGCCGCCGACTTCGAGACGAACCTCGCCAAGCGCCGCGAGCAGTCCGAGCGCGACCTGGCGTCCCGTCAGGCCAAGGCCGAGAAGCGCCTCGCGGAGATCGAGCACCGCGCGGAGCAGCTTCGCCTGGAGGCCGAGAAGCTGCGCACCGACGCCGAGCGCCGCGCCCGCCAGACGGTGGAGACGGCCCAGCGCCAGGCCGAGGACATCGTGGCCGACGCGAACGCCAAGGCCGACCGGATCCGTTCGGAATCCGAGCGCGAGCTGGCCGCCCTCACCAACCGCCGCGACAGCATCAACGCCCAGCTGACGAACGTCCGCGAGATGCTCGCGACGCTCACCGGCGCGGCGGTGGCTGCCGCCGGTTCGCCGGCCGAGGACGAGCCGATCTCCCGTGGGGTTCCGGCGCAGCAGACCCGGTAACACCGCCTGACACGGCAACGGCAAGGGCCCGCACCCTCTCCCCCGAACGGTGCGGGCCTTTGTCATGCCCCACGGGCGTTCGAGTGGCAGCCCCCGAACCCCGGTCTTAGCGTGACTTCATGATCGAGCTCGAGGGCCTGACCAAGCGGTACGGCGAGAAACTGGCGGTCAACAACCTCACCTTCACCGTCAGGCCCGGCATGGTGACCGGGTTCCTCGGGCCGAACGGGGCCGGCAAGTCGACGACGATGCGGATGATGCTGGGGCTCGACCGGCCCACCGCGGGGGACGTCCGGATCGACGGCCGGCACTACGACCACCTCAGGGACCCGCTGCGGTACATCGGCGCCCTGCTGGACGCCAAGGCCGTGCACGGCGGCCGCAGCGCCTTCAACCATCTGCTGTGCCTCGCGCAGAGCAACGGCATCCCCAGAAGGCGCGTGGCCGAGGTCCTCGACGCGGTGGGCCTCACGGCGGTCGCGGGGAAGAAGGCCAAGGGGTTCTCGCTGGGCATGGGACAGCGGCTCGGCATCGCGGGCGCGCTGCTCGGCGACCCGCGGATCCTGATGTTCGACGAGCCGGTCAACGGCCTCGACCCCGAGGGCATCCACTGGATCCGCAATCTGATGAAGTCCCTGGCCGCCCAGGGGCGGACCGTCTTCGTCTCCTCCCACCTGATGAGCGAGATGGCGCTGACCGCCGACCATCTCGTCGTCATCGGACAGGGCCGGCTGCTCGCCGACACCTCCATGGCCGACTTCATCGAGCGGAACTCCCGCTCGTACATCCGGATCCGCTCCCCGCAGCGCGAACGGCTGCTCGACGTGCTGCACGAGGAGGGCGTCACCGTCATCGAGTCCGGCAGCGGGGCGCTGGAGGTGGACGGCGGCAAGGCCGAGCAGATCGGCGAACTGGCCGCACAGCACCAGATCGTGCTGCACGAGCTGAGTCCCCAGCAGGCCTCCCTGGAGGAGGCGTTCATGCAGTTGACCGCGGGGTCGGTGGAGTACCACGCACACGCCGAGACACCCCTTGAGACGCGCTTCGAGACGTCCTTCGAGACGCCCCGGGAGCGGCAGCACTGGGGCGAGGACTGGAAGAGGAGATGAGCATGGCGGCGATGCAGGTCGTACGGTCCGAGTGGACCAAGATCCGGTCGGTGGCGTCCACGGTGTGGACCCTCTCCCTCGCCGCGGTCGTCACCATCGCCCTCGGCATGCTGATCTCGGCGCTTTCCAGCCACGAGTTCGACAAGATGAGCCGGCAGGACCGGCTGACCTTCGACCCGACCTTCATCAGTTTCGCGGGCATGAGCCTCGGTCAGCTCGCGATGATCGTCTTCGGGGTGCTCGTCGTCTCGAACGAGTACAGCACCGGCATGATCCGCACCTCGCTGGCCGCCGTACCGCAGCGCGGCACCTTCCTGTTCAGCAAGATCGCCGTGGCGACCGGCCTCGCGCTCGTCGTCGCCATGGCGACCGGCTTCGTCGCCTTCTTCCTCGGGCAGGCCATGCTCGGCACGCACCGCGCCTCGATCGGCGACCCGCACGTGCTGCGCGCCGTGATCGGGGGCGGCCTCTACATGACCCTCATCGCGGTGTTCTCGATGGGCGTCGCCGCGATGCTCCGCTCGCCGATGCTGTCGCTGGGCATCCTGATGCCGTTCTTCTTCCTGATCTCCAACATCCTGGGCAATGTCGACGCGACCAAGAAGATCGGCCGGTTCCTGCCGGACCAGGCCGGCAGCAAGATCATGCAGGTGGTTCCGCGGATCGACGAGGACACCTCGTACGGGCCCTGGGGCGGTCTCGGGATCATGGTGCTGTGGGTGGTCGCGGCGCTCGCGGGCGGCTATGTGCTGCTGAAGAGGCGGGACGCGTAGCGCTCCGCCGGGACGGCGCTCCGCGCCGGTAAGCGGACTCACATTGCTTTACTTTCATTTGAGCGGAACCGTCAGCTCCTCGATATCCTCCTAACCCTTACGGGGGCGTGTGCCCCGCTGTCCTGAACCTTTCGATGGGTGCGGAGCATGATCGAGGCTGTAGGCCTGACCAAGCGCTACGGCGACAAGACCGCCGTGTACAACCTTTCCTTCCAGGTGCGGCCGGGTGCCGTCACCGGCTTCCTGGGCCCGAACGGCTCCGGCAAGTCGACGACGATGCGCATGATCCTCGGCCTGGACAACCCCACCGCGGGGCAGGTGACGATCGGCGGCTACCCGTACCCGAAGCTGCCCAACGCCCCCCGCCAGGTGGGCGCCCTGCTCGACGCCAAGGCCGTGCACGGCGGCCGGTCGGCCCGCAGCCATCTGCTGTGCCTGGCCCAGCTGTCCGGCATCCCGGCCCGCCGGGTCGACGAGGTGCTGGGCGTGGTCGGTCTCCAGGAGGTGGCCAAGAAGCGCTCCAAGGGCTTCTCCCTCGGCATGGGGCAGCGGCTCGGCATCGCCGCCGCGCTGCTCGGCGACCCCCAGGTGCTGCTCTTCGACGAGCCGGTCAACGGCCTCGACCCCGAGGGCATCCTCTGGGTGCGCAACCTGATGAAGGCGCTCGCGGCGGAGGGCCGTACGGTCTTCGTCTCCTCCCACCTCATGAGCGAGATGGCGCTGACCGCCGACCATCTCATCGTGATCGGACGCGGACAGCTGCTGGCCGACATGAGCGTGAGGGACTTCATCTCGGCGAACTCCGCGGACTTCGCGCGCGTGCGTACCCCGGACACCGAGCCGCAGCTGCGCGAGAAGCTGACGTCCGCGCTCACCGAGGCGGGCGGTCACGTGCTGCCCGAGCAGGACGGCGCCCTGCGGGTCACGGGGCTGGCGCTCCCCCGCATCAGCGACATCGCGCACGACGCCGACGTACGCCTGTGGGAGCTCTCGCCGCACCAGGCCTCCCTGGAGGAGGCGTACATGCGGATGACGCAGGGGGCCGTGGACTACCGCTCGACCATCGACCAGAAGGCGGGGCTGCAGCAGCCGCTGCCGCCCGGTGTGCAGCCGCCGATGCCGGTGCCCGGGCAGGGCCAGCCCGACTGGTACGCCCCGCCGCCGCCCCAGGAGGGCGGGCAGCCGTTCGCCATGCCGCAGGCACAGCCGGGTCCGTACGGCGCCGGGCAGCCCCCGGCGGGCCCCTACGGCGCTCCGGGCGCCCCCGGCGCGGGTCAGTCCAACCCGTACGCCCAGCCGGCGCCCGCGGCGCCCCGGACGCCGGCCGCGCCGCCCCAGCCCCCCGCCTCCGCCGCCCCCGCCGACCTGACCAAGCCCGAGGACGCCCGATGAGCACCCCGCAGCCCCCGATGCCGCAGGCCGCCGCACCCGACTGGCAGGCCGCGGCGTCCGGTTCGCCGTACCCCACCTACACCTCGCCGATCCCCGTGGTGCGCACCCATCTCGGGCACGCGATCTCCTCGGAGTGGACGAAGATCAGGTCGGTGCGCTCCACCATGTGGACGCTCGGCGTGTTCCTGCTGCTGGTCGTCGGCATCGGACTGCTGGTCGCCGCGCTGGTCGCCGCCAATCAGGGCGAGGACAGCCTGAGGGACCAGAACCCGTTGTCCTTCGGTGTGTTCGGGCTGCTCCTCGGCAGCATGTGCATCATCACGCTCGGCGTGCTGACCACGGCCTCGGAGTACGGCACCGGCATGATCCGCACCACCATGACCGCGTGCCCGTCACGCGCGCGCGTGCTGGCGGCGAAGGCGATCGTGTTCTTCGCGGTGGCGTTCACCGTCACGTTCGCCTCGGTGCTCCTGGTGGCCGTCGTGGACGTCGCCATGCTGAAGGGCGCCAGGTCTCCGTCCGGCGGCGAGTGGCTGAAGGGCACCTTCGGCATCTCGCTCTACATCGCGCTGCTCGGACTGCTCTCGCTCCTCGTCGGCTCGATCATCCGGCACTCGGCGGGCGCCATCACCATCATGATCGCCCTGGTGCTGGCGCCGCTGGTGATCGCGCTGTTCATGTTCTCGCAGGCCCTGGAGAAGGTGCGCCAGGCCCTGTTCGACTACTCGATCCCGAACCAGCTCAGCGCCTTCTACACCACCACCCTCAGCCGCACCGGCCCGACCGGCTGGGACCCGGTGTGGATCGCGGTGGGTGTGACGGCCGCCGCGTTCGCCGGCGCGGTCGTGCTGCTGCAGAGGCGTGACGTGTAACGGGGCTTCAGAACTTCGGCGCGTTACGGGACCGCTGCACCCGCGTGGTGCGGCGGTCCTTCGCGTTCCAGCACGCCTTGTGCCAGTGGCGGCGCTCGTCGACGCCCGAGTGCTCGGGCCAGGCCACCACGTGCGGGACGCCGGAGGGGATCATCTGGTCGCACCCGGGGCAGCGGTATGTCTTGCCCTGCGCGCTCGCGCCCGCCACGTGCCGCACACTCCACTCCTCCCCCTGCCAGCTCTCGGTGGACTGCCAGCCGCCGTAACGGCCGGGCCGGTCGTCCTCGCCGCTCCGGCCGGACGAGCCCGACGGATCGGCACCCTTGGGTCGGTTGCGACGCGGAGACACGGGACACCTCACGGGGCTATACAGGAAGCACGGGTCGTGTCCAGCCTACGGGGCGCGGACGGGGGTACGCGTAGAGCAACGGCCGGCCCCCGTCCCCGCCGCGACCCCCCATTCTGCAGACAATCCGCAAATCTCTTCGCCAGGCCGTGTCCTCGGCACGTGTCAGACGGTTATGCGGGTGGGGGAGCTCCGCGTCGGAGCCAAGGAAGCAGGAAAAGCAATGCGCGTAGGAAGTTTCGTGTTGGCGGCCCAGTTCCCGGGGCAGGGCCAGGGGGAGGCGCTGCACCGCGCGGTCCGCTCGGCCGAGGTCGCCGAGGAAGCGGGTCTCGACTCGGTCTGGCTGGCCGAGCACCACTTCGTGCCGTACGGGACCTGCCCGTCGGCGATCACCCTGGCGGCCCTGCTCCTCGGCCGCACCCGCAGGATCCAGGTCGGCACAGCGGTCACCGTACTGCCCACCGCCCACCCCGTGGCGGTCGGCGAGCAGGCCGCGCTGCTGCACCTCACCTCCGGCGGGCGCTTCTCGCTGGGCGTGGGCCGCGGCGGACCGTGGGTCGACCTGGAGGTGTTCGGCTCCGGCATCAAGGCGTACGAGGAGGGCTTCCCCGAATCACTCGATCTGCTGCTGCGCTGGCTGCGCGAGCCGGCGGTCGGGGCCGAGGGCGAGCGCTTCGGCTTCCGTGAAGTGCCCGTCGTACCAAGGCCGTCGGAGTCCCTGTCGGAGGTCGAGGGCCCCGAGGTCGTCGTCGCGTGCACCTCGCCGTCGAGTGTGCGGCAGGCCGCCGAGCGGGGGCTGCCGATGCTGCTGGGCATGCATGTGGGTGACGAGGAGAAGGCCGAGATGGTCGCCCTGTGGCGGCAGCTCGCGCGCGCCGCCGGACACTCCGCGGAGACGGTCCTGGGCGCGGCCCATGTCTCGGCCGGCGTCTGCCAGATCGCGGACCGGCGTACGGACGCCGTGGAGGCGCTGACGAAGGCGATGCCGGGCTGGCTGAAGCAGGGCCTGGAGGCCCATGTCACGGTGGACGGCCGCACCCGGCAGATGCGCGACCCGCTGGCCTACACCGAACTGCTCTGCGGACTGCACCCGGTGGGCACCCCGCGCCTGTGCGCCGACCGGCTCGCGGCGACCAGCGAGCGGACCGGCATCTCCCGCTTCGCCCTGCTCGTGGAGGGCTCGGGAGACCTGGCGGCCACCGAGGAGAACGTACGGCGGCTGGGCGCCGAGGTGCTCCCGCACCTCGGTTGAACGGGCCTGCCCGGCTGCGAAACCTGCCGCTCCGGCTGCGGAGCTTGCCGCCCCAGTACTGAATGCACCTCCCGCGTACGGAGCGGCAAGCAAGCGGCATGCTCCTCAGCAGTCCCGGAACTCCGGGGACTGGTTGAGTACCTGACTGCGGACCGAGGTGAAGCGGGCCAGCGTCTCGTCGACCGAGGCGTCCAATGGGAACACCGCCACCCGGTGGCAGTTCTGGAAGGCCAGCCGGACACCGAAATGCCTCTGCAGCGCGCCGCGTATGGCGTCACTCGCGAGCGCACGCAGCAGCTGTCCGCGTGCCTGCTCGTCCGGCGGGGGCGTCTGGTTGTCGGCGAAATTGCCGCCGTCGACCTTCAGCTGGGCCACCAGGGAGCTGATCATCTCCCATGCGTAAGGCAGGGAGGTCCGGACGCAGTCGACGAATTCTGCTTCGTCGACCTCGCCTCGCTCGGCCTTCTCGAGTAGGGCCGGTGAGACGTCGAGCGACATGGGTTCTCCTCTCGCACCCCCGTGGTCGACAGGGGTTGCCGGACAGATAAGGGAGTTCGCGATACCGAACACGCTCAGTACTCGTCTCGCGACCTCCCGTTTACTACGGTAAGCAACGGGCGGTGACCGCACCAGGAAAATGCGTACATGGAGCGCCCTCTTTGGGCACACAATCAGCCACGAATGAACATGGGTTGTCTCGGGTCTTCCGGGGCGAATCGCGTCCACCCCGGCCCGTCGAGTAGCGTTGCCGACCATGCGTCTCGTCATTGCCCGATGCTCCGTGGACTACGCGGGCCGGCTCACCGCCCATCTCCCTTCGGCGCCCCGCCTGATCCTGGTGAAGGCCGACGGCAGCGTCTCCATCCACGCGGACGACCGCGCCTACAAGCCCCTGAACTGGATGTCCCCGCCCTGCACCCTGAAGGAGGGCGCGGGCGACGACGAGGGCGTGTGGACCGTCATCAACAAGGCGGGCGAGAAGCTCATCATCACGATGGAGGAGATCCTCCACGACTCCTCGCACGAACTGGGCGTGGATCCGGGCCTGATCAAGGACGGCGTGGAAGCACACCTTCAGGAGCTGCTCGCGGACCGCATCGAGACGCTCGGCGACGGCTACACGCTCATCCGCCGCGAGTACATGACGGCCATCGGCCCGGTCGACATCCTGTGCCGGGACGCCGAGGGGCAGACCGTCGCGGTCGAGATCAAGCGGCGCGGAGAGATCGACGGCGTGGAGCAGCTCACCCGCTACCTCGAGCTGCTGAACCGCGACCCCCATCTCGCCCCGGTCCGCGGCATCTTCGCGGCCCAGGAGATCAAGCCGCAGGCCCGGGTCCTCGCCACGGACCGCGGAATCGGCTGCGCGGTGCTGGACTACGACGCCCTGAGGGGCATCGAGGACGACAAGCTGCGGCTGTTCTAGCCATCGGCTCCATTGCTACGACGAAGAGGGCCGGGTCCGTGGAGACGGACCCGGCCCCCTTGTGTCGACGGACCCTCACATCACCGAGCCGGAGCTGCTGCCTGTCGGTGCGCTCGCCGGACTGGTCGTCGAGGCCGGAGTGCTGGCGACCGGGGCGGTGGAGGTGATCGGCGCGCTGGCCGAGTTGGAGGTGGACGGTGGCGTCGGCTGCGTCGGCGTCGGCGAAGACGTGTCGCTCGGCGTAGGGGACGCCGACTTCGTAGGCGTCGGAGATGTCGACTTCGTAGGCGTCGGAGATGTCGACTTCGTAGGGGTCGGAGATGTCGACTTCGTAGGCGTGGAAGCGCCCCCCGACCCCTTCGTACCGCTCGGGTTGTCCGACGGCTGCCCCGTGCTCGACGACGGCGTCGGGGTGCCCGAGGTGCCGGGTGTGGCGCCGGGGCCCGGGCCCGTGGGGCGGCTCGTGGCGGTGCCGGTGTCGCTCTTCGGCTTGTCGGCGCCCAGGCTGCCGTCGTCGGTGCCCTGGCTGGCGGACGGGTTGACGCCGACGTTGTCGGACGGGTTGTTGGCGTCGTTGTTGGACGTGGCGCCGAGCGTCACGACCGTACCGAGCACGGCGGCGAGCAGTGCGCCCGCGCCGGCCGCGACGAGGTTGCGCCGGGCGAGGCCGCGGATGCCGCCGCGGTGGCTCTTGGCCGGCGGGCCGGACACGGCCCGGTTGACGACGATGGTCGAGGTGTCGCCGGACGAGGGCGGCGGGCTCGCCGGGAACGCGGCCGGCACTCCGCCGGGCGGCGACTGGGACTCCTCGTAGCGCGCGTCCGGGACCTCCTCGCCCGCCGTCGAGCCGAGGCCCGGCGTGGTGCCGGAGCGGTCGGAGACCAGGGCGAGGGCGCGGCGGCCCGCGACCGTGCCGCGCTTGTCGGCGAGCGCGCCGCGCAGCCCGATGGAGGACTCCAGCTCGGCGCGGGCCCGGTCGAGCTGCCCGCCGCAGAGCGCGAGGATGCCCAACTCGTGGTGGAAGTAAGCCTGTTCGGACACCTCGCCGGCGAGCCGGGCGGCCTCGGAACCGGATCGCAGCGCCCGCTCCCAGGCGCCCCAGTGCAGGCCGGCGGCGAACGCGGGCGCCGCCGTGCGGGCCAGCCGGACGGTGACGCTCTCCTCGCCCTCGGCGGGCGCGGTCGTGCCCGGCACCAGGACACCGAGGGCGGCGAGCAGGGCGTCGGCCTCGGCGCACACGCGCTCCGGGGTGACCGAGGGGTGTCCCGCCCACCAGGCGTAGTGCTGGGCGGCGGTCAGGGCCTGCGCCTCGGTGTCGTCGCCGTATCCGGCGGCCTCGAGCTGGGCGAGGACCCCGGCGGCGAGCCGGTAGCGGGAGCCGACCGCGGAGACCAGTCCGCAGGAGGCCAGTTCGCCGAGGGCGGCGTCCGCATGGGTGTCGCCGACCAGCGCCGGCAGATGTGCCTGGTGCGGCACCTCACCGCCGAGCGCGACGGCGAACCGCAGCGTGGCGCGCGCCGAGGCGCTGAGCCGGGAGGCCAGCAGCGGCGCGGGGGCCGCGGCCTCGCCGAGCGACGGCAGGGGTACGTCGTCGCCGTCCTCGGTGTCGAGCGAGGCGTCGAAGGGCGCGTCCGCGGGGATCGCGTCCTCGAACACGCCGAAGGCCTCGACGGCGCTGGTCCCGGCGCGCTGCTGGTCGCGCTGGCGCAGCAGGGCGCCGGCCTGGATGAAGCGCAGCGGCAGGCCCTCGGACTCGAACCAGAGGTCGCCGGCCCAGTTGGCCTCCTCCTCCGTCAGCACCCGGCCGACGGCGCGCTCGATGAGCTCCACGCCGCCCGCACGGTCGAGACCGCCGAGGAAGACCTCTTCGATGGCGGAGTCGGCGGAGGGCGCGGGCACCTCGGGCGTCGCGCCGATCACGAAGGCGCACTCGGGCGTCGCGTCCAGCAGCTCGTCGAGACCGGCGCCGCCGAACTCGACGTCGTCGAGGACGACGACCGCGCCGATCTCCCGGACCAGTTCGAGCAGTTCGTCCCGTTCCGGGCGGTGCAGGGGCGCGTTGTAGACGGCGTAGAAGAGGTCGTACAGCAGGTCGCTCGCCGTGCGGTGGAAGCCGCTGAGCCGGACCACGCCGTCGGGGGCGAGGTCCGCGCAGTCCTCGGCGACCAGGTCGAGGAGGGCGGTGCGGCCGGAGCCCGCGGGGCCGGTGAGACGCACGGAACGACCGCGGGCCAGCAGCCGGACCAGGCGCTCGCGCTCGTCCTGGCGTTCCAGGAGATGCAAGGAGGGCCGGCCCGGTCCCGGCGGGACGGGCGGCTTGGCCGCGCGGTTCACCTCGGCACGCTCGGCGGCCGTGAACTTCTCGGGCCGCCCCGGGCGTTCGCCCGGCGGGCAGACCTCTATTTCGCTGCCGTCGACGGGATTGACGGTGAGCAGGTAGTCGCCCGTGACAAGCTGTACGGTGCGCGCGAGCGCGGGCGAGTGCTGGCCGAAGTCGGGTGTGAGGGAGTCCCTGGGCGGGCGCTGGCGCGGCGCGCTGCCGTCGCCTTCATGGCCGTACTCCTCGGGTCCCCGCGTGTTCGGGTCCATAGGTTCAAGCCCCCCAAAAGCGTCGTGTGTGCCTCGAGCCCCTCCCGGCCTTGCTGCACACCGCGCTGTCGCTTCTGGTCCGGACCCGCTTGCAGGGATGTCAGGCAGCGGGCGACCGAACCCTAAACCTTCGCTCAGTATCTACGACAGTCCGGGGTACCGCGCCGTGCGAGACGTCACAGTCTCGTGAGGATCACCCTGGAGGGTCACACGCGGGGCAGTGACTCCACCCCGATGCCGCCCTCGATCGCCAGGATCCGGTGCAGCCGGGTGGCCACCAGCAGGCGCTGCATCTGCGGTGGAACGTCGCGCAGCACCAGGCGCCGGCCACAGCGGCCGGCCCGCCGGTGGACGCCCATGATCACCCCGAGTCCGGTGGCGTCCCAGGAGTCCAGTTCGGACAGGTCGAGCACCAGGTCGCCGACTCCGTCGTCGACGGCCGAGTGCAGGACCGTACGGGCGTCCGCCGCGCTGCGGACGTCGAGGCGGCCCCCGACGACCAGCTCGGCGTGGTCGCCCCTGATGTACATATGCGCTCCCCGAGAGTGCGGTGACGTACTCCGTGACGGTGGCTGTGCAACGTCTGACTGCTTCAGCGACGACGAGGTTGCCGTCTGTAAGCGAACCGATACCGAATTCACCCCCGCGGGTGATACCCGCGGGGCCTGTGCGGTTTCAGTGGCTGTACGTACTGGTGTGTCAGTACGTGTAGAAGCCCTGCCCGCTCTTGCGCCCGATGTCACCGGCGTCAACCATCCGGCGCATCAGCTCCGGCGGTGCGAACTTCTCGTCCTGCGACTCGGTGTAGATGTTGCTGGTGGCGTGCAGCAGGATGTCGACCCCGGTCAGGTCCGCCGTGGCGAGCGGTCCCATCGCGTGGCCGAAGCCCAGCTTGCAGGCGAGGTCGATGTCCTCGGCGCTCGCCACGCCCGACTCGTAGAGCTTGGTCGCCTCGACGACGAGGGCGGAGATGAGACGGGTCGTCACGAAACCGGCGACGTCCCGGTTGACGACGATGCAGGTCTTGCCGACGGACTCGGCGAACTCCCGCGCGGTGGCAAGTGCTTCGTCGCTCGTCTTGTAGCCGCGGACGAGCTCGACGAGCTGCATCATCGGCACCGGCGAGAAGAAGTGGACGCCGACGACCCGCTCGGGGTGCTCGGTGGCCGCCGCGATCTTGGTGATCGGGATCGCGGAGGTGTTGGAGGCGAGCACGGTGTCCGGGCGGACGATCTTGTCGAGCGCCCGGAAGATCTCGTGCTTGACTTCCAGCTTCTCGAAGACGGCCTCGACGACGACGTCCGCGTCGGCGGCGGCGTCCAGGTCGGTGGTCGCGGTGATGCGGCCGAGGGCGGCGTCGGCGTCGTGCGCCTCCAGCTTGCCCTTGCTGACGAACTTGTCGTACGAGGCCTTGATGCCGTCGGTGCCACGCTTCAGCGCTTCGTCGGTGACGTCACGCAGGACCACGTCCCAGCCCGCCTGCGCGGAGACCTGGGCGATGCCGGAACCCATCAAGCCGGCGCCGATGACGGCAAGCTTCCGTGCCACGTTTACGACTCCCCTTTGAAACGCCTTACACACTGTTTATGTCTGCTTCTTCGGCGGACCTTAGCGCTCGTGAGGTGCTGTGTGACCGGTAAGTAATGCGCGTCACGTCTCATCTGACGGACATCACACCGGGGCGGGTCATTCCGTGCCTCGGACGGCGTAGTTGAGCACCTTCTCGCCCAACAGCTCCTCGATGTCGTCCAGGAGGACCAGTACCTCTCGTGACACTTCGCCCGGGTTGCGCCCCTTGACCATCTCACGGCCGACGACCCCCATCACACAGCTGTGGACCCAGCCGAGCTGACCTGCGATCAGATGCGGCATCGGGTCGTCGTCGGCCGCGCCGGTGTCCTCGCGCAGGGCCTGTTCGAGATTGGCCTGAACCTCCTGCCCGATCGCCCACAGCCGGGAGCGCAGGGCGGGAGCGTTCTCGATGACGCGCATGAAGGCGGCGAACCCCGGGATCAGCCCGACCCTCGGCGAGACCGCCTCCACCTCCTCGCGCAGCTCCCGCAGGACGGCGGCAGCGGCGGACTCCCCCTTGTTCCGGCCGCGCACCCAGCGGGCCATCCGGTCGACCATGCCGACGGAGCGGTCGAAGAAGAGGTCCTCCTTCGCCGGGAAGTAGTTGTAGACGGTATTGACGGAGACGTCGGCGGCCTCGGCGATCTCCGCGACCGTGACCGCGTCGAAGCCGCGCTCGATGAACAGCCCCGTGGCGACGTCCGAGATGTACTGCCGGGTCTGCCGCTTCTTCCGCTCCCTGAGCCCCTCTGCCATGTCCGAATCCTAGCTTTCGCTGGGCCCACTGAAAACTTGGAGTCATTGCAAAATTGGTGAGCCTCTGTTTTTCTGTACGGCATGGCAGTCATCAGCGCGGCCGGACTGGCCCGCACCTTCCCGACCAAACGCGGCCCCGTTCAGGCCGTCCGCGGTGTCGACCTCACCGTCCGCGAGGGCGAGATCCTCGGTTTCCTCGGCCCGAACGGCGCCGGCAAGACCACCACCCTGCGCATGCTCACGACCCTGCTCGCCCCGACCGGCGGCGCGGCCACCGTCGCCGGCCACGACCTCGCCGCCGATCCCGCGGGCGTACGGAGGGCCTGCGGTTACGTCGCCCAGTCGGGCGGGGTCGACGCGCAGATCAGCGTGCGGGAGGAACTCGTCACCCAGGGCCGCCTCTACCGCCTGACAAAGCCCCAGGCGATCGCACGCGCCGACGAGTTGGCCCGCGACCTGGGCCTCTGCGAGCTCCTCGACCGGAAGACCTCCGCCCTCTCCGGCGGTCAGCGGCGCCGCCTGGACATCGCGATGGCCCTCACCCACCGCCCGAAGGTCCTCTTCCTCGACGAGCCGACGACCGGCCTCGACCCCGGCAGCCGCGCCGACCTGTGGGACCTGATCCGCCGTCTGCGCGACGAGCACGGCACCACGGTCTTCCTGACCACCCATTACCTGGACGAGGCCGACGCCCTCTCCGACCGTCTGGTGATCGTCGACAAGGGAGTGGTCGTGGCGGAGGGCACGCCCACCGCGCTCAAGCTCCGGTACGGCGGCTCGATCGACGCGAGCCTCCAGGACACCTTCCTCGCCATCACCGGCCGCGGTCCCTCCCCGGCCGACGCCGCCCCCGTAGCCGTATAGGAATCCGATGCTGCTCCACGACACCGCACTGATCTACGGCCGCTACCTCCGCCAGTCCCTGCGCTCCCGCTTCGCGCTGCTCTTCGGCGTGCTGATGCCGCTCCTGTATCTCCTCTTCTTCGGACCGCTGCTGACGGGGCTGCCGCTCGGCGGGCGGGGCAGTTCCTGGCAGCTCCTCGTGCCGGGGCTGCTGCTTCAACTCGGTCTGTTCGGGGCGTCGTTCGCGGGGTTCTCGATCATCATCGAGCAGAGCCAGGGGGTGGTCGAGCGGATGCGGGTGACACCCGTCAGCCGCCTCGCGCTTCTGCTGGGCCGGGTGCTGCGCGACGCCACGGTGTTCGTCTTCCAGGCGGTGCTGCTGGTGGTCGCGGCCGTGGTGATGGGGCTGCGGGCGCCGCTCGCCGGGGTCCTGATCGGCTTCGGGTTCGTCGCCCTGCTGACGGTCTCGCTCGGCTCGCTGTCGTACGCGCTGGCGATGAAGGTCCGCACCCCGCAGGAGTTCGGGCCGCTGATCAACGCCATGACCATGCCGTCGATGCTGCTGTCCGGTCTGATGCTGCCCATGTCCCTGGCCCCGGTCTGGCTGAACGTGCTCTCGCACTTCATGCCGTTCCGCTATCTGGTGGACGCGGTGCGGGACGCATACGTGGGCGCGTACGCGACGGATCACATGCTCTACGGCGTCCTGGTCGCCCTCGGTTTCGCGGCGCTCGCCGTGACAGTGGGCACACGCGTGTTCCGGACGGCCGGAGCGTAACTACGCTGGTCACATGGTCAATCTGACGCGCATCTACACCAGGACCGGCGACCAGGGCACCACCGCCCTCGGCGACATGAGCCGGGTCGCCAAGACCGATCTGCGGATCTCCGCGTACGCGGACGCCAACGAGGCGAACGCGGTGATCGGTACGGCGATCGCGCTGGGCGGGCTTGAGGAGGGGATCGTCAAGGTCCTCACCCGCGTGCAGAACGACCTGTTCGACGTGGGTGCGGACCTGTCCACGCCGGTCGTCGAGAACCCCGAGTTCCCGCCGCTGCGGGTCGAGCAGTTCTACGTCGACAAGCTGGAGGCGGACTGCGACCGCTTCAACGAGCGGCTGGAGAAGCTGCGCTCCTTCATCCTCCCGGGCGGCACCCCGGGCGCGGCCCTGCTGCACCAGGCCTGCACGGTCGTACGGCGGGCGGAGCGCTCCACGTGGGCCGCGCTGGAGGTGCACGGTGAGGTGATGAATCCCCTCACCGCGACCTACCTGAACCGTCTGTCGGACCTCCTGTTCATCCTGGCCCGCACCGCCAACAAGGACGTCGGCGATGTGCTGTGGGTGCCGGGCGGGGAGCGCTAGCGCTCGGCGTCATGCGCCGCGTCCTGGTCCGCCCGGGCGACGGCGGATTCGGCGGCGGCCACCTTCTGCTGCATCTCCGAGTAGCCGGAGGGGGTCGCGGGCGTGGCGGGTGCCTTGTCCGCCGTGCCGCCGTGGGGCGCGCAGCCCGCGGTGAGTCCCGCGAGGAGGGCCGCCGCGGCGGCCGCGGCCTTCAGACGCATCAGCTCGCGCCCTCGTTGTTGTCCTTGCACCAGGTCCGGACGTCGTTCAGGTCCTTCTGCCGCTGCTGGAGCGTCGTCACCAGGGACTTGCGGAAGGTCAGCCGGTCCTGGAGGTACGTGGCGATCTCGCTGTGACCGGCTGCCTTCGCCTGGTCCACCCGCTGCTGCAGCCGGGCGATCGAACCGCGCTTGTCGGCGCCGGCGTTCAGCCGGTTCAGGGCGCGGTCGATGCGTCGGTCGATCTTCGGCGCCCGCTTGCACAGGGCCTTGGCCCCGTCCCCGGCCGGGGCGGCCGTGGACGCGGGCGAGGGCGTGCTCTCGGCCACAGCAGCTCCCGTACCGCCGGCCAGGATCGCCGCTACGGCCGCCCCCACGAGCAGTGTGCGCCGGTGTCGTCGTCCATACATCTCAGCCTCCGTTCCGCGGACGGCCCTTCGTCCGTCCGCCTGCCGTGGAGGCTACGAAGGCTCTTTGGGGAAACTCTGTGACCGGTTTGCCCCGGCTGTGCCGATCAGCCAGTCCCGGCGGGCGGGCGGGGCCGCGCCCGTGGACGGCAGCCGTACCTCGAAACGAGCGCCGACGCCGTGCGGCCCGTCCGTCACCGTGACGCTCCCCCGGTGCAGGGCCGTCTGCTGGGCCACCAGGGTCAGGCCGAGTCCGGAGCCCGAGCTGCCGGGGCCGCGGGCGAAGCGCTCGAAGATCCGGGCGCGGGCCGGCTCGGGCACGCCCGGGCCACGGTCGTCGACCGTGATCACGATCTGCCCGTCCGTCTGCCGTACCCCGACCGTCACGGTGGCCTGCCCGGCCGCGTCCCGCCCGTGGGCCAGGGCGTTGGCCAGCAGGTTGTCGAGGAGGAGACGGATGCCGGGTTCCCAGCCGTGGACCGTCGGCCCGGGTGCCGCCTCCAGCGTGATGCGGGCCTCCGGGGCGCGCCGCCGGGCCTCGGCCACCGCCGCGTCCGCGGTCTCCGTCACGTCCACGGTCCGGAAGGCCTCCGCCTCGACGAGGTCGCCGCGGCCGAGTTCGCGCAGCATCACCAGCAGGTTCAGCAAACGGGCGTGTTCGCCGCGCAGATCGGCCAGGACCTCCGTGCGGTCCGGCTCCGGGAGGTCCGGGTGGCCGGCGAGGATGTCGAGGTTGGTGCCCATGCTCATCAGCGGGGTGCGCAGTTCGTGGGAGGCGGCCGCGGAGAAGGAGCGGGCCGTGTCCAGTGCCTCGGCGGTGCGGGCGGCCTGCTCGTCGTAGCGGGCGAGGACCGTGCGCAGGGTGGCGGCCAGTTCGTCGACCTCGGTCACCCCGGTGGGTTCGTCGGGCGGCCGGGCGGCGCTGGTGCGCGGGTCGAGTCCGGCGGTACGGCGGGTGAGGCGCCGCAGCGGGCCGGTCGCGCCGGTGGCGACGCCCCAGGCGAGCAGGCCGGACAGCGGCGCGGCGAGCAGGGTCGTCACCACCACCCGCCGCCGTACGAGCCGGAGTTGGGCCTGGTCGGCGGCGTTGGGCGAGAAGACCCAGAGGGTGCCCGTGCCGCGCGCGGTGGTGATCGTCCGGGACAGCGCGCGCCAGCTGGTGCCGCCGTCCCGGACGGTGACCGGTCCCCTGGTCGCCTCGGGCAGCGGCACCGAGGCGTCCGGCTGCGGCCCGCCGCTGAAGGTGGCGTCCGGTGCTACGACGCGCACGCCGACGTCGAGGGCCGCGCTGTACAGGAGCCGCTCCTTGTTGTCGGCGGCCTTGGGCCGGCCGCCCGCACTGGCCCGCAGCAGGGCGCGGGCATCCGGGACCACGGCCGTGGCGCGTGCCCGCAGATGACTGTCCTCGGCACTGTGCAGATCGTGGTTGACCAGCCGGAGCAGCAGCCAGCCGGAGGCGAGCACGAGGAGCGGCACGGTGACCCCGACGGCGAGCCCGATACGGGTGGAGAGCCTCACGACGACTCGTCCCTCAGTACGAATCCCACCCCGCGCACGGTGTGGACGAGCCTGGGCCGGCCGTCCGCCTCCAGCTTGCGCCGCAGATAGCTGACGAAGGTGTCGACGGCGTCCGTCCGCACGTCGAAGTCGTAGCCCCACACCCGTTCCAGGAGCTGGTCGCGGGTGAGGACGAGCCCGGCGTTGCGCGCGAGCACCTCGAGGAGTTCGAACTCGCGCCGGGTCAGCTCCAGCGGTCTGCCGTCCCGCTCCGCGGTGCGGGCCGCCGGGTCGATCACCAGGCCCGCGACCCGGAGCACCTCCCCCGCGGGCGGGCGGCGGCGCAGCAACGCGCGCAGCCGCAGCACGAGTTCCTGCAGCGCGAACGGCTTGACCAGGTAGTCGTCGCCGCCCGCCTGGAGCCCGGCGATACGGTCGGCGGTCTCGTCGAGCGCCGACAGCATGAGCACGGGGAGGTCCTGGCCGTCGTGGCGGAGCCGTTCGCACACCTCGATGCCGCTCATGCCGGGCATCGACACATCGAGGACGAGGACGTCCGGCGGCGTCTCCCCGATCACCGCGAGCGCCTCACGGCCGCCGTCCGCCGTCCGCACCCGAAACCCGCTCAGCCGCAGCCCGCGCTCCAACGAACGCCGGATCGCCGGATCGTCGTCCACGACCAGCACCGCACCGGGGCTGCCCGTCTCGCTCATCCGTCCCTCCCCTCAGCGTCCGGTCAGGGTACGACCCTTCCCTGGGACTGCGTCCACACAGGCTCACGCACGCTCGTCCCGGCGCACGGCAGCGGCCGCCGGCTGCTTCTTCGGCCAGATCAGGTACGTCAACGCGACGATCCCGTGGATGCCCAGGGTCCGCAGCGCCGCCCACTGGAAGGCCCTCAGCGACGAGGTGTCGCCGTCGCCGACGTACCGGATCGCCCCCTGGAGCAGGGCGCAGGCGATGGCCACCGCGAGCAGGGTGCGCAGCCAGAGGCGGCCCTCGTGGCGGGCCCGGGCGAGGCCGTAGCGGGGTGGGCCCACGGGTTTCGGCGCCCCGGCCAGGCGATGGGCGGCGTGGCCGTCGAGCCGGCGGATCGTGTGGTGGCCGTAGGCGATGGTGAAGCCGATGTAGAGGGCGGCCAGGCCGTGTCCCCAGCTCGGCTTCGCGCCGTTCTTCAGGTCGACGGCCGTCACCACGAACAGCACGACCTCCAGCAGCGGCTCGCACAGCAGCAGGGCCACGCTCGTACGGCGCCACTCGAGCAGGTAGCGGACGGCGAGCCCGGCCGCCAGCAGCACCCAGAAGCCGACCTCGCAGGCGATGATCAATCCGACGACCACGACACACCCCTTCCCTCGTCCTTCCAGGCTTCCGGTCGGTGCGGGCGCCTTCGTCGTCGGCGGTGACGAGGTCGTGGTACATCGAAAGATGCAGTTCGGGACCCTCCCCCGGAAGCACGCGCGCGGTGCGCGGGCCGTGTTGGATGGAGCCATGGCCGCACGACTCACCCGTCCGCACCGTGACGACGTACTCATCGCCGTGAGCGGACTGGGCGGTGGGCTGCTGCTGTGGGCCATCGGCCTCTACAGCCGGACGGCGAACGACCCGATCACCGTGGTCGACGCCCGCTGGGCGGTCCTCGTGCCGCTCGTCGTCACCACTGCCTGCGAGCTCCTGCGCCGCACCCGCCCGCGCACCGCCCTGCTCGTCGGCACGGTCGCGATCACCGCGGACCTGGTGACCCGCGGCAGCCTCGCCACCATCGTCATGTTCACGGACCTCGTCTATGCGGCCGTCCTGTACGGCACACGTGCCTCCGCCCGCCGCATCGTCTGGATCACCGGCCTGCTCACGGTGCTCGGGACGGTCGTCCCGTACGTGGCCTGGCGCATACCGCAGGCCCTGCTCATCGGGGCCGGCGTCGCGCTCGTCACTCTGGCGCCCGCGGCGACGGGCTGGGTCGTGCGCGACCACCGTGACACCGCCGACGCCGAGCGGCTGCGCGCCGAACAGACCGCGCTGCTCGCCGAGATGGACCGCAGCCAGGCAGTCACCGCCGAACGTGCCCGAATGGCAAGGGAGTTGCACGACATGGTCGCCAACCACCTCTCCGCGATCGCCATCCACTCCACGGCCGCACTGTCCATCGACGATCCCGGCACGTCGAGGGAGGCCCTCGCCGTCATCCGCGAGAACAGCGTCGAAGGGCTCGCGGAGATGCGGCGCCTGATCGGCATCCTGCGCGACACCGACGGTGAGCCGAGCGCGGTCCCGACCCTCGACGGCCTCACCGCCCTCGTCGACGGCGCCCGCGCCAACGGCCTCGACATCGCTCTCGACACCGACCACGGCGCGGTCCCCGCGCCGGTCGAACTCGCCGCCTACCGCATCGTCCAGGAGTCCCTGACCAACGCCCTCAAGCACGCCTGCCCGGGCCGCGTCACCGTCACCCTCGCCCAGCAGGACAGCGTGCTCGACGTGCGGGTGACCAGCCCGTACGGTCACCGGGACGGCCCGCGCGCACCCGGCTCCGGCGCCGGACTCGTCGGCATGCGGGAGCGGGCGGCGCTACTGGGCGGCACCTTCGAGGCCGGCCGCGAGGGCGACTTCTGGGCCGTACGCGCCACGCTCCCCCTGGCCGAAGGAGGTTCCGCATGAGCCGGTCCATCAGGGTCCTCGTCGCCGAGGACCAGTCCGCCGTCCGCGCCGGGCTCGTCCTGATCCTGGGCAGCGCACCCGACATCGAGGTGGTCGGCGAGGCGGCGGACGGCGAGCAGGCGGTGGCGCTGGCACGGGAGTTGAGGCCCGATCTCGTGCTCATGGACGTTCAGATGCCCCGGCTCGACGGAGTGTCGGCGACCCGGCGGGTCGTCGCGGAGCAGCTCGCCGACGTCCTCGTCCTGACCACCTTCGACCTCGACGAGTACGTCTTCGGGGCGTTGCGGGCGGGCGCGGCCGGCTTTCTGCTCAAGAACGCCGAGGCGAAGGACCTGCTGGAGGCGGTACGGACCGTGGCGCGCGGCGAGGGCCTGATCGCCCCGGCCGTCACCCGCCGCCTGATCACCGAGTTCGCCACCACCTCCGTACGTGAGCCGACGGCCGATCCGGCCGTGCTCGACAGCCTCACCCGCCGCGAGCGCGAGGTCCTGTCCTGTCTCGGCGAGGGCCTGTCCAACGCCGCCATCGCGGCCCGTCTCGACATGGCGGAGGCGACGGCGAAGACGCACGTCAGCCGCCTTCTCGGGAAGCTGGAGCTGCGCAGCAGGGTCCAAGCGGCGGTACTCGCCCAGGAGTTGGGGATCTAGCACGTGCCGCCCCAGAGTGGTCCAGACCTATTGACCGATGGTCCAGACCTTTCTATTCTCGCGGCACTGTGGGCGTGAAGGCTCAGTCATGCCCCCCAACTCCCCATAGGAGGCGCACCATGCGCTTCGGACACAGAGCCGCGGCAGGCTTCGCGACCCTGTTGCTGCCGCTGGCCGGTCTCGTCGGCCTCGCAGGCCCCGCCCAGGCCGCGACCACCGCGACGGCCACGTACGCCAAGACCCAGGACTGGGGCACCGGCTTCGAAGGCAAGTGGACGGTGAAGAACACCGGCACCACGGCCATCAGTTCCTGGACGGTCGAGTGGGACTTCCCCTCCGGTACGTCCGTCACCTCGGCCTGGGACGCGGACGTCACGTCCTCCGGAACCCACTGGACCGCCAAGAACAAGTCCTACAACGGATCCATAGCCCCGGGCGCCTCCGTCTCCTTCGGCTTCAACGGCGCGGGCTCCGGCTCGCCCTCCAACTGCAAGCTGAACGGCGACAGTTGCGACGGCACCACGGTCCCCGGCGACGCGGCGCCCTCCGCGCCGGGCACCCCCACCGCCTCCTCGATCACCGACACCTCGGTGAAGCTGTCCTGGTCGGCGGCGACCGACGACAAGGGCATCAAGAACTACGACGTCCTGCGCGACGGCAAGGTCGTCTCGACGGTCACCACGACCTCGTACACGGACACCGGCCTGACCGCCGGCTCCGACTACTCCTACACCGTCCAGGCCCGTGACACCGCCGACCAGACCGGCCCGGTCAGCGGCTCGGTCGCCGTGCACACCACGGGCGGCACGACCACTCCCCCGACCTCCGGCTCCACGGTCAAGCTCGGCTACTTCACCGAGTGGGGCATCTACGGCCGCAACTACAACGTCAAGAACCTGGTGACGTCGGGATCCGCGTCGAAGATCACACACATCAACTACGCCTTCGGCAACGTGACGAACGGCCAGTGCGCGATCGGCGACTCCTACGCCGACTACGACAAGGCGTTCACCGCCGACCAGTCGGTGAGCGGTGTGGCCGACACCTGGGACCAGCCGCTGCGCGGCAACTTCAACCAGCTGCGCGAGCTGAAGGCCAAGTACCCGAACATCAAGGTGCTGTGGTCCTTCGGCGGCTGGACCTGGTCCGGCGGCTTCGGGCAGGCGGCGGCGAACCCGACCGCCTTCGCGAACTCCTGCTACAACCTGGTCAAGGACCCGCGCTGGGCTGACGTGTTCGACGGCATCGACATCGACTGGGAGTACCCGAACGCCTGCGGCCTGTCCTGCGACACCAGCGGCGCGGCGGCCTTCAAGAACGTGATGTCGGCGCTGCGTGCGAAGTTCGGCGCCGGCGCGCTGGTCACGGCCGCGGTCACCGCGGACGGCTCCTCCGGCGGCAAGATCGAGGCCGCCGACTACGCGGGCGCCGCCCAGTACGTCAACTGGTACAACGTGATGACGTACGACTTCTTCGGCGCCTGGGACGCCCAGGGCCCGACCGCCCCGCACTCCCCGCTCACCTCGTACAGCGGCATCCCGAAGGCCGGGTTCACCACGGCCGACGCGATCGCCAAGTACAAGGCGGCCGGCGTCCCCGCGAGCAAGCTGCTGATCGGCATCGGCTTCTACGGCCGCGGCTGGACGGGCGTGACCCAGGACGCGCCGGGCGGCACCGCCACGGGCGCCGCGGCGGGAACGTACGAGCAGGGCATCGAGGACTACAAGGTCCTCAAGACGTCCTGCCCGGTCACCGGCACCGTCGCCGGCACGGCGTATGCGCACTGCGGCAGCAACTGGTGGTCGTACGACACCCCGTCGACCATCGCCGGGAAGATGAGCTGGGCCAAGTCCCAGGGTCTGGGCGGCGCGTTCTTCTGGGAGTTCAGCGGCGACACCAGCAACGGTGAGCTCGTGAGCGCCATCAGCAACAACCTGTGAGCACCTAGGCGACGTTGACGCGCTGACCGGGCGGGGCTGCCTCCAGCCACGCGAGGAAACCGGTCAGCGCGTCTTCGCTCATCGCGAGTTCGAGACGCGTGCCGCGGTGCAGACAGGTGAGGATCACCGCATCGGAGAGCAGTGCCAGCTCCTCCTCGCCCTCGGGGAGGCGGCGGCCGGCGACCTCGATCGCGGCGCGCTCCAGGATGCGGCGCGGGCGGTAGGCGTAGGAGAAGACGCGGTACCACTCGATGCGGTCGCCGTTGTAGCGGGCGACTCCGTAGCTCCAGCCTTTTCCGCTGGTGTCGGTCTTCTCCGGGACGTCCCAGCGCAGGCTGCAGTCGAAGGTGCCGCCCGAGCGCTGGATCAGTCTGCGGCGCAGGCCGAAGACGAACAGCCCCAGCACCACAAGGGCGACCACGGCTCCGCACACAGTCAGAGCGAGGACCATCGACACCGACCTCCTCGTCTCCTAGGTACCGAAAATAGGTAACGGAACGGAAAAAACCCTTATATCTGCCTCAGCCGCGGTCGGCTCCGGATTGCTCCGGTGCCGGCCGCGGCTGAGTGACGTCTTCACACCGCGTGGGGCTTCAGCGGGTCGCCGTCGCCGCACGCAGTCGTACGTCCGCGCGTCGCTCGGCGGAGGCGTCGCCCTCCGCCTTCGCGCGCTCCAGCTCGCGCTCCGCGCGCTGGACATCGATCTCGTCCGACAGCTCGGCGATCTCGGCCAGCAGCGACAGCTTGTTGTCCGCGAACGAGATGAAACCGCCGTGCACCGCGGCGACGACCGTTCCACCATCACTCGTACGGATGGTCACCGGGCCCGACTCCAGCACACCGAGCAGCGGCTGGTGACCGGGCATGACGCCGATGTCGCCGGACGTGGTGCGCGCGACGACCAGGGTGGCCTCGCCGGACCAGACCTCTCGGTCGGCCGCGACCAGCGCGACGTGCAGCTCAGCAGCCAAGGTGGCTCCTCGGGTCACCACCCGGCGGGTCTGCCGGGTGTTGGTTACAAGTCTAGTGGGCGTGGCAGAGGGGGCGGGACGTACCCCGCCCCCTCGCACATGAGCCGTAGGGCTCAATTCGAACTCAGGGAGTTCAGGAGACGCCCAGCTCCTTGGCGTTGGCCTTGAGGTCCTCGATGCCACCGCACATGAAGAACGCCTGCTCCGGGAAGTGGTCGTACTCGCCGTCGCAGATCGCGTTGAAGGCCGCGATCGACTCGTCCAGCGGGACGTCCGACCCGTCGACGCCGGTGAACTGCTTGGCGACGTGGGTGTTCTGGGACAGGAAGCGCTCCACGCGACGGGCACGGTGGACGACGAGCTTGTCCTCCTCGCCGAGCTCGTCGATACCGAGGATCGCGATGATGTCCTGGAGGTCCTTGTACTTCTGCAGGATCGTCTTGACGCGCATGGCGGCGTCGTAGTGGTCCTGCGCGATGTAGCGCGGGTCCAGGATGCGGGACGTGGAGTCCAGCGGGTCCACGGCCGGGTAGATGCCCTTCTCGGAGATCGGACGGGAGAGAACCGTCGTCGCGTCGAGGTGGGCGAAGGTGGTGGCCGGGGCCGGGTCGGTCAGGTCGTCCGCGGGAACGTAGATCGCCTGCATCGAGGTGATCGAGTGACCACGGGTCGAGGTGATGCGCTCCTGGAGGAGACCCATCTCGTCGGCCAGGTTCGGCTGGTAGCCCACCGCGGAGGGCATACGGCCGAGCAGCGTCGACACCTCGGAACCGGCCTGCGTGAAGCGGAAGATGTTGTCGATGAAGAACAGCACGTCCTGCTTCTGCACATCGCGGAAGTACTCCGCCATGGTCAGACCCGCGAGGGCCACGCGCAGACGGGTGCCCGGGGGCTCGTCCATCTGACCGAAGACCAGCGCGGTCTTGTCGATGACGCCCGAGTCGGACATCTCCTCGATGAGGTCGTTGCCCTCACGGGTGCGCTCGCCGACACCGGCGAACACGGAGACACCGTCGTGGTTGTTGGCGACGCGGTAGATCATCTCCTGGATGAGCACCGTCTTGCCGACGCCGGCGCCGCCGAACAGACCGATCTTTCCACCCTTGACGTACGGGGTGAGAAGGTCGATGACCTTGACGCCGGTCTCGAACATCTCGGTCTTCGACTC
The DNA here is from genome assembly GCF_042896045.1 of Streptomyces sp. NPDC001351. Classification (NCBI taxonomy): domain Bacteria; kingdom Bacillati; phylum Actinomycetota; class Actinomycetes; order Kitasatosporales; family Streptomycetaceae; genus Streptomyces; species Streptomyces sp. NPDC001351. The sequence goes on along the minus strand of NZ_JBIAWS010000002.1, from coordinate 941,187 downwards.
GAGCTCGTCGAAGTTCGGGGCCTTGCGGTGGATGCCCCAGCGCTCGCCGTCGTACTGCTCGTCGACGTTGAGCACCTCACCGAGGGTGTTGAACACCTTGCCCTTGGTGAAGTCGCCGACCGGCACGGTGATGGAGTTGCCCGTGTCGGTCACCGCGGACTGGCGGACCAGACCGTCGGTGGGCTGCATGGAGATGGTGCGGACCAGGCCGTCACCCAGGTGCTGGGCGACCTCCAGGGTCAGCGTCTTCTTCTCGCCGGCGTTGGCCGGGTCGGCCACCTCGACGTGAAGCGCGTTGTAGATGTCCGGCATCGCGTCGACGGGGAACTCCACGTCGACGACCGGGCCGATGACCCGGGCGACGCGGCCCGTAGCCGTCGCGGTCTCAACAGTGGTGGTCATTAGCGGTCACTCCCCGCGGTCGCGTCGGCCAGGGCGCTCGCGCCACCGACGATCTCGCTGATTTCCTGGGTGATTTCGGCCTGGCGGGCCGCGTTGGCAAGACGGGAGAGCGTCTCGATGAGCTCGCCCGCGTTGTCGGTCGCCGACTTCATCGCGCGCCGCGTGGCGGCGTGCTTGGAAGCGGCCGACTGGAGCAGCGCGTTGTAGATACGGCTCTCCACATAGCGCGGCAGCAGGGCGTCGAGGACGTCCTCCGCCGAGGGCTCGAAGTCGTACAGCGGGAGGATCTCGCCCTGGGGGGCTGCTTCCTTCGCCACTTCTTCGAGGCTGAGCGGCAGCAGACGGTCGTCGAGGGCCGTCTGCGTCATCATCGACACGAACTCGGTGAAGACGATGTGGAGTTCGTCCACGCCGCCCTCGGCCGTCTCGGTCTCGATGGCCTCGATCAGCGGCGCCGCGACCTTCTTGGCGTCCGCGTACGTGGGCTCGTCGGTGAAGCCGGTCCACGACTCCGCGACCTTGCGCTCACGGAAGTTGTAGTGGGCGAGGCCACGGCGGCCGACGATGTAGATGTCGACCTCCTTGCCCTCGCGCTCCAGCCGCTCGGTGAGCTGCTCCGCCGCCTTGATGGCGTTGGAGTTGAAGGCACCGGCGAGACCGCGGTCGCTCGTGAGGAGCAGCACCGCGGACCGCGTGACCGTCTCGGCCTGCGTGGTCAGCGGGTGCTTGGTGTTCGAGCCGGTACCGACCGCAGTGACCGCACGCGTCAGTTCCTGCGCGTACGGCGTGGAGGCCGCCACCTTGCGCTGCGCCTTGACGACGCGCGAGGCGGCGATCATCTCCATCGCCTTGGTGATCTTCTTGGTCGCGGTGACGGATCGGATGCGACGCTTGTAGACCCGGAGCTGGGCTCCCATGAGTCAGGTCCCTTCCTTACGTCACTTGGCGGCGGCCGGGGCGTCCTCGCCGAGAAGCTTGCCGTCCGAGGTCTCGAACTGCTTCTTGAACTCGGCGATCGCGTCGGCGACAGCGGTGAGGGTGTCGTCCGACATCTTGCCGCCCTCCTTGATGGAGGTGAGCAGGCCCTGCTCCTTGCGGTGCAGGTACTCCAGCAGCTCCTTCTCGAAGCGGCGGATGTCGTTGACCGGGACGTCGTCCATCTTGCCGGTGGTGCCGGCCCACACCGAGACGACCTGGTCCTCGGTCGACATCGGCTGGTACTGGGCCTGCTTCAGCAGCTCGACCATGCGCTGACCGCGCTCCAGCTGCGCCTTCGACGCGGCGTCCAGGTCGGAACCGAAGGCGGCGAACGCCTCCAGCTCACGGAACTGGGCGAGGTCGACACGCAGACGGCCGGAGACCTGCTTCATCGCCTTGTGCTGCGCGGAACCACCGACTCGGGAGACGGAGATACCGACGTTCAGCGCGGGGCGCTGACCGGCGTTGAACAGGTCCGACTCCAGGAAGCACTGGCCGTCGGTGATGGAGATGACGTTGGTCGGGATGAACGCCGAGACGTCGTTGGCCTTGGTCTCGACGATCGGAAGACCGGTCATCGAGCCGGCGCCCATGTCGTCGGAGAGCTTCGCGCAGCGCTCCAGCAGACGGGAGTGCAGGTAGAAGACGTCACCCGGGTAGGCCTCACGGCCCGGCGGGCGGCGCAGCAGCAGCGACACGGCGCGGTAGGCGTCGGCCTGCTTCGACAGGTCGTCGAAGATGATGAGGACGTGCTTGCCCTCGTACATCCACTGCTGACCGATGGCCGAACCGGTGTACGGCGCAAGGTACTTGAAGCCGGCCGGGTCGGACGCGGGGGCGGCGACGATGGTCGTGTACTCCAGCGCGCCGTTCTCCTCCAGCGCGCGGCGGACCGACGCGATGGTCGAGCCCTTCTGGCCGATGGCGACGTAGATGCAGCGGACCTGCTTCTTCGGGTCGCCCGAGCGCCAGTTGTCGCGCTGGTTGATGATCGTGTCGACGGCCAGGGCGGTCTTGCCGGTCTGGCGGTCACCGATGATCAGCTGACGCTGACCGCGGCCGACGGGGGTCATCGCGTCGACGGCCTTGTAGCCGGTCTCCATCGGCTCGTGCACCGACTTGCGCTGCATGACCGTGGGGGCCTGCAGTTCGAGGGCGCGGCGACCGGACGTCTCGATCTCGCCGAGGCCGTCGATCGGGTTGCCGAGCGGGTCGACGACGCGGCCGAGGTAGCCCTCGCCGACTGCCACGGAGAGCACCTCACCGGTGCGCTGCACCGGCTGACCCTCCTCGATGCCGCTGAACTCACCGAGGACGATGGCACCGATCTCGCGCTCCTCGAGGTTGAGGGCGAGGCCGAGGGTGCCGTCCTCGAACTTCAGCAGTTCGTTGGCCATGGCCGAGGGCAGACCCTCGACCTTCGCGATGCCGTCGCCGGCAAGGGTGACCGTACCGACCTCCTCGCGCGAGGCCGCGTCCGGCTTGTACGACTGGACGAAGTTCTCCAGCGCGTCCCGGATCTCCTCCGGCCGGATCGTGAGCTCCGCCATCTGGGTTCCCTGCTCTCCTTGTTGGGCCCGAAGTTTCAACTTGGGGGTCTGGGGGCGACCCCCAGGAATCCTCTGCACGACCCAACCGGGCCGTAGGTACGTACTGCTGTACTGCTCTGTTCTGCTTATGAAGTTGCTGCTCAGCCCGCCAGGCGGCGGCCGGCGTCCTCGATGCGGTCCGCGATCGAGCCGTTGATGACCTCATCGCCGACCTGCACCCGGATTCCGCCGAGGACCTCGGGGTCCACGTCGATGTTGAGGTGCATCGTGTGGCCGTAGAGCTTCGCGAGAGCGGCGCCCAGGCGCTGCTTCTGCGTGTCGCTCAGCGGCACCGCCGAGGTGACGACGGCGACCAGCCGGTCCCGGCGCTCGGCGGCGAGCTTGGACAGGGACTCCAGTCCCGCCTCCAGGCTACGTCCCCGCGGCGCGGTCACAAGGCGCGTCACAAGACGCTCGGTCGACGGGACGGCCCGGCGGCCGAGCAGCCGGTGCAGCAGCTCGGTCTTGGCCGCGGTGGTGGCGGCGCGGTCGGTCAGCGCGGCACGCAGCTCGGTGTTCGAGGAGACGATCCGCCCGAAGCGGAACAGCTCGTCCTCCACGTCGTCGAGCGCGCCCCTCTTCTGCGCGGCGGTGAGCTCGGCGGTGTCCGCCAGCTCCTCCAGCGCGTCCACCAGGTCACGGGACTGCGACCACCGGGAGCGCACCATGCCGGACACCAGGTCGGCAGTGGCCCCGCCGACCTGGGAGCCGAGCAGACGCTGGGCCAGCTCGGCCTTCGCCTCACCGGCCTGCGCCGGGTCGGTGAGGACCCGACGCAGCGACACCTCGCGGTCGAGCAGCGCGGTGACGGCGGCCAGCTCGTCGGCGAGCTTCGTCGCGTCGGCGGACGTGGAGTCCGTCAGCGCGTCGAGGCGCTCGCGTGCGGCTGCCAGGGCCTCGCGGCTCGCTCCGTTCATCGGGTGGCCTCGGCCTTCTCCTCGAGGTCGTCGAGGAAGCGGTCGATGACGCGGCTCTGCCGGGCGTGGTCCTCGAGGGACTCACCGACGAGCTTGCCGGCCAGCTCGGTCGCGAGGTGACCGACGTCCTGCCGCAGCGCGGACGCGGCGGCCTTGCGGTCGGCCTCGATCTGCGCGTGGCCGGCGGCGACGATCTCCTCGCGCTGCCGCTGGCCCTCGGCGCGCATCTCGGCGATCAGCGCGGCACCCTGCTCCTGCGCCTCCTGGCGCAGACGCGCGGCCTCGTGCCGGGCCTCGGCGAGCTGGGCCTTGTACTGCTCGAGAACGCTCTGCGCCTCGACCTGAGCGGCCTCGGCCTTCTCGATGCCACCTTCGATCGCCTCGCGGCGCTCCTCCAGAACCTTGTTGATGTTCGGGAGCAGCTTCTTCCAGAAGAAGAAGAACACGATGGCGAAGGCGATGGCGCCGACGAGCAGCTCGGGACCAGCCGGGACGAGGGGGTTCTGCTTTTCCTCGGCCGCGAGCTGTACCAAGTGGTTGGCGATCACATCAGTGCCTTTCGTCGCTTCGTGTGGGTCAGAAGTGAATTACTGACCGAACACGAACGGCATAACGATGCCGATGAGGGCGAGCGCCTCGCAGAAGGCGAAGCCGAGGATCTGGTTGGCGCGGATCAGGCCGGCAGCCTCGGGCTGACGGGCGAGGGCCTGGGTGCCGTTACCGAAGATGATGCCGACGCCGACGCCGGGGCCGATGGCAGCGAGGCCGTAACCGACCGAACCGATGGAACCGGAGACAGCGGCGAGGGTCTCAGTGGCAGCCATGCTGAATCTTCCTTCTCTTAACGGACCGATGGGGGTTGACCACCGGACGGCTGGGGGTTGGGGGTGGGGCTCAGTGGTGCTCGGCGAGAGCGCCCTGAATGTACGAGCAGGCCAGCAGCACGAAGACGTACGCCTGGACGGCCTGCACGAAAAGCTCGAAGAGGATCATGATCACGGTCATCACGAACGAGACGCCGGCGGCCGGGATCATGTAGCTGTTCAGCAGGTACCAGGAGGCGACGGTGAACATCACCAGCATCAGGTGACCCGCGAACATGTTGGCGAAGAGTCGCACCGCGTGCGTGAACGGGCGGACGAAGAGGTTCGAGAAGAACTCGATGACCATGACGAGCGGCAGCACCGCGCCGAGCGTCTTGTCATAGCCGGTGATGTTCTTGAAGAAACCGACGAAGCCGTGGCGCTTGAAGGTGAGTCCGACCCACAGGATCCAGACGAGCGCGGCCAGGACGACCGGGAAGGCGAAGACCGACGACACCGGGAACTGTGCCAGCGGGATCACGGACCAGATGTTCATGATCCAGATGAAGAAGAAGAGGGACACCATGAGCGGCACCCACTTCTCGCCCTCGCGCTTGCCGAGCGTCTCGTAGACGATGCCGCGGCGCACGAAGTCGTAACCGGCCTCGCCGACCATCTGCAGCTTGCCCGGGACCACCTTCGCCTTGCCGAAGGCCGCCCAGAAGAAGGTGACGACGAGGAGGCTGGTGATGAGCGCAAGCAGCATCACCTTGTTGAACTCGACCCCACCGACCGTGACGATCGGCTTGAACAGGAACGAGTGCAGACCCGGAGCCGGGAAGCCACACCCGTTGTCGGACATGATCCGACAACTCCAGTCAAAGGCGAGCTGGGTCTGGTCAGCACTCACCGCGGGCTCCTTCGGCGTGACGCATGGGTACGGCAACCTCGTTGTGTCGGCGCGGCGCGCAGCCGCGGGTCGGCACTGGACTGGTGTTACGGATGTGAGGGCGGCTGGGGGGCATCAAGCCTCGCGATCGATCAGGCGTCAGCTCAGATGCCCGCGCCCGCGATGCCGCAGTTGGCACCGGACGATAGCAGGAGATCTCACAAGCCTTTATCCCGCCCCTATCCCTCACGACGACGACCCTGTCTTCTCGGACTTTCCACTCTTCTCGGAGTCGGGGTCGACGTAGAAAAGCTTGGCTTTCATATGCGCACGAGCCTGCGCAGCCATCCACACGACAGTCGCGACGACGAGCGAGACGGCGAACGTCTTCGCATTGAAGAGGGTGGTGTCCTTGAAGACGGCCACGAAGATCAGGAGCAGCAGGAGCTGAGCGACGTACAGCATCAGCCCCATGGCCTGGAACAACTGCGGGAGCGTTTTTGCCGTCCACTGCAGGACATACAGACCGATTCCCATGAACAGGATCGCGAGCAGTGTGCCGACCACCGCGCCGAGCGCACCCTTGCCGCCGGCGACCCCAGCGCTGACGGCGACGACGATCGCGCCGACAGCCGCTGCGGGGACAGCGGTCTGCAAGAGGTTCCGGGCGTCATTGGACGGCATGGCGGCAACTCCGCTTTCACAGGGGGGCAGGTGTCGTCATGGACGAGCGTAGTCCCGGATCGAGAGGGGAACTCACGGCCAATGGACCGTCGCACTACGGTCCTTCAGCTCTCTCCGGGGTTCTCGTGAACCGTATCACAAACTATTTGATGCGGTCTTTACCTAGTCGGTGTGCTTGCTGTCACACATGAGAGTGACAGTGCGCGTCTGTGCAGAAACCGAACCGACTTGTCTGGTATTGGGGGGCTTTGCTCCCCCACGAGTTGGCAATGCTCTAGTCAGATTCTTACCTTGCCGGTCAACGCAATAGTCAGCGCGAGGTACCGGCCTTGCGGCGGTCCAGGAAGCGCGGACGGGCGCCCAGAGCGGTCGCACCGTTCACGCCTGCCACACCGGCCACGACCGGAGGACGCTGCTCGTCGTCGACCGCGGCCGGGTGCGCGGGCGTGGACGCGGTTTCGGCGACGGCCCTGCGGCGGCGGTAGCGCGGCGGCACGAAGTGCTCGGCCCAGCGCGGGGCGCGCGGCGTGAAGCGCGGCAGCAGCAGGAGCAGCAGGCCGATGGCGCTGAGGAACACGATGCCCAGCACGATCCACATCGAGGCCGAGTTGACCGAGTAGGCGAGGGCGCCGAAGGCGATCAGCGCCGACCAGAAGTACATGATCAGGACGGCCCTGCTGTGCGAGTGCCCGATCTCCAGCAGCCGGTGGTGCAGATGCCCGCGGTCCGCGGCGAACGGCGACTGGCCGCGCCAGGTGCGGCGCACGATGGCCAGCACCAGGTCGGCGGCCGGGATGGCGATGATCGTCAGCGGCAGCAGCAGCGGGATGTAGACCGGCACCATCTGGTGCACCGCCTGACGCTGTGACCCGCCGAACAGGCTGTCCGGGTCGACCTGCCCCGTGATGGAGATCGCACCCGCGGCCAGCACCAGCCCGATCAGCATCGAGCCCGAGTCGCCCATGAAGATGCGCGCGGGGTGCATGTTGTGCGGCAGGAAGCCCAGGCACATGCCCATCAGGATGGCCGCGAACAGCGTCGCGGGGGCGGCGGCCTCGATGCCGTACGAGTACCAGATGCGGTACGCGTACATGAAGAACGCGGCGGCGGCGATGCACACCATGCCGGAGGCGAGGCCGTCGAGGCCGTCCACGAAGTTGACCGCGTTGATGGTGATGACGACCAGCGCCACCGTCAGCAGGGTGCCCTGCCACTGGGTCAGCGCGACGGTGCCCACGCTCGGGATCGGCAGCCAGAGGATCGTCAGACCCTGCATGACCATGACGCCGGCGGCGATCATCTGGCCGCCCAGCTTGATCAGGGCGTCGATCTCGAACTTGTCGTCCAGGACGCCGATGAGCCAGATGAGCGCCGCTCCGGAGAGGAGCGCCCGCGGTTCGTTCGACTTCTCGAAGACCTCGTTGAGGTTGGTGAGATGGTCCGCGACCAGCAGGCCCGCGCACAGGCCGAAGAACATGGCGATCCCGCCGAGGCGCGGAGTGGGCTCCCGGTGCACGTCACGGGCCCTGATCTCCGGCATGGCTCCGGCCACGATCGCGAACTTCCGTACCGGCCCTGTCAGCAGATACGTCACCGCGGCCGTGATGCAGAGCGTCAGCAGGTATTCACGCACAGGCTTCCCCACAGGTCTCGCTGGCCATCTCAGCCCCACACCCTAGCGACGCACGCATATGAATGGGGACTGCCGGGTAGCGACGATGGTTGCACGCGTGCCTGTGCACGCAGGCTGCACCCAGTGGTACGCAGGTGCGTCTACCCCCGCTCAGCCGGTGTACGGCTGAAATCTACCGGTGAGCTCGCGCACCTGATCACGCGCCTTCTGGCTCTCGGTCTCGCCCCGCAGCACGCCCGCGAGCAGCGTGGCGATCGAGGCCATCTCCTCCTCTCCCATTCCCTGGGTGGTCACGGCCGCCGTGCCGAGCCGCAGGCCGCGGGTGTCCGCGTGCGGCAGCGCACAGCAGTCCAGCACCATTCCGGCCGCTGCGAGGCGGCCGCGCGCGGTGCGGCCGTCGACGCCGAGGGGCGCCGGGTCGGCGGTGATCAGATGGGTGTCCGTGCCGCCGGTGGTGACCACCAGGCCCTCGGCGGCCAGCAGAGCCGCCAGCGCCCGGGCGTTGGCGACCACCTGATGGGCGTACGACCTGAACGCGGGTGTTGCCGCCTCGCCGAACGCGACGGCCTTGGCGGCGATGGTGTGCATCTGCGCCCCGCCCTGGGTGAAGGGGAAGACGGCCCGGTCGACCCGTTCGGCGAGCTCGGCGCCGCACAGGATCATTCCGCCGCGCGGCCCGCGCAGCACCTTGTGCGTGGTCGCGCAGACCACGTCGGCGTACGGCACCGGGCTGGGCGCCGCTCCCCCGGCGACGAGCCCGATGGGATGGGCGGCGTCGGCGATGAGATACGCCCCGACCTCGTCGGCGACCTCGCGGAAGAAGGCGTAGTCGATGTGCCGGGGGTAGGCGATGGAACCGCACACGATCGCCTTGGGGCGGTGTGTACGGGCGAGGGTGCGCACCTGGTCGTGGTCGATGAGCCCGGTCTCCGCATCGACGCCGTAGCCGACGAAGTCGAACCAGCGGCCGGAGAAGTTGGCGGGCGAGCCGTGCGTGAGGTGGCCGCCGTACGGGAGGCCGAGGGCGAGGACGGTGTCGCCGGGCCGCAGGAGCGCCGCGTAGGCGGCCAGGACGGCCGAAGAGCCGGAGTGCGACTGCACATTGGCATGCTCGGCGCCGAACAGGGCCTTCGCACGGTCCACGGCGAGGCGCTCGGCGACGTCGACGATCTCGCAGCCGCCGTGGTGGCGGGCGCCCGGGTACCCCTCGGCGTACTTGTTGGCCAGCGGCGAGCCGAGCGCGGCCAGCACCGCGGGCGAGGAGAAGTTCTCGGCGGCGATGAGCTGCAGCGTCGTCGACTGCCGGTCGCGCTCACCGAGCAGGATCTCGGCCAGCTCGGGGTCCTGCCGGCGCAGGACATCGGCCTCGAGGGTATGAGTGACCGGCATGATGGGCTCCGGGGGGCGTCGACGGTGACGTACGACCAATGTAGGCCCGGTGCCGGTGAGGTGCTCGGTTGTTACGCCTTCGCAGGTACTCCGGTGAGCGCTGTGACCACCGGATCCAGCGCCTGGTGTATCTCCTCCCCGATGGACCGGAAGAAGGTCAGGGGGGCGCCGTACGGGTCGTACACCTCGTCCGCCTCGGCGGTCGGGGCCAGGAGCCACCCGCGTAGAGCCGCCGCGGCCCGCACCAGCGCACGCGCGCGTGCCACCACGCCGTCCTCCAGGGGCGGCAGGGTCGCCGGGTCTATCGCCCGCACCAGACGGGTGAACTCCTTCAGGGTGAAGGTGCGCAGGCCGGCCGAGTGGCCCATGGAGATGACCTGGGCGCGGTGGTCGCGGGTCGCCGTCAGGACGAGGTCGGCCATGATGACGTGCTCGTCGAGGAGTTCGCGGCCCATGAAGCCGGAGGCGTCCGCGCCGAAGTCCGCGAGGACCGCCTCCGCGTTGGCCTCCATGGGCGCGCCCTCGTGGCCCCAGGTGCCCGCGCTCTCCACGATCAGCCCGCCCCACAGGGGGTCGCCGAGCCGGTCCGCCAGGGCATGGCGGGTCAGCCGCTCGGTGATCGGCGAGCGGCACACATTGCCGGTGCTGACGTGGAGGATGCGGAAGCCGGTCATGGGGACCCCGAAGGTCCCCGTCTCTTCCCCGTTGCCTATGCCACGCCCCGCGTCAGGGGCCGTCAATTCGCCACCTCGAGGTCGGGTACGACCTTGCGCAGCTCGTCCGGCGAGATCGCGCCCTCGCGCAGCAGCACCGGCACCGAGCCGGTGACGTCGACGATGGAGGACGGGACGTTGCCGGGGGTCGGCCCGCCGTCGAGGTAGACGGAGACCGAGTCGCCGAGCATCCCCTGCGCGGCGTCACAGTCCTCCGGGGCGGGGTGCCCGGTCAGGTTCGCCGAGGACACGGCCATGGGGCCGACCTCGGTCAGCAGCTCGATGGCGACCGGGTGCAGCGGCATCCGGATGGCGACCGTGCCCCGGGTGTCCCCCAGGTCCCACTGCAGGGACGGCTGGTGCTTGGCGACGAGCGTGAGCGCGCCCGGCCAGAAGGCGTCGACGAGTTCCCAGGCCGGCTCGGAGAAGTCGGTGACGAGACCGTGGAGGGTGTTCGGGGACCCGATCAGCACGGGGGTGGGCATGTTGCGGCCCCGGCCCTTGGCCTCCAGCAGGTCGGCGACCGCCTCCGAGGAGAACGCGTCGGCGCCGATGCCGTACACCGTGTCGGTCGGGAGGACCACGAGCTCGCCACGGCGGACGGCGGACGCGGCTTCGCGCAGACCGGTCGTGCGGTCCGTCGCGTCGTTGGTGTCGTATCGCCGAGCCATGTCTAGCGGGCCTCCTCGTACACGTACATCGGGAAGTGGGTCGTCGGGGTGGTCACGGCAGTGCCTTGCGGGCCGTCGCGAACCGGGGGCGGTTGTTGAGGTCCGGGTGGTCGGCCGCGTCGGCCCAGCCCCGCTCCTCGGTGAAGATCCACGGCACCTGGCCGCCCTGGGTGTCGGCGTGCTCGATGACGACGACACCGCCCGGGCGCAGGAGCCGGTGTGCGGTCCGTTCCAGACCGCGAATGAGATCGAGGCCGTCCTCCCCCGAGAACAGGGCGAGTTCGGGATCGTAGTCCCGCGCCTCGGGAGCGACGTACTCCCATTCGGTCAGCGGGATGTACGGCGGATTGGAGATGACCAGGTCGACCTGGCCGTCGAGGTCCGGGAAGGCGTCAAGGGCGTTGCCCTGGCGCAGGTCGACGCGCGAACCCTCGACGTTCTTGCGGGTCCACTGGAGGGCTTCCTCGGACAGCTCCACGGCGTGCACGCGCGAGCGCGGGACCTCCTGCGCGAGCGCGAGCGCGATGGCGCCGGACCCGGTGCACAGATCGACGATGCAGGGCTCGACGACATCCATCGCGCGTACGGCGTCTATGGCCCACCCGACCACGGACTCGGTCTCGGGCCGCGGCACGAACACGCCCGGCCCCACCTGGAGTTCGAGGTAGCGGAAGTAGGCCCGCCCGGTGATGTGCTGCAGCGGCTCGCGCTGTTCGCGCCGGGCGATGACCTCCCAGTAGCGGGCGTCGAAGTCCGAGTCCTTCACGGAGTGCAGTTGGCTGCGCTTCACGCCGTGCACGAACGCGGCGAGCTCCTCCGCGTCGGTGCGCGGCGAGGGCACGCCGGCGTCGGCCAGCCGCTGGGTGGCCTGTGCCACCTCTGCGAGCAGCAGGTTCACGCATTCCTCCGTGTCGTACTGGGTCGTGCGCAGGTGCCTTCAGGCAGCCGCCAGCTTCGCCGCCGAGTCCGCGTCGACGCAGGCCTGGATCACCGCGTCGAGGTCGCCGTCCAGGACCTGGTCCAGGTTGTAGGCCTTGAAGCCGACGCGGTGGTCCGAGATGCGATTCTCCGGGAAGTTGTACGTGCGGATCTTCTCGGAGCGGTCGACGGTGCGGACCTGGCTGCGGCGGGCGTCGGCGGCTTCCTTCTCCGCCTCCTCCTGCGCCGCTGCGAGCAGCCTGGAGCGCAGGATACGCATCGCCTGCTCCTTGTTCTGCAGCTGGCTCTTCTCGTTCTGGCAGGAGGCGACGACTCCGGTCGGAATGTGCGTGATGCGCACCGCGGAGTCGGTGGTGTTGACGGACTGGCCGCCGGGCCCGGAGGAGCGGTAGACGTCGATGCGCAGGTCGTTCGGGTTGATCTCGACGTCGACCTCCTCGGCCTCGGGCGTGACCAGCACACCGGCCGCCGAGGTGTGGATACGGCCCTGGGACTCGGTGGCCGGGACGCGCTGCACGCGGTGCACGCCGCCCTCGTACTTCAGCCGGGCCCAGACGCCCTGGCCGGGCTCGGTGGCGCCCTGGCCGCCCTTGGTCTTCACGGCGACCTGGACGTCCTTGTAGCCGCCCAGCTCGGACTCGGTGGCGTCGATGATCTCGGTCTTCCAGCCGACCCGCTCGGCGTACCGCAGGTACATGCGCAGCAGGTCACCGGCGAAGAGCGCGGACTCGTCGCCGCCGGCGCCGGCCTTGATCTCGAGGATCACGTCCTTGTCGTCGGACGGGTCCCGGGGCACGAGCAGCAGGCGCAGCTTCTCGGTGAGTTCCTCGCGCTGCTTGTCCAGCTCCTTGACCTCGGCCGCGAAGTCGGGGTCGTCGGCGGCGAATTCCTTCGCCGTCTCGATGTCGTCACCGGTCTGCTTCCAGGAGCGGTACGTGGCGACGATCGGGGTGAGCTCGGCGTAGCGCTTGTTCAGCTTGCGCGCGTTGGCCTGGTCGGCGTGGACCGACGGGTCGGCGAGCTTCTTCTCCAGGTCGGCGTGCTCACCGACGAGTTCCTCGACGGCCTCGAACATCTTGGGCTCCTGTACTGCGTGGAAAAAGGGGGAAGGCGGGCGACCAAAAACGCCGGTCCCGGCGCGCCTGTGAAGGGCGCGGCCGTGGACCGGCGAATGGGAGCCAGCTACTTCTTGGAGCCGGCCGCAGCCTTGCCGAAGCGGGCCTCGAAGCGGGCCACACGGCCACCGGTGTCGAGGATCTTCTGCTTGCCCGTGTAGAACGGGTGGCACTCGGAGCAGACCTCGGCGCGGATGGTGCCGCTCTCGATCGTGCTGCGGGTGGTGAACGACGCGCCACAGGTGCAGCTGACCTGCGTCTCGACGTACTCGGGGTGGATGTCGCGCTTCAAGGTGTCTCCTAGTTTCGGGAGGGCGCCGGGTCGCTTCCGCGGGGTGCGGTCGCGTGAACCGGGGCCGACGTACCAGTCTGCCAGGACTGGGGCCATCCCCCCAAACCGGGGGTTCGGGTGATCTATTCCCTGCGGGCCGGTGGGGGCTTGTCACGCCCACGCGGCGGAGCCGCAAACCGACACGGTCCCGCGCCCCTGACTACCCGGCGGTGACCACGCCCTTGGCTTCGCCCGTGGCCGTACCTTGCGTGGCCGACTTCGGGATCTGCTGGTCGTTCTTGAGAGCCGTCCAGACCTGCTGGGCCTTCGCCTTCTCCACGATCACGCGGTTCGGGTTCGACGGGTCGTACTGGACCGGCATCGTGATCATGTGCATGTTGGTCGAGCTGATGCTCTTCAGGCCGTTCGCGAAGGACATCAGGGTGTTGACCGAGCCCAGGTCGGAATCGGTCGTCACGGCCTTGGTGGCGGTGTCGGCGAGGTCGTAGAGCCTCTTCGGGCTGGTGAAGATGCCGACGTGCTTGACCTGGTTGACCAGGGCCTTGATGAAGGCCTGCTGGAGCTGGATGCGGCCGAGGTCGGAGCCGTCGCCGACGCCGTGCCGGGTGCGGACCAGGCCGAGGGCCTGCTCGCCGTCGAGCGTGTGCGTGCCGGCCTTCAGGTTCAGATGGCTCTGGGAGTCCTTGATGTCCTTGGTCGTGGTGACCGGGACGCCGCCGAGCTCGCCGATGAGCTTCTCGAAGCCGCTGAAGTCGACCTCGAGGTAGTGGTCCATGCGCAGCCCGCTGATCGACTCCACGGTCTTCACGGCGCAGGCGGCGCCGCCGGTGGAGTACGCGGTGTTGAACATGACGCCGGACGCGGCGGGATGCGTCGTGCCGTTCTTGTCGGTGCACTCGGGGCGGTCGATGAGGGTGTCGCGGGGCATGGAGACCACGTCGGCCTTCTTGCGGCCCTTGTAGACGTGCACGATCATCGCCGTGTCGGAGCGGGCGCTGCCGTCGTCGGTGCCGCCGCCGAGCTTCCTGTTGCTGCCCGAGCGGCTGTCCGAGCCGAGGACCAGGATGTTCTCGGAGCCGTTGTCGACCTTCGTCGGCCGGTCCGTGCCCAGGGCCGAGTTGATGTCGACGCTCTTGATGTTGCCGTTGAGCTTGAAGTACAGGTAGCCGGCTCCCGTTCCGCCCAGCACGACGATGCCCGCGGCGGTCCACGCCGTGATCAGCAGGCCCTTGCGGCGCGTGCTGCGGGGCTTGCGGCGACGGCCCTTGGCGCGGCCGCCTGTGCCGTTGGTGCCGGACTCTCCCGATATGCCGGGTTCCGGCGTGCTCTCGGCGGACATGTGCTCCTCGTTCTCGTCCGGTCGGTTACCCCCTGCGCTCAGGGACAGGCCTGTCGGTCACGGATACGTGTCGTACCGCACCATCGTCACTCCGTCGGGTCAGACGGAGAAACTCGAGAAAGGGTTGCACGACGCTCCGTGCCCGACCCGTGGAGGGCCGGGCACGGAGCGTGACGGATCAAGCGGGGGCGAACCCCCGCTCACCTGCGGTTTCAGCCGAGAAGGTCGTACTGCTGGAAACCCGTACCAAGCGAGATTCTTGTGGCAAAGATCCCACTCGACGCCTGGCCGGTGCCCGGGTAGAGGTAGAGCGTGCCGCCGGGCGTGCGGGCCAGGAAGTCGGCCTTGCCGTCCCCGGTCACATCGCCCACGGCGTCGAGGGTGTTGTACGTGGTGGTGCTCCAGGTACGGACGTTGATCCGGCTGGAGAACGCCCCGGAGCCGGCCGTACCGGTGCCGCGGTACAGGTAGATGTATCCGGTGCTCTTCTGACGCGCGATCAGGTCGGCCTTGCCGTCGCCGTTGAAGTCGCCGTGGCCGAGGAGGGCGTTGTACTGGTTCCAGCCGGTGCCGACACTCACCGGCGTGCCGAAGGTGCCGTCGCCCTTGCCCGGGTAGATCCACAGGGTGCCGCCGGAGTCGACCGAGAGCAGGTCGGGCTTGTAGTCGCCGGTCACGTCACCGGGGGCGACGACGCGGGTGCGGGTGGCCCAGTTGCTGAAGATCTGCGACTTGGTCCAGGAGCTGCTGGCGGGGACGTAGTGCTCCCAGTAGACCGCGCCGGTGGAGCTGGAGCGCAGGATGAAGTCCTGGTAGCCGTCCCGGTTGAGGTCGGTCTGCAGGACCACGTTGTAGCCGCTGAAGGAGCCCCAGGAGATCCGGGAGGCCAGCGAGGTGCCCTTGGAGTCCAGCTCGTAGCCGGTCTTGGTGGAGGAGTTGCGCAGGAACAGGTCGGCCTTGGAGTCGCCGCTCAGGTTCGTGTCGTCGATGCGCGGGTAGGCGGCGCCGACGTAGCTGCGGACCTTGGTGAAGACGCTGTAGTCGCCCTTCGCCACGCAGTTCTCGACACCCCAGGAGACGACGCCCACGATCCGGTTGTTCACGATCAGCGGGCCACCGGAGTCGCCGTTGCAGGACGCCTTGGTGCCGGTGTCGCTGCCGCTCTGCGTGCCGGTGCACACCATGTGGCCCGCGACGTAGTCCGAGCCATAGGCGGTGGTGCAGGTGCTGTCGGCGTGGATGGTCAGCTGGGCCGACTGCAGGGTCTGTGAGATGTCGTTGCTGGTGGAGCTGGTGCGGCCCCAGCCGTAGAGCGTGGCGACGGTGCCGCCCGCGTACGAGGCGGTGTCGGTGGACGTCGTCATACGGACCGGCGTCGCCTTGACGGGGTTCGGCAGCGTCAGCACGGCGATGTCGTTGTCGGGGGCGCCGCTGGTCGCCGTGGTGTACGACGGGTGGTTCCACTGCCGCCAGACGCCGGAGACCGTGCCGCCGTGCAGATCGGTGCTGCCGTCGCTGTTGGTGGTCGGCAGCTGGTCCGTGCCGGTGACGATCGCGCCGTACGCGTGCCAGTTGAAGCCCTTGACGCAGTGCGCGGCGGTGAGGATCTTCGTCGGTGAGACGACGGTGCCGCCGCAGAAGAAGCTGACGTCGTCGCTCGTGTCGGTGGTGCCCTTGTCGTCGTAGTACCAGAGCTGGGCCATGAACGGCGCCGAGGTGATGGCGGTGTCCGTGCCGCCGATGACCATCGGGCTGACGGAGCCGCTGCTGCTGGTGCTCGTGCTGCTGCTGGTGCCGCTGCTGGTCTTCGACGACTTGGTCGTCTTCTTGCCCATGGCGGCGTCGGTGGCGAGGGCCCCGGAGACGCGCTGCTCCAGCTCGGAGAGCGACGGCGAGGTGATGGCCGGCTTCGCATGAGGCGTCGCGGACGGCGCGGCGTTCGCGGACGACGTCAGCAGCGCGGCGGCTACGGCCGCGACGAGGCCGGTCGCGGCGACCGGCAGGGCAAGGCGTATCCGGCGTCTGTGACGGCCGCTGCCGGACAGGGATGTGGACAAGAAAGTCCCCCAGTGAGACAAGTGATGGATGGGGCGCCTGGTGCGCCCCATCTCACTCAGCGTCAAAAGGCCGTTCAACATCACTGATGTGACGCTGAACGGCCTTTTGCGAGCTGCCCGAAGGCGGTGTCTCAGTCGCCGTTGCCAGGCGTGGGCGTGGTCTTCTGGATCTGCAGCAGGAACTCGGCGTTCGACTTGGTCTGCTTCATCTTGTCGAGAAGCAGCTCGATCGCCTGCTGCTGGTCGAGCGCGTGCAGCACCCGGCGCAGCTTCCATACGATCGCCAGCTCTTCGTTGCCGAGCAGGATCTCTTCCTTACGGGTGCCGGACGCGTCGACGTCCACCGCCGGGAAGATGCGCTTGTCGGCGAGCTTCCGGTCGAGCTTGAGCTCCGCGTTGCCGGTGCCCTTGAACTCCTCGAAGATCACCTCGTCCATGCGGGACCCGGTGTCCACCAGGGCGGTGGCGAGGATCGTCAGCGAGCCGCCGTCCTCGATGTTGCGGGCCGCACCGAAGAAGCGCTTCGGGGGGTACAGGGCGGTCGAGTCGACACCACCGGACAGGATGCGGCCGGAGGCCGGGGCGGCCAGGTTGTACGCACGGCCCAGACGCGTGATGGAGTCCAGCAGGACGACGACGTCGTGGCCCAGCTCCACCAGCCGCTTGGCGCGCTCGATGGCGAGCTCGGCGACCGTGGTGTGGTCCTCGGCCGGGCGGTCGAAGGTCGAGGAGATGACCTCGCCCTTGACCGACCGCTGCATGTCGGTGACCTCTTCCGGACGCTCGTCGACGAGGACGACCATCAGGTGGCACTCGGGGTTGTTGTGCGTGATCGCGTTGGCGATCGCCTGCATGATCATGGTCTTGCCGGTCTTCGGCGGGGCCACGATCAGACCGCGCTGGCCCTTACCGATCGGCGCGACGAGGTCGATGATGCGGGTGGTGAGGACACCGGGGTCCGTCTCCAGGCGGAGGCGGTCCTGCGGGTAGAGCGGGGTGAGCTTGTTGAACTCCGGGCGGCCGCGGCCGTGTTCGGGCGCCATGCCGTTGACGGAGTCCAGGCGCACCAGCGCGTTGAACTTCTCGCGCCGCTCGCCTTCCTTGGGCTGCCGGACCGCGCCGGTGACGTGGTCGCCCTTGCGCAGGCCGTTCTTGCGGACCTGGGCGAGGGAGACGTACACGTCGTTGGGGCCCGGCAGGTAGCCCGACGTACGGATGAAGGCGTAGTTGTCCAGGATGTCGAGGATGCCCGCGACCGGGATCAGGACGTCGTCCTCGTTGAGCTGCGGCTCGGCGCCGCCCATCTCGTCGCGGCCACGACGGCCACGACGGTCCCGGTAACGGCCCCGGCGGCCGCGGCGGCCGCCCTCGAAGTCGTCGTCGTCCTGCGGGCCGTTGTCGCGCTGCTGGCGGTCCTGGCGGGCGCCGCCCTGCTGGCGGTCCCCCCGGTCCTGGCGGTCCTGACGGTCCTGGCGCTGCTGGCCACCGCCCTGGCCGCCCTGCTGCTCGTCGCCCTTGTTGCCGCGGCCCGAGCGGTCACGGCCTCCGCGGTCGCGGTCCCGGCGGTCACGGCGGCCCTGGCGGCCCTCGCCGTCACCGGCGTCGCCCTGCGCCTGCGGGGCGGGCGTCTCGGCCTTCGGCTCGCTCTTCGCCTCGGCGGCGACCGTCTCGGTGCTGCCCGCCTCGGCGGTGGCGCGACGACGACGGCGCTCGACGGGAGCGTCCTCGCTGGCCGGCTGGCCGGGGATCTCGATCTGCTGCTGGGCCACGGCCTTCTCGGCCGGGGCGGCCGCCTTCTTCTCGGCGGCGGGAGCGGCGTCCTCGCCCGTACGGGCCTTGGAGGTGGCGCGGCGCTTGGGCTTGGTCTCGGCGGCGGCCTCGGCCTTCGCCGGGGCACCACCACCCGCCTGCGCCTCCTTGATGACCTCGATCAGCTGGCTCTTGCGCATGCGCGCGGTGCCCCTGATGCCGAGGCCGGATGCGACCTGCTGCAGCTCGGCCAGCACCATGCCCTCGAGGCCGGTACCGCGGCGCCGCCGGGAGCCTGCACCGGTGGCAGGCGCGGAGGCGTCCGTGGCGGGCGCGGCAGCGGTCTCCTCGACACGTGCGCCCATCAGATCGGTGGTGTCGCTCACGAAGGGTCCTTCCCTGGAGCGGACGTCGGCCTGTCTGGCTCGGCGACCGGTTGTGCTTCCGGCTTCGGTCCTTGCTGTGTGGACCGTGCCGGGGCGGTGGTCCGCCAAAGGTGGCGGAGGCAATATCTGGGATGGCGCTTCCCAAAGCCGTGGCCGTGGCACCGAGTGTCGGTGTCACGTGGCTTGGTCGCACCGATTCCGGAGCGTGCCCGGCAAGTCGCTCAGTGCCCGCGTACGAGGTACTGCCCGCGTACGTCGTACGGAACACAGTGCGGCTTGGGAGGCTCCCGGAAGAATGTCTGTCCCGGACGGGGACACGAAGCACCTCGCCATGGTGGGGTCGGGTGCAGACTTGAGATTAACACTACCGGATCCAACAAACATTCCCCCTCTCGAAATCCGGCAACCGTGTGTCAGGACGCAAGCGGCAGCACGCTCGCTCCCTGGGCGTCGAGTTCGAGCCGGTTCGCGGCCCACCCTTCGCCTGCCAGATGGGCGACCTTGTCGGCGCTGTCGGCGTCGGCCAGCGCCAGCACGGTGGGTCCGGCACCCGAGATGACCGCCGGGACTCCGTCGGCCCGCAGCCGCTCCACCAGTGCGGCGCTCTCCGGCATGGCGGGCGCGCGGTACTCCTGGTGGAGCCGGTCCTCGGTGGCGGGCAGCAGCAGCTCGGGGCGCCTGGTGAGGGCCTCGACGAGCAGGGCGGCACGGCCCGCGTTGGTGGCGGCGTCGACGTGCGGCACGGTGCGCGGGAGCAGGCCGCGCGCGGTCTCGGTGAGGACCGGCTTTCCGGGCACGAAAACCACCGGAACGATGGAATCGGCGGCATCCATCCTGATCGCGCGGGCGGCGCCCGCCTCCATCCAGGAGAGGGTGAAACCGCCGAGCAGACAGGCCGCCACGTTGTCGGGGTGGCCCTCGATCTCGGTCGCGAGCTCGAGCAGGGCCGTGTCGTCGAGCTTCGACTCCCCGCCTATGGTCACGGCGCGCGCGGCGACGATGCCGGCGCAGATGGCGGCCGAGGAGGAGCCGAGGCCGCGGCCGTGCGGGATGCGGTTGGCGCAGACGATCTCGAGGCCGCGCGGCTGCCCGCCGAGGAGGTCGAAGGCGGTGCGCAGGGAGCGTACGAGAAGGTGTTTCTCGTCACGCGGCAGCGTCTCGCTGCCCTCGCCCGCGATGTCGATGTGCAGCCCGGAGTCGGCCACCCTGACGACGACGTCGTCGTAGAGCCCCAGCGAGAGGCCGAGGGCGTCGAAGCCCGGGCCGAGGTTGGCGCTGGTGGCGGGGACGCGCACCCTTACTGCGGCGGCGCGGAAGGCGGGACCGGCCATCTCTCGATGACTCTCCTTGAGCTGCGTGATGGTCGAAAACATTCGATACGACATCGGCTACGTACGGGGAGACCCTCAGGCCGCGGAGACGGCGCGGCACCGTCCAGACGCTCCATGGGCGGAGGCATATGCGGCGGGCGGGTTCGGTACAGCCTATCGAAGGATGCTTCTGTGGCGACATAGGGCGCACAGGAGGCGCACGATGCGTGCCGTAAGCCCCCTGTGCACCCCTCGGAGGGAGTTCCCCGTCAGGCCGGACCTCGGGCCTGTCGTCAGGCCAGACCGAGGCGCTCGGCCGCCGTCACCGCGTCGACCGGGACGGTGACCGGCTGCGGGGCGCCGGCGACGGCCCAGTCGGGGTCCTTCAGGCCGTTTCCGGTGACCGTGCACACGATCTTCTGGCCCGGGTCGACCTTGCCCTGCTCGGCGGCCTTCAGCAGTCCGGCGACGGACGCGGCGGACGCCGGCTCGACGAAGACGCCCTCCTGCGCGGCCAACAGCCGGTAGGCGCGCAGGATCTCACGGTCCGTCACCTCGTCGATGAAGCCGCCGGACTCGTCCCGCGCGGCCAGGGCGTACTGCCAGGAGGCGGGGTTGCCGATGCGGATGGCGGTGGCGATGGTCGAGGGGTCCTTGACGATCTCGCCGCGCACGATCGGGGCGGAGCCGGAGGCCTGGAAGCCCCACATGCGGGGGGTCTGCGTGGCGACGCCGTCGGCGGCGTACTCCTTGTAGCCCTTCCAGTACGCGGTGATGTTGCCCGCGTTGCCGACCGGGAGGACGTGGATGTCCGGGGCGTCGCCGAGCATGTCGACGATCTCGAAGGAGGCCGTCTTCTGGCCCTCGATACGCACCGGGTTGACCGAATTCACCAGCGCCACGGGGTAGTTGTCGCTCAGCGCGCGGGCCAGGGTGAGGCAGTCGTCGAAGTTGCCGGCGACCTGGAGGATCTTGGCGCCGTGCACGAGCGCCTGTCCCATCTTGCCGAGTGCGATCTTGCCCTGCGGGACGAGAACGGCCGATACCATGCCGGCCCGTACGGCGTACGCGGCGGCGGAGGCCGACGTGTTGCCGGTGGAGGCGCAGATCACAGCCTTCGCGCCCTCCTCCTTGGCCCGGGTGATGGCCATGGTCATGCCGCGGTCCTTGAAGGACCCCGTGGGGTTCGCACCCTCCACCTTGAGGTGGACCTCGCAGCCCGTGCGCTCGGAGAGCACCTGCGCGGGCACGAGGGGCGTGCCGCCCTCGCGGAGCGTCACGACCGGCGTGGTGTCGGATACCGGCAGTCTGTCCCGGTACTCCTCGATGATTCCGCGCCACTGGTGGGTCATTGCTGGTTACTCTCCTTCAACCCGCATGATGCTGGCGACACCCCGCACGGTGTCGAGCTTGCGCAGCGCCTCGACGGTCCCGGAGAGGGAGGCGTCGGACGCGCGGTGGGTGACGACGACGAGAGAGGCCTCGCCGTCCTTGCCCTGCTGGCGAACCGTATCGATGGACACACCGTGCTCCGCGAAGACGGTCGCCACCTGGGCGAGAACACCCGGTTTGTCCGCTACGTCGAGGCTGATGTGGTAGCGGGTGACGACGTCACCCATGCCCGACACGGGCAGCGCGGCGTACGCCGACTCGCCGGGCCCCGTTGCCCCGCTGAGCCGGTTGCGGCAGACGGCGACCAGGTCGCCGAGCACGGCGGACGCGGTGGGCGAACCGCCGGCACCGGGCCCGTAGAACATGAGCTGCCCGCTCGCGTCGGACTCCACGAACACGGCGTTGTACGCGCCGCGCACGGAGGCGAGGGGGTGGCTCAGCGGAATCATGGCGGGGTGCACGCGCGCGGTGACCGAGCCGCCGTCCTGGGCCCGCTCGCAGATGGCGAGCAGCTTGATGGTGCAGCCCATGTTCTTCGCCGAGGCGAAGTCGGCCGCGGTGACCTCCGTCATCCCCTCGCGGTAGACGTCGTCGAGACGCACCCGCGAGTGGAAGGCGATACCGGCGAGGATGGCGGCCTTGGCGGCGGCGTCGAAGCCCTCGACGTCGGCGGTGGGGTCGGCCTCGGCGTACCCGAGGGCCGTGGCCTCGTCGAGCGCCTCCTGGTACCCCGCCCCCGTGCTGTCCATCTTGTCGAGGATGAAGTTGGTGGTGCCGTTCACGATGCCGAGCACCCGGTTGACCTTGTCTCCGGCGAGGGACTCGCGCAGCGGACGGATCAGCGGGATGGCGCCGGCGACGGCGGCCTCGTAGTAGAGGTCCTTGTCGTGCTCCTCGGCGGCGGCGTGCAGAGCGGCGCCGTCCTGGGCGAGCAGCGCCTTGTTGGCGGAGACGACGGACGCGCCGTGCTCGAAGGCGGCGGTGATGAGGGAGCGGGCGGGCTCGATGCCGCCGATGACCTCGACCACGACGTCGATGTCGCCGCGTTTGACGAGCGCGGTGGCGTCGGTGGTGACGAGGCTCGGGTCGATGCCCTCTCGGACCCGGTCGGGCCGGCGCACGGCCACACCCGCCAGTTCGACGGGCGCCCCGATCCTGGCGGCGAGGTCGTCGGCGTGCGTCGTCATGATGCGCGCCACCTCTGAGCCGACAACCCCACAGCCCAGCAGCGCCACCTTCAGCGGACGCGTACGCATCATCCGACCTCGTTTCCTCATACCGTCTACGGTTGGACCAGTCTCACTCACCGGACGGGACTTTCTATCCAATGTCCGGATCGTGAGACATCTATTTCATTTGTACGGGGGTGGAAGACAGGAGATCTTCCACCCGCCGGGAGTTTCCGGTTGTCCGCCTCATCCGACGTCGAGACGCAGGAGGTCCTCCTCCGTCTCACGGCGGACGATGACCCGGGCCTCGCCGTCGTTCACGGCGACGACGGGCGGCCGCAGCACGTGGTTGTAGTTGCTGGCCATGGACCGGCAGTAGGCACCCGTGGCAGGCACGGCGATCAGGTCACCCGGTGCCAGGTCGGAGGGCAGGAACGCGTCCTTCACCACGATGTCCCCGCTCTCGCAGTGCTTGCCGACGACCCGGGCGAGCATGGGCTCGGCGTCGCTCGTCCGCGACACGAGAGCGACGCTGTACTCGGCGTCGTAGAGCGCGGTGCGGATGTTGTCGGACATGCCCCCGTCGACGGAGACGTACGTACGCAGGTTGTCGAGGGGCTTGATGGTGCCGACCTCGTAGAGCGTGAAGGCCGTCGGACCGACGATGGCCCGTCCCGGCTCGACGGAGATGCGGGGGGTCCGCAGCCTGGCGGACTCGCACTCACGCGTGACGATCTCGGTGAGCGCCTTGGCGATCTCGTGCGGCTCGCGGGGATCGTCGTCGCTCGTGTACGCGATCCCGAGCCCGCCCCCGAGGTCGATCTCGGGCAGCTCGACGCCGTGCTCGTCACGGATGTCCTTGAGCAGTCCGACGACCCGGTGCGCGGCGACCTCGAACCCGGACATGTCGAAGATCTGCGACCCGATGTGGCTGTGGATCCCGATGAGCTCCAGCCCGTCGAGCTGCAGCGCCCGCCGCACGGCCTCGGCGGCCTGGCCGCCGGCCAGCGGGATCCCGAACTTCTGGTCCTCGTGGGCGGTGGCGATGAACTCGTGGGTGTGCGCCTCCACACCCACGGTGATACGAATCTGCACGCGCTGCCGCTTGCCGAGCTCCTGCGCGACATGGGCGACGCGGACGATCTCCTGGAAGGAGTCGAGGACGATCCGCCCGACACCGGCGCGGACGGCCCGCTCGATCTCCTCGACCGACTTGTTGTTGCCGTGGAAGGCGATGCGCTCGGCGGGCATGCCGGCGGACAGGGCGGTGGCGAGCTCGCCGCCGGAGCACACGTCCAGATTGAGCCCTTCCTCGTGCAGCCACCGCACGACGGCACGCGACAGGAACGCCTTGCCGGCGTAGAAGACGTCGGCGTCGGCCCCGAACGCGCTGCGCCACGCCCGCGCCCGGGCCCGGAAGTCGGCCTCGTCGAGGACGTAGGCGGGGGTGCCGAATTGCTCGGCGAGGCTCTTCACATCAATACCGCCGACGGTGGCGACCCCGTCCTCATCCCGGGTGACCGTCTGGGACCAGACCTTGGGGTCGAGGACGTTGAGGTCGGTGGGCGGGGCGGAGTAGTGGCCCTCGGGGAGGACGTCGGCGTGACGGGGCCCGGCGGGGTGTGCGGAACGGCTCATCTTCTTTGCTGGCTCTCTAGAGGTGTTGGGGTGCGTCGATGCCGAGCAGGGACAGGCCGCCGGCCAGCACCGCCCCGGCGGCTTCGGCGAGCGCGAGCCGGGCACGGTGGGCGGCCGAGGGTTTCTCGTCACCGCGCGGCAGCACCACGGGAAGGACGGCGAGAACGGCGTCGGCCACGGTGACGAGGTGCCGGGCAAGACTGTCGGGCGTGCGCTGTGCAGCCGCACGGGCGAGAACACGGGGATGGTCGGCGAGGACGGCGAGCAGTCCGGCCATGTCCTCTTGGACGTCTCCGGGCGCGGGGGTGAGGCCCAGGTCTGCGGCGTTACGGCCGAGAGCCCGGGTGCGGGCGTGGGCGTAACGGACACGGAAGAGAGGGTTGCTCTCGCGCTGGACCAGATGATCGGCGGTGATACGGGGCCGGTCGTGGGCGGCGGGGTGCAGCAGCGCCCAGCGGGCGGCGTCGGGTCCGAGGAGTGCGGGGTCGTAGGGGGCCGGGACGGGCCGGAGGTTCACCGGCTCGCGATGGTCGACCTCGACGCGGCCGCCCTGTGAGCCGACGATGCGCACGAGGGCGTCGGCGACGACCTCGGCCCGGACGTCGTACGGGATGCGCAGTTCGACGACCTCTCCGGCGAGGGCGTCACTGTGACCGTACGCCGTGCCCTCGCGGAGGATCTCGCGAGTGAGCGCGGCCGCGGAGGCGGCCGCCCCCTGCAGGCTGATGTTGATGAACCCCGGCCCGGTGACGACGACGTCCGCGACGCCGTCCGTGCGGGCGAGGTGCTGCTGCAGGATCTCGGCGACACGCCGGGGCGGCTGCCCGGCGGGCCGCGCGAGCTGCAGGGCGATGTTGGTGGCGTAGTCGCCACAGCCACCCGGCCCGGGCGGCACGACAACGGCCCGTTGCGGCACGGCCACGCTCAGCTCCCCCTCGTCGACAGCACGACGCACCGCGCGCAGCACGGTGCGGGAGAGCTCGACGGGGGTCACGGCACAAGCGTATGGGAGGAGGGGGGTGGGTAGGCGAGCCGGTTTGGGAGAGGTCCGGGATGTGGACGGGCGGGTGGACGGGATGACGTCAGCCCGGATCAGCCGCCGGCCCGCCCGGCCCGCTCGGTCTCACCGAACCCGAGAACACTCCCGAGCCCGGACTCACCACCCTCTCCCCGGCCCCTCGCGCTCCTCCCCCGCTCGATCAACTGCCGTACGAGGCGCACGAGTTCGGTAGGCTCGAAGGGCTTGGCGAGAAAGGCGTCGACCCCCACATCCAGTCCGGTCTCGACCTCGTACGAGGTGCAGGCACTGACGATGACGAGGGGAAGGTCACGGGTCAGCGGATCGGAACGAAGCCGGGAGGCGGTCCGCAGCCCGTCCAGCCGGGGCATGACGACATCGAGGGTCACGACATCGGGACGCACCTGATGAACGACATCCAGACACTCGGCACCGTCAGCCGCGGTCACCACCTCGAACCCCTCCAGCTCGAGATTGACCCTGATCAGCTGCCGGATGACCTTGTTGTCGTCCACAACAAGCACCCGGCCCGACGCGCCTGGCACA
Organism: Streptomyces sp. NPDC001351; assembly: GCF_042896045.1. Lineage (NCBI taxonomy): Bacteria > Bacillati > Actinomycetota > Actinomycetes > Kitasatosporales > Streptomycetaceae > Streptomyces > Streptomyces sp. NPDC001351. Next base: position 915,569 of record NZ_JBIAWS010000002.1, on the reverse strand, counting down.
ACTCGAGAGTAGGTGCGGACCGGCCACCGCGTCCGGGTTTTCCCCACTTCCGGCCCGTGCGGGGGACGGCCCGCCGCCATCCCCCGCGGCACCGGGCGACGCCGGAAACCCGTTCATGAACACCCCGGATCAACTGGTAGTGTTCTACCCGTCGCCGCGCACACAGCGCAGCGGCCACGCCCCCGTAGCTCAGGGGATAGAGCAACGGCCTCCGGAGCCGTGTGCGCAGGTTCGAATCCTGCCGGGGGCACTCCGGATCAAGGCGCTGAACAGCGGAAACGCAGTTCAGCGCCTTTCTTGTGCATACCAAAACTGCAACGGCCAACTCGGCCGTGATCGCCCGACGCCCTGGGGCGCTGACCTGGGGCCTCACAGTACCGAACCGGTGAATTCCCATTTGTCCGATCCCATGGAATCGCTCTGTGCGGGACATGCGTGGGACGAACGTGAGTAAACGGAGTTCCTGTGAGAGACGCCCCTCTCCTCACCTGCATGTTTGCAGCCAAGACGCGAGAAGCGCACCCGGCGCAGCAGGCCGTTCCACTTTTCTGGCTCGGAGTTCGCATCGGCGCGCTCAGGGGGTCATTACTGCAGCCCGCCTGGACCGGCCAATGTTCCGGCTGGGGCTGATCGCGCAGGTTAACCCCTGGATCAGCCGGGGCAGTTCACGGCAGAGGATGCCTTCGGCGAGTACCTGCTGACGTCACCGACCCGGTGAGAGATACTGCGGAAGGTTCCGACTGACGATCATGCACTGAGCTGGGGGAAACAGTGGCGGGCGGGAACGATCCTTACGCACGGGAGCTCGCGCGGCAGGCCAGAGAACGGGAGCGAGCTCGGAAGGCCGCCGAGGCCGAGGCCAAGCGGAAGGCCCGTGAGGAGAAGCTCGCCCATGAAGCGGCCCGCGCCCAGGAAGCCGTCGACCGGACCAGCGTTGCCGAGAACGATGCCGAGCAACTCTCCAAGCTGTTACGGACAGCCGTACTGGAGGGACAACCGCTGACGTTCGATCGACTGAAGCAGGAGTTTGTTCCCTCCTTGTTCGTGCCACCCAAAGGACGTACGAAAGCCGCACCCGTGCCGCGCTGGGAGGAGTACGAGCCGGAGGCACCGCGGGGGCTTCTCAGCGCTCTCGGCTTCGGACGGCGCGGCTACGACGCGGAGGTCGAAGCCGCGCGCAAGCGGTTCGACAGAGCACTAAGAGACCATGCGCGCGACGAGAAGAAGCGCGTCGAGAAGCTGGAAAGGGCTCGCGCCCAACACGAGGAGCGCAACCTGGAAGAAGCCACCCGGGTCGAGGCATGGAACACCGGCCTCGAGCAGCGGCGAAGCGCGTACCGGGACAGAGACGTGGAGGCCGTCGAGTGGTTCGCCGACCAGGTCTTGGCCGCCTCCGCGTACCCGCACGGCTTCCCCAAGGCCCATCAGGTCTCGTACCAGGCGGATACGGGTGACCTTCTGGTTGAGATCGACCTGCCGCTGGAGGAGGTGGTCCCAGCGGCCCGCGCATACCGGTACGTGAAGACGCGTGACGAGATCACGCCTGTTCCGCGTCCAGAGAAAGAGCGCAAGGAACTGTACGCGTCAGTCCTGGCTCAAACGGCTCTGCGCACCGTGCACGAACTCTTTGCAGCCGACACCGACGGCGTGATCCAGTCCATCGCCTTGAACGGGCATGTGGCCACCATCGACCGCGCCACCGGGCGGGACGTCCACCCGTGCTTGATCACACTCCAGACAGACCGAGACGAGTTCAGTCAGCTGGTTCTGACCCAAGTGGATCCACGGGCCTGCTTGAAACGACTGCGGTCACTGATCTCGCCGAACCCATACGAGTTGGAGCCGGTGCGGCCGCTCGTCACGTTCGACCTGTCCAAGTTCCGCATCATGGACAGCCTGGACGTCGTGGCGGGCCTGGACAGCCGCCCCGTACTGATCGACCTGACACCCACAGAGTTCGAGCACCTCATTAGGCAACTTTTCGAAGCCATCGGCCTGGACAGCGTGAACACCCAGCCCTCGAAGGACGAGGGTGTGGATGCGGTCGCGATGAATACTGACCCCGTGATGAAGGGCCTGTGCATCATCCAGGCCAAACGCACCAAGAACGTCGTCCCGTTCGAGACCGTCTCCGCACTCGCCGGCGTCGTGGAACACAAGCGGGCCGCCAAAGGCATCCTGGTAACAACCTCCTGGTTCGGCCGAGCCAGCGAGGCATTCGCCAACGAGCACGGGCGCCTAGAGCTCCTTGACGGAGCCAACCTGGTGCACCTGTTCAAGGAGCACATGAACCTCGATGTCATCCCAGGGCCGGTGCCTCCGAAACGACGCCCCAAGTAGGGGTCGAGCCCCAGCCACGGTGTGGGAAGTCTCTACACCTCGCTACTGACGTACGCGCCGTACCCGGAAGGTTGCTCCGGCTCCGGGGCAAGCCGCCCGCACCGGGCCCCTTCCCGCGCTCCTCCGTAGCTGGTGAGCGTCACCGGACCGGAAGCTCGGACTGTTGACCGCGACGAGTCAGCGAACGCACGCGTTCTTCGGGCTCTATCGGTACTCCTTGAGCAGCGCCTCGATGCGCTGGTTAGCGACCGCTTGTCGTCCATACAGGCACTTGGCGTATCGGGTCATGAGGACCTCAACGCTGTTGCCGGCGCGTTCGGCGACCTCGGTGGGATCTACTCCGGCATTCAGCCAGGTAGACAGGGCCGAGTGGCGGAGGTCGTACGGGCGGGCCGCGAGCGGTGAGTCCGCCACATCCGGCGGGAGGGCAAGGTCACGGGCTTCACGCCAGACGCCGTAGTAGGTGCTGGAGCCTACGATGCCGCCGTGCTCGTTGAAGAACAGCCGTCCGTCCCCCGCAGTGCCGAAGGTCTGGATGCTCTCCCGCCACAGCATCACCAGCTCGGGCGGCAGCGGCACCGGTCGGGTGTCGCCCGGCGGGCGGCTCTTCAGACCGCGCTCGTCATGGAGACGTCCGGTGTCGGTCCACTTCTTGCCCGCCTGGGGTCGCGTGACGTGCAGGATCGCCCTGCCCCAACCCTCCGTAGGCAGAACGCAGTCCGGCAGGGACACTGCAACCGCCTCCGCAGGCCGCAATCCGGCGTAGTACATGCCAGCGAACAAGCCGACCAACCGCCGTCCGCGGGCACGCCGGTAGCCACCGACGTACGAGAGAGCGCACAGCAGAGAGCGCGCCTGGGTAGGGTTGGCCACGACCCGTGGGTCGACCTGCTTTACGGTCTTGGTGATCCGCCAGTTGATGAGGGCCATCGGGTCGGTGCGGAGTCCGCCTTGCTCGATCGCGTACCGCACTGCGTTCACGAGGGTCATGCGCTTGTGTCTCTGGGTCTCGGCGGCTGCGATCATGCCGTCCTGTTTCAGCTGCAGGGCTTGCATCACCGCCCGCATGACGACCGGGTCCATCAAGTCGACCAAGGGGCGTGACGCCCTCTCCACCCAGCGCAGAGCAAGTCGCACGTCGGCGGGTGCCATACGCGGGTCCGGCCGGGGCACGACGAACGCCCAGTCCCGCAGCGCCTGCCGCAGCAACTCGTCGTTGGGGCGGCCTCGTACGTTCCGGAGCATCGCCTGGGTGATCGAGCACAGTGCATCGTTGGTCTCGTTGCGGGTTTTCGCCGCGACCTGCGGCCAGCGCATCTCCAGATAGCCGAGCGCGAAGTCATACCAGCTGGTGGAAACCGAGCCGTGGCTTGTCCCCGCAGAGACCGACTCGTCAGCGGCGCCCAGTCGGACCGCTCGGACCAGCGCGGCGCCGAGCTCGTCCGCTAGCGCCCTGACTTCCATCGCACTTCCCGCAGAAGTGTTTCTGCCGGCCCGCGCCGCAATCACGGTCTTGCCACCACTTCTCCGTCTGGGAACGCCGTGTGTCTGCGATCCCGAACTCCTCATTACGTCCACCACCTCTCTGACCAGGGGAGCGCTTCCGGCCCAGGTTGCAGCGGGGCCCTCGGCGTCCTCGCTGTGCATGCCAGGTAACGCACAAGTCAACAAAGCGAGCCATAAGGGTTCTCTCTGCAAGGTGGGACTTCGATACCCACCGAGAGGATGAAGGGTAGGATGAGTAGCATGAGTGAGCCTACCGGCAAGTATTCCATCACTATGCCGCGCGACATCGCCGAAGCCGCCAAGGCCCGCAGCGGCCCCTCCGGGCTGTCCGCCTATGTGGCCGCCGCCGTGGCCCGTCAGATCGAACGCGACAATCTGAACGAGCTCATCCAGGTCGCCGAGGCCGAACACGGGCCCGTCACGGACGAGGAGATCCAGACTCTCCGCGACCAGCTTCACCAGGCCCGGTTGGAGCAGACACAGGACGGGGCGAACGCCGCGTGACGCGCTCTCCTGCCGTCCCCGGTGGCACCCTCGTCCTGGACAGCGAAGGACTGGCCAAGGCCGTGCTGCGCGATCGCACAGTCACCGGCTGGCTCGCCCTCGCACGCGCCGACGACCTGCGAGTGATCACCTCTGCGGCAACCCTCGTCGAGGTGGTCCACCCCCGGATCAACCGGCCAGCCCTGGAGTGGACGCTGTCCCGCCTCGTCGTGGAACCGGTGACCGAGCCCATCGCCCGCCATGCCGCCGCGCTCCTCGCTGACGCCGGGCTGCACGGCCACAAGTACGCCATCGACGCCATGCTCAGTGCGACCGCCCTCGCCGCCCCCGCCCCAGTCACGATCCTGACCTCCGACCCGGAGGACCTCACCGCCCTCTGCAGCGGACACGCCACCATCATCAAGATTTGACCAGCACCAAAAGTGGTTGCGAACAAAGATTCGATAACACGCGACGCCCGTTGAAGGGCTACCAGACCACAAGAAGAAGCGGGTGCCAATCCGCAAAACAGATGACTCCTCGGTCTCGCATGTACCAGAATCCTCCTCAACTACGGCCGCGAGCTGAAGAGTTCGCGGCACCCGGTTGAGAGTGGTGATTACGGCGTCTCGTTGGTACAAGTGCGACCTTCAGGTCGCGACGCCCGCACACGAGTTTCGGTTGCCAGCCGGAAGTAGCTTTGATTTCTCCTCGCCGGAGGATCGTGCCGACTTCGCGGATCGTTACATGACCCGCCTGCGTGAACAGGGCATCGAAGTGATCGCCCTCGCCGACCACAACACCGGCGACTGGCTACCGGACATGCAGGCCGCGGGAGACCGCCACGGTGTCGTGGTCTTCCCCGGTGTCGAAGTTACGACCGCTTCTGGCGCCGATGGAGCACACCTCATCCTCATCGGCGATCTCGACCGAACGGCGCGGGACATCGACACGCTGCTCGCCCAAACGTGCGGGTTCAATGACGACCACCCGCGTTTTAACCCTGCAACCAATCAGCCCGCATCAGCAGGGCGCACACTCTGCCAGATCCTTGATGATCTACCGGATCAGTGGCTCGCGATCGCTCCCCATGCCCTTACAGACAACGGCATCGCGTCTGAGAAGACGCTCAAAGGCGACCTCCGCTGGAAGGCTCTGCACCACGACAGACTCGGCGCAATTGATCCCGGCAACGTCCAGCCTGAACGCTTGCGGTCCGGATCTTGGAATGCACGGTTCCTCAGCCGCGCGCTCGACCATCTACCGTGCCTGAGTCGCCTGCCCTTCGTCGCCACATCCGACGCTTACTGCCTGGAGGATTTGGGACGTAGGTTCACCTGGATCAGGATGGACCAGCCCTCGAAAGAGGCCCTGCGTCAAGCCTTCCTCGACCACGAGGCACGCATCATCCCCAGCTGGGATGCGCGTCTTACGGCAAACCCGGATCCCAACGTCGTCGACCATGCGTGGGTCGAACGGGTCAACCTGGGTGGCACTCTCGGCAACTCGGCGACACCCCTCGATGTGTCATTCGACCCTCGGCTGAACGTCGTGATCGGAGGACGCGGATCGGGCAAGTCGACACTCGTGGCGGCGCTGCGTCAGCTGTACGGGCGTCTGGACGGACTGCCTCCCGGTATCGAGCAAGAGGCACGCGCCTTTGTTGAAGGCGTCTTCAGCGCAGCTGAGTTGTCCGCCGACCATCGCATTGCGATCTCTCGGGAGCAGCACACGGCGAGATGGACATTCTCCAGCGGCTCCCAGACACCACTCGCCGACCGACCGCTTCCCACGCGTTTTCCCATGCGTATCTTCAGTCAGAAGGAGCTCTTTGAACGTACGGCGCACGACCGTCATGATCGATTCGCGGCTTCGCGCCACCTGTTCAGCCTGGTCGATGATGCCCTGAAGGCAAACGCTGATTCTCCCGACGCGTACGAGACAGAGTTGGAGTCAGCGCTGACCAACTGTCTGACCAGCGTGGCTGAGCGACTCAATGCCGAATCCCGCCTATCTCAGCGCCCCGCTCTCGAGGCACGGCACACAGAGCTGTCGAAGCAGGTTGCCGCCTTCGGCGACACCGAAAGCCAGGGCAAGCGCCATGCGAGTGAAGCAGTCGTAAGGGAGCACGCGCAGCTCGCGGCGACAACGTCACGGTTCCACCAGGCTCTCGACGAGTTGCTGGCCTCTGCCGCAAAGCACTTGAGATCCGCACTCCCGACCTCCTCGCCACCGCCAACCGAGGCAGTCGCTCCCTTCTACGCCGAACTTGAGCAGATTCGTACTCAGCTGGAGAACCACCTACAGGCGATCGTCACCGAGGCGATCCACGTTCTTGACGGTGCCCGTGCGAATCAGCAAAGAGGAGAGTGGGCATCAACCGTCGCCGCAGCAGAGCAGGAGATCCTTGACTTCCAGGAGCGAATGAACCACCTGGGGATCGATCCAACGGGGTATCTCACCCTCACTGAGGCATTGAACGGGGTCTCTGAGAACCTACGTGCTCTCGAAGGCACCGCCCGCGTGCTCAACGGACTCCGAGAGGACGAAGAATCAGCCTGGGCCGAATTGAGAAACGTTCACGAGCGTCGTCGCCGCCGCCGCGAAAGGCTCCTGCTCGAGGTGGAACACCGCAGCGGCTCCCTGCGCTTCGAGATCACTCCCTATGGGAATGCCAGCGGCTGGTGCATAGAGGTCCGTGAACTCCTTGGCATCCGTTCTGACGGCTACGTCGAGGATGTTCCCGCTCTCGCCACATGGCTTTGGGAGGGTCCATCAGACTCCCAGTCAGATCGCCTAGCCCTCTGGCGATGCAGCGTCCTCAATGGAGCGTTTGGAGAGATAAAACAACTGGTCAGCTGCAAAGCCGGCTGGTGGAACAAGCTCACGAAACTCGAACCGACACAACGTATCCGCCTCGCCATGATCTGCCCGGACGATGTGGTGATCATGTACTTCCTGCGCGACGGCGGGAAACGAGAGAGCTCACGCGACTGGCAACCCGTCACCACTGGCTCTCCCGGACAGCGGAGCGCCGCGATGTTGAGCTTCGTACTCCACCACGGCGCCGAACCGCTCGTGCTCGATCAACCAGAGGACGACCTCGACACGGCATGGATCTCTCAGCTCATCGTCCCGGAGATCCGCAAGAGTCGCTGGAAACGCCAGGTCATCGTCATAACGCACAACGCCAACATCCCTGTCAATGCCGACGCCGAGCGCGTCATCGTGCTTGATAACGACGGGACGTCCATCCGCGTAAAGACCAGCACAGAGCAGAAAACCGTTGGCGCTCTGCAAGAGGTCGAGCACTCAGGCCCTATCGAAGTAACCCGCGTACGACGAGACATCCAAGACATCCTCGAAGGCGGGACTGAAGCCTTCATGTCACGCGAACGGCGCTACAACAATGAGCTGAACACCTATCGGGCAGCGCTTCGGGGCTGAACCGAAGAGAAGCAGTCACGCTCACATGAACACCTGGCAAGCGTGGCCGCATCGGTTCGTCGCCTCATCGGTGTCCCGCTCCGCGAGAAAACCGTACGGGTGCCTCCCACGCTGTGTGTCCCTTCCGCCCCGAGCACGCCCGGTTGAAGCACCGCCAGTACCAGGCTCCATTGCCTCGGCGACGCAAGTCCACGTCATCCCTCTTGCACGCGCCGCACCGGGGTGGTCTCGCGAAGTCCTCAGCGTGCTCGTGAGCGAGGATCTTGCGGGCGAAGTGGCCGCCCTTGATCGTCAGCATGACCTCGCGCGAGCGACTCTGCGACAGGGAGTTGAGGCTGCCGAGCAGGACTGTGTGTTCGTCGATGACGACGATCTTCTGATGCATGACGTTGACGGACACGACGGTCGGCACGACTTTCCGCAGCTCTCTGACCAGATCGGTCTGCTTCTTCTGACCAGTGTCGTAGGGGTCGCGGACGAAGACCGTCACCCGGACTCCCCTGCGTACGGCGTCTTCCAGTACCGGCAGCAGGCCGATCAGTCGCTTTGCGGTCCAGGGGGACCAGATCCACAGCGATGTTCGGGCCTGGGCGAGGCAGTCGGCGAAGGTGTCGTAGAAGGAGATCTCGTCGTCGATGTCGGAGACCTCGACGTGGCGGGAGAGTACATCCGCGAGGCGGGAGCTGAACTGGCCCAGGTCCGGTGGAACTTGGGCGTTGGGGGCGATGAGCCTGGTTGCGGGGACGGAACGGGCACGCTGGGTACGGATAAGTTCCGCCAGCGCTCCCATCGGGGTGTCTTCACCTGCGGCCAGGATGCGGCTTCGACTTCCGATGACGTACAGCCTGGTCTGTACGCGAGTGACCGCAACGTTGAAGAGTCGCACGCCGTTACGCGCCCAAGTCGTCGCCTCTGGAGAACGGGAGGCGTGGGCCATCCAAAAACCGTCGCCGTAGTCGTCCTCCACCATGTCGAAGACCACCACAGGGAACTCGCGGCCCTGGAAGCGGTGAGCAGTGCCCACTTCGGCCAGCCGGCCTCCGCCGCTGCCTTCGATATCGCGGAGGGCTTCCAAGGTGGCCTCCGCCTGCACGGGGTATGGCGTGACCACCCCGGCCGTCTCGCCCTCTTCATCATGCAAATCGATCAACGCCCGCGCGAGCAGGGAACCGGCCGGCCACCACCCTTTGCGGCGGCCGGTTCGGCGCGCCTCGGCCAAGCTTTGCAGTCCGTCGGTGTCGATGATCACGATTTCGGGGTCGTCCGGCTTCCGCAGCGCGGCGCGCCGCTCAACGCCAGGGCCGGGTTTCAGGACACCGTCGTACGCCAGGGCATTGGCGAGGCCCATCACGTCGTGGCCGAAGCGGTGCTGGACGTCGAGGACAACACAGCCCTGGTGGTTCACGGCGGCTGCCGGAGAGTCGATGCCGAAGTGTTCGAAGACGTCGCGCAGGATCCAGCGCGCGACATCGGGGCGTTTCTCGGCGTCCAGTTTCGGGAGGACGGGGCCGAGCTGCATGAAGTCGCCGAGCAGTACGGCGGTGGTCTTGGCCTTGCCCACCGCGAGGAGAACTTCGGGTAGCGTCGCCGCGCCGGCCTCGTCGATCAGGACGACGTCGTACTCGCCCTCGAAGACCGCCTTGGTGGTGCGGAACCTGGCAAGTGTGGTCGCCACGACCTTCGCGCCACGAATGATCTCCCCTTGGGCGTCCCGAGCGAGCTTGTCGTACTGTTCCTGCAACTCGCGATGGCGGCGTTCCAGGGAAGGTCGGTTCTTCTCGTCCGCAGCGACTTGGGGCCTCAACCCCGATGCCTCTGCGTTGCGTTGCGGGTGGCCGAGACGAACCGCCTCCGCTACGCGTGCTTCCGCCGCCTTCGACAGGCCGAGCTCCTTGTCGAGAGGGAGGAGCCGTGCGCTGAGTGCGTCCGTGGTGCGCCGAGTGTTCCGGAGATCTGCCTCCAGGGCACGCAAGGACTGCTGTCTACGCGCGATCTCCTCCTTGCTGAAGGGAATCCGCGCACGGAGATCAGCGATCTGCTGCCCCAACTGCGTGTGGGCGCGTGCGAGCACATCACGGGCATGTGCTGCCTTCTGCTGCGCATCCTCGGCGGCTTGCTGCGTCTTCTCCCTATCAGACCGGGCCGTCGCGAGATCCTGCTTGGCCCGGCGCTTCGCGAAGCCCTTGAGCTGTTCCAGGTCATTGAGTCGCTGCTCTGCGGCATCACGCCTGCCCTCGGCGAGCAGAGCCTTCCCCTCCAAGCCGGTCACGGCCTCCCGCATCTCGGCGAACTGCGCCTGTACATCGTCGTGCGCCCTCCAATCGGCCTGCGCCTGCTCCGTCGCGCGCACCTCGTCGACTGCCGTCGCTCTTGCCTCTTCGAGTTGCGCGATGCGCTCTCCTGCGGAATGCACCTCGTGGCGAACCTGGTCGCGTACTCGCGTCAGGGCCTCGCAGGTGCGGGCGGGATCATCGAGACGGGTGCGAGCTGCTTCATACGCCACGGCGTCGAAACCCGTAAGACTCCGGTCCAGATCCTTCAGGCGACGTGCCCGCTCCCGTGCGTCAACGAGCTGCGCAGCCACAGCCCGGCGCTGTTCGTCGGCGTCTGCGAGCCGCTCGCGGACCATCAGCGTCAGACAGACACTCGCGTCCTCGGCGACTTCACGCAGGTGTGGCGGCCCCACCCGGACGATCTCGCCGTCGGCGTGCCGCCGCTCCTTCACCACGCCCCATAGAGCGTTGTCCACGGCGATGTTGGTCGCCGAAACCAGCAGAATTCGCTTCCCCTGCGCAACGAGATCGCCGATGGACCGCTTGAGAACCGTTGTCTTTCCCGTGCCGGGCGGCCCCCAGACCAGCCACAGTCCCTCGCCCGTGCAGGCACGGTAGGCGCGATCCTGGGCCGGCAAGAGCACGCCCGGCGGCGCTCCGGTCGGCGCGAGCTTTCCCGCCCCCGCTTCCCCCCGTGCCATGAGGTGTGCCAGCGGGGCGTTGGCCAACGCAGCCATGCCCTCCCGAAGGGCCTTCACCAGGAACCCGGTGGGCTGCGGTTTCATCCATAGATGAGGGTCGCGGGGATCCGCGAACTCAGCGACACGCACACGCAGCGCCGTGCCGTCCTTGAACACATCGAGCACAGCATGGCCCGCGTCGATCCCGCTCTCGTCCGGCCCTGCCAGCCTCAAACTGTCGCCTTGGAGCTGGTCCGTCGCTATGTCGGAACCGCGCACGTCGACGACATATTCTCCAGGCTTTCGGCCCTTGACTGCCCGTCCCAGGGCTCGCCAACGCGGCTCTCGCGCCGGCACACCCTCATGCGCCACCCAGGCGTCCAGCGCCGTGACGACTTCTTCCTGCCAGCCCACATTCCCCCGATACCTCAGCGCCACCCGGATCTTGATCTGTACTACCAAAGGAGCCAAGGTGATGACCATGAGAGATCCCGCCAAGGTCGGCTTGATCGCCTACACCGGCATCACGGCCGGACAGGAGCAACCCCGCCCGTCCACCACACGACGGCTGGCGCTCCTGCCGGACGACGGGCCGACCGGCGCGTTCTAGAGGCTGCCAGAGCGTGCGTGCTGCTCAGGGGGTCCCTGCCGGCAACCGCCGGTCGAACGACTGTCGGCCCGCGCCCTCGACCCGGTCACCGCCGCCGCACTGCCAGGCGTCGGCACGGCCGCCGTCCAGATCGTCCACGCCATGGGCGTACATGTGACAGCGCTGGTACGCGCAGCACACCTGGAGGCGGTCCGGAAGGACCGACGGCGAACGTGCCTGGCTCGCCGTCTCCACCCACAGCAGGCTGAGCGCCGCCGCCGAGAGTGGCTACTACATCTACTACATCTACGTCGACCGGCCCGACCTCGTCGAACGAGCCGTCCAGCACGTCACCGCACGAACCCACGCACAATCCTGACCCCCTGGCCCCTCCCCCCAAAGGAGGTTCGCCTGGGCGGCCAGATTTCTCCCTCTCCGGGTGGGACGTAACCCTGCTGCCACAGCGTCTTCAGAGTGTGGACGACGAACAGGATCTCGGATGAAGCGCCGGCACGAACAGGAATTCATGGCGTTCGCTGCTGCGCGATCCGCCCCTCTGTTCCGCTCTGCGTGTGTCCTCACCAGCGGTGATGTGCACCTCGCGGAGGACCTGGTGCAGGACACCCTGGGGCGCATGTATGCCAACTGGCGCAAAATCGCGCAGATAGACGACCCAGCGGCCTACACCCACACCGTCCTCGTACGGACCTACCTGTCCTACCGCCGCCGACGCAGCAGCTCTGAGCAGCCCTCCGGCACCCTGCCGGACTCCGGTGCCGTCACCGAGCACGACACCACGCTGCGGGTCACGTTGCTCGACGCGCTCGGCCGGCTCTCCGCCCGGGACCGGGCCGTGCTGCTGCTGCGCTACTGGGAGGACCGCAGCGTCGAGCAGACCGCCGAGATCCTTCGGGTCCGGCCGGGCGCGGTACGCAACCAGAGCATGCGCGCGCTCTCCCGCATCCGGGACCTGCTGGGCCACGACCTGTCCGAGCTCGTCAGCCCCTGACCCCGGTGCCGCGGCACCTACCTCGACCTCCTCACCGATCCCCGAAACGCGGTGACCCGCCATGCCCATCGAAGAAGACTTCACCGAAGCCCTCCACACCACCCTCCTGTCCTTCGAGCCGCCCAGCACCTCGTCACTTGTGCGGGCCGGTGTCCGCAACGGCCGGCGCAGGCGCCGCCGCCGCGCCACGGCCGTCGGCGTGTCCGGAGCAGCCGTACTCGCGCTCGTCGGGCTCGGCGCGACGGTCGTTCCCGGACTGTCGTCCGACGGGCGCACCGGCGACCACACGCTCACCGGTCCGGCAGCCCCGGCCACCACCGGCTCGGCCAGGGCATCCGCCACCCCGAAGCCGACCTTCACCGGCACACTGCCCCCCGACCGCGCCCTTGCCACCCTCACCGCGCTGCTGCCGAGCGGCCTGACCCATTCGAGCCCGCCCGGCGGCCGGCAGTCCGGACAGCTGTGGGTGGACGACGGCCACGGCACGTCGCTGCTTGAGGTGCACGTCTCCCGGCAGGCCTCCACCACCGCGCTCCGCAGCCACGTCTTCGCCGGCACGACACCCCTGGCCGACGGCACCCTGATCGAGTTCCGGCAGGCACCCCCCGGAACGGACCCCGGGCACCAGACGGTGAACGTCCTGCATCCTGACGGGCTCCACGTCACCCTCATGCAGTGGCAGGCGGCGAGCCAGAACGCCCCCTCGACCCGCTCTACGCCGATCCTGACATTGGCCCAACTGCGAGCCATCGCAACCAGCTCGCAGTGGCGGTAGCGCCCGCAGCGGCCATGCGGCGGGCCGAAACGATCATGGCGGGCAGATCACCTCGGCGTTCGGCGACTGTCTGGCCGCACCCGCGCCCACACCCGCACCCGCACCCGCACCCGCACCCGCACCCGCACCGACAGTGCTGATCTGCCTACAGGCGCGGAACGACATCGTGCGGGCGACGCGGAGCCGGCGCCGCTCCCTGGTCGGGCTTCCTCGAAACGAGCCGCACCCAACCCAACTCGCCTTCCACGAGTCCCACTTACGGATGGCCCCGTTAGCCGTCACCCCCTGAAGATACGAGGAAGTTCTCATGACGCAGCCCCTCAGATCGCGGAGGCATGCCACCGGCCGGATCAGGGCCGAGAAGGCGGATCCGGCGGAGTTGGTCGGCGGCGGCAGGGCTGCCATGCGCAGAGCCGGCAAGAAGCCTGGCGGAAGGCGCGCGCTCAAGACCGTCGGGCTGTTGCTGGGGTTCGTGCTGGTGCTCGGCGTCGGCACTGCCGCGTACGCGTACTGGAAGCTGAACAGCAACATCAAGTCCGACGATCTGTCCGCAAACGGCAAGGATGGCGCCGGGCACGAGAAGGTAGACGCGTTCGGACGCAGCCCGATCAACATCCTGGTCATCGGATCCGACGCCCGTAACAGCGCGGCGGACTGCAAGCTCGGGGGCGCTTGCGGAACGGCCGGCGGCGCCCGGGCCGACGTGGAGATGATCGTCCACATATCCGCCGACCGGTCCAATGCCACGGTGATGAGCATCCCCCGCGACCTGCGGACCGACTGGAGCGGCTGCCACGACCCGGGCCACCCGAGCATGCCGGCGCAGACCCGCGCGCAGATCAACTCGGCACTGAACGGCGGCCCCGGCTGCAGCGTCGTCGCGGTGCACCAGCTCACCGGGATACCCATCGACCACTTCATGATGATCGACTTCGCCGGCGTGGTGGCGATGTCCAACGCGGTCGGCGGGACGCGCGTCTGCGTCAGCAAGAACGTCTACGACCCCTACAGCCACCTGAAGCTGAAGGAGGGGTCGCACACGCTGAAGGGTGATGCCGCACTGGAGTTCGTGCGGACCCGGCACGGCTTCGGTGACTCCAGCGACAGCCGCGGCCGGACCGACGCCCAGCACATCTTCCTCAACGCCCTCCTCAACCAGATGGAGAGCAAGGGCACGCTGAGCAGCCCGACGAAGATGTGGGGCATAGCCAACGCCGCGACCAAGGCGCTGACCGTCGACAACAGCCTGGACTCCGCCAACAAGCTCATCGACCTGGCCCTCGACCTCAACAAGGTGCCCGCCCGCCGGATCACCTGGGCCACCATGCAGACCCAGGATGTCGACCTGCCGGGCGGCGGGTCCGAGACGCTGATCGGCCAGGGCGCCAAGGAGATGTTCAAGACCATCGCGGACGACGAGTCGCTCACCGCGTCCACCGGGAAGAAGGGCTCTCCCTCGGCGACCGCCAGCCCGGTCTCCGCCGCCTCGGTCGCCGTCCACGTCGAGAACGGCACCGGGGTGTACCACCGGGGGGTGGCGATCGCCCAGGCGCTGATCGGCCAGGGCTTCAGCAAGGAGACCGACTCGGGGAACGGGACTCCCTCCACCGCCACCTCGCTGACCTACCCGTCCGGGCAGGAGGCGCAGGCCCGGGCGGTCGCCAAGGCACTCGGCCTCCCGTCCAAGGCGGTCGAGCAGGGCACCGGATCCCAGATCGTGCTGCTCATCGGCACCGATTGGACGACCGGCGACACCTTCCCCGGCGGCAAGCCGGCTCCGACGCACGTCGACACCCAGGTGGCTCTGAACGGCTCCCACCAGCAGACCGGCGACACCAACAAGTGCGCGACGGTCAGCCCCTACAACGACGTCATCGGGCTGGACGCCAACGGGATGCCCACCAGCGAGGACCACCCGCCGTCCAGCACCTCCCCGACCGAGGCGTACGCCCTTGCCAAGAACGTGAAGGACTCTGCGCCGTAAGCCTCTGGCCCCCGGACGCGGCCTGCGGAGGCATCAGCCCGAGGCAGCCAGGTCTCCTGGACCGCTTCCTCGGCCTCGCCAACACTGCCCAGGACCCGGTAGGCGAGGGAGAACAGCAGCGGCCGCAGCTCCGCGAACTCCTCGACCTTGCCCATCTCCTGACCTCTTCTCGTCTCCAGGTGATCTTCCGCGTCGCTGGGGGTAATTGCGAGACCTGCCAGACCAGCTCTGCCGGTCATAGCGAGCGCCCTTGCCGTGCTGCTTTCACCTGCGACAGCCCTCAGCGCCTCAGAGCCCACTCCATCCGCCATCACCTACACGGCGGCCTACACGCCGTTGGGCCAAGCCGAATCACCTGCGGCCGGCACCCGTGGCACCGCTCCATCCGCCACTCGCGCCTCAAACCCGCACCCTCCGGGCGGTGGGAACTTCAAGCCCGAGTGGGTCAAGAACCACTTCGCTGTGCCGACGGGGAACTGTTCAGGTTGTTGGGACGGACATACGTACGGGCGAGCCCGTGGGCACGCTCACTTACATCGAGACGATCATCGGCTACGCCTACCAGGGTGAGCGGAGCGTCCTTCCTGGGGGTGGTGGCGCCCGAGCCGGAGAAACGGCCTTGGGTGCCTGACGCTGTCGGGGATCGTGGCCGAGCGCCTTCCAGGGGGCATCGGGCTGGATGGACAGTCCCCGCAGAGATGTCGTGCCGGAAAATCGACTTAGCACCTTCCTGATCGGGTCATGACATGGGGTGGGCGAGTACGCGACGGCGATGCGATGCCGGCGACGCTGGTGCCGGCGGAGAGGTCGGTGCGGCCGATGAGGACATGGCTGATGCCGGTCTAGTTACGCATCAGGCCAACCTGCTGTGCGGTGACGAAGACATCTGACCCGTGGTCCATGCCGTTCGCGATGTCGTGGGCGATGGGGCGGCACCGAGAGGCTTCGGTGATGGCGATGATGTAGCGCAGCATGCCGCGAGCCTGGGCGGTGCGGTCGGTGCCGCGGATGCCGAGGTCCCTGAGGCTGTCCTCAAGGCTGGACTCGCTCAGGTCGACGGCGGTCAGCGACTGGTTCGCGACGCGGGCGAGGGTGTCGTAGCCCTCCTTGCCGAGGAACCAGTTGTCGTCGGTGGCGTCCGCCTTGCCGGGGACGTCCGAGGCGAGATTCAGGACGAAGTTGTGCCGGGTGTCGCTGGAGAAGAACCGCACGACGCGGAAGTCGCTGAGCTGTACGACCGCATGCACCGTGGGAGTGTGGTTGCCGCTGCTGATCACGATGTCGGCGAAACTCTGGCTCTCCGTGCTGCCGGTGACGGCGACGTTCACCTCGGTGCCGACGTCGGGCATGACGCGGCCGGTGGCCGAGGTCTCGGCGAGGTTGCGCAGCTTGTCCAGCATTGTCAGATAGGCGCGCGAGCCGCGGTTGATGTTCCAGCGGACCTGTGGGAAGTCGACGTGTTTCTTGCCGGCGACGTTCTCGGCGTTGATCGTCACATGGTCCGCCGCCGTCGAGGCGGATGTCTCGGTGTCCCTGGGCACCGTGAAGAACACCAGGATCCCGAGAAGGACGGACAAGGCGACCACCATGAGGACGCTGGTGGGCATGGTGTGCTCCGGTTGTTCGACGTGCAGCGATGTCACGACCGACGCTCACAGCCGGGAGGTTGTCCGGCAGGCCCCCTTGCCCACCGCAAACAATTCCGGAGGATCAATTTCCACGTTACTTGTCCGGATGTAAACCCGCTGCTCGACGCCCCGCCCGCTTCTTCGCGCCTTGCGGCAGGACGCGAGACCACGGGGTCACAGCCGGGTTGTGCCGGTGGGGATGCCCAGGAGGGGCCGTCCGGTCGTCTCCCGTCTCGTCGATCTCGTCCATCTCGCGGGCCGCGAGGTCGCCAAGGGAGCGCGAGGCACGCTCTCGCGCTGATCTCCCGTACGCGGGGGCGGCCGGCTGGTTCGCGCCGTACCGGCGCGAGGCCCGTGACGGTCAGGGGCAGACCCGCCTGTACGGCCGGTCCGGAACGTAGGTGTGCCACTGCGCCCGGGTCAGCTCCGTGTTCTGGGCACGAGAGCAGACAACGGATGCCGCCCGGTCAGGATCCACGACGTACCGCTGGATCGGGACATGCTTGCTGCCCGCGTACAGCATCGTGCTGTCCGGGCTGAAGGCGAGCGTGTCGATGCTCCCACCGGGGGTGGGCAGAGGAGGACCGAGAGGCTGCTGGGTCGCGATGTCCCAGAGCTGGACGGTGCCCGCGTCGCCGCCCACGGCGAGTGTGCTGCCGTCCGGGCTGAACGCGAGAGACGTGATCGTCTCGGCTGAGCCGGTGGACGGATCGGTGGGCGCAGAGAAGACGTTCCTCAGGATGCCCGCTCGGTGCCGGAGACCGCCGTCCCAGAGGGCCACCCGCCCTGTCCCGTCGCCGGCCGCAAGGCGGCCGCCGTCCGGCGCGAAGGCGATGGCTCCGATGTCGTCGTGCTGGACGAGGTCATGGGCGCGGGACCGGCCCGCGCGGACGACGCGGTTGTCGGTCACGAGGAGCCCGCCGTCTGGGCTGACGGCCAGCTGACGGCCGGCCGGGCCGGGGAGAAGCGCCGTCCTCCGCTGCCGCGTGGTGTCCCATGTCTCGTTGAAGTAGCCGCCCTCGGTCAGACGTGCGGTGAGGAGCGTACGACCGCCCGGTCCCAGGGCGATCGCGTCCGTGGAGGTGGTGGACGCCGTCGCCAGGTCCACCGTGGCCTTCGTGTGTCCGGCGGCCACGTCCCACACCGTCAGACGCTGAGGCGCCGTGTCCCAGGGGGCGGAGACTCCGTACGCGAACGTGCCGCCGTCGGGGCTGAAGGACAGCAAGGGCTCGGTGATGTCCCCGGGGACCCTCGGGACGCCGGTGCGGAAGGAAGGACGTGACGGGGTCGGCAGGGTGCGCAGCAGACGGCCGTCACGCGTGTTCCGCAGCTGGAAGACGTAGCGGTCACCGATACGTTCGGCGGTGGCGAGCGTCCTGCCGTCGGGGCTGAGCCCGACCCCTGCGAGCGGACTCGTGCGCCAGGCGCGGGTGAGCGTCGTGGTGAGGTCGAGGGTGTGGACCGTGCCTCCCTCGAGGTACCGCAGCAGGGGCCGCGAGGGGTCCCAGGCGAGACCCGAGAGCGACTCGTTGTCCAAGGAGTGTCGGAAAACGGGGGCGCCGCCCTTGGACAGACGCCACACTCTGATCTCCTGGCCGCCGCCGGTCGCCAGATAGGAGCCGTCCGCGCTCACGACGGCCGAAAGGGCACCCGGGTGGGCGACGTCGGCGAGCTTTCGTCCCGACGTGGTGTCCCACACCCGCACCCGGCCCCCGGCAAGGGCCAGGAGTCGGCCGCCGGTGAGGTCGAGGAGGGTGTCGTCATCACAGACGCCGCGAGTGCTCGTCCAGGCACCGGAGCGGACGCTGCGCGTGGAGGTGTCCCAGACCTGAGGCGCCCGGCCGCGCGCGCAGACGGCCAGCAGCCGGTCGTCGGCCGCCGCGGTGGCGCGCTCCCCGCTGCCGGCCGACGGGGTCCGGAAGATCAGATGGCCGTCGGTGACGGAGTAGAGCCCAACCCGGTCGTCGAACAGGCTCGTCACCAGGTAATGGCGCCCACTCGCCGCGAAGCTCACGGTGTACGTGTCCGGCAGGGGACCCCCGATCCAGCGCCTCGTTCGGGTGTCCCACAGCCGCTGGGTCCTGTCAGTGGTCTGGATGACGAGCACCCGGCCGCCCGGGCCCGCGGCGAGCACCGACCCGTGCGGTAGCGGCCCCGAGGCGATACGGCGGTGGGTTCCCACATCCCACGTCCGCCAGGTGCTGCTGTCGGTGGTGCTGAGCAGAGTGCGCCCGGAGACGTCGAGGAACTGCGCCGGGGCGTCACCGGGCGCCGGGTCGGTGAAGTTGTCCAGTTCGGGCTGGGCCAGGGCGCCCAGCAGGGCACGGCGGGACTCCGGCAGCGCGGAGGTGCGCCATGCGGCGACGCCGAGCAGCATCGCGGTGCGCGGGTCGGTGCTCCGCAGCGCCTCGGCGACCGCGGCCACCCGGCGGGCCGCCGTGTCGGTGGTCTGCTGCTCGCTGTCCTGCCGCAGTCGCAGCGCGGTCAGCCCGACGACCAGGGCCACCGCCAGCACGGCACAGAGCGAGGCCGTGAGCGTGCGGCTGCGGCGCCGGACCCGGGCGGCGGCCCGCTCCTCCTCCGCCCGCTGCTGCGCCGCGGCGACCAGGAAGGCCGTTTCCTCGGACGTCAGACCGTCGTAGCCGCGGTCGTCGCCCGCGAACAGTTCCTCGGCCCGCGCCAGGCGGGTGCCCCGGTACAGCGTGCCCGGGTCGCGGTCGTGCTCCAGCCAGGTACGGGCGGCGTCGGTCAGCTGCCGGTGGTGGCGCAGCCGCTCCCGGTCCGCGTCGATCCACTCGCGCAGCCGCGGCCAGCAGGTGATGAGTGCCTCGTGGGCGAGCTGAACTCCGTCGTCGTCGGTGGTCAGCAGCCGGGCCCGGGTCAGCCGCCCGGCGACGGCCCGCACCTCGGGGTCCTCCCACCCGGCCATTTCCTCCCAGCTGAGCGGGCGGCGCGTGTCGGCGTTGCCCTGGCCGGGCTCGACCATCCGCAGGAGCAGGTGCCGGGCGACGTGCGCCTGCTCCGGTGAGAGTTCGCCGTACGCCTCCTCGGCGCTGGCCGCGATCGCGCCGCGCACCCCGCCGGCCGCCTCGTACGCGGCCAGGGTCAGCATCCGTCCCTTGCGCCGCCGCCAGGTCTCCAGCAGGGCGTGGGACAGCATCGGCAGCCCGCCGGGCTCGTCGAGCACGTCCTCGACGAGTCGTGCGGTCAGGGTCCGCTCCACGATGAGCCCGGCCGCCTGCGCGGGACCGATCACCGCCTCGCGCAGTTCGTCCGCGGTCATGGGCCCAACCAGCAGCCCACTCGAGTGCAGCGCCTCCGCCAGCCGCGGGTGCTCGGCGCACCGCGCATAGAAGTCGGACCGTACGGCTATGAGCACGCGCAGTCGGCTTCCCGGGTCGCGCGCGGCGAGCAGAAGGTCGAGGAAGCGGTCCCGCTCGGCGCGCTCGCGGCAGAGGGTGAAGACCTCCTCGAACTGGTCAACCACCACCCAGCTCTCCGGGTCGTCGGCCGCCGGAGTCAGCAGATGCCCGTAGGTGGTGGCGGGCCGGGCGCCCGGAGTGAGGATACGGAGCACCGCCGTACGCCCCTGCTGCGCGATCTTCTCCCGCAGCAGGGGAATCAGACCGGCCCGCAGCAGGGAGGACTTGCCGCTGCCGGACGCCCCGAACACCACGGCGAACGGGGACCCGCAGGCCAGCTCGCTCAGCTCGTCGATCAGCCGGTCCCGTCCGAAGAACAGCTCACGGTCGTCCGGCTCGAAGCGGGCGAGGCCGCGGTAGGGCGGTGCGGCGTCGGCATCCTCCTGCCTCTCCTCCCCGGCCAGCGCCTCGGCCTCCGCCCACCGGGCCTCCCACTCAGCGGGGTCCTCCCCGCATGCCTGGACGTACGCCTGGAGCACGGCCAACGACGGCAGCCGCTCGCCGCTCGCCGCCTTCGCCAGGGTCGTCGCCGAGAAGCCGGCCTTCTTCGCCATGGCCCGGTACGACACGCCGCCCGCCGAACGGCGCAGCTCCCGAAGATCATGGGCGAGTCGCTGCACGGGACCGGCCGCCGGGTCGACCGGTAGTTCGGGGCGCCCCATGGCGAAGCCTCTTTCGCATACAAGAAGAACATGCTGATCCGCAGCACAAGGTACTTTTCGTCCCCCTCGGGCGAGAACCCTTTCCGACTGTGATGTCTGCCGGAGAAGTTGTTCGTACCCTCGGTGCCGAGTTTGTTTTCCCTGATGAGAGGGGGATGGCTGACAACTCCCGTGGTCACGGCCAGGTGCGGCCGATTCGTCCGGCGAACCCTTCAGGGCCACCGCCGACTCCCTGCGGTCCACACGCCCACGGCTGCGAGACCAAAAGGCTCCCAGCTCCCGCTGCGCACCCGCAGCCTCGGAGTGCGCACGAGCCCGAGCCCGCATTCGCGCGCCGCTCTGCAGCCGTCGGCAATCCGCCCGGCGCCCGACTCAGACGTTCACTGTCGGGGTCCGTCAACGTGCCGCCCTCCGGCCAACACGTCTCTCATCGCGCAAGGCAGGTTCGCGGCGTCGGCCCGCGCACCTTGTCGGCGATGGGCTTCCCGCCGAGCCCTCGCAGGAGCGCCGGAAACTCAGCAGGGACACCCGCTCCAGCACATCCGGACGAGAAGCCGTGGGGCACAGCCGCCGACCATCGTTGGCCCCCGACACCGCGCGGGAGCTCCCTCACGAGCCAGGCGCGCAACCAGCTCACTTCCTTCGTCGGACGGCTGCCCTCTTCGATTGAAGGGCGCACCACATCCCCCCTGCGCTTGCCCGAGAAAGTCGTGATCAACGTCATGGCGCATGGATCGACCCCACCAGGGAATGATCCGGACAAGACGAATGAATGGGCCATTTCATTCTCGCGGGACATGCACGGGACGGCGAGCCTGACAATCCATCAGGCAAGCCGTCGACCTGGGAAACCGTGCGGGAATCCAACGGCCTCCGGAGCCGTGTGCGCAGGTTCGAATCCTGCCGGGGGCACTCGCCGAGGATCAGCAAGAGTCAAGCGCTGACCAGGGCGGATGCCGATGTGAAAGAGCGGGAGACAGTTTCACTGTCTCCCGCTCTTTCTCGTTGTTGCGCACCGATCGTGTGTGAGGAGCGTGTGGGCCCCACACCCACTGACCACCACCCTTCCTTCCTCGTGGCTTCCCCTGGATCTGACATAGGTGTGGCACGGGGAGCTTCTGATCCGTAGCTCTACAGAGAACGGTCAGTGGAGGTCATTCAGGTCGCCGGGGGCACTACGAGGGCTGCTGTTGGGCGCTGCCGGTTGCTGGGGTTGCTGTACTTCGCTGCTGTACCGCATCACAGGTCCACCCGGGACTCCATCTCGCGACTGCCCTGTCGCAACACGACGTACGCCGGCCTGAACGGCAGGCTGCGAAGCGTCGGCTCCATGACCTTGAAGAGCGCTTCGGCATCCGCCCCATAGGCATACAGCACGGCCTCACCTCCGCCGAACTCGTTCCCGTCGACCTCACCGGCTCCCGCTCCTTCTACGGCGGCTGTCATAGCCCGCTCGGCATCGAAGATTGCTTGGCGCTCCGAACGTGAGCCGTATTGGTCGTCGCTCAGACGGTAGTGCGCGATGACGGCCTGTTCTGGGGCGACTGGTTCGGGAAGATCGGCGAGCATGTCCATGGCCTCACGATCTCACCAGCCTCTGACACCGCGCCCACAGCGATCCCGCTCGACGGTTGAACGTGCACGCTTTCCAACTGTCGTGGTAGGGCTGCGGGTGTCGTTCGAGAGCGTTCACCTGGGTGAACGGCGGCTACGTGGACTCGGGGGCTCGGCTGCCTTCCCCGTGATTCCCCGCTGTTCCCCGCTCGATCTGGTGCACTTGTGGTGCGACTGCGCCCTCACTTGCTGGGCCGGTCCCCAGCCTCCTCAGCCGATGAGTTCGTGGATCGCTGCGAGGAGGTTGAACACGGCCGGCAGAACGAAGATGCCGCCGACGCCGATCAAGCCCAGGCGCGGTCCCGGAACAGCAGAGTGCGGACCACAAGACTGCGCGTGGACCATTCGTGGACGAGTGAGCCAGCACTTCCACCGCCCTCTGCCATACGAGCTGTTCAGAGAGCGCGCGTCTTCTTGACGGCTTCGTGCGCGACCCGTCTCGCTGAAGGTGGGCCAGTCTCCGCCTATCTGAGTCATCTGGTCTCGCGTCCTGGTCGACCTGGGTCATCTACCGACCCATCATCGAGGCAGCTGCAGCCCCCGGGAATCGTGGTGACGGCAGTCTTGACCTTGGCCTAGCTTGACCCGCATGACCTACCTGGACGGCGCCGAAGAGAGCGGCGTGGCTCTCCGCTGCCTGGACAACCGCGCTGTCGGAATCCGGTTCAGCGATCGATCTCTCGTTGATGCCGACTGCGCCCACTACGCCGTCGAGCTCTGGGCGCCCGGCCTGAGCTCGCGCGTCGACGGGGTCGTGGCCTGGATCCGGGACGCCGACCTCGCGTCATTCCTGGACTGCCTCGCCGCGGACTTCCATGGCTGGGACGGTGTGCGGACCTGGCACACCGTCGACGAGGACCTGGCCCTGTCGGCCGTGTTCCGCTCAGGCGGGCACGTCGGGCTGACCTGGACGCTCCGTCCTTGGCGTACCTTTCCCGGGAGTTGGAACGCGTCGGTCACCATCTGGCTCGAGGCCGGCGAACAGCTCGCTGCCGCGGCATCGGACATCCGGCACTTCCTGGAAGGGAATCCGTCGTGACGACCGGCCTGCGCCTTGACTGGCGTCTCGACGGACACGGCTGGGCTGACTGCACCGTCACAGACCGCCTGGCGGTCATCGTGCTCACCGCCTCCTACATCACAAGCGCGCCGGAAGAGTTCCTGACCGCGCTGGCCCGGCTGATCGCTGGCGAGACGGAGACACGAGCGCAGTTCGAGGCTGAGCCGACCGCCTGTCGATGGATCTTCTATCGGGAAGACGAGCACGTCTGGGTCCGGATCCTGAAGCTCCGGGACGGAAGCGACCACGACAACAAGGGCCTCGAAATCTGGTCCAGCCAACACGCCATCGACGAGCTGGCCCGCGCCGCAATCCGCTGCTTCGACGACGTCGCGCGTACCTACGGCGAGAGCGGCTACCGCGGCAAATGGGGCGAGCACTTCCCCCGCACCGAACTCGAAGCCCTCAGACGACTCTGGACCAACCGTCGGCATCCGTACGGCGCATAACCGGATCCGCGCCCGACCTGCGAAGGAGACCGATGACACAGATCAGGGAAATGAGCGAGCGCGAGTACTTCGCCTGCGTCGGCCGGCGTCCCGGCATGTTCGTCGGCACAGGATCATCGTTCCATCAGCTGGCCGCCTTCCTCACCGGCTACGACCAGCACGCGATGCGCCATGGCGGACAGGGGCTCACAGGCTGGCACGAGTGGCTCGTTGCCCGCCGCGGTTGCAGCTGCAGCTGCAACCATGCCTGGCCCGGACAGGTCCTGCATATCGCGCTCCCAGAGGGCTGGAACAGCATCGCAGACCTGCCGCCCGAGGACGAGAAGCACGCGATCAAGGTCCTGTTCCAGCTTCTCGACGAGTTCGCCGCCGAACGTGAGGCAAGTCCTGGCCCTCAGAACTCAGATTGAGCGGGACGCCAACCGCGCCGCCGTCTCGCTCAATCTGAACCAAAGCTGGTCACAGCCCGGAGGTGGTTCACCTTCAGCGAGACCGATCAGTGCGTGGCGGCCTCTCGTCGCGGCCGCGCCTATGCTGCGCCGCTCCCTCGGTGCGCGAGCCAGGCCTGCACCCTCGCCATCGCCTGGAGCTGCTGCTGTTGCAGCGCTTCGGCATGCGCCCTCGTTCGCGACAGCGATTTTCACATCACCGGGACGGCTCGTCCGGTAGACGCGACAGCTGGGTTGCTGTCACCGGAACCTCCCTGAGCGGTACGCGCTCTCCTCCCCGGTACCGCTCGTGTTCACTCCTTGGCGTGCACCGAGCCCGGCTCCGCAGATCGCGGCATCGGCCTCAGGAGAGGCGGCACCCGAACCGCTCCAGCCTGCCCGCCGGGCGCCCAGGCCGCGTTGTCTCAGGGCTCGTCCGGTGTCCAGGCCGCGACCAGGTCCAGGAGGCCGGGGAAGCGGGCGTTGAGGTCGTCGACGCGGACGTGGCTGCGGCGTTCCAGGCCGTACTGGCGCTGGCGGGTGATGCCCGCCTCACGCAGGGCCTTGAAGTGGTGGGTCAGGGAGGACTTGGGGCGGTCGAGACCGAACCAACCGCAGGTGTGGTCGAAGTGCTCCGACTCCAGGAGGAGTTTGCGCACGATGCGCAGGCGCAGCGGGTCGCTCAGGGCGCCCAGCACCGTCTCCAGACGCAGGTCCTCCACAGCCGGTTCCGGGAGCGGCTCGGGCAGGCCGGCGGGTTCCGGCAGGACCTTGACCGTCGGTGACGGTACAGGCACCGCACGCGCCGTCGAAGGCATGGCAGCTCCTCATGTCCCAAATCCTATGTACGACTCCAATCGTACTGCATGCTATGTTCGAGAAAACTCGTACTACCCTGCAGGGAGGATCTGTCATGTCGGAGAGTCGAACGGCGGGGGTGAAGGTGGTGGGAGAGGAGCGTTCCGGTACGGAGGAACGGGCCGCGGCAGGCTCCTCCCCCAGCGCTGCCCCCTCTTCCGCTCCCACCTGGTGGGTGTGGCTGGCCGCGTGGCCGGTGACGGCCGTCTTCGTGCTGTCCAACGCGGCGACTCCGCTGTATGTGCTGTGGCAGCGCGACATCGGGTTCTCCAAGGGCACCCTGACCGTCGTGTTCGCCTTCTACATCGTGGGCCTGCTCGGTTCGCTGCTGGTGTCCGGCGTGGTGTCCGACCGGCTGGGGCGCAAGCCCGTCCTGTTGCCCGCCCTCGCGCTCGCCCTCGCCGCCTGCCTCATCTTCGCGACTGCGTCCAGCGTGGCAGCGCTGATCGTGGCGCGGCTGTTCACCGGTATCGCCGTCGGCGCCGTCGTCTCCGCGGGCATGGCCGCCGTGACGGATGTCGCCGGGCAGGACCGCAAGCGGCTCGCCGCGCTGCTCGCCTCCTGCGCCATGGTCTTCGGGGCCGGCCTCGGGCCGCTTCTCGCCGGCATTCTGTCCGAGACCCTGCCCGCGCCCACGGTCACCGTCTTCCTCGTCGAGATGGCGCTGCTCGCCACCGCGGTCCTCGCCGTGCTGCGCATGCCGGTCCAGCGTCCCGCCGCGCCCGCCAAGGGGGCGTGGCTCCGGGTGCCCGGTGTGCCGAGGGGCAAGGGACTGCAACTCACCCTCGGCATCGCGGTGTTCGCTCCCGGTATCACCGCGACGTCCTTCGTGCTCTCGCTCGGTCCGTCGCTGCTGTCCGGCCTGCTCGGCACCACCAGCCGAATCGTCGCCGGGGCCATGGCGTTCGTGATGTTCCTGGCCGCCACCGGTGTGCAGTTCGCGGTGCAGCGGCTGCGCCGACGCACCATCCTCACCGCCGGCGCGATCAGCACCGGCCTCAGCATGATCACACTGATCGTCGCCGTGCACACCTCGTCGGTGCCGGTGCTCATCACCTCGGCGCTGCTGGCCGGTGCCGGACAGGGTATGGGGCAGCTCGGCGGGCTCTCCCTGCTCAACTCCACCGTTCCGCCGGAGCGGCTCGCCGAGGCCAACGCGGCGCTCAACGTGGGGGGTTACATCCCGGCCGGCCTGCTGCCGGTCTCCGCCGGCTACCTCAGCGACGCCGTGGGACTGACCAACGGCGCGACCGTCTTCGGCACGGTGCTCATGAGCCTCGCCGTCGTCGGCGGCCTGGTGGTCGTCGCCGCCCGCCGCCGGGTCCCGGAGCCCGCCTGACGGCCCGGCACCCCCGCGCCGCGAGCCCCGCTCGCCGCGAAAGCACCCACCAGCCCGGAGGACTCCCCCGGCTGCCGGGCCGGATCGGGCAGGGTACGGCTGTGAGCAAACGGCGGAGTGGAGCGGTGTCAGGCCGTGCGTTTGCGGGACGTCGTCTTCTTTGCGGGGGTCTTCTTCGCTGTGGTGGTCTTCGCCGCCGTCTTCTTCGTCCCCTGCGTCGACTTCGCCGTGGACTTCTTCGCCGAGGCCGATGCCGTCGTCTTCTTCGCGGTCGTCTTCTTGGCGGTGGACGTCGACTTCTTTCCGCCCGCCTGTTTCGGGGCCGTCCGGGCCGACTTGCGGGCCGGGAGGCGTCTGACCTCCGCCGGCTGCTCCTCGCCGCGCGACTCCTTGGCGGCCTTCACGCTCTTCTCCAGCGCTGCCATGAGGTCCAGGACCTTGCCGCCCGTCGCCGGTTCCGGGGCCTGCGGTGGTGCCTCGCCCGCCGCCTTCGCGGCCACGACCTCCTCCAGTGCCTCGCGGTACTCGTCGTGGAGTTCGTCGAGCTCGATCCCGCCCAGGGTGTCCATCAGGGCGTCCGCCAGGTCGAGTTCCTTGTCGTTGACGCTGACCTTCGCGTCGGGGGCCACTCCCTCGGGGGCCCGGACCTCGTCCGGCCACAGGAGGCCGTGCATGGCGATGGCGTCCTCCACCACCCGCAGCATGCCCAGCCGTTCCCTGCCGCGCAGGGCGAACTTGGCGATCGCCACCTTGTTGCTGCGCTTGAGGGCCTCGCGCAGGAGGGTGTACGGCTTGGCGGCCGGGGCGCCGCCCGCCGCGAGGTAGTACGCCGCGTCCATCTGGAGGGGGTCGATGCTGTCCGCCGGAACGAAGGCCACGATCTCGATCGTCTTCGCCGTGGGGAGCGGCAGATGGGCCAGGTCCTCGTCCGTGATCGGGATGATCGTGCCGTCCGCGTCCTCGTAGCCCTTGCCGATCTCCGCCCCGCTCACCTCCTTGTCCTCCAGTTCGCAGACCTTGCGGTAGCGGATCCGGCCGCCGTCCTCGACATGGATCTGGCGGAAGGAGATCGAGCGGCTCTCGGTGGCGTTCACCAGCTTGATCGGGATGCTGACCAGGCCGAACGAGATGGCGCCGTTCCATATGGATCGCACGTGCAGCACCCTTTCGGTCTGTTTTGATCTCTTTGCAGCGTTCACTCAGATTCATTGCTGTTTGCGTGAGATTCTCATCGTATGACGCCGATCACAGAGGTGGAGGGGCGACGGCTCGCGCTCAGCAACCTCGAGAAGGTGCTGTATCCCGCGACCGGGTTCACCAAGGGCGAGGTGCTGCACTACTACGCCACCACCGCCGACCACCTGCTCCCCCACCTCCGCGACCGGCCCGTCTCCTTCCTGCGGTATCCCGACGGGCCGGGCGGACAGGTGTTCTTCGCCAAGAACGTGCCCCCCGGTACGCCCGACTGGGTCACCACCGCCGAGGTGCCGCGGATGGAGGGGCCGGCGCGGATGGTGCTCGTACAGGACCTGGCGAGCCTGATGTGGGCGGCGAATCTCGTCACCGAGTTCCATACGCCGCAGTGGGTCGTCCAGGACGCCGGTGTCGCCGACCGGATCGTCTTCGATCTCGATCCGGGGGCGCCCGCGACCGTCGTCGACTGCTGCGAGGTCGCCCTCTGGCTGCGGGAACGGCTCGCGGCCGACCGCATCGACGCCTTCGCCAAGACCTCCGGGTCCAAGGGGCTGCATCTGCTCGCCGCGGTACGGCCCACCCCGTCCGAGCAGGTGAGCGAGTACGCCAAGCAGCTCGCCGTCGAGGCCGAGCGGGCCATGCCCCGGCTCGCCCTGCACCGCATGACCAGGAGCCTCAGGCCCGGGAAGGTCTTCGTCGACTGGAGCCAGAACGCCGCCCGGAAGACCACGGCCACGCCCTACACCCTGCGCGCCCGCCCCGAGCCCACCGTCTCCGCGCCCGTCACCTGGACGGAGGTCGAGGAGTGCGGGTCACCCGCGCAGCTCACCTTCCAGGCACCCGACCTCGCGCCCCGCCTCCAGGACTACGGCGATCTGCTCGCCCCGCTGCTCGACCCTGCCGGTGCGGCGCCGCTGCCCTGAGTGCGCTGCCTGGTCGCACGGGCGCCGTCCCTGGGGGCTGCGCCCCAGCCCCCTGTCGGCCTGAACGGCATCGTCCTCCGTCGCCGGACGGGCTGAAAGACTCGGACCGGCTGAAAGCCACTGCCCGGCAGCCGTCACACCCGCGTCCACGTCCCCCGGTCCCGCGCCATCGCGTGCAGCGCCTCCACGTCCGCCGGCTTGAGGACGCCGCCGAGGCGGGCCAGGCCCTCGATGTCCGTGTCCTTCAGGACGCGGACCTCGCGGAGCGGGGCCGGGATCGCGACGTCCGCCGGCTCCGCGAGGGCCAGGACCGGGTGGACCTCGGCCGTCAGCGCGTACGACGCCCGGTCGGCGTCGGCGCGGACGCGGCGCAGCAGCGGGTGGGGCTCGCGGCGCCCCAGGCCGACCATCGGATCGGCGACCGTCACCTTCTGCTTACGGGCGTACACCGTATGGACGGCGAACAGGCCGCCCGGGCCGATCGCCAGGTGGTGGATGCGGTCGCCGCCGGGCAGCGGGATCGAGTGCAGGGCGTGCCAGCCCGCGCCGTCGAGGCGGTCCAGGGCCTCGCCGACCGTCTGCTGCGCCGCCAGCGCCCGGCGGCGGGGGTCCGGGCGCAGCCGGTGCGGCGGTCCCGGTTCCCGGTCCAGGGCGACCAGCAGCGCCTCGCCGGGGCGGTTGGGCGCCAGGTCGTCGTCCGGGTGGAGGGAGAGCCGGGCCAGCTCGGCCGGGGTCGGGACCGGCGGCGGGCCGACGGTCACCGGGCCGGTGAGGAAGGGGCCCAGAGCCTCCAGCACGCCCTCCCTCTCGCCCTCGCTGAGCAGGTTGACCCTGGCGGCCTCCCTGTCGTACCAGGCGACGTTCCGCCCGTCCGTGAGGCATACGTAGAGCCGCTCCTGGCCGTGCCGCCAGGACGGTACGACACGCAGTCCGGTCATGCACCATCACCCCTTGACCATGGGAACAGGCGGGGTGCTCCCCGGGCAAGAACCCGGCTACCTTTGACGAGGAGTTGGGCTCCACGGAAGCGGCGCTTGGGGAGGCGTGATTGCGTACCCGCAGGAAGCAGCCCGACGTACCGGCTCCGGACAGTCCATGGAGCGAGATCGTGCCCGGCCTGTGGATGGGCGGGCACGAGTTCAGGGGTCGCACCGGGCAACTGGAGTTCGCCGTCGTGCGGGACGAGTTCGATCTCGTGCAGACCCTGCTGAGACTGCCGGGGCACGGGCCCGACCCCGGTGTGGAGCACCATGTGTGGGCGATACCGGACGGGCCGCTGGACGGGACCCAGCTCGCGGGTGTGATGCGCCTGGCGCAGGCCGCGGGCGAGGCACTGGACGAGGGCCGCAAGGTCCTCGTCCGCTGTTATCACGGGTACAACCGCTCGGGGCTGGTCGTCGCGCACGCCCTGGTCCGCCGGGGGCATGCCACCGAGGAGGCGATACGGCTGATACGGTCCCGCCGCTCCCCCTGGGCGCTGCACAACGAGCTGTTCGTGGACTATCTGCGGGCAGGGCTGCCCACGGCACGGCTCCTGGAGGAGCTGGCCGAGTAGCCGGGCGATCAGGTGGCCGAGCAGCCGTATCGCCAGGTAGCCGAGTAGCGAGGTAATCGTTTCGCCGGACGAATAGGGTGTACCGGGTCACCGATCGTTCTCAGCCACAGGAGTACCGTGCTCCGCACGCGCGCCGCATGCACAGCCCTCGCCACAGCCGTCCTCGCGCTGCTGGCGGCGGGCTGCGGTGACGCGGGCGGACTGCAGGGCGCCGGGTCGACCCCGACCGCGACCAGCCCGGACAAACTGTGGCCGGGCCTGAGCCCGGCGGCCAGTCCCGCCTGGGACTACGACAACGGCGAGGCCGAGGCCATGAAGGGCGTCACGGCTCCGGACGACGACATCCGCAAGGTGGACCCGGTGGCCGTCGTCAGGGCCGAGATGTCCCAGCACCCCTCCGACTACTCCGGCTCCAAGGCGCCGTACCGCGAGACGGCCCGCCGTATGGCCTACTGCGGCAAGCAGCCGGCGAACCCGAAGTGTCCGCTGCTCAAGGCGTACTACCGGGACGTCACCGGCGACGGGCGCCCCGATCTGACGCTGGGCTTCCGGCTGCTGCCCGGCAACCAGACCGCCGTGCGCATCTACACCGTCGAGTCGGGCCGGGTGGTCCAGGTCATGTCCAACAACGACGCGGTCAGCGGCGTCGAGCTGGCCGGGCGCTCCGTGATCATCCACGCGCCGTCCGATCTCGCCGACTACGAGTACCGCTTCCAGTGGACCTGGGACCCGAACCAGCGCGTGATGCTGCTCACCCACGACGAGATGCTGCACATCGGCAAGCGCGAGCGCCTGTCGCACCCCTCCGCATCGCCCTCCGCCTCCCCCTCGGCGACCTCATGACAAGGCTCGCGCTCCCCCAGTGGGCCGGCACGCTCGCCCTGAAGGCCGCCGGGTTCATCACCGTGATGTGCTGTGCGCTCGCCGCGCTGCTCGGCGTGCTCGTGCATGTGTCGGTGACGAACCAGACCGTCGGCCAGGCCCGCGACCTCGCGCTGTCGCGCCTGACGGACGCGACGAAGGCGTACCAGGCCGGGGACTCGCTGCTGCCGGGGGCGGGCGTCGATCCCCCGGGGCTGCCGAGCGCGCTGCGGGAGCTCGCGGCGGACGGGGACCGCGGCACGATGGTCTCCGAGCACCACGGGCATCCCACGATGTGGGCGGCGGGTCCCGCGGACCGGAACAGGGCGCTCGCCGTCGAGGTCGACTACTCACAGCAGTCCCATACGATCGCCGCGCTCGACCAGTCCATCCTGTGGTCGTCGGGCCTGGCGATCACGGTGACGCTGCTGGTGGGCGCGTTCGCGGTGACCCGGGTGACACGGCGGCTGCACGCCACGGCGCAGGTGGCCCGGCGGATCAGCGCGGGCGACCTGGACGCGCGCGTCGACGACCCCCGTACGAAGGATCCGACACACCCCCAGGACGAGGTGGCCGCCGTGGCCGCCGCGCTGGACTCGATGGCGGCCTCGCTGCAGGGCAAGCTGCTGAGCGAGCAGCGGTTCACCGCGGACGTGGCGCACGAGCTGCGCACGCCGCTGACCGGGCTGCACGCGGCGGCCGAGCTGCTGCCGCCGAGCCGGCCGACGGAGCTGGTGCGGGACCGGGTGGCCGCGCTGCGCACGCTCACCGAGGATCTGCTGGAGATCTCCCGGCTGGACACCGGGCGGGAGCAGCTGGAGCTGGACGCGGAGGAACTGGGCGCGCTGGCCGCGCGGGTGGTGCGGGCGTCGGGGACCGACACGGAGGTCGTCGTGCTGCGGGACGCCCGCGTGGAGACGGACCGGCGGCGGCTGGAGCGGGTGCTGGGGAATCTGGTCGCCAATGCGCACAAGCACGGGCGGGCGCCGGTGTCTCTGACCGTGGACGGGGCGGTCGTGACCGTACGGGATCACGGGGACGGGTACCCGGACTATCTCCTTGAGCACGGGCCGCAGCGGTTCCGGACCGAGGGCGGTGCCAAGGGGCACGGTCTCGGGTTGACCATCGCGGCCGGGCAGGCCGAGGTGTTGGGGGCGCGGCTGGAGTTCGCCAATGCGGTGGATGGTGGGGCGGTTGCGATTCTGACCCTGGGGTCGGGGGACTGAGAGCTCGGGTCCGACGGTCGTTGGTCGCGTACAGGCCTGTGGGGGCTTGTCGCGCCCACGCGGCGGAGCCGCACATCGATACAGCCCCGCGCCCCTTTCGGGGCGCTCCTATGGACCAGCGTGACAGGCGAGCCCCGCCCCCTCCTCCTAATGTGGCGGATATGTGGCGAATAGTCAGCTTCGCCCCCGTTCATGGAGGTATCCCCCATGTCCCTGCGCTCCACCCTCATACGTCTGGCCACCGCCACCGCCGCCTGCGCTCTCGTCAGTTCCGTGGCCGTCTCCCCCGCCCTCGCGGACGACGAGTGGGGCGGCGGTGACGGGGACCCGGGCTTCGGCCAGGGGGGCGAGCACGACCACGACCACGACCACGACCACGACCGGCTCGCGCGGGGTGTCGTCACCGCGGGCACGCTGTTTCTGCGCAGTGCGCCGAACCGCGGCAGCCAGGTGATCCGGGTGGCCCACCGGGGCGATGTGGTCTCCATCTTCTGCAAGACCCCGGGGCAGAGCGTCGACGGCGACAACATCTGGTACCTCCTCCCGGACGGCACCTGGGCGTGGGGCGCGGCCCGCTTCATCGACGTCACCAGCCACGAACAGCCGCGCTGGTGCTGAGATCCTGAGATCACAAGACCGACTATTTGGGTAGGTTCCGGACATGACCAACGCCGGACCCACCGTGGCACAGGCGGACACCCCGGCCACCCCAGCCCCCGTGACCCGTCTGCCCCGGCGCCGTGGCATCGAACTCGCCCTCATCGTCGTCGCCGTACTGCTCTGCGTGTACGGCTACTGCGCCGTGGGCCTCGCGAGGAACGGCACCGTCCCGCCCGGCGCCGCCGGTTACGGCGCCGGGCTCGGCGTGCTCGCGCTGCTCGCCCACTGCGCGGTGCGGATGCGGGCGCCGTACGCCGACCCGCTGCTGCTGCCCATCGGGGTGCTCCTCAACGGCATCGGCCTGGTGCTCATCCACCGGCTCGACCTGGAGACTCCCCACGACCAGGCCGCCCCCACCCAACTCGTCTGGTCCACGCTGGGCGTGGCCCTGTTCATCGCGCTGGTCCTGACGGTCCGGGACTACCGGTGGCTCCAGCGGTACGCGTACGTCTGGGTCGTCGCCGCGCTCTTCCTGCTGGCGCTGCCGATCCTCTTTCCGGCCGTGAACGGCGCCCGCATCTGGGTGCGGATCGCCGGATTCTCCATCCAGCCGGGCGAGTTCGCGAAGGTGCTGCTCGCGGTGTTCTTCGCCGCGTATCTGGCGGCCAACCGCAGCGCGCTCGCGTTCACCGGGCGTCAGGTCTGGCGGTTCCGGAGGGTCCAGCTGCCCACGGGCCGGGTGCTCGGTCCGATTCTCGCCATCTGGCTGGCGAGTGTGGGTGTACTGGTGCTGGAGCGCGATCTCGGCACCTCGCTGCTGTTCTTCGGTCTGTTCGTGGTCCTGCTGTACGTCGCCACCGGCCGCATCGGCTGGATCGCCGTCGGCCTGCTGCTGGCCGCCGCCGGCGCGGTGGCCGTCGGCTGGCTGGAACCGCATGTGAACAGCCGGGTCCAGGACTGGCTGCACCCCTTCGCGACGATCGAGGCGGGGCGGGGCCCCAACCAGGTCGCGCAGTCCCTGTTCGCCTTCGCGGCGGGCGGTGTCCTCGGCACGGGCCTCGGCCTCGGCCATGCGATCCTCATCGGCTTCGCGACGAAGTCCGACTTCATCCTCGCGACGGCCGGGGAGGAACTGGGGCTGGCGGGCCTGTCCGCGCTCTTCCTCCTCTACGGCCTCCTCGTCGAGCGCGGCTACCGCGCGGGCCTCGCCCTGCGCGACCCCTTCGGCCGGCTGCTGGCGGTCGGCCTCGCCTCGATCGTGGCGCTCCAGGTGTTCGTGATCGCGGGCGGGGTGACCGGGCTGATCCCGCTGACCGGCATGGCGATGCCGTTCCTGGCGCAGGGCGGTTCGTCGCTGGTCACCAACTGGGCGATCGTGGCGCTGCTGATCCGGGTCAGCCATGCGGCACGGCGTCAGTACAACGGGGAGGTGGCGCCCTGATGGCGAGGCACATCCGGCACGCCGCCTTCTTCTGCGCCCTCCTGCTCGTCGCACTCCTCGTCAACGCCGTCCGCATCCAGATCCTCAGCGCCAGGACCTTCGACGACAATCCCGCCAACCGCCGCGCCACCATCGCCCGTTACGAGCGGCCGCGCGGCAACATCCTGGTCGGCGGGCAGAGCATCACCGGCTCCCGTGACTCCGGGGAGCAGCTCCGCTACGAACGGACGTACACGGACGGCCCCCTGTACGCCCCCGTCACCGGCTTCGCCTCGCAGGTGTACGGCACCACCCTGCTGGAGCACACCGGGGACTCGGTGCTGTCCGGCACCGACCCGATGCTCTCGCCGTTCCCCCTGGTGGGTGACCTCACGCGGACCCAGGGCCGGGGCGGCAACGTCGTGACGACCCTCAACCGGGCGGCGCAGCGGGCGGCGTACCAGGGACTCGACGGGCGCAGGGGGGCGGTGGCGGCGATCGAGCCGGCGACGGGGCGGGTGCTGGCGCTGGTGTCGAGTCCGTCGTACGACCCGGCCGTGCTGTCGGGGAACGCCGCGGCCACGGAGCGGTCCTGGACACGGCTGAACGACGATCCGGACAAGCCGATGCTCAACCGGGCGGTGCGGCAGACGTATCCGCCGGGTTCGACGTTCAAGGTGGTCACCGCGGCGGCCGCGCTGGACGCCGGTGTCGTCCTGGACATCGACCGGCCGACCGATTCACCGGATCCGTACCGGCTGCCGGGTACCACGACCCTGCTGATGAACGAGGGGGACGGCTGCGAGGACGCCCCGCTGCGGGAGGCCTTCGCGTGGTCCTGCAACACGGTGTTCGCGAAGCTCGGCGTGGATGTGGGCGTGAAGCGGATGGGGGCCGCGGCGAAGGCCTTCGGCTTCAACGACCCCCGGCTGCGGATCCCCTTCTCCGTGGCGCCGAGCACCTTCGACACGTCCGTCGACCGGGCGCAGCTCGCGCTGTCGTCGATCGGGCAGTACAACACGCGGGCCACGCCGCTGCAGATGGCGATGGTCGCGGCGGCCGTGGCGAACGGCGGGCAGGTGCGCTCGCCGTATCTGGTGGAGCGGACCACCACGGGCAACGGGGCCACGATGACCACGGCGGGCTCGCGCCCGGTGCGCCAGGCGATGCGTCCGGAGACCGCCGACGTCGTGAAGCGGCTGATGGAGGACGTCGTGACGGAGGGCACCGGCACGAACGCCGCGATACCCGGCGCGATCGTCGGCGGCAAGACCGGCACCGCCCAGCACGGCATCGGCAACTCCGGTACGCCGTACGCCTGGTTCGTGTCCTGGGCGCAGAGCGAACGCGAGGTGCTGCCGAGGGTCGCGGTGGCCGTGGTGGTGGAGGACGCGTCGGCGGATCGGGAGGACATCACCGGGGGCGGAATGGCCGCGCCGATCGCCAGGGACGTGATGCGGGCGGTGCTGAACTCCCCGCCCGGCAGCGTGAGTTGAGGGCTGCTCCTGGACCGGCTCGGTCGGCGGGGCTCACATGCTGAGACAGGGTCTGGGATCGCCGGACCTCCCGACCTATCGTTCGGTTCATGACGACACCCGATGCCGCGTACCAACTCGCCCAGGTCAACATCGGACGCCTCAAAGCCCCTCTGGACTCACCCCAGTTGAAGGACTTCGTCGACAACCTCGACCCCGTGAACGCCGACGCCGACGCGGCGGACGGTTTCGTCTGGCGGCTCGAGAGCGACTCGGGCAACGCGACGGACGTGCCCGTCCTCGGCGACGAGTGGCTGATCATCAACATGTCGGTGTGGAGGGACAGCGGCGCCCTGACCGCGTACATGTACCAGGGCCGCCACCGCGAGATGCTGGCCCGCCGCCGGGAGTTCTTCGAGCGGGTGCAAGAGGCGATGGTGGTCCTGTGGTGGGTCCCGGCGGGGCACCGGCCGACCGTCGCGGAGGCCGAGCAGCGGCTGCTGCACCTGCGCGCGAACGGACCCACGCCGTACGCCTTCACGCTGCGGACCTCGTTCCCTGCGCAGGGGGCCGAGCCGGTGCCGCTGGCGGTGCCGGACGACCTGGGGTGCTCGGTCTAGCTCCCGCCCGAGGCCGCGCCCGCCTCGATCGCGTCCGTCACCTCGGCCACCCGTTCCTGTTCCTCCGCGGCGAACCGTTCCGCGTCCAGCTGTTCCGCGATCTCCTCGTCCTGGGCCATCAGCAGGTCCAGGTTCGAGTCGCCCATCTCGAAGACGCCCATGTCGACGTACGCCTGCTGCAGCCGCTTGCCCCACAGGCCGATGTCCTTGACGCAGGGGACGATGCGCGAGAACAGCAACTGCCGGAACAGCGCCAGGAATTCGGACTGTTCGCTGTACTCCTCCGCCTCGGCGGTCGGGATGCCGAAGTTCTCCAGGACCTCGACCCCGCGCAGCCGGTCCCGCATCAGATAGCAGCCCTCGATGACGAACTCCTCGCGTTCGCGCAGTTCGGCGTCGGTGAGCTGCTTGTAGTAGTCGCGCAGCGCCATCCGGCCGAAGGCGACATGCCGGGCCTCGTCCTGCATGACGTAGGCGAGGATCTGTTTGGGCAGCGGCTTGTCGGTGGTGTCGCGGATCATGCCGAAGGCGGCCAGGGCCAGGCCCTCGATGAGGACCTGCATGCCGAGGTAGGGCATGTCCCAGCGGCTGTCGCGGAGGGTGTCGCCGAGCAGCGACTGCAGGTTGTCGTTGATCGGGTAGAGCATCCCGATCTTCTCGTGCAGGAAGCGGCCGTAGATCTCCGCGTGCCGCGCCTCGTCCATGGTCTGGGTCGCCGAGTAGAACTTGGCGTCCAGGTCGGGGACCGACTCCACGATCCGGGCCGCGCAGATCATCGCGCCCTGCTCGCCGTGCAGGAACTGGCTGAACTGCCAGGAGGCGTAGTGCTTGCGCAGCTCACCCTTGTCCTTGTCGCTCATCTTGGCCCAGTGCTTGGTGCCGTAGAGCGACATCGACTCGTCGGGGGTGCCGAGGGGGTCGTACGGGTCGACCTCGAGATCCCAGTCGATGCGCCTCTGGCCGTCCCACTGCTTGTCCTTGCCCTTCTGGTACAGGGCGAGCAGGCGGTCACGGCCGTCGTCGTACTCCCAGCTGAAGCGGGCCGCACCGCTCGCCGGCACCTGCCAGAGAGGGTCTCCCGAGTCCATGGCGTACAGGTCGTAAGTCGGCATGCTTCGCAGGCTCACACGCGGTAGACGCCGGGTCAACAAGTCGCGCGCAGGGGATTGACGAGCTTGCTGACAAGCAGTCTCATAAGCGATGGAGGATGTGACCCCGGGTAACAGAGGTGGGAGAACGATGACGACCCTGACGGAAGCCGACGCGCTGGACGGTCTGCGCGACGCGCTCGGGCTGCTCAAGGACCGCGAACAGGTGGCCGAACGGCTTCTCGCCTCCTCCGCCAAGCACTCCTTCGACCCCGACAAGGAACTGGACTGGGACGCGCCCTTCGAGGAGGGCAAGTGGTTCTGGCCGCCGGAGCTGGTGTCGCTGTACGACACGCCCCTGTGGAAGCGGATGGGCGAGGAGCAGCGGATCCTGCTGTCGCAGCACGAGGCGGCCGCGCTGGCCTCGCTCGGCATCTGGTTCGAGCTGATCCTCATGCAACTGCTCGTGCGGCACATCTACGACAAGGCGGCCACGAGCGCGCATGTGCGGTACGCGCTCACCGAGATCGAGGACGAGTGCCGGCACTCCAAGATGTTCGCGCGGCTGATCTCGCGCGGAGACGCGCCGTGGTATCCGGTGGCCCGGGTGCACCAGAACCTGGGGCGGCTGTTCAAGACGATCTCGACCACGCCCGGGTCGTTCACGGCCACGCTCCTCGGGGAGGAGGTGCTCGACTGGATGCAGCGGCTGACGTTCCCGGACGAGCGGGTGCAGCCGCTGATCAGGGGGGTCACGCGGATCCATGTCGTGG
Organism: Streptomyces sp. NPDC001351; assembly: GCF_042896045.1. Taxonomy (NCBI): domain Bacteria; kingdom Bacillati; phylum Actinomycetota; class Actinomycetes; order Kitasatosporales; family Streptomycetaceae; genus Streptomyces; species Streptomyces sp. NPDC001351. Next base: position 877,288 of record NZ_JBIAWS010000002.1, on the reverse strand, counting down.
AGGAGGCCCGGCATGTGCGGTACGCGCGGGAGGAGCTGCGGCGGCAGATGGTGACGGCGCCGCGGTGGTCGCAGGAGTTCACCAGGGTGACGTCCGGTGAGTTCGCGCGGGTGTTTTCCGTCGCCTTCGTCAATCCCGAGGTGTACACGAATGTGGGGCTGGACCGGCGGGAGGCGGTGGCGCAGGTTCGCGGCAGCGGGCACCGCAGGGAGGTCATGCAGACCGGCGCGAAGAGGTTGACCGACTTCTTGGACGACATTGGTGTGCTGCGGGGTGTCGGCCGACGGCTGTGGAGGTCATCGGGTCTGCTGGCCTGATGCAGTCTGCGGGCCGGTGGGGCTTCTCGCGCAGTTCCCCGCGCCCCTGAGGGGGTGCAGTCCCGTCGGCCTAGCTGTACCCCCCTAGGGGCGCGGGGCTGTGACATATGCGGCTCCGCCGCGTGGGCGCGACCAGCCACAACGAACCCGCACCCGGCCGACTACCCTGCGAGGCATGACCCCCTCCGCCCCTGCCTACCGCCGCCTCAGTGTCGAAGAGCGCCGCAGCCAGCTGCTCGAAGCCGCGCTGTCCCTCTTCGCGCACCGCGCCCCCGAGGACGTCTCCCTCGACGACGTGGCGGAGGCGGCCGGGGTCTCGCGACCGCTCGTCTACCGGTACTTCCCCGGCGGGAAGCAGCAGCTGTACGAGGCGGCGCTGCGGTCCGCCGCGGACGAGTTGCAGCAGTGCTTCGACGAGGCGCGGGTCGGGCCGCTGCTGCCCCGGCTGGCCCGGGCCCTCGACCGGTATCTCGCGTTCGTCGACCAGCACGACGCCGGGTTCAGTGCGCTGCTGCAGGGCGGCAGCGTGGTGGAGACGTCACGGACGACCGCCATCGTGGACGGGGTGCGGCGGGCCGCCGCCGAGCACATCCTGAGCCATCTGGACGTTCCGGACCCCGGTCTGCTGCTGCGGATGACCGTACGGATGTGGATCACCGCGGTCGAGGCGGCCTCCCTGATCTGGCTCGACGAGGACAAGCATCCGCCGCTCGACGAACTGCGGGACTGGCTGGTCGAGCAGTTCGTGGCCGTCCTCTCGGTGACCGCGGCCCGGGACCCGCAGACCGCCGCGCTGGTGCGGGCGCTGGCCGAGGATGTCTGAGACTGGTGCCGTGAAGAGCGAACAGACACCGTTCGAGGGCGGGCCGATGGACGGCCGCGTGCTGCCCGTCCTCGTGGGCCCCACCGGGCACCCGCCCAAGACGTACCGCATTCCCGTACCGGACGCGGCAGGCGGCCCGCCCACCGTGGTCGTCTACCGGCGCGTGCCGCGTGGCCACAGCAAACGCCTCGGGCTGCCGCAGGGGTGGAAGTACGAGTACGACCCCGAGGGGTGGAAGGACAGCGGGAAGCTGAAGTGGCCGTGGTCCAAGCCGGACGCCGATCCAGACGCCACGCCGGGCCGCAAGCCGGACGACACGGACGGGTGACGAGCTTGCGCCGATCAGCGCACACGCGGCGCGTTTTTGGCCGTGGAGACGTCAACACCTGACTGTGCGGAGCAGAGGGGCTGCCCCGCACCGGAGGTGATGATGTGTCAGGAAGGCTTCTGCGCCTGGTCTGCACGGTGGCGATGGCCGCCGGCGCTCTCCTCGTACCGCCGCCCGCCGCGGCCGTGCCGGGGGCGGAGCCCGGCGGGCGTACCGTCGCCCAGCAGCTGACGGATCTCCAGCGGCTGTACCGGGAGGCCGAGAAGGCCACCGAGACCTACAACGCCACCGCGGAGAAGCTGACGAAGCAGCGCGCGGAGGTAGCCCGCCTCGACCGCGAACTGGCCGTGGCCCGCCGCTCCCTGCACGACAGCCGGGTCGCCGCGGGACGTCTGGCCAGACAGCAGTACCAGGGCAGCACCGAGATCTCCGCGTACGTACGTCTGCTGCTCGCGCGCAACCCCCAGCAGGCGCTCGACGAGGGGCATGTGCTCGGCCGGTTGGCGCGGGAGCGGGTCGAGACGGTCGGGCGGCTGACCGCGAGTGAGAAGCAGGCCGGTGAGCTCGACCGCGCGGCGCGGAAGGCCCTCGACGATCAACTGGCCCTCGCCGAGCGGCAGAAGAAGGACCGCGACGACGTACAGGCGCGTCTGAAGGACGTCGAGAAACTTCTCGCCTCCCTCACCCCCGGGCAGCTGGCCGCGCTCGGCGAGTTGGAGAACAAGGACACCGCCGCGGCACAGCGGCGGCTGATGGCGTCCGGGGTGCTGCGCGGCGAACGCCGTCCCTCGAAGAAGGGCGCCCGGGCCCTCAGCTACGCCGTGCGGCAGCTCGGGAAGCCGTACCGGTGGGGGGCCGAGGGCCCGAAGTCGTACGACTGCTCGGGCCTGACCTCCCAGGCCTGGGCCAGGGCCGGCAGGCGGATCCCGCGCACCAGCCAGGAGCAGTGGGCGCAGCTGCCGCGGATCCCGCTGAAGAAGCTGCGCCCGGGCGACCTCGTGATCTACTTCCCGGATGCCACGCATGTGGCGATGTACCTGGGCGCGGGCATGATGATCCAGGCGCCGCGGACGGGCGAGACGGTCAGGGTCTCGCCTCTCGCGTCCTTCCCGATCCTGGGTGCCGTGCGTCCGGACCGGCGCCCCAAGGGTGCCTAGCCGGTCACTTCCGCGAGGTAGGCGGCCGTCTTCTCGGGTTCGTAGAAGAAGTTCTCGTAGTCGGACGGGTCGTTGAAGCCGTTGGCGAAGCGGTCGGCGACCGGCTGGAGCTGGCCGGCCGCGCCGATCAGGTTGAGGATGTGCTCCGGCGGCGGGGCGAGCATCGCGTTCGTCCACTTGGTGACGTGCCGGGCGGTCTCCCAGTAGCGGTCGAACGTGGCCTGCATCCAGGTCTCGTCGAACTCCTTCTCGCCGTTCTCCAGGATCGACGCGAGGTACGAAGCCGCGCACTTGGAGGCCGAGTTGGAGCCCTGTCCGGTGATCGGGTCGTTGGCGACGACGACGTCCGCGACGCCGAGGACCAGTCCGCCGCCGGGCAGCCGGCCGATGGGGTTGCGGACGGTGGGGGCGTAGCGGCCGGACAGCACACCGCCCGCGTCGGTCAGTTCGACCTTCCGGGCCCGCTCGAACTCCCAGGGCGTGAACTTCTCCATGAGTTCCAGGGTCAGGGAGAGGTGCTCCGCCGGGTCCTTGACGCCGTTGAAGACGTCGAGCGGGCCCCCGGGTATGCCCTCCCAGAAGAGGATGTCGGCGCGGCCGGAGGTGGTGAGCGTCGGCATGACGAACAGCTCGCCCACGCCCGGGACCAGGTTGCAGCGGACCGCGTCGTAGTCGGGGTGCTCGGGGCGGGGGCCGAGGCCGTGGACGTAGGAGACGGCGAGGGCGCGCTGCGGCTCGGCGTACGGCGAACGGGAGGCGTCCCGGCCGAACATGGACACCAGCTCGCCCTTGCCCGCCGAGACGAGGACCAGGTCGTACGTACGGGAGAAGTAGTCGAGGTCGGAGACCGCCGCGCCGTGGATGACCAGCTGGCCGCCGCGCTGTGCGAAGGTCTCCATCCAGCCGGCCATCTTCACCCGCTGGTCCACCGACTGCGCATACCCGTCGAGCCTGCCCACCCAGTCGATCACGCGCTGCGTCGGGCCCGGGTCGTGCGAGCCGGGGGCCGCGACCGAGACGCCGAGTCCTTCGATCTTCGGGGCCTGGGACTCCCAGAAGTTCAGCTGGAGATCGCGCTCGTGCTGCAGTGCCGTGTGGAACATGCACTGCGTCGACATGACCCGGCCGGAGCGGATCTCGTCCGCCGTCCGGTTCGACATCAGGGTGACCTCGTACCCGTGCGACTGGAGTCCGAGGGCGATCTGGAGACCGGACTGGCCGGCTCCTACGACGAGTATCTTCCGCATGCGGGGCTGTTCTCCTACTCGGGGACTGCTCGGGGACTGCTCCGGTGGGCTGCCGGGGGCTACTCGGGGGTGACGTCCAGCGCGTGGCCCACCAGGGACAGCAGGGTCTCGATCACCGAGATCCGGCGGCGCGCGTCCATGATCATTACAGGTATGTGGGCGGGGATCGTCAACGCCTCCCGCACGTCCTCCGGTTCGAACAGCTCGCTGCCGTCGAAGTGGTTGACCGCGACGACATACGGCAGTCCGCAGCTCTCGAAGTAGTCAAGGGCGGGGAAGCAGTCCTTGAGGCGACGGGTGTCGGCCATGACGACCGCGCCGATCGCGCCGCGCACCAGGTCGTCCCACATGAACCAGAACCGCTGCTGGCCCGGCGTGCCGAACAGATAGAGCACCAGGTCGTCGTCGAGCGTGAGACGGCCGAAGTCCATGGCCACGGTGGTGGTCAGCTTGCCCGGTGTGGCGGTGAGGTCGTCGGTCTCCTCGCTCGCCTCGGTCATCAGCGCCTCGGTCTGCAGGGGCGTGATCTCCGAGACGGCGGTGACCAGGGTCGTCTTGCCGACGCCGAAACCGCCCGCCACGACTATCTTCGTCGCGATCGGGGCACGGGTGCGGTCCGTCTGCCAGGACTTCAGATCCTCGTCGGTGTCCGCGAAGGCGGTGTCTCTAAAGGCGACGGAGTCCACTCAGCACCCTTTCCAGCAGTGCGCGGTCCGGGCGGCCCGTGCCGTGACCGGTACCTGTTCCGTACACGCGGATCCTGCCCTGGTCCGCGAGATCGCTGAGCAGTACGCGGACCACGCCCAGCGGCATCTTCAGCAGCGCTGCGATCTCGGCCACCGTGCGCATACGGCGGCACAGTTCGACGATGGCCTGCATCTCGGGCATCACCCGGGTGCTGAGCGAACCATTCGTCAGTTCCTTGCGCTCCTCGGGGGCGTCGAGCGCGGCCACGAACGTCTCCACGAGGAGGACGTGACCGAAGCGGGTACGGCCGCCGGTGAGCGAGTAGGGGCGGACTCGGGCCGGCTTGCGGTCGCCGCCGCGGACGGGAAGCTTCCTGGGCGAACTGCTCATCGGTGGCTCCCGGCGGAATCCGTCTCCAGGGATTTTCGCAGCTCGCTGCGGAGTTCCGGCGTCAGGACGTGGCCGGCGCGGCCCACGAACAGGGCCATGTGGTACGCCACCACGCTCATGTCGCAGTCCGCGGAGCCGTGCACGCCGAGCAGGCTGCCGTCACTGATCGACATCACGAACAGGCTGCCCTCCTCCATCGCGACCATCGTGTGCTTCACGGGGCCGGAGTCCATCAGCCGGGCCGCCCCGATGGTGAGGCTGCCGATGCCGGAGACGATGGTGGCGAGGTCGGCGGAGGAGCCCCGGGGGCCCGTGGGCCTGGCGTCCCGGGTCTGACGGGCCTCGTCGTTGCGGCCGGGGTCGGAGGAGAGCAGGAGCAGGCCGTCCGAGGAGACCACCGCTACTGACTGGATGCCCGGCACCTCCTCGACCAGGTTCGTCAGCAGCCAGTGCAGGTTGCGGGCTTCACTGCTCAGTCCGAAGGTACTGGGCGCGGTCAACTGCTTGCCTCCTCGACAGTGCCCCCCGTGGTTTCTTCGGATACGGCTGGTGCGGCGCCCGGCATCTGGTGCTGGGCGGTCTGTTCTGCGATCTCCGCCTCTACGGCCTGGTAGCCGGCCTGGGCGCCGGTGCGGAAGCCGCCGAGTCGTCGGCGGAGGGCTTCCGCGTCCACCGTGCGGGGGCGCTGGGGCGCGGACTCGGTCGGTGCGGTGATCTTGGGGGTGCGCTTGGGGAGGCCCTTGTCGGTGAGCTGCTCCTCGTCCGGGGCGCGGGTGTGTTCCGCCTCGGCTTCGCCTTCGGCAGGGATGTTCCCACCTGTACCACCCGTACCACCCGTACCACTTTCGTCGTCGACTGCGGGTGGCCCCTGTGGAGCGGACTCGCCGTCGGCGGCTGCCGGTCGGGCTTGGGACGGGATCGTCCCGGACGCGAGGGGCGGGTGGGCCTCGGTCGCCTCGGGCGCGCGGCGGCCATGGCTCTCCGCCCCCTCGGCGGCCGACCGGCCATGGGCCTCCACCCCCTCGGCGGCCGACTGGCCATGGGCCTCGTGCGCCAGGTCCGGGAGCAAGAGTTCCATCGTGGTTTCGGCCGGCGCGGGTGTCTCGTGCCGGAGGGCCTTCTCCGCCAGGGCCACCAGCGGGTCGGTCGGCTTCTGGCGGGCGTGGAGTTCGTTGGAGTTGGCCTCCGCGTCCGCCCCGGGGAGGGAGAACGAGAGCGTGCCGCCGGTCGTCGTCGGGGAGGTGGACGACGGGACCGCTGCGGGCGGGGCCGCCGCCAGGAGGGGGGTCGGGAGGACCACCACCGCAGCGACGCCGCCCTGCTTCTGCTCGCGCAGCTGGACGCGGACGCCGTGGCGGTGGGCGAGGCGGGCGACGACGTAGAGGCCGAGGCCGAGGCCCTCCTCGCCCTCCTGGTCGTAGGGGGACTCGGGGTCGAACTCGGCGAGACGGGCGTTGAGGCGGGTCAGGCGTTCGGCGGTCATGCCGATGCCCTCGTCCTGGACGGAGAGCATGACCTCGCCGTTCTCCAGGAGCCAGCCGGAGACCTCGACGGGCAGGTCCGGCGGGGAGAACGAGGTGGCGTTCTCCATCAGCTCGGCCAGCAGGTGGGAGAGGTCGTCCGCGGCGAAGCCCGCCACGTGGGCGTGCGGCGGCAGCACGGCGATGCGGACACGCTCGTAGCGCTCGATCTCGCTGACCGCCGCGCGGACGACGTCGACGAGCGGGACGGGGTGCGCGCTCTGCTGGACGTGCTCGGTGCCGGCGAGGACCAGGAGGTTCTCGCTGTGGCGGCGCATGACCGTCGCGAAGTGGTCGAGCTTGAAGAGGGTGGCGAGGCGCTCGGGGTCCTGTTCGCGCTCCTCCAGGCCCTCGATGACGGCGAGCTGGCGCTCGACCAGACCGAGGGTGCGCAGGGAGAGGTTCACGAACGTGCCGCCGATACTGTCGCGCAACCGCTCCAACTGGGCGGCGGATTCGGCGAGTTCGGCGCGCAGCTCCTCACGGGCGTCCGCCATCTTCTGGCGCTGGCCGACCAGGTGCTTGCGGTCGGCCTCCAGGGTGACGATGCGCTCGCTGAGGACCGCCGCGTGCGCGTGCAGGGCGTTGACGGAGCGGACGACCTGCGCGAACTCGTCGTTGCGGCCGGTGAAGGTGATCGGTTCCTCGGCGGCGGGGTCCGCCGCCTCGGCGAGCCGGGCCGAGCCGCGGCGCAGGACGGAGAGCGGCCGGGTGAGACTGCGCGCCATCGCCGTGGCGATGCCGACGGCGAGCAGCATCAGGGCGCCGAGGACGGCGATACGCAGCTCCAGCGCGCTGACGTCGTCGTCGCGCAGCTGGGCCAGGTCCTTGGTGCGGCGGTCGTAGAGGGCGGACTCCGCGCCGCGCATCGCGTCGATACGGGCGGAGAGCGCGGCGTCGACCTTCGAGGCGCTGGTGCCGAGTTCGGATGCGGAGAGCGTCGGCTGGTCGGTGAGCCTGGCCAGGTACTTCTCGGCGGAGTTGACCTCGGGTCCGGTGACCGTGGAGTCGTACGACGTCCGGGCGGCCTTGGTCGCGGTGTCGTGGAAGTCGGCGAGGGCCGCGTCGGAACGCAGCCGGGCCTGCTGGGCGGCGGCGGTCAGCGCGGCCCGCTGCTTGGTGTCGGCGGCCGAGGAGGAGGTGACCGTGGTCGGCAGTCCGGTGACCGGGCTGATGACCGTCTGGGTGCTGCTGGGCACGTTGAGCGCCGCGAGGAGCAGGCCGCGGGCGGCGGCGGCCTGCTGCACGGCCGTGTCCAGCTCGGCGAGGGCGTAGGCGCCCGATCCGGCGCGGGGCGGCATCTGCTGCGCCAGCTGTTCGGCGAGCCGGTGCAGTTCGGTGATGGCGGCGGAGTAGGCGTCGTGCGTCTGCAGGGCGTCGCTCTTGCCGGTGAGCGCGGAGCGGCGCAGCGCGGCGATGCCGTCGAGGTCGCCGCGGAGGGCGGCGGGGGTGTCGGTGTTCTGCTGCAGCTCCTCGACCTGCCGGTCGACGCGGGCGCTGCGCTGCTCGGAGGGCGCCTTGGACTTGGGCCGTCCGGCGGCGATGTAGGAGGTCACCTCGTCCCGCTCGTCGGCAAGCGAATGAGCCAGGGCCAGAGCGTCCTGGGTCCGCCCGGCGAGCGTCACCAGGTCCTGGGAGTCACTGAGCTGCCCGGAGGCGGAGAGGACGGAGGGGAGACCGGCCCCGGCTATCGCGGCGGCCACCACGGCCACGGCGACGACGAGCCGGTTGCGCACATGCGTGGGCCGGCCCTTGCCGGTGGTGGTGGCGGTGCTGCCGGACGTGTGCTCCACGCCCGCTGCGGGGTCCGTCTGCTTGCCTGTACGACGAGGCCGCGTCTTGTGCACCGGTGCTCGCAATCCTGACTCGTGGTACTCATGGGCCCGGGTGTGACGCTCCGTCAACTGACGTCGACTGTACGTACGCCCAGTACGGTGCCGACCCTCCCAGTGCCGGTGGGCAGTGGACGAGCATCACCTGACCCGCCACCCGAAGGAGTGAACATCGGAGGAGAGTTGGCGGGCAAGTTCCTGGGAAGGGTTCAGCGGCCCTGTGCGGCAGGCCGGTTGGACGTCCGCGCCGGGCGGTGGCAGTATTCGCCGCCACGGCTTCCCGGAACAACGGATTCCACCCCAAACAGGGCGTCTGACCTGCGCGAGTGCGTCAATTCCGCGACCGATGCCAGGCTTTGGCGAACCTTGTGAAGACGTCGTGCAGACTGGCCGAATGCATACGGAACTTGTTTCGGAGCCTGGTGATCCCACCTACCCCAACGAGGACTTCGCCGCGGCCACACTCCCGGCTTCCGGCCAGGGCGGGACCCTCGTCGTCCTGGACGGGGTGACGCCACCGCGCGACGGGACGGGCTGTCTGCATTCGGTCCCCTGGTACACGTCCCGTCTCGGCGGAGCCCTGACCGAACTGACCGTTTCCCTCCCGGATGTTCCGCTCCAGGAGGCGCTGGCTCGTGCCGTCACGCGTACGGCCGAGGCCCATGCGACCACCTGTGACCTTTCTCACCCACGCACCCCACAGGCAACGGTGGTGGTGGCGCGGTGGGGCGTGGAGACGCTGGAGTACCTGGTCCTGTCGGACTCGGCCCTGCTGGTGGAGTCACCGGAGGGCACGGTCACGTCCCTCCTGGACGACCGTCTGTCGCGGCTGCCGCGGTCGTCCCTGGCGACGGACGCCCTCGTGGACTCAACGGTCCGGAACAAGGAGGGCGGCTTCTTCACGGCGGCCGCGGATCCGGCCGTGGCGGCGCGGGCGGTGACGGGCGTGCTGTCGCGGGGCGACGTGCGGGCCCTGGCCGCCCTGACGGACGGCGCCACCCGGTGGGTGGAGAAGTTCCGGGAGGGCGACTGGGCGGACTGCTTCCGCTTTGTGCGGAAGGAGGGGGCGCAGGCGCTGGTCGACCGGGTACGGATGCTGGAGCGGGCCGACGCGGAGGAGCGGAGATATCTGCGGCGCAGCAAGACGCACGACGACGCGACGGTCGTGTACGTGGAGTTGTGAGCCGGTGGGCTACTTGACCGCGTTGCGTGACGTGCGGGGTGCGCAAGCTGCGCGGCCTCGTCGAGGACGTCCTGGAGGTTGGCCCGCCAGGAAGCCGACGCGGTGCCGGTGGAGACCGAGACCCACCAGGTCAGCGCGATGGCCCGGCGCGCGGTCGCCGGGCTCGACGGAGCTGAGGGCACGGTCGGGGTGCGGATCGTCACGGACGCGCTCGCGGGGACCGATCCACGGCGCGTGGAGCGGATCCCCACCAACCTGGTCGCCGACGCGCTTCGTCATGGCGCCCCGCCGGTGACGGTCGAGGTGGACGTGGAGAAGGACCGGGGCGGCGACGGACCGGTCGTGCGGGTCCGCGACCACGGCCCCGGCTTCCCGCCCGACCTGCTGACCGTCCTCACCCCCTCCGGTCCCCAGCGGTTCCGCACCGGCTGCGGGTCCGCGGGAACGGGCCTGGGCCTGGGCCTAGGCCTGGGCCTGGCCATCGCCTTCGGTCAGGCCCGACTGTTCGGCGCCCGTCTCACCTTCCGCAACCACCCCGACGGGGGCGCGGAGGCGACCCTGCGCCTCACCGGTGCCGGCGCCTGAAGGCAGCCGGGCGGGGCCTACTTCTCCATCCCCCGGTTCAACTCCCCCAGCAGCCGCGCCAGTTCCGCCACCTCGCGGCGGTCCCAGTGGGCCAGCTGGCTCACGTAGCGCGCCCGCCGGGCGTCACGGACCTTGCTCACCCGGCGGTGGCCCTCCTCGGTGAGGTGGACCAGCCAGGCCCGCCCGTCCGCCGGGTCGGGTTCGCGGGCGACCAGGCCCAGGTCCTCCAGGGCGCGCAGCTGGCGGGACATGGTGGCCTTGCCCACGCCGATGTAGGCGGCGAGCTCGGTGGCGCGCAGGCGGTCGTGCTCGTCGAGGCGTACGAGGAGGCCGTACGCAGCGGACTCCAGGTCGGGGTGGACCTCGCGGGCCATCTCGCCCTGGCTGGCCCGGGCGCGCCGCAGCAGAACGGTCAGTTCGCGCTCAAGGGACAGGTATTCCTGGTCCGCGCCGCTCGGTGACGTCTGGGACGACAGTCCGCCCTCGTCCCCGTTTCCGCCTTCGTGCACGTCAGCCCCTGCCTCGGTTTTCCCGATCCTGAAAGTTTCCGCCAGACCCCGTCGTTGCCGCAGCTCCACAAGTATTTCGCAGGGCTAGACCAACGGCAGCCTCCGGCCCCCCTTCCCACCGGCTCTTCTACGTGCGTAGCTTCCTTACCAGGAAATGGCCGACATGCCCACGCCAACGGCGTCTCGGCCCTGCAGCGCTTCCCCACCGAGCATCACCGAGCCCTCGGAGGCACGCTATGCCCGTGCACAGATCCGGATCGGTCCGCCCCCGGCGCCTCTTCCTCGCCGGGCTCCTGCTCGCCGCCCTCTCCCTGGCCCTCACCGCCCCGGCCGACGCGGCCGGCACAGCCAAGCCGCCGCGCGGCTCCGCCCGCATGGGCATGGGCGTCCTCGCCCACGACGGGCGGAGCGGCACCCCCGCCCCCACCGCCGCCACCCAGACGGAGGGCGTCGACGTCGCCGGCTACCAGGGCAACGTCGCCTGGTCCACGCTGTGGAGCAGCGGGGTCAAGTGGGCGTACACGAAGGCGACCGAAGGCACGTACTACACGAACCCGTACTTCGCCCAGCAGTACAACGGCTCGTACAACGTCGGCATGATCCGCGGTGCGTACCACTTCGCCACCCCCGACACCACCAGCGGCGCGACCCAGGCGAACTACTTCGTCGACCACGGCGGCGGCTGGTCCAGGGACGGCAAGACCCTCCCCGGCACCCTCGACATCGAGTGGAACCCGTACGGCGCCGAGTGCTACGGCAAGTCGGCGAGCGCGATGGTCAGCTGGATCGCCGACTTCCTGAACACGTACAAGGCGCGCACGGGCCGGGACGCCGTGATCTACACGGCGACGAGCTGGTGGAGCGACTGCACCGGGAACTACGCGGGCTTCGCCTCGGCCAACCCGCTGTGGATCGCTCGGTACGCGTCGGACGCCGGGACGCTGCCGGCAGGCTGGGGCTACTACACGATGTGGCAGTACACGTCGTCCGGGCCGACCGTCGGTGACCACGACAAGTTCAATGGAGCGCTGGACCGGGTGCAGGCACTGGCCAACGGCTGAGCCGTCGATACGCAGGGCGAAGGCCCGGGCCTCCCTCACGGGACCCGGGCCTTGCCTGTCCGGTGGCGTCCGTCACGCCGCCACCGGAACCTCCGGCTTCGCGTCGCTAGTGGCGGGCGCGAGGGCCAGCTCCAGGACCTGGCGGACGTCGGTCACGGCGTGGACGTCGAGCTTGTCCAGCACCTCCGCCGGGACGTCGTCCAGGTCGGCTTCGTTGCGCTTCGGGATGATCACCGTGGTGACACCCGCCCGGTGCGCGGCGAGCAGCTTCTGCTTCACGCCGCCGATGGGCAGGACGCGGCCGGTCAGCGAGACCTCGCCGGTCATCGCCACGTCCGTGCGGACCAGGCGCCCGGACAGGAGGGACGCCAGGGCCGTCGTCATCGTGACGCCCGCGCTCGGGCCGTCCTTCGGGACCGCGCCCGCCGGGAAGTGGATGTGCACTCCACGGTCCTTCAGGTCCGCGACCGGCAGCTCCAGTTCGGCTCCGTGGCTGCGCAGGAAGCTCAGCGCGATCTGCGCCGACTCCTTCATCACGTCACCCAGCTGACCGGTGAGCGTCAGGCCCGCCGCACCCGTCTCCGGGTCGGCCAGGGACGCCTCCACGTACAGGACGTCGCCGCCCGCGCCGGTGACCGCGAGACCGGTCGCCACGCCCGGGACCGCCGTGCGGCGCTCCGCCGGGTCCTGGGCGGACTCGGGCACGTGGTGCGGCCGTCCGATCAGGCCGCGCAGGTCACCGTCCGTGATGGTGAACGGCAGCTCACGGTCGCCCAGTTCGTGCTGCGCCGCGACCTTGCGGAGCAGCCGGGCGATCGAGCGCTCCAGGGTGCGGACGCCCGCCTCGCGGGTGTACTCGCCGGCGAGCTTGCGCAGCGCGCTCTCGTCGATGGTGACCTCGTCCGACTGCAGCCCCGCACGCTCCAGCTGACGCGGCAGCAGATGGTCCCGGGCGATGACGATCTTCTCGTCCTCGGTGTAGCCGTCCAGGCGGACCAGCTCCATGCGGTCGAGCAGGGCCTCCGGGATGGCCTCAAGGACGTTCGCCGTGGCGAGGAAGACGACGTCGCTCAGGTCGAGTTCGACCTCCAGGTAGTGGTCGCGGAAGGTGTGGTTCTGCGCCGGGTCCAGGACCTCGAGGAGCGCGGCCGCGGGGTCGCCGCGGAAGTCCGAGCCCACCTTGTCGATCTCGTCGAGCAGGACGACCGGGTTCATCGAACCGGCCTCCTTGATGGCGCGGACGACACGGCCGGGCAGCGCGCCGACGTACGTACGGCGGTGGCCGCGGATCTCCGCCTCGTCACGGACACCGCCGAGGGCGACCCGGACGAACTTGCGGCCCATGGCGTGCGCGACGGACTCGCCGAGCGAGGTCTTGCCGACGCCGGGCGGGCCGACGAGGGCCAGTACGGCACCGCCGCGGCGGCCGCCCACGACGCCGAGGCCCCGCTCGCTGCGGCGCTTGCGTACCGCCAGGTACTCGGTGATGCGCTCCTTCACGTCCTCCAGGCCCGCGTGCTCGGCGTCCAGGATCGCCTTGGCGCCCTGGATGTCGTACGCGTCCTCGGTGCGCTCGTTCCACGGCAGTTCGAGGACGGTGTCCAGCCAGGTGCGGATCCAGGAGCCCTCCGGGGACTGGTCGCTGGACCGCTCCAGCTTGTCGACCTCCTTGAGCGCCGCCTCGCGGACCTTCTCCGGCAGGTCGGCGGCCTCCACGCGGGCGCGGTAGTCGTCGGACTCCTCGCCGTCCTGCTCGCCGTTGAGCTCCCGCAGTTCCTTGCGTACGGCTTCCAGCTGGCGGCGGAGCAGGAACTCGCGCTGCTGCTTGTCGACGCCCTCCTGGACGTCCTTGGCGATGGTCTCGGCAACGTCCTGTTCGGCGAGGTGGTCGCGCAGATGCTGGGTGGCGAGCTTGAGGCGGGCGACCGGGTCGGCGGTCTCCAGCAGCTCGATCTTCTGATCGGTGCTCAGGAAGGGCGAGTATCCGGAGTTGTCGGCCAGGGCGGAGACGTCGTCGATGGCCTGCACCCGGTCGACCACCTGCCAGGCGCCGCGCTTGCGCAGCCAGGCGGTGGCAAGGGCCTTGTACTCCTTGACCAGCTCGGTGACGTGACCGGGCAGCGGCTCGGGCACGCTCTCGTCGATCCTCGTCCCCTCGACCCACAGCGCCGCACCCGGGCCGGTGGTGCCCGCGCCGATCTTCACGCGGCCGCGGCCGCGGATCAGGGCGCCCGGGTCACCGTCGGCGAGCCGGCCGACCTGCTCGACGGTGCCGAGCACACCCGTGCCCGGGTACGTCCCGTCAATGCGTGGCACCAGCAGGACCTTGGGCTTTCCCGGCTCGGAGCGGGCGGCGGCCTGGGCGGCCTCCACCGCGGCGCGTACGTCGGTGTCGTTGAGGTCCAGCGGAACCACCATGCCGGGCAGCACGACCTCGTCGTCGAGCGGCAGCACGGGCAGGGTGAGCGGTGTGGACGTCGATGCCATGATCTACCCTCCGGCAGTCAAGTTGAGTTATGCCGACTCAATGCATGGCGCTCCGCCAATGTTCCCGGGACCCCGTTCGCTGTCAGCGATCACGGCGGTGAGGTGGGCGTTTACTGGGGGCTGCCGCCCCCAGACCCCCGCTTCGGCCCTCAAGGGGCCTTGTCCTCAAACGCCGGACGGGCTGAGAAGACACAACGCCGGGCGAGGTGAAAAGAATCCGCGATCGAGCGGCAGTCAGGCCGTGGTCGTGCGGTACCAGCGGCGGATCATCGGCCAGGTCGCGATGCCTATGGCCAGGGAGATCAGGTGGCCCCAGTTGCTCAGCGGGTCCGTGAACTCGATCAGGTCTTCGACCAGCATGCCGCCGAACAGGACCAGCACCGGCCAGCGCAGCCAGGGCGTGAGCAGCCCGGCCAGGGCGCCGACACTGGCGGCGACGCCGAAGCTGATGCCGTAGTCGAAGCGGTGCAGTGAGCTGTCGGGGAGGTGGCCGACGAGGACGGCAAGGCCGATGGGGACCTCGGTCGCGAGGGTGGCCAGGACATGGCCGAGCAGGAAGACGACGGCCGTGCGCGCCCCGCCTATCCGCCGCTCCAGCGCCGTCAGGACGAGCAGAAAGCAGACCACGTACGGCGACGCGATCCCGCCCGCGATCCACAGCGCGCTGGCGAGCAGCACCAGCACGGGCGTCTGCACGAGGTGTGCGACGTCGGTGCTGGAGGCCTGGAGCAGGGTGTCGACGAGGGACGGGGCGGCGTACGTGGTGATCAGTGTGGTGAGCGCGAGGACCGCCGCGTAGGCGAAGGTGAACGGCGTACCGGTGGGGGTCGGCAGGAGGCGCCAGGGGCGGAGGGCGCGTACCGCGGGGAGCGGCACCTGCACGGTCGGTACGGCGACGGTGACCGCGCCGCGCTGACGCGGCATACCGTCGAGAAGTTCGGACACGTCGGGAAGGGGCGCGACCGAGGGTTCATTGTCGGCCGTCGCGAGGGGTTCCACGGTGCGGCGCTCCTTCCGTTGCGCCCCACCCTTCGCAACCACAGGGGTCCCTGTCTGTGACCGACGCCACGCTGGAGGCGATTCATAGCAACCTCTCATGCTTTTCCTGCGTCAGAGGACAACCCCTGCTTCCTGATTTCGTCCTCTACGGCCTCAGCGGGTCGACCTCCCTGGCGTGCGCCGCGCGGGTCGCGGGTCCCGGTCGCCGGTGCGGCGGACGGACGCCTCGCCGATGGCGCCGTCGCGGGGGGCAGAGGCGGAGGCCTGCAGCCGCCCGCCCCCCGTCCCCGGCCTGCGCCGAGCTCCAACGCCATCCCCCGCCGCAGCAGTTGAGCCCAGCACGTCCCCACGTCCCACGAACGGGTAATTCGCGGGGGGTGCGACCCCGGTAATTCCCCTGGCCGTAAACCCGAGTTCGTGCAGGATGGAGGCCATGACCGCC
Source organism: Streptomyces sp. NPDC001351 (assembly GCF_042896045.1). Classification (NCBI taxonomy): domain Bacteria; kingdom Bacillati; phylum Actinomycetota; class Actinomycetes; order Kitasatosporales; family Streptomycetaceae; genus Streptomyces; species Streptomyces sp. NPDC001351. Next base: position 861,721 of record NZ_JBIAWS010000002.1, on the reverse strand, counting down.
ATCTACGACACCCCTGTGGTCCTGGACCGACGCGAGGGCCCGTACGGCGAGGTCGTGCTCCGCCGGCACGGCGAGTTGCTGCAGATCATCGCCAACGGCTGCTTCCTGATGGACACCTCGGACGGCCGCTCGGAGCGGCTCCTCGTGGACGCCGCGCTCGACGCCCTGGGCCCCCGCACGGCGCCGGACGTGCTGATCGGAGGCCTCGGCGTGGGCTTCTCGCTCGCACACGCGGCCGCCGACCCGCGCTGGGGCGCGATCACGGTCGTGGAGCGCGAGCGCGCCATCGTCGACTGGCACCTGAACGGCCCCCTCGCCGCCCTGTCGGCCGAGGCCGTCGCCGATCCGCGCACCCAGATCGTGGTGACGGATCTGATCGAGTACGTCCGTGAGACATCCGCCACTTATGACGCCCTCTGCCTGGACATCGACAACGGCCCCGACTGGACCGTCACCGAGGGCAACGACGATCTCTACTCGCCCGCCGGACTGACAAGCTGCGCAAGGGTGTTGAAGCCAGGCGGGGTGCTGGTGGTGTGGTCCGCGCAGCCCTCTCCGGATTTCGAAGAAACCTTGCGGAATGCCGGGTTCCAACAGGTGCGTACCGAAGAGATCCCGGTTGCCCGTGGCGTTCCCGACGTTGTGCACATCGCCGTCCGACCTGGATAGCCGTGGGACGGTGACTCCCCGTACTCTGCTTCTCTGGCGCAGATCATTCAAGCGTCAATCGCAAGCATGCGCAGGCATGAGCCAGGTAACGGATCACCCCACGGATTCCGGAAAGCAACTCAGGGGCGGGCGATGGAGCAGACCCACACATCCCACAACGGCACGACGGCGAGCCCGGGCGCGCAGCGCAGGGTCCTGGTGGTCGAGGACGACGCGACCATTGTCGACGCCATCGCGGCCCGCCTGCGCGCAGAGGGTTTCCTCGTGCAGACCGCGGGTGACGGCCCGGCCGCCGTCGACACCGCCGAGGCCTGGCAGCCCGACCTGCTGATCCTCGACATCATGCTGCCGGGCTTCGACGGCCTGGAGGTCTGCCGCCGTGTGCAGGCCCAGCGCCCGGTGCCGGTGCTGATGCTGACCGCGCGTGACGACGAGACCGACATGCTGGTCGGGCTCGGCGTCGGCGCCGACGACTACATGACCAAGCCGTTCTCCATGCGGGAGCTGGCCGCACGCGTGCATGTGCTGCTGCGCCGGGTGGAGCGGGCCGCACTGGCCGCCGCGACGCCCAGAAGCGGCATCCTGCGCCTCGGCGAGCTGGAGATCGACCACGCCCAGCGGCGGGTGCGCGTGCACTCCGAGGACGTGCATCTGACGCCCACCGAGTTCGACCTGCTGGTCTGCCTCGCGAACACCCCACGCGCGGTGCTCTCCCGTGAGCAGCTGCTTGCCGAGGTGTGGGACTGGGCGGACGCCTCCGGCACCCGTACGGTCGACAGCCACATCAAGGCGCTGCGCCGGAAGATCGGCGCCGAGCGGATCCGCACGGTGCACGGCGTGGGCTACGCGCTGGAGACCCCGACGCCATGAGCGGCGATCCGGCCGGCCGGAGAAGCCCCGGGGAGCCCTGGGGCGGTGTGAGCCCGTTCTCGATCAAGACCAAGCTGGGCGCGCTCGTCGTCATCGCGGTCCTGATCACCACCGGGCTGATGATGATAGCGATGCGCACGGCGACGGAGCTGCGCTTCATCACGGTCTTCTCGATGATCGCCACCCTGCTGATCACGCAGTTCGTGGCCCATTCGCTGACCGCGCCGCTGGACGACATGAACGCGGTCGCCAAGGCCATCTCGCACGGCGACTACACCCGCAGGGTGCGCGAGAACCGCCGCGACGAGCTGGGCGACCTGGCGCAGACGATCAACCGCATGGCCGACGACCTGGAGGCCCAGGACCGCCAGCGCAAGGAGCTGGTGGCGAACGTCTCGCACGAGCTGCGCACGCCCATCGCGGGCCTCAGGGCGGTGCTGGAGAACATCGTCGACGGTGTCTCCCCGGCCGACCCGGAGACCATGCGTACGGCCCTGAAGCAGACCGAGCGGCTCGGCCGGCTGGTGGAGACGCTGCTGGACCTGTCCCGGCTGGACAACGGGGTCGTACCGCTGCGCCGGCGGCGCTTCGAGGTGTGGCCGTACCTGTCGGGCGTGCTGAAGGAGGCCAACATGGCCGTGCCCGCGCGCGCGGGCATCGCCTCCGGCTCCGGCAGCCACACGCGCACGGACGTCCATCTGCACCTCGACGTGTCCCCACCGGAGCTGACCGCGCACGCGGACCCCGAGCGGATCCACCAGGTCGTGGCAAATCTCATCGACAACGCGGTCAAGCACAGCCCGCCGCACGGCCGCGTGACCGTGAAGGCGCGGCGCGGCGCGCTGCCGGAGTCGCTGGAGCTGGAGGTGCTGGACGAGGGCCCCGGCATTCCGCGCTCGGAGTGGCACCGGGTCTTCGAGCGGTTCAACCGGGGCGGCGCGGGCGCCTCCAACGGCCAGGGCGGCGACGGCGGTACGGGGCTGGGCCTCGCGATCGCCCGCTGGGCCGTCGACCTGCACGGTGGCGGGATCGGAGTGGCCGAATCCGAGCGGGGCTGCCGGATTCTCGTCACCCTCCCGGGAGAGACATCCGTTCAAAGTTGACGTAAAGTCCGAACCGGAGCCTCAAGATCCACCGGGGTCCGCCCCGGTGGACACGTGTGATCAGGCACACGCCCGCACGCAGCGCGTGCAGGGCCTGCCTCGGCGTTTCCCGTCACCCTCGCTCCGTACCGGAACCGCGTTTGTTTCCCGCCATTTCCAGGCCCGAAACGCGGTTTCCGATGTGACTTACGCGACGATGAACCTGCCCGGCCTGACCTTCCGGGTCTTGGGGGCGTAGCCTTTATTCCCGCTGTCCATCACCTTGTGAAGCGGAAGAGGGCGGTTGCCGCCGTGTCGCCACAGTCCCCCAGTAACTCGAGCATCTCGACCGACGCAGACCAAGCGGGCAAGAACCCCGCTGCGGCGTTCGGCCCCAACGAGTGGCTCGTCGACGAGATCTATCAGCAGTACCTCCAGGACCCGAATTCGGTAGACCGAGCCTGGTGGGACTTCTTCGCCGACTACAAGCCGGGCGCGCCTGCCGCCTCGGCTCCGGCGGGTACTGCGGCCGCGGGGGCCGCAGAGACCTCCACCCCGGCAGCACCGGCGCCCGCCCCGGCTGCGCAGGCCCCGGCCGCCCCCGCGGCGCCCGCCCCGGCTCCCGCGGCCCCGAAGCCCGCGGCCGCCGCTCCGGCGCCCGCTCCCGCGAAGGCCGCCCCGGCTCCGGCGAAGCCCGCCGCCAAGGCCGCGCCCGCGACCGAGGCCGCCGACGGCCCCGAGCTGGTGACCCTGCGCGGTCCCGCCGCCGCCGTCGCGAAGAACATGAACGCCTCCCTGGAGCTGCCCACGGCCACGTCCGTGCGCGCGGTCCCGGTGAAGCTGCTGTTCGACAACCGCATCGTCATCAACAACCATCTCAAGCGCGCCCGGGGCGGGAAGATCTCCTTCACGCACCTGATCGGCTACGCGATGGTGCAGGCCATCAAGACGATGCCGTCGATGAACTGGCACTACGCGGAGAAGGACGGGAAGCCCACCCTCGTCAAGCCGCCGCACGTCAACTTCGGCCTCGCGATCGACCTGGTGAAGCCCAACGGCGACCGCCAGCTGGTCGTCGCGGGCATCAAGAAGGCCGAGACGCTGAACTTCTTCGAGTTCTGGCAGGCCTACGAGGACATCGTCCGCCGCGCCCGCGACGGCAAGCTGACGATGGACGACTTCACCGGTGTCACGGTCTCCCTGACCAACCCCGGCGGCCTCGGCACCGTCCACTCGGTGCCGCGTCTGATGCCCGGCCAGTCGGTGATCATGGGCGTCGGCTCCATGGACTACCCGGCGGAGTTCCAGGGCACCAGCCAGGACACCCTGAACAAGCTCGGCATCTCGAAGGTCATGACGCTCACGTCGACCTACGACCACCGGGTCATCCAGGGCGCCGCCTCCGGCGAGTTCCTGCGGATCGTCGCGAACCTGCTGCTCGGCGAGAGCGGCTTCTACGACGAGATCTTCGAGGCCCTGCGCATCCCCTACGAGCCGGTCCGCTGGCTCAAGGACATCGACGCCTCGCACGACGACGACGTCACCAAGGCCGCCCGGGTCTTCGAGCTGATCCACTCCTACCGGGTCCGCGGCCACGTCATGGCCGACACCGACCCGCTGGAGTACCGCCAGCGCAAGCACCCCGACCTGGACATCACCGAGCACGGCCTCACCCTGTGGGACCTGGAGCGCGAGTTCGCCGTCGGCGGCTTCGCCGGCAAGTCCCTGATGAAGCTGCGCGACATCCTGGGCGTGCTGCGTGACTCGTACTGCCGCACCACCGGCATCGAGTTCATGCACATCCAGGACCCGAAGCAGCGCAAGTGGATCCAGGACCGCATCGAGCGCCCGCACTCCAAGCCGGAGCGCGAGGAGCAGCTGCGCATCCTGCGCCGGCTGAACGCGGCGGAGGCCTTCGAGACCTTCCTGCAGACGAAGTACGTCGGCCAGAAGCGCTTCTCCCTGGAGGGCGGCGAGTCCGTCATCCCGCTGCTCGACGCGGTCATCGACTCCGCCGCCGAGTCCCGCCTGGACGAGGTCGTCATCGGCATGGCCCACCGCGGCCGCCTGAACGTGCTCGCCAACATCGTCGGCAAGTCGTACGCGCAGATCTTCCGCGAGTTCGAGGGCAACCTCGACCCGAAGTCGATGCACGGCTCCGGCGACGTGAAGTACCACCTGGGCGCCCAGGGCACCTTCACCGGCCTGGACGGCGAGCAGATCACGGTCTCGCTGGCCGCGAACCCCTCCCACCTGGAGACGGTCGACCCGGTCATCGAGGGCATCACCCGCGCCAAGCAGGACATCATCAACAAGGGCGGTACGGACTTCACCGTCCTGCCGGTCGCCCTGCACGGTGACGCGGCCTTCGCGGGCCAGGGCGTGGTGGCCGAGACCCTGAACATGTCGCAGCTGCGCGGCTACCGCACCGGCGGCACGGTCCACATCGTCATCAACAACCAGGTCGGCTTCACCGCCGCCCCGGAGTCCTCCCGCTCGTCGATGTACGCGACGGACGTGGCGAGGATGATCGAGGCCCCGATCTTCCACGTGAACGGCGACGACCCGGAGGCCGTGGTCCGCGTCGCGCGGCTGGCCTTCGAGTTCCGCCAGGCGTTCAACAAGGACGTGGTGATCGACCTCATCTGCTACCGCCGCCGCGGTCACAACGAGTCGGACAACCCGGCCTTCACCCAGCCGCTGATGTACGACCTGATCGACAAGAAGCGCTCGGTGCGCAAGCTGTACACCGAGTCCCTGATCGGTCGCGGCGACATCACCCTGGAAGAGGCCGAGCAGGCCCTGCAGGACTACCAGGGCCAGCTGGAGAAGGTCTTCACCGAGGTCCGCGAGGCGGTCTCGCAGCCGGCCTCGGCTCCGACCTCGGACCCGCAGGCGGAGTTCCCGGTCGCCGTGAACACCGCGATCACCTCGGAGGTCGTGAAGCGGATCGCCGAGTCCCAGGTCAACATCCCCGACCACTTCCACGTCCACCCGCGTCTGCTGCCGCAGCTGCAGCGCCGGGCGACGATGGTCGAGGACGGCACGATCGACTGGGGCATGGGCGAGACGCTGGCCGTCGGCTCCCTGCTCCTGGAGGGCACCCCGGTCCGCCTCTCCGGCCAGGACTCCCAGCGCGGCACCTTCGGCCAGCGCCACGCGGTCCTCATCGACCGCGAGACGGGCGAGGAGCACACCCCGCTCCAGTACCTCGCCGAGGACCAGGCCCGCTACAACGTCTACAACTCCCTGCTGTCCGAGTACGCAGTCATGGGCTTCGAGTACGGCTACTCGCTGGCCCGCCCCGACGCGCTCGTGATGTGGGAGGCGCAGTTCGGCGACTTCGTCAACGGCGCGCAGACGGTCGTCGACGAGTACATCTCGGCCGCCGAGCAGAAGTGGGGCCAGACGTCCGGCGTCACCCTGCTCCTCCCCCACGGCTACGAGGGCCAGGGCCCGGACCACTCCTCGGCCCGCGTCGAGCGCTTCCTGCAGCTCTGCGCCCAGAACAACATGACGGTCGCGATGCCGACCCTCCCGTCGAACTACTTCCACCTCCTGCGGTGGCAGGTGCACAACCCGCACCACAAGCCGCTGGTGGTCTTCACCCCGAAGTCGATGCTGCGCCTGAAGGCCGCCGCGTCGAAGACGGAGGAGTTCACCTCGGGTCAGTTCCGCCCGGTCATCGGCGACTCCACGGTCGACCCGGCCGCGGTCCGCAAGGTCGTGTTCGTCGCGGGCAAGCTGTACTACGACCTGGAGGCCGAGCGCACCAAGCGCGGCGCCACGGACATCGCCATCGTCCGTGTCGAGCGGCTGTACCCGCTGCCGGGTGCGGAGCTCCAGGCGGAGATCGCCAAGTACCCGAACGTCGAGAAGTACCTGTGGGCCCAGGAGGAGCCGGCGAACCAGGGTGCCTGGCCGTTCATCGCCCTGAACCTGATCGACCACCTGGACCTGGCGGTCGGCGCGGACGTCCCGCACGGCGAGCGCCTGCGGCGGATCTCCCGCCCGCACAGCTCGTCCCCGGCGGTCGGTTCCGCGAAGCGGCACCAGGCCGAGCAGGAACAGCTCGTTCGTGAGGTGTTCGAGGCGTGAGCCTCTGACATCGGCTCGTAGGAAGGGCCCGTCCCGGGGCTTCATGGCTCGGGGCGGGCCCTCGTCCTGTCGTCACTGGGCGGGGTCGTCCTCGGGTGGGTCGTAGTAGACGGTGAGGCGGTTCACCGAGGCGCCCGCTCCCTCTGAGAAGACCTGGCGAATCCACAGACCCCGTAGCCGGGCGAGGACTTCGCGTATGCTGCCCGACTTCGCGAGCTCGGCGTCCACCGCACGGTAGGCGTCGACGCAGTACTCGTGGCGTTCCGCACGGTTCCAGAGGATCAGGGGGTAGCCCAACTCCCTTGCGGCGTCAAGCGCGTGCGGGACCTCCGGCGTGTGGTGACACAGGAGCGGTACGGCGTTTGGTATGGCGTCGCTGAGGTGCGCGCGGATGTCGGGCGGACGGCGCCACAGCGCCTTGTTCCTGTACGAAGGGGGCCACAGCCCGTGCAGCGGCCCTCGCGACACCGCAGCCCAGCGCATCGCACCTTGCCGCCGTTCGTAGCCGGTGTGCGAGCTCAGGCCGCGTACATAGACATTGCAGTCGGCGCGCAGCGCGAGACCCGGACTCCAGCCCTCGACGCTGACGGACCACAGCAGCTCTTCGGGAAGCCGGTACTCGACCGTCGGCCTGCGTCTGCTGGTGTCCGCCCGGCTCAGCGCGATCCGGAGGTTGTCCTCCAGCACCACCGGCGTGTTCTCCTCGGGTGCTGAGGCGTAGCCGTCGGCCGTGTGCAGGGGACTGACTCCTTGCGCGGCCCGGAGGCTCCATGCGTAGCGCTCAGGTCCTTCGGTGACTCTGACGGTGATGTGGCATCCGGCGGCGGCGTGGCCCGCCTCGAGAACGCGGGTCACGACCCGCTGTTGCTCGGCGGTCAGCCCACCGGGCGCCCGGCCGCTGAGCCACCGGTGCAGTTCCATGGTTCCCTCGGACGCGCCCAGCACTGAGAGATGCTCCCAGAGCAGCGCCCCGTACAGCACGACGAGTTCCTCGGACCCGACCGCGTAGAGGTGCCCGGCACCGTCTCGCCAGCTGCGGGGAACGTGGTCGGGCGCCGGGACGTCGCAGTGCGCCAGCAGACGAAGGACGGCTTGCGAGGTCCGCGGTGGATCCAGCTGGGCCAGAACGCCGTAGAGTTGCGCCTTCTGGTACGGCACAAGCAGGTCGTCGTGTGTCCACGGGCTTGCGTGGTCCCGGTCATGTGCTCGCATGATGCGGTGCCAGAGCCTTCGGTCTTCGTCCGATTGCAGGCACAGGTCCCGCAAGGTCTCGATCCGAACGGCTTCGCCTGCGCGGGTGACCACGCCGACGACCGCGCCGTCCCGTTGGCTGAGAACGGGAGCGCCGATGCTCTCGAAGGCGAATTCCGCCCCGACGATCTCCATCGTCCGAGCACCGGGCGTGCCCACGGCGAGACCGTGGGAGGCCGTCGCCCGTGTATCGCTCCCAGCGGTGTACACGACGACCTCGTCCGGACGTGTGTCCGGCGCGTCCGTGAGCCAGAGGCAGGAAACGGCAACGGTGGAGATCACCTGAAGCAGCGCCAACTCCCCCACCGCGCGCAGGAGAGTCAGGGTGTACGGAATACCCCCCGGGCCGACGGCTCTGAGCCCGCCACCATCGGCGTCCGAGGCGTGGTCCAGCAGTCGTGCGCTCGTGACGATGACGCCCGGCGCCAGGAAGAAGCCCGAGCCCAACTCCGTGTCTCCCGCGTGGATGCGCACCACGTCACTCAAGACACGTCTCGCGGCCAGGAGGTCTGCCCCGGAATCGTCGGCAGGCTCCTCCATCCGCACGACGTCGACCGGCCCGGACCAGTCCTCTCTCGTGGACGTGATCAGCACATGCCCACCGACCGGAAGATGAGCCACCGTCTCCTCGTCGTCCCAACCGCTGAACACGATCAGCCAGCGCAGCCCGGTCTCCCGCAACACCCGCTTGAGCTCGGCCAACCGGTCGTCGAGGCTGCCCTCGGCCGACAGCCCCAACTCGACACCGAGCCCGGCCAGCCGCTCACGACGACGCCGGGCCCCGAGTTCTCCGACCCACCAGACAATGTCGTACTCGGCCCGGTGACGACGGGCGTACTCGGACAGGAGTGCGGACTTTCCCGTGTGCTTCGGTCCTGTCACCACGCACGCCGCGGGCAAGCGATCGGACGTCAGGATCTCCCGCAGGTGCCGCAGCTTGTCCTCCCGCACCGAGTCGAAAAGGCCAGGCTGAGGTACTCCGCGCCACAGGAGCAGTCGAGTCCCCGGGAACATCCGTGATCCAACCGGTCCCACGGCGGACTCGGCGATTCCGAGCCGCGACAACAGGCGGCGTTCCGCGTCGGCAGGGGTCGTGTCCCACAGCCGCGTCACGGAATCCAGCTCTCCCACCCACGAGTCGGCCGCCGTGCGCATCACGGTGAAGGGCAGCAGCCGTTCCGCGTGACGGTCGAGAACCTCACGCAGCGGACCGTCCTGCTGAACCTCGGTGTACCACTCGCCGATCAGCAGGACGACGCACAGACCGGGGTGGCGGGTCAGCCGCTCCCGCAGGAAGTTCGCCAGCATCGCCGAGGTGACGGGCTCGGGCTGTCGCAGCGTCACTTCCTGCCCGTGAGCGCCCAGCACCACGGCCGTCCACGCGGCCCACGCCTCATCCGCGGCGACGTGTACGACGTCGATCGGCTCCCGCCGCACCGGAACCGGCGCCGCAGCCCCCTCGAACCGCTCCGTCACCAGCGCCGACACCTCGGCGAACGCGTCCGGCACGCCCTCGGCGTCGCCTTCCGCGAAGTCGGCGTCCCGTCCTCGCAACCGGGTCAGCGCCAGCGCCGGGAAATTACGGGCCTGCCTCCCGAAGTGGCGGTCCACATACTCGCCGCAGTGCTTGAGCACCAGCAGCGCGTCCCCGCGCGGAAGGAGCCGCAACAACGCTTCCCGTACGCCCGGTCGGAACTCGTACCACCCGTCCTCTGCCCCGCGCTCAAGGAGCCCGCTCAGCAGCACCTCGGCGAGTACCGTCGGGTCGGACTGGGGCTGCATGGCGCGCTGGACGAGTTGCATCACCGGGAGAGCGAGAGGGATCGCCGAGTAGGAGACAGCCAGCTGGACGGCCTGGCGCGAGGCGATGCGACGGAACCCGGCCACCAGGGGCTCGGCCTCGACCTCGGCGCGTACCGGGCGGGGCGCGGCCGCGGGATGGTCGGAGCGGACCCAGGCGGCGGGTGCGGGCAGAGCCAGGCCCGTGCTGCCGGCCAGGAGACGGGCCCATGTGCCGAGAGCCGTGCGCGTGGGTGCCAGGACGGGCACGGGCAGTGCTCCGGGCGGTGTCTCGCCGTCCAGTGGGGTGAACCCCAGCCGGGCGCCGAGACCTTCGTGGCGTCGGAGGACACCGGGCAGCGCGGGCAGATGGGTGCGCCGCCACATGCGCTGAGGCAGCGGCTGTACGACGGCGACGGGCGCAGCCACGCCCCAGTGGTGGAGAAGGCGCTGCATACGGCCGGAGCGCCACAGGGGACCGGCGCAGTCGCTGAGGACCAGGGTGAGCTGCCGGCCGGTCGGGTCCCTCAGTTGTTCAGCGGCGCGGACCGCCCGGTCGCCGTCCCGCGAGGTGGCCGCGACGAGGTTGGCGTCCGCGTCCTCACGGAGATGGTGCACCGTGACCTCGCGGAAGGCTCCCAGACCCTGGCAGATCTGGCGGAGTTCGTCGAGTGCCGTCTCCCAGACGCCCGTCGACGTCGACACGTCCATGAGCAGCCGGAGACGAGCCTCGCGGCGGACGGCGGGACGCAGCACGGGCAGCAGTAGGCGGGTCTCGGCCGCCTGTTCCGCCGTGGCCTGCTCGTCGAGGTGGAGGGTCGCCGAGCGGACCGGCGGTCGGTAGTGCTGGAGGGGGCGCAGCGCGCGCTGGAGCGCCAGGGGGTGTGGCAGCGCGGTGGCCATCGGCACCCGCACCGGTACGAAATCGGCCTGGCCATCGGGCTGTTCGGGCTGCGGGTGGCCGGCGGGCCCGGGGCGTTCGGCGTGCAGTCGGGTGCGAGCGCCGGATTCGCCGGGAGCCGGCGGCGCCTGCGGTGTGTCCCGGTGTTGCGGAGCAGGGCGCTGGGCGTCGTCGGGGTGATCGGCGGTCGGCCGGGGTTGCCGGGGTGTCTCGGGGCGTACGGCCGCTGGGCCGATATACCTGGCGAGCCACAGCGCCTCGGCGAGCTCGCGCGGGGACGGCTCGGCGCCCAGTGAGCGGAGCCGTTCGGCGAGTTCGCCCAGCTGCCCGTCCGGGGTGGCCATCAGCGGTGTCCGCTCCCGTGCTCGCCGTGGTCGAGCGGGCGCATGAGGGTCTCGGCCAGTCGCCGGCGGTCGGCGCCGTCGCCCCGTACGGCTTCCTGGGTGAGGTAGATGGCGTTCAGGAGCTGGTCGGAAGCGCGCAGCGCGCCGGGGGCGGAGCCGAGGAACGAGCGGATGAGGTCGCCGTTGCGGTCCGTGTCGTCGGCGCCGAAGTGGGCGGCGACCATGGCACTGAGGCGCGCACGTCCCCACTCGTCGTTGCGCGGCGAGGGCAGGTCGAGGTGGAGGCAGCGGCGCAACAGCGGGGCGGGGAAGTCCCGTTCCCCGTTGCTGGTCATCACCACGATGGGGAAGGCCCGGCAGCGCACGCGTCCGTCCCGGACGGTGGCGTGTTCGTCGTCGTCGGTGAGCACCCGGACCTCGTTGTGCCGGCCTGCGATCCGCTGCAGCTCGGGGATGCGGAACTCGCCCTCCTCCAGGGCGTTGAGCAGGTCGTTGGGCAGGTCGATGTCGCTCTTGTCGAGTTCGTCGACGAGCAGGACACGGGGGCGTGCATGAGGCACCAGGGCGGTGCCCAAGGGGCCGAGCCGTACATACTCGCCGATGTCCTTGCGCTGCTCGCCGCCGAACTTGGCCATCTGAGTGTCCTGGAGGCGGGCGATGGCGTCGTAGGTGTAGAGGCCGTCCCGCAAGGTGGTGCGGCTGACGATGGGCCACTGCAGGACACGGCCGAGGCCGAGCTCGTGGGCAAGGGCGTGGGCGAGGGTGGACTTGCCGGAGCCGGGGTCGCCGGTGACCAGCAATGGGCGGCGCAGATAGAGCGCGGCGTTGATGAGCTCCAGTTCCTCGGGTCGCCACGCGATGCCCTGCCCGCCGTGGGTACCCAGCCGGCGGGCCGACTCGCTTCCGAGGGGCGGTACCTCGTCGACGACCGGCCCACCGTCGAAGTCGCGCCAGGGCGGCGGCGGGGGCAGCCTGGTGATCCCGTCGTGCGGTACACCGGCGCCCCGGTAGATGTGCCAGTCCGTCTCGGGGGTCTCGGTCACGGTGACTCCAACGGGTCGTCGCAGAACGGGATCGGGCGGTGCGGATCGTCGTAGAGAAGTGCGAGGTCCTCCGCCCAGTACGCGCCGGAGTCGGCGTGGCTGACCCGTTCGCGCAGCACGCGCAGGCGTTCCGGCAGGGCGTTCGCGCGCCCCGCCGAGCCCAGCAGTTCGGCGACTCCGTCCTGGAACCTGCTGCAGTCCTCGGCGCAGCCGTAGGCGTGTTCGCCCTTCAGGTTCCACAGGACGACGCCGTAGCCGGCGCTGATCGCCTGGGTGAGCGGTCCGGTTCCTTCGGCAGGCGGCCTGCACAGCACCGGTACGGCGCCGGGCGGTGCCGCCTCGAGCGCCTGTGCCGCCTCGGCGTCCGAGGACAGGGGCAGTGCCTTGGGCGCGGCCTCGGTGACGCCCCGCCAGCGCTCACGCCATACGTCGGTGGGTTCGCCCCGGCGCTTGAGGCAGCGCAGCACGACCTGGCGGTGGACGCCGAAGGGGCGTTCGGCCGGGTGCGGTTTGAGGCTGCGCACGACGGGGCCGGGCCGCCACAGGTGGGCGTCGACACCGAAGTGCTCGACCGGCAGGGCGAGTTCGAGCCGTGCCCGACGATCCGTGTCGAGCCGGCCGAAAGCGCGGGTGAGCGGTTCGTTCAGGAGGTACGGCAGTTCGGCGAGGGAGGCGCCGTCGCCACCGGCGTCCTGGTCCACGGCCTGTGCGCTGTCGTGGCCGCCGGCCCAGGTCCAGATGCGCCAGTGGAAACGGTCGTGCGGACGGAACAGGTCGGGTTCCAGCTCGACGGCGACGACGGGGCCCAGATCCTGCTGGTCGCCGGCCTCCTCGGCAGGGGCCGCGGGGAGCGGGTGACCGTAGTGCTCCCGGGGGGCGGCCGAGCCCCAGGGCGGGGGTGCCCAGACGGCCACGCCCATCAGGAGGGCGCGCATATGGTCGGACAACTGCTCGGCCCGCCGTTCGACCCAGCGTTCCAGTGCCGCGGCGGCCTCCGGAGCGCGGTCCGCGCAGGTATGGGCCACCACGCGCAGGTAGTGCAGGGAGACGACGTCGGCGCCCTCGGCATGGTCGTAGAGCCAGCCGTGCCCGTCCCGCCAGTCGTGCGGCGCGTGCTCGTCCTCCCAGAACGGTTCGTCCCCCAGGACCCGCTCGATCAGCCTCTGTAACTCGGCGGGCGAGCCCGGCTGCGGCAGCGCGGCGAGCAGGGCGGAGGCCTCGGCGCTGTCGCGGGGCTTCCAGCGGCGGGCTGCCGCTCCGCACAACTCGTCCTGTGCCTTCACCCAGGACAGGCGATCGCCGGTCCGCTCGTGCCAGCGGTCGTGGGCGCGGATCAGCGCAGCGTAGGGGTCGGTGCCGAGGAGCGGCTCGCCCACCGGCACCGCGCGCCGGAAGCCGCGCAGGGCGGTGACGGCGACGGCCAGACCGCCGTCCTTGCCCGTTCGACGGGCCTTGACGACACCGGCCACCATCCCGCGGTCACGGTCGAGCAGCGGCCCGCCCGAGGCCCCATGCGGGATCTCCACGTGCGGCGCGAGGGTCAGGCCGTGGGCCCCGTCCTTGCCGTTGCACTCGGTGTGGCCGCTCCACCGCTGGGGCAGGCCGCCGTCCGGTGCCCGCCAGCCGTGCGCGGTGACGGCGAGCGGCGGGTCGTAGCGGTCCGTGAGTCGCACGCACGTGTGGTCGAGTTCGTCGGTGACCTGGAGGAGTGCCAGGTCCTGCTCCGGGTCGGTACCGCCACCCAGCCAGTACGCCAACCGTGCTCGCGCAGTCACCCGCTGGTGCCCCTGCACGCGCAGTACGCCCACCCGCTCGGGGCCGTGCGCCAGCGGCAGGACATGGGCACACGTCAGCACCCAGCCGGGCGCGACGAAGAAGCCGCTGCCCCACAACGTGTCCGGTGCCCGGCCCGGGCCTATCCGTACGGTGGCACGGCTGAGAAGCGCGTCGAGCCTGCCGTTCATACGGTCGGCGTGTTCTGCCCGTCGGTGCCGTCGGCCGCCCCTGCGGCACTCCCCTGTCCGCCGCCGTTGCGCCAGGTGAGCGTGATGGCCAGGGCCGCCTTCGCCTCGCCGTCCGCGAGCAGGGCGATGGCCTTGCCGGGCTTGACGGCGAGTTCGACGCCGAAGGTGGCGCTCACCTCGTCGGGCCCGACGGCACGCGCTGCGTCGAGCACGGCTCCCCCGACACCCTGGACCAGCTCGTTGAGCTGGTCGATCCGGGCCGCCATGTGATCGAGGGCGCCGACGTCCTCGTAGGAGAGATCGTCCTGGCCTCCGGGCACCTCGTCCGGCTCGAGAACGCTCACGCGCGCGAGAATCCTGCCGCCCGGCAGCTCGATCTCCTGGATTCTGCGGTGGTCCATGACGCTCCCCCGTGCGGCGGGACCGGACAACTTCCGCTGTCCGACTCCTGTTTGAGCCCTGTGACGACAGATGAGGTCATTGTGCACGCGCGGGTACGTTCGTGGGAGGGGTTCCGGCAGGTGGGGCACGCGCTCGCCCGGCATAACCTGGTGAGGTAGAAACCCGGCCCCAGGTCCAGCATTCAGGAGAACACCCGTGTACTTCACCGACCGAGGCATCGAAGAACTCGAGAAGCGGCGCGGCGAGGAAGAGGTCACCTTCGAGTGGCTCGCCGAGCAGCTGCGTACGTTCGTCGACCTCAACCCGGACTTCGAGGTGCCGGTGGAGCGGCTGGCGACGTGGCTGGCACGGCTGGACGACGAGGACGACGAGTAGAAGCCCGGGGAGTCCGGCTGCCGGGGCGCCCGCTTGGCGCCCCTTTTCCGTGCCCTCGGTCCAGGGCATTCGTGCGCCTCAGCCTTGGGCATGCGGGCGCCGCCTCACCCCCAGGCATGCGTCGCCTGAGTCCCAGGGCATTCGTGCGCCTCAGCCCTGGGCATGCGTCCGTCGCCTCAGTCCCAGGCATGCGTGCGTCGCCTGAGTCCCAGGGCATTCGTGTCCCTAGGCCCCAGGGCATCCGTGCGTCGCCTCAGTCCCAGGGCATTCGCCGCAGCCCTCGATCCCACGGCTGCACGACCCGCAGCCCCAAGGCCCTCGCAGCCCTCGAACCCACGGCTGCACGGCCCACAGCCCCGAGGCTTACGCGGACAGCAGTCCCAGGGCGTGCGTCGCCCTCAGTCCCACGGCCACACCAGGTCGTACGCCAGCCCCAGCGCCCCGTGCGCCAACAGCAGCGCCCCCGCCGCGGTCCAGCCGCCGCTGCGGCGCCGTAGGCCCCAGGCCGTGAGCGGGAGTCCGGCCGCCACTTGAGCCAGGGCCAGGGCGCGCGCCCGGGGTGTCCCCGGCCAGGGCAGCCACGGGCCCGGGTGGCCGCGCTCGGCGGCGTCGCGGTCCGCCCGTACCGCCTCGCGCCAACCCGGCCACTCGGCGGTGCGGGCGTCCGGCAGGGCTTGCGCGGCCTCGCGGAGGCGGTCGGCGGGTTCGCCCGGGGTGATGCCCTCGGGGAGCGTGACTCCCGCGCGCGTGAGGACGGCGGTCAGGGCGCGCAGGCGGGCCCTGGCGTCCGTCCCGGGGTCGGGTTTCGTGAGCTGGTCCAGGTCCTGCATGTCGAGCACCGGGTCCAGGCCCAGGCGGTCCGCGAACGTGCGCATGGCCTCGTCCTCGCCGGCCGGGGTGCCGTTCGCGAGCCAGACATAGGCCACCGGGCGACGGAAGCCCGAGGCGAGGGTGAAGCCGGCGCGGTCGGCGTCCCACCACAGGGCGAGTACGGGCCGGGGGGCGCCGACGGCGAGAGCCGTGGCCCAGCCGGTCAGGACGCGGTCGACGGGTTCGCCGCCGTGCAGCCAGGGCCGTCCCTCGGGAAGGAGCACGCTCCAGGCGTCGCCCGCCGGGGCGAGCAGCATGCGGTCGCGCAGGAGGTGGGCGGCGGGGGCGACGGACTCGGGCTGCGCCCGGCACAGGAGCAGGGCACCGACGTTCGACATGCTCACACGCTAGGGCGATGCGACCGTTCCGGTCATTTCCGAGGCCGCGGAGATCACCGGAACGAGTGTCTTGACTTTCCCCGTCCGCGATATATCGTGAATTGCAGGAGACGCGATATGGCGCGTTACGAACGGGGAGGTCTGCACCATGTCCGAGTGGTCTGTCGGTGAGCCGCGGAAGCTCACCTTCGACAAGCCCGTCCGCGAACTCCACGTACGCATCGTCAACGGAACGGTGAACGTGGTGGGCACGGACGAAGGTTCCGCCCGACTGGAGGTCTCCGAGATCGAGGGACCACCGCTGCTGGTGAGCCAGGAGGGCGGCGCGCTCACCGTCGCTTACGACGACCTGCCGTGGAAGGGCTTCCTCAAGTGGCTCGACCGCAAGGGCTGGCGGCGCAGCGCCGTCGTCTCCCTCGCCGTCCCTGCCGACACGCGCGTGGAGGTGGGCGTGGTGGGCGCCGCCGCGGTGATCTCCGGGATAGACGGGCGTACGGAGGTGAAGGGGGTCACCGGCGACACCACCCTGGTGGGACTGACCGGCCCGGTGCGCGCCGACACCGTCTCGGGGAACCTGGAGGCGCAGGCCCTCCGTGGCGACCTCCGCTTCAACTCCGTCTCCGGGGATCTGACGGTCGTCGAGGCGGGATCCTCGGTCAAGGCGGACTCGGTCAGCGGCTCGATGATCGTCGACCTCGATCCGGCGAGCCGCCCGACGAGCATCGTCCTGGCGAACGTCTCCGGCGAGATCGCCATCCGGCTGCCCCACCCGGCGGATGCCGAGGTGGAGGCGAACACGGCGAGCGGGACGGTGTCCAACGCCTTCGAGGACCTGCGGGTCAGCGGCCAGTGGGGAGCCAAGAGGATCACCGGACGGCTCGGCTCGGGCAGCGGAAGCCTGAAGGCGACGACCGTCTCGGGCTCGATCGCCCTGCTGCGGCGGCCCCCGGCGGAGGACGAGCCGTGGGACGTGGCGCCGGAGGACATCGGCCCCCTGGTCGAGGACACGCGTCCGGCGGATGCGGAGCCGGCCGTCGAGACCGGCCCGGCGAGCACCCCGGCGGACGGACCGCACAAGGACTCGGGGGACAATTCCGTTTCCGGCCAGGACGACGCCCCGACCGACGCCCCTGCCGACGGCACGACCGACAAGAAGGTGCTCTGACATGCCTCCCGTCTTCGCCCACGGCCGCCTCCGCCTCTACCTGCTGAAGCTACTGGACGAGGCCCCGCGCCACGGCTACGAGGTGATCCGCCTCCTCGAGGAGCGCTTCCAGGGGCTGTACGCGCCGTCGGCGGGCACCGTCTACCCCCGCCTGGCCAAGCTGGAGGCCGAGGGCCTGGTCACCCACACCACCGAGGGCGGCCGCAAGGTGTACGCCATCACGGACGCGGGCCGCGCCGAACTGGCCGACCGCAGCGGCGAACTGGCCGACCTGGAGCTGGAGATCCGCGAGTCGGTCGCGGAACTCGCCGCCGAGATCCGGGCCGATGTGCGCGGCGCGGCAGGCGATCTGCGGCGCGAGATGCGGGCCGCGGCCACGGAGGCCCGGCAGGGCTCCGGCGGCAAGGGGCGCCGCGAAGGGGACGGCCCCCTCGGTGACTTCGGGGAGTACGCCGACAAGGAGTCCTGGCGTGCCGCGAAGGAGGAGATGCGGCGCGTCAAGCAGGAGTGGAAGGAGCAGGCCCGGCGCGCCAAGGACGAGAGCCGCAGGGCCCGCGAGGAGGCCCAGCGCGCCCGACGCCAGGCCAAGGAGGCGCAGGAACAGGCCCGGGCCCAGGCCCAGGAGGAGCTGCAGCGCATCGCCAAGCGGGTGCAGGAGCAGGTGCAGGACCACTTCGCGCGGGGCGACTGGCCGACGGGGGTGCGCGAGGGCCTGACCGAACTGGCCAAGGAGTTCGGTGACTTCGGGAAGGATTTCGGCAGGGAGTTCGGAAAGGACCTCGGCTTCGGACGGCCCGGCACCGGCACCTCGGCACCGCGGCCCGAGTACTCGCACACCGAGTACTCGCACACCAAGGAGGACTTCCCGGCGGAGTACGAACCGTCGTGGGCGCACGAGGCCACCACCGGAGACCCGTCCCGCGACCTCGACCGCCTGCTGGACCGCTTCCGCGACGACATCCGTGACGCGGCGCGGGACCACGGCGTCACCGACGAACAGCTCCGCGACGCACGCCGCCATCTGTCGACGGCGGCGGCACACATCGGAGCGATACTGCGCGCACCGAGGGTGTAGCAGCAGGCGGGCCGCTCTCCGCGGAGGCGAAGGCAGTCGTCAGGTGCACTGCCAGAGGAAGCGGCCCTCCTTGCCGTCCGGGGAGAGGAAGGCATAACCGACGCCCGCGTCACCGAAGGCGAAGTGATAGGGCAGGTTGCCGGCATCCAGTTGGACCACCAGTTCCCAGCCCTCGCCGGGTGTCTGGTCGCCCTGGAGCCAGTGCGGTTCGACGCCGGGACCGCCGAGGTACTGCCAGGGGCGGCGGTCCTCCCCCGCATCACCCTCGGCTGTGCCGGACGCGCCGGTCGCGCGCGGCACCTGGTCGGTACCGCAACTCGGACCCTCGGCCCGCCGTTCGACGGTCACGAAGTCCGGTACACGGCCGCCGGGTTGGATGAGGAGGGCGTTCTCCCCGCCCTCCGGTTCCCAGGTGTTGTCGACCTGATCGTCGCTGGTCATGAACAGGTACGCGAGACGGCCGCCGCCCAGGGCGAACTGCCCGAGGAACTCCATCGGCCGGCCCGTCTCGCGCGACAGCGGCCACTGCGGCTCCTCCAGCCACACGGGCTGCCCGCCCACCTTGGTCACCGCCTCACGTACGGCCCCGTCCGCAGGGACGAACACGAGCGGCACGGGCTCGGACACGGTCATGAGAGCTCCTTCGAAGGACCAGGCCAACCCGGCAGGCCCCACCCTAGGACCCACCACGAACGCCCCCGGCCCAGCACACCCGACCGCCGCCCCCGTCATGTGCGCCCGGTCATCCGGCCTTCGCCTCACCGCGCCCGCCGAACAGCACCCGTATCAGCGACTCGTGTGTCACTCCGCGGTCGGCGAGGATCTCGGCGGGGATGCCGGGACGGGCGGTCAGCGCCAGGAGGATGTGCTCGTCGCCGATGTGCCGGTCGCCGTGCGCGACGGCGGTGCGCAGCGACGTCTCGAGGATCCGCTTGGCGCCACGGCCGAAGCTGCGGCGCCCCGGCCGCCGGCCCTTGTCCCTGCGATCGCCGGACATCGCCCCGACGCCGTGCACGGCCTCGACGCGGGCGACGATCTCCGACACGTCGATCCCCAGCCCGGAGAGAGCGTCGGCCTCGGACCGGGACAGCCCGGCCCGCCGACGGGCCTCGGCCACCGCCTCCCGTACCGACTCCTTGTGGTCGCCCGTCACCCCGAGGGAGGTGAGCGCGAACGAGGCGCGGCTGCCCTCGCGGTCGAGCAGCGCGAGCAGTATGTGCTCGGCCTCGACGGACGGCGCCCCTGCCCGCTCCGCGTGCTCGACCGCCGCCTGCACCGCCCCACGGGCGTCCTTCGTGAACCGCTCGAACATCAATGCCTCCCGTACTTCTTGTGCACGGCCTGCCTGCTGACTCCGAGTTCCGCGGCGATCTCCTGCCACGACCAGCCCTGATGGCGCGCACTGCGCACCTGCACCGCCTCCAGCTGCTCCAGCAGCCTGCGCAGAGCGGCGACGGCACGCAGTCCGACCCGTGGATCGCGGTCGCCCGCGCGCTCGGCGAGATCCGTTGCTTCGGTCATGATGTCAACTTACGTTGACACACCCGCTCGTGTCAACCATGGTTGACAAACGCCGACGGCCGGCCCGAAGCCGGGCCGGCCGTCACTCGTGCGGACAGGGGACGTCAGTCGTTGGTGAGCACGATCTTCCCGAACTGCTCTCCGGAAGCCATCCGTTCGAAGCCCTCCCGCGCCCGGTCCATCGGCAGCGTCTCGTCGATGACAGGACGTACACCGGTGGCGGCGCAGAAGGAGAGCAGGTCCTCCAGCTCGTCCTTGGTGCCCATCGTGGAGCCGACGACCTTGAGTTCGAGGAAGAAGATGCGGGTCAGCTCGGCGTGCGAGGGCCGGTCACCGCTCGTCGCACCCGAGATGACGAGCGTGCCGCCCGGCTTCAGCGACTTCACCGAGTGCGACCAGGTGGCGGCGCCGACGGTCTCGATGACGGCGTCGACGCGCTGCGGCAGCCGCGCCCCCGACTCCAGCGCCTCGACGGCACCCAGTTCCACGGCCCGCTTCCGCTTGGCCTCGTCCCGGCTGGTGGCGAAGACCCGCAGCCCCGCAGCCTTCCCGAGCACGATCGCGGCCGTCGCGACCCCGCCGCCGGCGCCCTGTACGAGGACCGAATCGCCGGGACGTACGCCCGCGTTGGTGAAGAGCATGCGGTACGCCGTCAGCCAGGCCGTGGGCAGACAGGCGGCCTCCGCGAAGGAGAGTTCCCTGGGCTTGGGCAGGATGTTCCAGGTCGGCACGGCGACCTGCTCGGCGAACGTGCCCTGGTAGTGCTCGGTGAGGATGGAACGTGGTTCTTTGGGGCCGACGCCGTGACCGCTCTGTCCGATCACGGAGTGCAGGACGACCTCGTTGCCGTCCTCGTCGACACCGGCGGCATCGCAGCCGAGGATCATCGGCAGTTTGTCCTCGGACAGGCCCACGCCCCTCAGGGACCAGAGGTCGTGGTGGTTGAGGGAGGCGGCCTTGACGTCGACGACACTCCAGCCGGGCCGGGCCCCGGGAGCGGGCCGGTCCCCCAACTCGAGGCCGCTGAGTGGCTGGTCACGGTCGATTCGGGCGGCGTAGACGGCGAACATGACCTTGACGATAGGCGGCGGCTCGGGCCGACGGAACCACGAGGACCTGTGACACACGCCCTCTTGTCACAGGCGACATGCTGATGCTGGTCAGCGCTCCCAGCCAGTCCGGCGTTTGAGGACGAGGCCTTTCGGGCCGAAGGGTGTCTGGGGGCACGGCCCCCAGGGCCACAAGCCCCCACCGCCCCGCACCCGCCGACGGCGAACCCCACCCACGGCAGACGTCCACCGGGTCACCCACCCGAACGGGTGGGCGGGTCAGCAAAGAAATGGCCCCGCCCAACCGGGCGGGGCCATCAAAGCCGACGGCACGTCAGCGCCGGGCCACACCCTCCGCACGGGCCGCCGCAGCAACAGCCGCCGTGACGGCCGGAGCAACCCGCTCGTCGAATGGCGACGGAATCACGTAGTCCGCGGCGAGGTCGTCTCCGACGACCCCCGCCAGCGCCTCGGCCGCCGCGATCTTCATCCCCTCGGTGATCCGAGAGGCTCGAACCTGCAGCGCACCCGCGAAGATGCCCGGGAACGCCAGCACGTTGTTGATCTGGTTCGGGAAGTCCGACCGTCCGGTCGCCACGACCGCCGCGTACTTGTGCGCGACGTCGGGGTGCACCTCGGGGTTCGGGTTGGCCATGGCGAACACGAACGCGCCCTCGGCCATCGAAGCCACCGCCGACTCCGCGACCGTACCGCCGGAGACGCCGATGAAGACGTCCGCACCTTCAAGAGCCGCCTCCAGCGGGCCGGTGATGCCGGCCTTGTTGGTGAAGGAGGCGAGCTCCCGCTTGACGTCCGTCAGGTCGTCCCGGTCGGCCGACACGATGCCCTTGCGGTCGGCCACCGCGACATCCCCGATACCGGCCTCGACCAGCATCTTGGCGATGGCGACACCGGCCGCGCCGGCACCCGAGATGACGGCCCGCAGATCCCCGACGGCCCGCCCGCTCAGCCGCGCGGCGTTGCGCAGGGCCGCCAGCGTCACGACCGCCGTGCCGTGCTGGTCGTCGTGGAAGACCGGAATGTCCAGCCGCTCCTGCAGCTTCCGCTCGATCTCGAAGCACCGCGGTGCCGAGATGTCCTCCAGGTTGACGCCGCCGAAGGACGGCGCGAGCCGCACCACGGTCTCGACGATCTCGTCGACACCGGTGCAGTCGAGCGCGATCGGCACGGCGTCGACGCCGCCGAACTGCTTGAACAGAATCGCCTTGCCTTCCATCACCGGAAGGGAGGCCTCGGGGCCGATGTCCCCGAGTCCGAGCACGGCCGTGCCGTCGGTGACCACGGCCACGACGGACGACTTCCACGTGTAGTCGTGGACGAGTTCCGGCTGCTCGGCGATGGCGCTGCACACCTTCGCAACGCCGGGCGTGTACGCCAGGGACAGGTCGTCCTTGTCACGGACCGGCACGGTGGCCTGCACGGCCATCTTGCCGCCGCGGTGCAGCGCGAACGCCGGATCGAAGGAATCGAGGGGCTCGGCCCCGCCGTCCTGATCCGTACTGCTGTCGCTGCGAGGATTGACGATCTCCGCTGCCACTTTGTTTTACCCCTTAAGTCTTCATTGGTTGAGGGTGGCCACTCCTGGTGAGGGGTGGGCGGGCACCGCGTCAGTCCCGGTCGGTGTTGCGTACGGGTCCTGCGCGACGGGCGCGCCGCACACGCGCCCTGAGCCCCGGATGAGGGGTGTAAAGAACCTTCTTACCGGACGCACCGGGCCAAGGACGAGTCCAATAAGGGCAAGGTCACATCGCGGAACCCGAAGGTCACATCTCGGCCACAAGGTTCGTCCCGAAATATAGGCACACGTCCTCGACGCATCAGCGACGGACCCTCGACCGGCGGCCCAACAGTGATCAACGCCTCGGAGCGCAGGTCCGCATCCCGAGATGCGTCGAAGATCTTCCGGCCGGAAGGCCGGATTCCCGCAGATGGTCCGGCCATGTTGTACCGGCCTGGTGCGGTTCGGGGGTCACCCGTTATCCGATTTTGACATGACGGGTCCCCTGAACGGCTTAGTCCGAATGGCAAGATGCCGTAAACCCACGAGGTCGCGACACCCGAAGGTGTGTGACTCGTCGACCCGTCGGCAACTCCACCCATCTGCCGGAGGAACCCACCATGACCGCAAGCTCCACCCGTCGTACGACCGCCGCACGCTCCCGTCTGGCAGCGGTCGGTGCGACCGCGGTCGCAGGCGCCCTGATCCTCACCGGCTGCGGTGACCACACGGACAAGGGCGGCAGCAGCAACAGCTCGGGCGCGTCCTCGGCTCCCCTCGCCTCCAAGCTCCCTGCCGACATCCGTAAGGCGGGCGTCATCAAGGTGGGCTCCGACATCGCCTACCCGCCGGTCGAGTTCATCCAGAACGGCAAGACGGTCGGCATCGACCCCGACATCGCGGACGCCCTCGGCAAACAGCTCGGCGTGAAGCTCGACTTCCAGAACGGCAAGTTCGACAACCTGATCGTGGGCCTGCAGGCCAACCGCTTCCAGGTGATCATGTCGGCGATGAGCGACACCAAGGACCGCCAGAACGGCATCAACTCCGACAACGGCCAGAAGGTGGGCAACGGCGTCGACTTCGTCGACTACTTCACCGCCGGTACCTCGATCCTGGTCCAGAAGGGGAACCCGAAGGGCGTCAAGTCGCTCGACGACCTGTGCGGCAAGGTCGTGGCCCTGCAGAAGGGCACTACCTCGGAGGACATCGCCAAGACGCAGAGCAAGAAGTGTACGAAGGATGGCAAGAAGGCCATCGACCTGCAGACCTTCGACACCGACCCCGAGGCGCTGCTCCGTCTGAAGCAGGGTGCCTCCGTCGCCGACCTGAACGACTTCCCGGTGGCGGCGTACAACGCGAAGACCTCCAGCGGCGGCAAGGACTTCGAGGTCACCGGAGACCAGATCGAGGCGGGTCCGTACGGCATCGCCGTCAGCAAGACCAACACGCAGCTGCGCGACGCCCTCCAGGCCGCGATGAGCGCGATCATCAAGAACGGCGACTACACCAAGATCCTGCAGAAGTGGAACGTCACGGACGGCGCGGTGACCGAGTCGAAGATCAACGGCGGCTCCTGAACCACACGCAGCTGAAAGGCAGTCACCGTGACTGACACTCTCGACAAGGCTCCGGCGTCCGTGCCGCCGGAGCAGATCAAGGCCATCCCGGTGCGCCACTACGGCCGCTGGGTGGCCGGCGCCCTGGTCATCGCGGTCCTGGTGCTGATCGGCATCGCCTTCTCCAACGCGAAGATCAACTACAGCATCATCCCGGACTATCTGTTCGACGGCGGCATCGTGAGCGGTGCCTGGACGACGCTGTACATATCCGTGCTGGCCATGGTGCTGGGTGTCGCCCTCGGCATCGTCCTCGCCGTGATGCGGCTGTCCTCGAACCCGGTGACCAGCACCGTGGCCTGGTTCTACATCTGGTTCTTCCGCGGCACCCCGGTCCTGGTGCAGCTGCTGCTCTGGTACAACATCTCGCTCGTCTTCCCCATCCTGAACCTGGGGTTCTACAAGAACGAGATGAACCAGGTGATGACGCCGGTCCTGACGGCGCTGCTGGGGCTCGGCCTGAACGAGGCCGCGTACATGTCGGAGATCGTCCGGGCCGGCATCCAGTCGGTCGACGAGGGCCAGACGGAGGCCTCGCACGCGCTGGGCATGACGCAGGGCCAGACGCTGCGGCGGGTGATCCTCCCGCAGGCCATGCGGGTCATCGTCCCGCCGACCGGCAACGAGTACATCAACATGCTGAAGACCTCGTCGCTGGCGTACGCGGTCCAGCTCCCCGAGCTGATCAAGAAGGCCACGGACATCTCCAGCACCTCGCTGGCGGTCGTGGAGATGTACTTCGTGGCCTGCATCTGGTACCTGTTCCTGACCACGATCTTCAGCATCGTGCAGTACTACGTCGAACGCCGTTACGCCCGCGGTTCGACCCGCAACCTGCCGGCGACGCCGTTGCAGAAGGTCAGAGCCAACTTGACCAAGATGAACATGCTCTCCCTCTCCAACTGGCGGCGGTAACCCATGAACGCAATGGTGAAGGCCGAGGGCGTGCACAAGTCCTTCGGTCTCGCGCACATCCTCAAGGGCATCGACCTGGAGGTGAACCCGCGCGAGGTGTTCTGCCTGATCGGCCCCTCCGGCTCGGGCAAGTCCACGTTCCTGCGGTGCATCAACCACCTGGAGAAGATCAGCGCCGGCCGGCTGTACGTCGACGGTCAGCTGGTCGGCTACCGGCAGAGCGGCGACAAGCTCTACGAGCTGAAGGAGAAGGAGGTCGCCGCGCAACGGCGGGACATCGGCATGGTGTTCCAGCGCTTCAACCTCTTCCCGCACATGACGGCGCTGGAGAACGTCATGGAGGCGCCGGTCCAGGTCAAACGCGAGTCGAAGGCGGTCGCCCGGGAGCGCGCGCAGCGGCTGCTGGACCGGGTCGGCCTCGGCGACAAGACCGGCCACTACCCGTCCCAGCTCTCCGGCGGCCAGCAGCAGCGCGTCGCCATCGCCCGCGCGCTGGCGATGGAGCCCAAGCTGATGCTCTTCGACGAGCCGACCTCGGCCCTCGACCCGGAGCTGGTCGGCGAGGTCCTCGACGTGATGCGGGACCTCGCGGAGGACGGAATGACGATGATCGTCGTCACCCACGAGATGGGCTTCGCCCGCGAGGTCGGCGACTCGCTCGTCTTCATGGACGACGGCGTGGTGGTCGAGTCCGGCCACCCGCGCGAGGTGCTGACGAACCCGCAGCACGAGCGCACGAAGTCGTTCCTGTCGAAGGTGCTGTAGCGGTACGACGGGAGATACGACGGGAAGGGGCGGTACGGGTGTCCCGTACCGCCCCTTCTCAGTTCCGGCCTTCCCGGTTCCGGCCGGCCGACGTCACTTCAGCGCCAGCAGCAACGTGTCCGCCGGCGAACACCACACTGCCCGGGCCTCCCCGAACCCCTTCTCCCGCAGTACGCGCGCATGCCACTGCGCCGAGGGCATGTCGCCGTCCGCGTGGTCGCCGTAGATCTCGAAGCGGCGGGCCGTCGGACCGGCGAGGACGGGATCCTTCGCGGCGAGCTGCCACCACTCCGCCCAGTCCAGGGCTCCGTCCCGCGTGGCCTGATCCATGCGGGCGTGGCGCAGGGCGCGCTCCGCCGCGTTGATCCGGGGCGTGGTCTCGTCGATCATGTGGTCGGCGTTCATGAAGACGCCGCCGTGGCGGACCAGCCCGGCGATCCGGCCGTACAGGGCCGCGAGGGGGGCGCTGTGCAGCCAGTGGAGGGCGGTGGCGGTGAGCACCGCGTCGTACGTCTCGTACGGCAGCCGCGCCGGCCAGTCCGGGTCCTTGAGGTCGGCCTCGACGAAGGTGACCCGGTCGTCGCCCTCGAAGGTGCCGCGGGCGATGGCGAGGAGCGCGGGGTCGAGGTCGATGCCGGTGCTGGTGGCGTCCGGGAAGCGGGCGAGCAGACGGGCCGTGATGCTGCCGGTGCCGCAGGCGAGGTCGAGGATGCGCGGCTCGGGCCCTACGCAGGCCTCGACCATGTCGAGCATGATGCGGAACCGCTCCTCGCGGTCCGGCATGTACCACTCCTGCTGCCGGTCCCAGCTCTCCTGCCAGGCCTGCCAGTCGGTCCCCGTCGTACCGGTTCCGGTTGCCGTGGTTCCACTCATGGAATCCCTCTCCCCTCACCCGCGTAATACCCTGGAAGTACAGGCAGTCGTTACCTCTTCGCACCCACGACCATAGAGCCCCTCCGTAAGGACCACAAGTGGAACTGGCCTATTACTCGGATTACGCCGTGCGACTCGTCAACAGCGAGGAGCCGGCCCGGGGCAAGGACAACCTGACCTCCGTCGAGGCCGTCCGCGACCTGTTCGGCGGCAACGCGTCGGCGGCCCGCCGCGCCACCGACGCCGACGTGACGCGCTTCCGCTCGGTCAGGGCCCGGCTGCGCGCGGTCTTCGAGGCCGCCGACAAGGGCGACGAGACGCTCGCGGTGGACCTGCTGAACTCACTCCTGCTGGAGTTCCCGGTCAGCCCGCAGATCTCGGGCCACGACTTCCGGGACGACGACGGCCGTCCGCTGTGGCACATGCACCTGGCCGACCATCCCTCGAACGCGACCGCCGGCTACGCGGCCATCGCGGCGATGGGCCTGGCCTTCCACCTGACGGAGTACGGCGTCGACCGGCTGGGCCTGTGCGAGGCGGCGCCCTGCCGCAACGCCTATCTGGACACCTCCACCAACCGCTCCCGGCGCTACTGCTCCGACCGCTGCGCGACCCGGGCCAACGTGGCCGCCTACCGCGCCCGCAAACGCCTGGAGGCCGACCGGTCCGACAGCACGGGCCTGGCGGCCGACAGCGCCCAGCGCGCCAGCGCGAACGGCGAGCGCTGATCCGCCTTCAGCGGCCGGTACCGAAAGCGCACCTTGCCGAGGACCAGGTCCTCCGGGACGGTCCCGTAGTCCGTGCTGTCCCCACCCGCGTAGGCGTTGTCGCCGAGCACCCACCAGCCGCCGTCGCGCCGCTCGGCGGCCCGCTTCACGACCAGCAGGTCCTGCTGGAACGGGTGCCGCAGCACGACCACGTCTCCTGGCCTGATCCGGGCGCCGTACTGCACCACGAGCCGGTCCCCGTGGTGGAGCGTGGGCACCATGGACGGACCGGTCACCTCTGCCGCCCCGAAGGGCAGCAGCGCCCGCCCGCGCTCGATCTCCTGCGACAGCTCCGGCATCCCCGGCACCTCCCCGGTCCGATCCTCCACCAGTCTCAGTCTCACCCCGGACTTTTGTCCTAAGCCCATGGGGGCACCCGCGAAATCGCCTCCCCCAGGGAGTAATGTCCCACCTGAGAAGACGATCACGAGGAAGGAATGCTCCATGCTTTCCCGCCTGTTTGCCCCCAAGGTCAAGGTCAGCGCGCACTGCGACCTGCCCTGCGGTGTGTACGACCCGGCCCAGGCCCGCATCGAGGCGGAGTCGGTCAAGGCCATCCAGGAAAAGATTGCCGGTAACGACGACCCGCACTTCCAGGCTCGCGCCACCGTCATCAAGGAGCAGCGCGCCGAGCTCGCAAAGCACCACGTCTCGGTGCTCTGGAGCGACTACTTCAAGCCCCCGCACTTCGAGAAGTACCCGGAGCTGCACCAGCTGGTCAACGACACCCTGAAGGCCCTCTCGGCCGCCAAGGGCTCGACCGACCCGGCCACGGGCCAGAAGGCTCTGGACTACATCGCCCAGATCGACAAGATCTTCTGGGAGACCAAGAAGGCCTGACGAACGACCCGTTCGCGTGGACCCGCGATCGGTGCACCATCGCAGGTCCACGGGCGTTCCGAAGGGGCCCGGCCGGAAACCGGCCGGGCCCCTTCGGCTTCACCCGTGCGGCGGCCTCGGCGGCGGAGGAGGATGCCGCTCCTGCGGCCGATCCCAGCAGCCCGTCCCGGGCCATGCCACGGGCCAACTCCCCGGAACCCGGCCCGTCCAACTCGGGCCCGCCCCGGCGGAGTCGGCAGGCGTACCTGCCGTTGCCGGTGCCGGCCTCGACGACGCGTCCGCGCATCTCGCCCGGGCAGGTCGTGAGGAACGGTGGCATGCCTACCGACCGCCGGCCGGGCCCCCGTCGTCGTCCTCCCCCACCTCCAGCAAGCCCGCCGCCGCGCCCACGATCCGCGGATCGGGGCTGCCGACGACCTCCTCGTCCTTGCCGGTGTAGTCGAAACGGGCGAGCACGCTGCGCATGGCCTCGACGCGGGCCCGCTTCTTGTCGTTGCTCTTGACCACCGTCCAGGGCGAGTGCTCCGTGTCCGTCTCGCGGAACATGGCGACCTTCGCGGCGGTGTAGTCGTCCCAGCGGTCCAGGGAGGCCAGGTCCATGGGGCTGAGCTTCCACTGCCGTACGGGGTCGACCTGACGGATGGTGAAGCGGGTGCGCTGTTCGCCCTGGGAGACCGAGAACCAGAACTTGATCAGGTCGACGCCGTCGTCCACGAGCATCCGCTCGAAGGCGGGCGCCTGCCGCATGAAGCGCCGGTACTCGTCGTCCGAGCAGAAGCCCATGACCCGCTCGACGCCCGCCCGGTTGTACCAGGAACGGTCGAACAGCACGATCTCGCCCGCGGTCGGCAGGTGTTCGACGTAGCGCTGGAAGTACCACTGCCCGCGCTCGCGTTCGGTCGGCTTCTCCAGCGCCACCACCCGGGCGCCGCGCGGGTTGAGGTGCTCGGTGAACCGTTTGATGGTGCCGCCCTTGCCCGCCGCGTCCCGTCCCTCGAAGACGATGACGAGCCGACGCCCGGTCTCCTTGATCCAGCTCTGCAGCTTCAGCAGTTCGATCTGCTGCAGCCGCTTGTGCCAGTCGTACTCCTTGCGCTCCATGCGGTGCCCGTACGGGTAGTTCTCCCGCCAGGTGTCGATCGGGCTGCCGTCGGGGCGGATGAGCACCGGGTCGTCGGGGTCGGTGTAGTCGACCTTCAGATCGGCCGGCAGGGGTGGCGTGGTCATACCGATGTCCTTCCCGGTCTCAGTGGAACTGCGGCACGATCAGATAGATCCCGTACGCCACCACGGCGGCGCAGGCGAGGAAGCACAGGCCCGCCTGGGCGAGGCCGAGGGACGAGGTTCCGCCGCCGTCCTCGCGGGCCCCTTCGAAGCGGGCGACGCCGAGTACGCCGAGGGCGAAGACGACGACCACGGCGACGGTGACGCCGATGCTCACCGCGGTGACCTGGCCGAGTGCACTCCAGTCGAGTGTCATGCTGCGAACTCCCCGTGTTTCAGGCGGCCGTGCCGACGCGGGCCGGCGGTTCGGTGCGGAGGGTGACTTCGTGGGCGTCGTTGACGTTGCTCGCGTCCACCGGGTTGCGGCGCGAGACGAGGACGATGCCGGCAGCGACGGCGGCGCCGACCAGGGCGACGACGACCGTTCCGAAGTTGCCGCCGTGCTTGACCGCGGCCGCGGAGATGCCGCCGACCAGCGCGGCCGAGGGCAGCGTGATCAGCCAGGCGGCGACCATGCGGCCGGCGACGCCCCAGCGGACCTCCGCGAGGCGCCGGCCCAGGCCCGCGCCGAGGATGGAGCCCGAGGCGACCTGTGTGGTGGACAGGGCGAAGCCGAGGTGCGCGGAGGTGAGGATGACGGTCGTGGAGGCCGTCTCCGCGGCGAAGCCCTGCGGGGACTGGATCTCGGTCAGGCCCTTGCCCATGGTGCGGATGATCCGCCAGCCGCCCAGGTAGGTGCCGAGGCCGATGGCGAGACCGGCGGAGGCGATCACCCAGACCGGCGGGCCGGCGTCGTGGCCGAGGGCACCCGCGGAGATCAGGGTCAGCGTGATGATGCCCATGGTCTTCTGCGCGTCGTTGGTGCCGTGGGCGAGCGAGACCAGCGAGGCCGAGGCTATCTGGCCGATGCGGAAACCCTTGGTGACGGAGTCCTTGCGGCCGCGAGCGGTGAGCTTGTAGGCGAGGTAGGTGGCGATCAGGGCCGCGACCCCGGCCACGACCGGCGAGGCCACCGCGGGGATCAGCACCTTCTCGACCACCTTGTCGAAGTGCACGCCGTGGGATCCCGCGCCGACCCACACGGCGCCGATCAGCCCCCCGAACAGGGCGTGCGAGGAGCTGGAAGGCAGTCCGACCAGCCAGGTCAGCAGGTTCCACAGGATCGCCCCCACCAGCCCCGCGAAGATCATCCCCGGGCTGACGAGGGTGTCGTCCACGATGCCGCCGGAGATTGTCTTGGCGACCTCGGTGGACAGAAAGGCACCGACGATGTTGAGGACTCCGCTGACGAGCACCGCTGTTCTCGGCTTGAGGGCGCCGGTGGCGATGGAGGTGGCCATCGCGTTGGCGGTGTCATGGAATCCGTTGGTGAAGTCGAACGCCAGGGCCGTGACGATGACGACCGCCACGAGGAACGTGATGTGGTCCATTCCCACAGGGGAACAAGCGCTTTCATACGGCAGGCGAACTCCAGGCAAAGCCCACGCCAGAACCCGGCACCCGGCCGGTGAGGGTCGTGCGATGCTGACGTGGTGAACCGTGAGGATCTGGTACGCCTGCGACAGGCCCGCGACCGTATGGACCGGGAGTACGCCGAGCCCCTCGACGTGGCCGCCCTCGCGGGCACCGCCCTGATGTCCCCCGGGCACTTCCAGCGCAGTTTCCGCGAGGCGTACGGCGAGACCCCGTACGGCTATCTCATGACACGCCGCATCGAACGCGCCAAGACCCTGCTGCGGCGCGGCGACCTCACCGTCACGGAGGTCTGCATGGCGGTGGGCTGTACCTCGCTGGGCTCCTTCAGCGCCCGTTTCACGGAGCTGGTGGGCGAGACGCCGAGCTCCTACCGGGCCCGCTCACACGAGGAGAGCGCGGAGATCCCGCCGTGCGTGGTGCGCACGTACACGCGTCCCAGAAGGACGTGACGCCGGTATCGACCTTAGGTTGGCCCCATGGACCTGAAACTGCACACCTGTTTCATCGCCGTCGACGACCACGACAAGGCGATCGCCTTCTACTGCGACGTCCTGGGCCTGGAGATCCGCAACGACGTCAAGTACGAGGGAATGCGGTGGACGACCGTGGGGTCGCCGCTGCAGCCGGACGTGTCGATCGTCCTGGAGCCGCCCGCGGCCAACCCCGACCTCTCCCCCGCCGACCGTGACGCGATGGAGCAGCTGCTGGCCAAGGGCGTGCTGCGCGGGGTCAACTTCACCACCGAGGACTGCGACGCCCTCTTCGCCCGCGTCCAGGAGTCCGGCGCGGAGGTGCTCCAGGAGCCGACGGACATGCCGTACGGGGTCCGGGACTGCGCGTTCCGGGATCCGGCGGGGAACATGCTGCGGTTCATGGAGCGGAAGGGATGAGCCGACAGACCTTGTGGACCTACGCCTTCATCGACCGGCCGGTCGGATCCTTCACAGCCGCCTGCGAGTTCTGGACGACCGCCACGGGTACGCGGCTTTCCGAACTCCGTGGCGAGAACAAGAAGTTCACGACCCTTCTGCATGACGGGGCCGACGCCTGCGTCAAGGTACAGGGGGTCACCTCCGGTCCGGGCGGTGCGCATCTGGACTTCCCGGTGGCCGACGTACGGGAGTTCATAGGGTCCGCGGTGGCTCTCGGGGCGGAGGTGGAGGCCGATCACGGGACGTGGGCCGTGCTGCGGTCCCCCGCAGGACAGCAGCTGTGCACCATGCCCTGGCGCACGGAGGCGACGCGCCCGCCCGTCGTGCGGGGCAGCCGCCTCGACCAGGTCTGCGTCGACATCGCGCCTTCCGCGTACGAGGCCGAAGTCGCCTTCTGGAGCGCCCTGTTGCCGGAGTAGCGGTCCCGGCCGGGCTCGCTCCCCGAGTTCCACGTGCTCACGCCGCCGACGGGCCTCCCCCTCCGCATCCTCCTCCAGCGCCTCGGCGAGGAACGCCCCACCACCGCCCACCTGGACCTGGCCTGCACGGACATCGAGGCGACCCGCGCCGCCCACGAACGCCTCGGCGCGAAGACGGTCGCCCACGGCACCCACTGGACGGTGATGCGGGACCCGGCAGGCGGCACGTACTGCCTCACCGGCCGCGATCCGGAGACGGGCGGGCTGCCCGCGCGGGAGGCCCAGGGCTCCTAGGGCCAGGCCTGGACGCACGCGACGGCCGTGGCCCCGTCGTCGTGCGGGCACCCGGTGGCCTTCAGCGGCGGGGCGGGCGGCTCCTCGGAGGGATCGGCCCGTTCCCAGCCTAGCGGCGGCCGCGGTTCCGCGGCGTCCTGCAGCCACAGGGTGAGCCCGCCTGAGACGGCCACGGCGATCGCCCACACCACCGCGGCCCACCGCCACGCACGGCGGCGCGACACCCCCCACTCGCTTGTCATGGCGCCACGTTACGTCCTCAACCGTGCCGCCCGCCCCTGCAGATAGCGCTGTTCGGGCAGGCTCAGGGTGGCTGCGGCGGCCGACTCGTAGGCGCGGCGGGCCTCCTCGTACGCCCCCGCGCGCTCCAGGAGGTGGCCGCGCACCGCGTCGAGGCGGTGGCCCAAACCGGGGTCCAGCAGGGCCAGTTCGGCGAGCCCGGTCTCGGGGCCGTGCACCATGGCGACGGCCACGGCGCGGTTGAGGCGTTCGACGGGGCCCGGGACCATGCGGACCAGCACCTCGTACAGGCCGAGGATCTCCTCCCAGTCGGTCGCCTCCGCGGACGGCGCCTCGTCGTGCACGGCGGCGATGGCCGCGCGCACCTGGTAGGGGCCGGCGCAGCCCCGGGACAGCGCCCGGGTGACCAGGGCGACGCCCTCCTCGATCGCGGCCTTGTCCCAGCGGGCGCGGTCCTGTTCGTCGAGGGAGACGAGCTCGCCGTGCGGCCCGGTGCGGGCGTCGCGGCGGGCGTCGGTGAGCAGCATCAGGGCCAGCAGGCCGGCCACCTCGCCGTCGTCGGGCAGCAGGCGGTGGACGATACGGGCCAGCCGGATCGCCTCACCGGCCAGTTCGCGGCGCTGCAGGGCCGCTCCGGACGTCGCCGTATAGCCCTCGTTGAAGATCAGGTAGAGCGTGTGCAGGACGGCGGGCAGGCGCTTCTCCCAGTGGTCCGGCCGTCCGAAGCGCACACCGCGCACCTTCTGCTTGGCCCTGCTGATCCGCTGGGCCATCGTCGCCTCGGGCACCAGATACGCGCGGGCGATCTCGGCCGTCGTCAGACCGCCGACCGCCCGCAGGGTGAGCGCGATCTGGGCGGGCGGGGTGAGGTCCGGATGGCAGCACAGGAACAGCAGCGTGAGGGTGTCGTCCTCGCGGGGCGCCCGGTCAGGCCCGGTCGCGAGACGCGAGGTCAGCGCCGCCGCCCTCTCCTCCCGGGCCCGCCGCGCCTGCTCGGACCGCAGCGCGTCCGTCAGCCGCCGCGAGGCCACCTTGATCAGCCAGCCGCGCGGGTTGTCCGGGACGCCCGCCGAGGGCCACTGCCCGGCCGCGGCCAGCAGCGCCTCCTGTACGGCGTCCTCGGCGGCGTCGAAGTGCCCGTACCGCCTGACCAGCGCGCCGAGGACCTGCGGCGCGTGCAGGCGCAGCAGGTCCTCGACCTCGACGGTCGTGCCCATGGGTCCTCAGACGTCCGCGGAGCCGTTGTCGATGGGCCGGATCACCACGGGGTAGCTGGTGGCCCCGGCGGGCAGGGGGCACTGGACGATGCGCTCGGCGATCTCCGTGACGCGCTCCAGGCTCGCGCAGTCCAGGACCCAGTATCCGGCCAGCAGCTCCTTGGTCTCGCTGTACGGGCCGTCGGTGATCACGCTCTTGCCGTCCTCGCCGAGGCCCACCAGCCGGGTCCTCGCCGGCTCGGCCAGGCCCTGTCCGTCGATCATCTCGCCGGTCTCGGCGAGGTCGTCGTTGAGGGCGCCCATGAACGCGTACATGGCCTGGACGTCCTCCTGGCTCCAGGCCGGGGAGGTCGCACTGGCCTTGCCCTGCATACCCTCGTAGTCCGCCTGCGTGCACTGCACCATGACCAGGTACTTCATGACTCTGCTCCTTCGGCTCGCACCGCCCGCGGCGGGCGGCTCTCACGGGGGACGTCGGAGCCGGGCCAGGATTCTCGACACGGGGCTCAGGAATTTTTCGGGGCGGGTTTTGCGGGCTCCTGGACCGGTTCGGCGCCTTCGGCGGCGTACGCCTCGCACTCGGGGTTGCGACAGGGCCCCGGCACCCAGACCGGGACCCACGCACCCAGGGTCTTGTGGCGTTTGACGACCGTTTCCACAGGCTGTCCGCAGACCGGACAGACGGGTTCTGAGCTGTCCATGCCCTCAGCGTAGGCCGGTCAGCGGCGGCGCGCGTAGGTGCGGACGAGGGCGCCGTTGTCGAAGGTGCGCACCGACTCCAGCGTGAACTCGGTGACGGAGAAGCCGGCGCCGAACATCGGCATGCCCGAGCCGTAGACCTGCGGATACGTCTTGATGACCAACTCGTCGATCTCGTCGAGCAGTTCACCGGCGAGCTGCGAGCCGCCGCACAGCCAGATGCCGAGTCCGCCGTCCTCGGCCTTCAGCTCGCGGACCCTGCCGACCAGGTCCTCCGCGATGATCTCGACATGCGGGTCGGGGGACTCCTTCAGGGTGCGCGAGGCGACGTACTCACGCAGATGGGCGTACGGGCTGGTGATTCCGGCGTCGAGGGCGAGCCGGTAGCTGGCCCGGCCCTGGATGACG
The DNA here is from genome assembly GCF_042896045.1 of Streptomyces sp. NPDC001351. NCBI lineage: Bacteria > Bacillati > Actinomycetota > Actinomycetes > Kitasatosporales > Streptomycetaceae > Streptomyces > Streptomyces sp. NPDC001351. The sequence continues at coordinate 826,718 of NZ_JBIAWS010000002.1, read as the reverse complement.
GTGTCGAAGCGGAGGTTGTCGCCCTTGATGCCGAGCGGCTCGCGGGCCTGGGTCGCGACGGTCTCCGGGTACGTCGAGGCGAGGAACCCGAGGAACTCCTCGTCCAGGAACGCGAACATCGACGACGCGTCGCCGTCCGGGTCCCCGATGAACCCGTCGATGGAGCAGGCGACGAAGTAGGTGAGCTTTCGCAAGCTGATCTCTTTCCGTAGGAGGCAAGACCGGTTGAACAACTACAGTTATAGTGCTTCATCTGTAGTGGTTACAAGGAGATTTCCATGGCACGCAACCCGGGACGCCGAGCCGCCCTGGTCGACGCGGGCGTCGAGGTGCTCGCACGTGAGGGGGCGCGTGGACTGACGTTCCGCGCCGTGGACGCCGCGGCCGGGGTGCCCGTGGGCACCGCGTCGAACTACTTCACCGGGCGCGACGACCTGCTCCGCCAGATCGACGCCCGGCTGCACCAGCGCCTCGCGCCCGACCCCGAGGTACTCGCCGGGCTGATGCGGGCACCGAAGGACCGCGCCCTGGTCACGGCCCTGATGCACGACCTGATGGCCCGGGTCATCGGCGACCGCACCGGCTATCTGGCCCTGCTGGAGATGCGCCTGGAAGCCACCCGGCACCCCGAACTGCGTGCCTCCTACACAGAGTCGGTGCGCGCGGACCTGGAGCAGGGCATGGAGTTCCACCGGTCGGCGGGGCTGCCCGGCGGGGACGAGACCGTCGCCGTGCTCTACCTCGCCATGCTCGGCCTGATCCTGGAGCACCTGACGCTGCCGGGCGTCCTGGACGGCGTACTGCCCGGGGTCGGGGTGCCGGAGGGGCTGGTGGAACGGATCGTGGCGACAGTGGTGCCGGAGAGGTAGCGGTCGCCCCGAAACGGCAGGTCAGCCGCGGGGCTCCCGCCACATCGGCCACATCTGCGGGCCGCTCGGCAGATCGAGGGGGCGGCCGGTGAGCTCGAAGCCGAGGCGCTCGTACAGCACACGGCTGCGGGCATTGCTCGCCTCCAGATAGGCGGGCAGCCCCTCGCGGTCGCAGCGATCGAGGACATGCTGGACGAGCGTGCTGCCGAGCCCCTCGCCCTGGCGCTCCGGAGTCACGCCGATCATCCACAGGTACTCGTGGGCGCGTCCGGCGGGATGGATCTCCGCGGTCAGGCGGGCGATCAGCTCGACGCGCTCGTTTTCGGGATCGACGGCCGCGCGCAACTGGGCGGCCCCGTCGTCGGCCGCGTCCTCTGCGGCGTCGTGCTCTGTGGCGGGCACGGACAGCCACAACGCGCACGCGCTGCCGTCCTCCGTGACATCGATCCGGCCCTCGGCGAGCACGATCCCGGTGAAGGCGGCCATCAGCCTGTGGTGGGTCGTACGGCGGTACTCGTCCCCGGGAAAGACCCAGCCGCTGACCGGATCGTCCTGGAAGGCCTCGTCCAGCAGCCGCACGACCAGCTCCCGGTCGCCCTCGTCCGCCGCCCGGATCGCCACACCCATGTGCCGCCCTCTCACCTCAACCGACCTCGACCGTATGGCTGTTGAGCCTATACGGGACTGCCCGGCCAGTTCCGCAACCATCAAGTGAGGAACCACGACGGCGAGCAACCACGTCCGCGAGAGCGGCGCCGGCTCAGGCGCAAAAGGGCGAGCCCCGCACACCGTGGGGATGTGCGGGACCCGCCGGGCCGGAGCCTCGGCGGCTGTGCGGGGTCAGGAGCCGCACGGCCGCCCCGGTGGGCTCCGGGGTCTGTGGGGTGCGGTCAGCCGGTGCGCCGCGTCACGAACTCCGCCAGCGCGAGCAGACCGCCTGCCGCCTCCGGGTCGGGAACCGCGCGGGCCAGCTCCTGCATGGCGCGGGCCATCCGGTCGGCGGCCTGGACCTGAGCCCAGTCGCGCCCGCCGGCCTGCTCGACGGCGAGCGCCGTCTGCGCGAGTTCCTCCTCGTCCCCCTTCCCGTACGGCACTTCGTACAACTCGGCCAGTTCCGCGGCCGCCGGGGTGCCCGAGGTGAGCGCGGCGACCACCGGCAGGGATTTCTTGCGGGCCATCAGGTCCGCGCCGACCGGTTTTCCGGTGCGGCACGGGTCGCCCCATATGCCGATGACGTCGTCGATGAGCTGGAAGGCGAGCCCGGCCTGGCGGCCGAACGCGTCCAGCGCCTCGACGTCCTCGTCGCAGGCCCCCGCATACAGCGCGCCCAGGGCGCAGGCGCAGCCGAGCAGCGCGCCCGTCTTGGCCTCGGCCATGGTCAGCGCCTCGTCGAGGGTGATCTCTCCGGGGCTCCGTAGCTCCATCTCCGTGTCCGCGTGCTGGCCCGCGCACAGTTCGACGACGCAGGCCGCGAGCCGGGCCGCGGCCGGACCGGACGCCGGGTGCGGGTCCTCGGCGAGCAGCCCGAGGGCCAGCGCCTGCAGGGCGTCCCCGGCGAGGATCGCGTCGGCGTCGCCGAACACGGTCCACGCGGTGGGCCGGTGCCGGCGGGTGGTGTCCCGGTCCATCACGTCGTCGTGCAGCAGCGTGAAGTTGTGCACCAGCTCCACTGCCGCGGCCGCCCGCCCGGCCGCCTCGCGCGCACTCGGGCCGCCGAGCGCGGCGGCCGCGGTGAGGACGAGCGCGGGGCGGATCGCCTTGCCCGCGTTGCCCGCCGCCGGGGTGCCGTCCGCGTGCTCCCAGCCGAAGTGGTAGAGCGCGATGCGGCGCATGGAGCCGGGCAACGAGTCGATGGCGGCGCGCAGTTCGGGGTCGACGCGGAACCGGGTGCGCTCCAGGATCGCGGCCGCCTCGTACCCGTCGAGCGGCTGCGCCCCCGTGGTGCGCTGCTTCGCCTCCGTCATGAACTCGGCCATGGGATCTCCCTCGGTCAGTCCGCGGACGGTGGCGCTTCCGCTGCGGCTGGGCGCATACGACCGGGGTGTACCCGCCCCGGAGGGCGGGGACACGGCTCCCAGGTGCAGAAACGTCACCGCCACCGGCCGATCTCGACGTTCTCCAGCACGCCGAGCGCGTCCGGCACCAGGACCGCGGCCGAGTAGTAGGCCGTCACCAGGTACTTGATGATCGCCTGTTCATTGATGCCCATGAAGCGCACGGACAGGCTCGGCTCGATCTCGTCCGGGATCCCGGCCTGCTGCAGCCCGATGACGCCCTGTTCGGCCTCGCCGGTACGCATCGCGATGATCGAGCTCGTACGGGCCTCGGAGACCGGGATCTTGTTGCACGGGTAGATCGGCACACCGCGCCAGGTCGGGATGCGGTTGCCGGCCACCTCGATCGTCTCCGGGACGAGGCCGCGCTTGTTGAGCTCGCGGCCGATCGCGGAGATCGCGCGCGGGTGGGCGAGCAGCAGCTTGGTGCCGCGCCGCCGGCTGAGCAGTTCGTCCAGGTCGTCGGGGCTGGGCACGCCGTCGTGGGGCTGGAGCCGCTGGTCGTACTCGCAGTTGTGCAGCAGTCCGAACTCACGGTTGTTGACCAGCTCGTGCTCCTGGCGCTCCTTCAACGCCTCGACGGTCAGCCTGAGCTGCTGCTCGGTCTGGTTCATGGGCTGGTTGTAGAGGTCGGCCACGCGGGAGTGGATGCGCAGCACGGTCTGGGCGATGCTCAGTTCGTACTCGCGGGGCCTGGCCTCGTAGTCCACGAAGGTGTGCGGGATGTCCGGCTCGCCGCTGTGGCCGGCGGCGAGATCGACGGCCTTCTCGCCGTACTTGTTGGTGTGCTGTTCGGGGATCGAGCGCACGTGCTGGAGGTGCTCGCGCAGGGAGTCGGAGCGCTCCGCGACCCGTTCGACGTCCTGCCGGGAAAGGGTCAGTACCGTGCACGCGGTGGCCGCGCGGACCGTGCACTCCCAGATGGCGTCCGGGCTGAGCAGTGCCGCGTCGCCGAAGTAGGCGCCGTCGGCGAGCACGCCGAGGACCGCGTCGTCCCCGTAGGGGCCCGTGCCGACCTTCTCCACCCTGCCGTGCGCCAGCAGATGGACCTCGTCGGTCGCGCCGCCGAAGGAGGCGATCACCGAGCCCGGCGCGAACTCCTGCTGCCGGCAGCGCTGGGCGAGCTCCGCGAGCACCTCCTCGTCCTCGTACGACCGCAGCGCGGGAAGTTCGCCCAGCTCCGCGGGGATGACCTCGACCCGGTCGCCGGTCTTCACGAACGTGATGCGGCCGTCCCCCACCGCATAGGTCAGTCGCCGGTTGACCCGGTACGTACCACCCTGGACGTTCACCCACGGCAGTGTGCGCAGCAGCCAGCGTGAGCTGATCTCCTGCATCTGGGGTGCCGACTTGGTCGTCGTGGCCAGGTTCCGCGCGGCGGCAGTGCCGAGGCTCTGCTGCGGCTTGCCCTGCTCCGAACGGACCTCTTCGCCTACCGACATATGAGAATTGCCCTCCCGCTCCAACAGCCCACGCCGATGTGCGCGACTGCATCGATCTCCGCGGTCAAGCCTTCCATCACGCAACGTGTCTGTGCTATTACCCGAAAGAGCGGGAATGGATCACCGTCGGCCGGGGCACGAATGGGGATCCTGTCCAGCGGCCGGGCACGTACGAATGGCCGGATCCACCCTCTCGCCACGAACACGATGTGTGACGGCATCATCACTTTCGGTACAAGCCCCTTCACAGACGGTCGCGTCGGGTGGCCGTCGGCACGGTACGAAGGAGGCGGTCATGGCCTCACCCATGTCCGCGGGCAGTTTCCTCGACGGCCTCAGGGCGGAGGGCCTCACCGTCGTCGAGGTGGGCGACTGGGAGCATCACAACCGCAACCACAAGGGACCGTGGGGTCCGGTGTACGGCGTGATGATCCACCACACCGTCACCAGCGGCAGCGAACACACCGTCGAGATCTGCCGGGACGGCTACGCCGGCCTGCCCGGCCCTCTCTGCCACGGCGTGATCACCAAGGACGGCACGGTCCACCTGGTGGGCTACGGCCGCGCCAACCACGCCGGCCTCGGTGACGACGACGTACTGCGTGCGGTGATCGCCGAGAAGGCGCTCCCGCCGGACAACGAGGCCAACACCGACGGCAACCGTCACTTCTACGGCTTCGAGTGCGAGAACCTCGGCGACGGCGAGGACCCCTGGCCCGAGGCCCAGCTGGACGCCATCGAGAAGGCCGCGGCGGCGGTGTGCCGGCACCACGGCTGGACGGAACGGTCGGTGATCGGCCACTTGGAGTGGCAGCCGGGGAAGGTGGATCCGAGGGGGTTCACGATGGCCTGGCTGCGGGAGCGGATCCGCGAGCGGCTGAAGTGACAGCGCCGCAGCCTGCGCGCAGTCGTGCCTCCCCCCAGTGCCTCAAGGGCCTGGGAGGTGCCCCAGGGGCGGCACCCGTCCCGCAGAGAAGCGGCACCCCGCAAGCGTGGGCGAGCGGCACCCACCCCTGGTCACGACTCCGGTCACAATGGAGCCGTGATCAGCCTCGACACCCTGCACCCCCAGCTGCCCTCGCCCCTGCAGGAGATCGAGGACGACCGCTTCTCCCGCCGGGGCCTGCGCCTCCTCCTCAAGCGAGACGACCTCATCCACCCGGAGCTCATCGGCAACAAGTGGCGCAAGCTGGCGCCCAATCTCGCCGCCGCGGCCGGCCGTACCGTCCTCACCTTCGGCGGCGCGTACTCCAACCATCTGCGCGCGACGGCCGCCGCGGGCCGGCTCCTCGGGCTGCCGACCGTCGGGGTGGTCCGCGGCCAGGAGCTGGCCGACCGGCCCCTCAACCCCTCCCTGGCCCGGTGCGCGGCCGACGGGATGCGGCTGCACTTCGTCGACAGGTCGACGTACCGCTGCAAGACCGAAGAGGACGTCCTCGCGCGCGTGCTGCGCACGGTCGGCGCGGAGGACGCGTATGTCGTCCCGGAGGGCGGCAGCAACGCCGAAGCCGTGCGCGGGTGCCGGGGCCTGGGTGAGGAGCTGCGCGGGCGGGCCGAGGTCGTCGGCCTCGCCTGCGGTACGGGCGGAACGCTGGCCGGGCTGGCGGCGGGGTTGGCCCCCGACCAGCGCGCCCTGGGCGTTCCAGTCCTCAAGGGCGGCTTCCTGAACGACGACATAAGGGCGCTCCAGGAGCGGGCCTTCGGCGCCCGGTGCGGGGAATGGGCCCTGGACGACCGCTTCCACTTCGGCGGCTACGCGCGCGTGCCCGCGGAACTCGACGCCTTCGCCGAGGACTTCGAGGAGCGTCACGGGGTGCCGGTCGAGCGTCTGTATGTCGCCAAGTTGCTGTACGGACTTGTCGCCCTGGCCGCCGAGGGCGCGTTCGCGCGTGGGACGACCGTCGCGGCCGTCGTCACCGGGCGGCCCTTCGCTCAGGAGCCTTCCACCGTCTCCCGGTAGGCCGCCGCCTCCTCCAGGTCGAGCCTGCGCAGCAGCGTGCGCAGCATCTCGTCGTCGATGTAGCGGCCGTCCCGCAGCCTCACGAACATCGCGCGCTCGGCGCCGATCATCTCCCGGGACAGCCGGCGGTAGGTGTCGTCGACGGATTCACCGGTGACCGGGTTGGTCTGGCCGAGGCGTTCCCAGACGGCGTTGCGGCGGCGCTCCAGGACCTGCCGGAGGCGGTCGGCGAGGGGTGGCGGCAGCGCGTTGCGCTCGTCGGTGAGCAGTTCGTCCAGGCGCTGCTCGGCGACCCGGGAGGCCTGCGCCTGGGCGTTGGCCTCGGCGAGGGTCTCGGCCTGCGTGTCCCGGCCGGGGAACTGCAGCAGGCGGATCACCGGGGCCAGGGTGAGGCCCTGCACGACCAGGGTCCCGATGACCGTCGTGAAGGTCAGGAAGAGGATGAGGTTGCGCTGCGGGAAGGGGCCGCCGCCGTGCACGGTGAGCGGGATCGAGAAGGCGATGGCGAGGGAGACGACACCGCGCATCGCGGCCCAGGAGGTGACGATCGGCCCTCTCCAGGTGGGATTGTCCTCGCGTTCCCTGATCCGAGCCGACAGCATGCGGGGCACGAACGTCCCCGGATACACCCATACGAACCGGGCGACGACGACCACCAGGAAGACGGCGACGGCGTACCAGGCGGCGTCCACGCCCTCGTACTCGCCGAGGCCCTTGAGGACCACGGGCAACTGCAGGCCGATGAGTGCGAACACCGCCGACTCCAGGACGAACGCGACCACCTTCCACACCGCCTCCTCCTGGAGGCGGGTGGCGAAGTCGACCTCCCACGCGCGGTGTCCGAGATAGAGGGCGACGACCACGACCGCGAGGACACCGGAGGCGTGCACCTGCTCGGCGACGGCGTAGGCGACGAACGGGATCAGCAGGGACATGGTGTTCTGCAGCAGCGCCTCCTTGACGTGCGTGCGCAGCCAGTGGATCGGCAGCATCAGCACCAGCCCGACCGCCACGCCGCCGACCGCGGCCAGCAGGAACTCGCCGATCCCGCCGATCCAGGAGGCGCCCTCACCGACGGCGGCCGCGACGGCCACCCGGTACGCGGTGATCGCGGTCGCGTCGTTCAGCAGGGACTCGCCCTGCAGGATCGTGGTGATCCGGGAGGGCAGCCCCACCCGGCGGGCGACGGCCGCGGCGGCGACCGCGTCCGTCGGCGCGACCACCGCGCCCAGCACCAGCGCCGCGGGCAGGGGCAGCCCGGGCACGACGAGATAGGCGACCCAGCCCACAACAAAGGTCGCGAAGAGCACATAGCCCACCGACAGCAGCGCCACCGGCCGTATCGTCGCCCGCAGATCGAGGTACGAGCTCTCGACGGCCTCCTTGTGCAGCAGCGGGGGCAGCACCAGCGGGAGCACGATGTCCGGGTCGAGGGTGTAGTCCGGGACCCCGGGGACGTACGAGACGGCGAGCCCCACCGCCACGAGCAGCAGCGGGGCCGGCACCGGGGTGCGCCGGGCCACCGCGGCGATCGCGGCGCTCCCCGCCACCAGCAACAGCAGTGGCATCACGTCCATCGTCCTCGCCCGCCCTCGTTTTTCCGCGCGGCCATCCGCACGCCCGTCGTAATCTGGCAATCATGAAACAGTGCACGCACGCCGACGCGCTGCCGGATCCGGAACCCGGTCCGGTGACCGAGACATGCCCGGAGTGTCTGGCAGCGGGCACCCACCCGGTACAGCTGCGGCTGTGCCTCACCTGCGGCCACGTCGGCTGCTGCGACTCCTCGCCCGGCCGGCACGCGACGGAGCACCACAAGGACTCCGGCCACCCGGTCATGCGCACATTCGAGCCCGGCGAGAACTGGCGTTGGTGCTTCGTGGACCACGTTCTCGTGTGACCCTGGACAGCCGGGGGACGACCCAGGATCCGGACGGTTCGACCGTCTGACGTCTGGGTACGTCAACCCGGCGCGCGTTGTTCCCAATTGGAGCCGCAGACCCCTAGACACGGAGCGTGTCCACAGTTTTACTGTGAGTGACGGCAAGGGGTTGGGGTCCCGGGGACGGGAAACTTGAGAGCGCGATAGCGTCACCGCTGAACACACATCGCGTTATCCCGGGGGGCGACCCTCGGCCCCGAGAAGCTTGTACCACCTTGGAGGTGAGGGTGTCCCAGATCGCAGGCGAGCCCGCGACCCAGGACTTCGTGGAAGTCCGGCTGCCGGCTGCGGGTGCCTACCTGTCGGTGCTGCGTACGGCGACTGCCGGCCTCGCGGCCCGTTTGGACTTCACCCTCGACGAGATCGAGGACCTTCGCATCGCGGTGGACGAGGCCTGCGCGATCCTGCTCCAGCAGGCCGTGCCCGGCTCGGTGCTGAGCTGCGTCTTCCGGCTCGTCGACGACTCGCTCGAAGTCACCGTCTCGGCCCCGACCACGGACGGCCACGCCCCCTCGCGGGACACCTTCGCCTGGACCGTCCTGTCCGCACTCGCGGGCAAGGTCTCCTCCGCCGTGGACGAGGACAAAACCGTTTCGATCAGCCTCTACAAACAGCGCGGCGCGGGACCCGGGCCGGCGTGAGGACAGGGGACGGGCCGGTGCGTGACGAAGAGCGCGGCACACGAGAGCTGCCGGCCGAGGGCGCAGACGGGTCCCGACGCGTCGGGGACTCCGTGGGCGGCGCCGACGGCATCGACGGCATCCCCGAGCAGGCCCGGCCGCATCCGGAGGACGACGCCGACAGCGCAGCGGCGGCCGGCTTCCCGGACGACGGGCGGCGAGATCGGGAAGGTGCCGTGCAGAGCACGCCTCTGGACGGACGGAACGGGGTCACCCCGGTCCGAGCAGAGGCGAGGGCTCGGAGAAGGGCGACGGGCGGGACGATGAGCGAGCACGAGCGAAACGCCGAGGGCGACGGGCAGGGCGCGCCAAGCGTGCAGCAGGCCACGCAGCACGACGCACAGGACCGCAGCGGGGCGCGCGCGATGTTCATCGAGCTGCGCAGCCTGAAGGACGGCAGCCCGGAGTACGCGGAGCTGCGCAACAAGCTGGTCCGTATGCACCTGCCGCTCGTCGAGCATCTCGCGCGCCGCTTCCGCAACCGCGGCGAGCCGCTGGACGACCTCACGCAGGTCGCCACCATCGGCCTGATCAAGTCCGTCGACCGCTTCGACCCGGAGCGCGGCGTCGAGTTCTCGACGTACGCGACCCCGACGGTCGTCGGCGAGATCAAGCGCCACTTCCGTGACAAGGGCTGGGCGGTGCGCGTGCCCCGGCGCCTGCAGGAACTGCGCCTCGCGCTCACCACGGCGACCGCGGAGCTCTCGCAGCAGCACGGCCGCTCCCCCACGGTCCATGAGCTCGCCGAGAAGCTGGCGATCTCCGAGGAGGAGGTCCTGGAGGGCCTGGAGTCCGCCAACGCGTACTCCACCCTGTCCCTGGACGTCCCCGACACCGACGACGAGTCGCCGGCGGTGGCCGACACCCTGGGCGCCGAGGACGAGGCGCTGGAGGGCGTCGAGTACCGCGAGTCGCTCAAGCCGCTCCTGGAGGACCTCCCGCCCAGGGAGAAGCGGATCCTGCTGCTGCGTTTCTTCGGCAACATGACCCAGTCGCAGATCGCGCAGGAGGTCGGCATCTCCCAGATGCACGTGTCCCGCCTGCTGGCCCGCACACTGGCCCAGCTGCGGGAGAAGCTGCTGGTGGAGGAGTAGGACCCCGTCGCCCCACGGCGACCGCGGCGTACGACTACTGCTTGCCGTCCTGCGCACGGCCCGGACCCTTGATCCCGAGGGCCTGGGTCGTCGCCGGATTGACCAGCAGGACCAGCGCGACGACGGCCACGACGGCGAGCGCGATGCCCGCCGGGATCGCCATGCTGTCTGCTTGGAGCAGGTTGTAGGCCACCGGCAGCGCCATGATCTGCGTGATCACCGCCGGGCCCCGGCTCCAGCTCTTCTGCTTGAGCAGCCCGCGCGCGGCCAGCAGCGGCAGCAGGGCGAGGACGACCAGAGTGACACCGCCGGTGACGGCGGACCGGCGGTCGTCCGGAGCACCCGTGAGCCCCTCCACGAGCATCCAGACGCCTCCGACGGCCAGCGCGAGCCCCTCCAGCGCGGCGAGCCCGGCGGCATACGTCAGGCGGCGCGGGCGGGGGCCGGCCTTCTCCTCGGTGGCGGGGGTCTGCTCACTGGTCACCCCTGAAGGGTAGCCCTGGTGATGTGCGCCTTCGTGGCGAGCCCGGGGGACGCGGACCGCCGTGGCGAGGTTGAGACACAACCCCGTGGTGAGCCTCACGCCCCCACCTCTTACCTGATCCCTACCTCGGCCTGTGCCCGGTACTTCCCAGTAGGTACGCTGCAACCCATGCGTGCACTTCTCGTGGCCAATCCGGCAGCAACCACCACAAGCGCACGTACGCGCGATGTCCTGATCCACGCCCTGGCGAGCGAGATGAAGCTCGAGGCGGTCACCACCGAGTACCGGGGCCACGCGCGCGACCTCGGCCGGCAGGCGGCGGAGAGCGACGACATCGACCTGGTCGTGGCCCTCGGCGGCGACGGCACGGTCAACGAGGTGGTCAACGGCCTGCTGCACGCGGGCCCCGCCCCGGAGGGCGTCCCCCGTCTCGCGGTGGTCCCCGGCGGCTCCACGAATGTCTTCGCCCGCGCCCTGGGCCTGCCCAACGACGCCGTCGAGGCGACCGGCGCACTGCTGGACGCGCTGCGCGAGGGCAGCGAACGTACGGTCGGCATGGGCCTCGCCGAAGGCACGCCGGGCACCGAGGACGAGGCGGTGCCCTCCCGCTGGTTCACCTTCTGCGCGGGGCTCGGCTTCGACGCGGGCGTGGTGGGGCGGGTGGAGCAGCAGCGCGAGCAGGGCCGGAAATCCACCCACGCCCTGTATCTGCGCCAGGTCGCACGCCAGTTCCTGCAGGAACCCAACCGGCGGCACGGGTCGATCACTCTGGAGCGGCCCGGTGAGGAGCCGGTGAGCGATCTGGTGATGTCGATAATCTGTAACACGTCACCGTGGACTTATCTGGGCAATCGTCCGGTGTACGCGGCACCTAAGGCCTCGTTCGATACCGGCCTCGACCTGCTGAGTCTCAGCCGTATGTCCACGGTCTCGGCTGCCCGGTATGCCACGCAGTTGCTCACTTCGTCCCCCGAGCGCGGCCCCCACGGCAAGCACGTGGTGTCCCTGCACGACCTGGACCGGTTCACCTTGCATTCGAAGGCGCCCCTACCCCTCCAGATGGACGGCGACCACCTGGGGCTGCGTACGAGCGTGACGTTCACAGGCGTACGCCGTGCACTGCGTGTGATTGTGTGAGCAGAAAGGGCTGAAGTCCTTTCACTCGAACGTTTAGGCCAGGATCCACCCCATGGAAGTACGGCTGTGACCTAGTCGACACCGAGGAATCAAAAAAAACTTTCCGGAAGGGGTTGTATCCGCCGCTGAGGTTTGCGAGTCTCTACGTGGCGATCGGGACGGCCCGCAACACCGGCCTCCACAGATCACCGGAACCCCTCTTCACATCACAGGACCTCGCCAGGGAACCTGGCGCTCGGCCCTTCACTTGTTGAGGGATTCGTGAAAGCGTTCACATTCACAAGCAACCTGCATGTAATACCAAGGAGAGGTAGCAGCCATGGACTGGCGTCACAACGCCGTTTGCCGCGAGGAAGACCCCGAGCTCTTCTTCCCCATCGGCAACACCGGTCCTGCGCTGCTGCAGATCGAGGAAGCCAAGGCCGTCTGCCGCCGCTGCCCCGTCATGGAGCAGTGCCTGCAGTGGGCGCTCGAGTCCGGCCAGGACTCCGGCGTCTGGGGTGGTCTCAGCGAGGACGAGCGTCGCGCCATGAAGCGCCGTGCCGCCCGCAACCGGGCCCGTCAGGCCTCCGCCTGACAACCCGCCCCGCAACAGCCTGAGCTTGGCGGCGCGTACAGCGAGTACGCATCTCCCGCCCCCGAGCCGCAGCGCGCAGTACCCCCGATGCGCAGCACAAGCTGGCAACGAGCATTTCAGCCCCGGACCTGGGAACGGTCCGGGGCTTCTTGCTGTGAACGATGTCCGGCCGTACGGGTCTGCCGCTCGTACGGGTCTGTCGGCCGTACGACCCGACCCTGCTTGTGTACGGCGCTACTTGTTCGCCCGCACCGGCACGTCCAGGATCACCCGGGTTCCCCGCTCCGGCGCCGGGACCATGTCGAACGTGCCGCCCAACTCCCCCTCCACCAGGGTCCGTACGATCTGCAGCCCCAGGTTGCCGTCGGTGTGCGGGTCGAAGCCCTCGGGCAGTCCGACGCCGTCGTCCTGGACGGTGACCAGCAGACGGGCCTCCTTCGTCGTGCCGCCGCGGACCGCGGAGACCTCGACCGTGCCGGTGTCGCCCTCGCGGAAGCCGTGTTCGAGAGCGTTCTGCAGGATTTCCGTCAGGACCATGGACAGCGGGGTGGCCACCTCGGCGTCCAGGATGCCGAAGCGGCCGCTGCGCCGGCCTGCGACCTTGCCCGGCGAGATCTCGGCGACCATGGCCAGCACCCGGTCGGCGATCTCGTCGAACTCCACGCGCTCGTCCAGGTTCTGGGAGAGCGTCTCGTGCACGATGGCGATCGATCCGACCCGGCGGACCGCCTCTTCGAGGGCCTCCCGGCCGCGGTCGGACTCGATGCGCCGGGCCTGCAGGCGCAGCAGGGCCGCGACCGTCTGGAGGTTGTTCTTCACCCGGTGGTGGATCTCCCGGATGGTCGCGTCCTTGGTGATCAACTCGCGCTCGCGGCGGCGCAGTTCGGTGACGTCACGGAGCAGGACCAGCGAACCGATGCGGGTGCCCTTGGGCTTGAGCGGGATCGCGCGGAACTGGATGACCCCGTCCCTGGCCTCGATCTCGAACTCGCGGGGCGCCCAGCCGCTGGCCACCTTGGACAGCGCCTCGTCCACCGGCCCGCGGGTCGGGGCGAGTTCGGCGGTGGTCTTGCCGAGGTGCTGGCCGACGAGGTCGGAGGCGAGGCCCATGCGGTGGTACGCCGACAGTGCGTTCGGGGAGGCGTACTGGACGATGCCGTCCGCGTCGAGGCGGATCAGGCCGTCGCCGACGCGTGGCGCGGCGTCCATGTCCATCTGCTGGTTCGCGAACGGGAAGGAGCCGGCCGCGATCATCTGCGCCAGGTCCGATGCGCTCTGCAGATACGTCAGCTCGAGGCGGCTCGGGGTGCGGACGGTCAGGAGGTTGGTGTTGCGCGCGATGACGCCGAGGACGCGCCCGTCCCGTCGTACGGGGATCGACTCGACCCGGACGGGGACCTCCTCGCGCCACTCGGGGTCGCCCTCGCGCACGATCCGGCCCTCGTCCAGGGCCGCGTCCAGCATGGGGCGGCGGCCGCGCGGGACGAGGTGGCCGACCATGTCGTCCTGGTAGGAGGTGGGGCCGGTGTTGGGGCGCATCTGGGCGACGGAGACATAGCGCGTGCCGTCGCGGGTGGGGACCCACAGGACGAGGTCGGCGAAGGAGAGGTCGGACAGCAGCTGCCACTCCGAGACCAGCAGATGGAGCCACTCGAGGTCGGAGTCGTCGAGGGCGGTGTGCTGGCGGACCAGTTCGTTCATGGAGGGCACGTGTGTGAGCGTACCTGGGGGTATGTGCTGGTCGTAAATACGACCGGAGGCCCGCACCGGCCCTGGAAACACCCGCGGGCCGCGGCGCCTGGGAGGGACCCTCAACCCTCCCGGCACCGCAGCCCGGAGCAATATCGGCCGCGGGGTGTGCGGTCCCGGATGGCCGAAGGATGAGGAGCCGGGGCAGTCAGGGCAGAGAGCTCCGGATCCTCCGTCCGTCTTCCTGTGCGGGGAAGACGGAAGTCTCATCAGTTCAATTGTGGACTAGACCACTATCCGTGTCCATGCGTTGGAGCCTGTTCGTTGTTGTTATTTCTCGGACGGTCTCCAACGGGTCGGACGCCCTGGCATCCACCACGCAGCCTAACCCGTGTGGGTTCATGTGCGGGGCCAGATGGCCATGGCAATTTCCGCGAGCGCCTCCAACTCCTCACGACTCGCGCCGTCACGCGCCTGCTGGGACATGCCCTGGATGATCGCGCCTGTGTGGCGGGCGAGCGCGGCGGCATCGGTGCCGGGCGGCAACTCCCCCGATGCGATGTCGGCCTGCATGCGCCTCTCGAAGGCGGCGATGTTGGCGTTGCGCCGCTCACGCAGGGACGCCTCGACCTCGGGGCTCGTGCAGTTCGTGGCCGCGTGGATGACCAGGCAGCCGTGCGGTCGGCCGGGTGCCGTGTACTCGGCGGCGGCCTCCCGCAGCATCCGCTGCACGGCGGCACGGGCGGTGGGCTCCTCGGCGAGCGCCCGGTCGGCGAAGGAGCCGTAGCGGGCCCCGTAGACGGTCACGACCTCGTCGAACAGCGCGCGCTTGTCACCGAAGGCCGCGTACAGGCTCGGCGCGCCGATGCCCATGACACGGGTCAGGTCGGAGACGGAGGTCGCCTCGTATCCGTGCTCCCAGAAGGCCATGACCGCCTTCTCCAGCGCGGTCTCGCGGTCGAAGGAACGAGGGCGGCCGCGGGGCTTGGGTGCGGCCTGCGCGTTCGCCTTCGTGTCCTGGCTGCCCACCATGGAGTGAATTGTATAGGGGGCGCTAGAGAAATGTCGGCAGGCTGCTGTACGGTCTTTTTGTAGCGACCGCTAGAGATTGCACGAAGGGGGCGCCGGCATGGGCGTGCTTGCAGGCAGGACGGCACTCGTCACAGGGGCGAGCAGGGGGATCGGGCGCGGGATCGCCGAGCGGCTGGGGCGCGAGGGAGCACGGGTCGCGGTCCACTACGGGAGGAACGGGGCGGCGGCGAAGGAGACGGTGGCCGCGATCGAGGATGCCGGCGGCTCGGCGTTCGCGATCGGGGTGGAGCTGGGGCGGCCGGGGGACGTGGATGCCCTGTGGGAGGAGTTCGACCGGCATGCGGACGGGTTGGACATCCTGGTGAACAACGCCGGGATCGGGAAGTCGCGGTCGATCGAGGAGATAGCCGAGGAGGAGTACGACAAGCTCTTCGCGGTGAATGTGAAGGCGCCGTTCTTCCTCGTCAAACAGGGCGCGACGCGGCTGCGGGACGGAGGCCGCGTCGTCAACATCTCCTCGGGGCTGGCCAGGAGCGCCGCGATGCCGGACAACATGGCGTACTCGATGACCAAGGGCGCGCTGGACGTTCTCTCCCGCGATCTGTCCAAGGTGCTGGGCCCCCGGGGCATCACCGTGAACTCGGTGGCGCCCGGGCTCATCGACACGGACAACACGTACGAAGTCCTGCACGGCAGCCCGGGCGCGTGGGAGTGGGGGGCGGGGCTCTCCGCACTGGGTCGGGTGGGCGAGGCGGCCGACGTGGCCGACGTGGTGGCGTTCCTGGCGTCGGACGCCGGCCGGTGGGTGACGGGGAGCTGGGTGGATGCGACGGGGGGTTCGCTGACGTAAGGGTTCCTACGGGGCCATGGCGGCCGTCCGCGGGCGGGCTCAGTGTGTCTCCGTCACCTTCGCCAGCGCGCGCGGTGCGTCCGGGTCCTGGCCGCGGGCGATGGTGATCTCGTGGGCCAGGAGCTGCAGCGGGATGATCTCCAGGATCGGCTGGACCTCCTCGGCCACGCCCTCGGTGGGCAGGACGAAGCCGGCGGAGGCCTGCTCGACCTGGTCCCTGGGCCCGACGACGAACAGGTCGGCACCGCGGCCGCGCAGCCGGTCGAGTACGGGCTGGAGGGCCTCGCCGCCCTTGCCGTCGGTGACCACCGCGATGACCGGGGAGACGTTGTCGACCATGGCGAGGGGGCCGTGCAGGAGGTCGGCGCCGGAGTAGGAGAGGGCGGGGATGTAGCTGGTCTCCATGAGCTTGAGCGCGGCCTCCTTGGCCGTGGGATAGCCGTAGCCGCGGGAGGTGATCACCATGCGTTCGGCGAAGCGGTAGCGGGCGGCGAGGGCGCGGACCTCGTCCTGCCGGGCCAGCAACTGCTCGGCGAGGTCCGGCAGCACCTTCGCGGAAGCGCCGTCGCCGCCGCGCAGGCCTTCGACGAAGAGGTAGAGGGCGAGGAGGGAGGCCGTATAGGTCTTGGTCGCGGGGAGGGCCTTCTCCGGACCGGCCATGATGTCGACGTGGTACTCGGAGACACCGGCCAGCGGTGAGCCTGGGTTGTTGGTCACGGCGAGGGTGATCGCGCCGGCCTCGCGGGCGGCGCGGGTGGAGGCCACCAGGTCCGGGGAGCCGCCGGACTGGCTGACGGTGACGACGAGGACGTCGGTGAGGTCCGGGCGGGCGCCGTACGCGGTGGTGGTGGACATCGAGGTGAGGCCGCAGGGCAGGCCGAGGCGGATCTCCAGGAGGTACTTGGCGTAGAGGGCGGCGTTGTCGGAGGTGCCGCGGGCGGTCAGCAGGACGAAACGGGGGTTGCGGGCGGCGATGTCCTGGGCCACCTGCCGGATGCCGGGGGCGCCCTCCTCGAGGATGCGGCGCAGCACGGCGGGCTGCTCGGCCATCTCACGGGCCATGATCCGGCCCGGGACGTCGGTCCGGGGTTCCGGTGTCGCGGCGGTCATGGTGGGCTCCTTGCGGGTCGGTTGCGGAGTGCTGCGCAGGGCGGCGCCGCACCCATTCCACTCCCCCATGGCGAATGGCGTCTGTCCTCCGCATGGAAAGACGATGACCCCACTCCACCTGGGCCACAAGGGGCAGCTCTGTTAGATTGGTCTAAACCACATAGCCCGTTCCGGGTGCCGGTTGAGCCCCCCTCTACGGACCGTTTCTTCAGATCGGCAGGCCAGCGTGGAAGTTGTCATAGTTCCGGACGCCAAGTCGGGCGGCGAGCTCATCGCCGAGGCCATGGCCCAGCTCTTGAGGCGCAAGCCCGGGGCGCTGCTCGGCGTGGCCACCGGCTCGACCCCGCTGCCCGTCTACGAGGCGCTCGCGGCCAAGGTGCGCTCCGGCGCCGTGGACGCCTCGCGGGCGCGGATCGCGCAGCTCGACGAGTATGTGGGGCTGCCTGCCGAGCATCCGGAGTCGTACCGTTCGGTGCTCGCGCGCGAGGTGCTGGAGCCGCTCGGGATCGGGATGGACGCGTTCATGGGGCCCGACGGGACGGCCGAGGACGTGCAGTTGGCATGCGCCGCGTACGACAGGGCGTTGACCGAGGCCGGCGGGGTGGACCTGCAGTTGCTCGGGATCGGGACCGACGGGCACATCGGGTTCAACGAGCCGTGCTCCTCGTTGGCCTCGCGGACCCGGATCAAGACGCTGACCGAGCAGACCCGGGTGGACAATGCGCGGTTCTTCGGCGGGGACATCGAGCAGGTGCCGCATCACGTGATCACTCAGGGGATCGGGACGATTCTGGAGGCGCGGCATCTGGTGCTGCTGGCGACCGGTGAGGGGAAGGCCGACGCGGTCGCCGCCACGGTGGAGGGGCCGGTGGCTGCGGTGTGTCCTGCGTCGGCCTTGCAGCTGCATCCGCATGCGACGGTTGTTGTCGATGAAGGGGCGGCTTCCAAGCTGAAGTTTGCGGACTACTTCCGGTACACGTATGTCAACAAGCCCGCTTGGCAGGGGATTTAGGGCGGTCTCGTCTGCGGGGAACCGTGGTCTTCGGGCTGCGGGTCGTGGTGGGTTGCTCGCGCCCACGCGGCGGAGCCGCAGATCGATACAGCCCGCGCCCCTGAAAAACGTGCAGGCGCCGGTCCCCTGAAAGGACCGGCGCCTGACTCGTCGTGGTCGCTACACCCCCGCAATGACCTCCGCCGCCGCCCTGCCGCACACCCGGGCCGCACCGTGCGTCGCGAGGTGGAGGGCGCCTCGGGGAGTGGCCTGGGGGAGGCCCATCTCGACCACGATGGTGTCGGGGCGGGCCGACAGGAGGGTGTCGAGGGCGGATGCCATCCAGGGGTGGCGGTGTTCGTCGCGGACCACGGCCACGATGCGGCGGGGGCCCGCCGCGGCCAGGGCGGTGTGGCCCGCGTCCTCGCCGGCGAAGCTGCCCGTCTCCGTGCCGGGCAGCAGGCGGAAGAGTTCCGCCGCGACGCCCCAGGGGGTCTCGTCGCCGACCGCGATGTTGGCGACCGGGGTGAGGGCGGCGACGTAGGGCGGTTCGGTGAGCGGGGTGAAGGGCTCCGGCGCGGTCGTCCTCAGGGCGCGGCGGGCCGCGCTGAGGCCCACTTCGGTGTCGGGGGTGCGTTCCGTGTCCGCTGCCGCCGCGGCGGCGGTCCAGCGGGCCAGCGCCCGGACCCGTTCCGCCGCGTCCGCCAGGCGTTCCTCGGGGAGTTCGCCGGCGCGGACCGCCGCGACGAGGGCGTCGCGCAGACGCCGTACCGTCTCGTCGTCGGCGAGGCCGCCGCCCACGCAGATCGCGTCGGCGCCGGCGGCCACGGCGAGGACGCTGCCGCGCTCGATGCCGTACGTACCGGCGATGGCCTGCATCTCCATGCCGTCGGTGACGATGAGGCCGTCGTAGCCGAGTTCGCCGCGCAGCAGCTCCGTGAGCGCGCGTGGCGAGAGGGTCGCCGGACGGTCCGGGTCCAGGGCGGGGATCAGGATGTGCGCGCTCATCACCGCGCGGGTGCCGGCCTCGATCGCCGCGCGGAACGGGGCCAGTTCGCGGGACTGGAGTACCGACGTGTCCACGTCGATGCGCGGGAGCGCGTGGTGGGAGTCGACGGCCGTGTCGCCGTGGCCCGGGAAGTGCTTGGTGCAGGCGGCGACTCCGGCGGACTGCAGGCCGGTGACATAGGCGGCCGTGTGCCGGGCGACCAGGTCGGTGTCGGCGCCGAAGGAGCGTACGCCGATCACGGGGTTGGACGGGTTGGAGTTCACGTCGGCCGACGGGGCCCAGTTGAGGTTGACGCCGCAGGCGGCGAGGCGGCGGCCGAGTTCGGCGGCCACCTCCCTCGTCAGGTCCACGTCGTCCACCGCGCCCAGCGCGTTGTTGCCGGGGAAGGAGGAGCCGGTGCGGACCTCCAGGCGGGTGACGTCGCCGCCCTCCTCGTCGATGGCGACGAGGACGTCGTCACGTTCGGCGCGCAACTGGGCGGTGAGCGCTGCGAGTTGTTCGGGCGAGGCGATGTTGCGGCCGAAGAGGCCCACGGAGGCGAGGCCTTCACCGAGGCGGCGCAGCAGCCAGTCGGGGGCCGTCGTCCCGGTGAAACCGGGCTGGAGGACCGTGAGGGCGTCGCGCGTGAGAGTGTCGGTGCCGCTGGCGAATGTCGTCATCGGGTGGCGTTATCCCTTCACTGCGCCGGCGGTCAGGCCCGCGGCCATCTTGCGCTGGACGAGGAGGAACAGGGCGACGATCGGCACGGCCATCATCGTGGCTCCGGCCATCATCGGCGCGTATTCGGTGCCGTGCTTGGTGGTGAAGTTGCCAAGCCAGACGGTCGCGGTCTGGTGCTGCTGGCTGAGGAGCATGAGGGCGTAGAGGTATTCGTTCCAGGCCTGGATGAAGCCGTAGACGGAGGTCGCGACCATGCCGGGGGCGAGGAGGGGAAAGACCACGCGGATGAAGGCGCCCGTACGGCTGCAGCCGTCGACCATCGCCGCCTCTTCCAGCTCCTTCGGGATGTTGACGATGAAGCCGCGCAGCGTCCACACCGTGAAGGGGAGGATGAAGGTCAGATACGTGATGATCAGGCCCGAGAGCTTGTCGTACTGCTCCAGGTCGTTGAGGAGCAGGAAGATCGGGATGATCATGGCGACCAGCGGGACCATCTGGACCGCGAGGATGCCGACGATCACGATCTTGCGGCCGCGGAAGGCGAAGCGGGAGATGGCGAGCGCCGCCAGCAGGCCGACGACGATTCCGATCGCCACCACCGAGAGGGAGACGATCAGGCTGCGGCCCACCGGGCCCCAGAAGTCCGCGATGGCCAGCGCCCGGCGGAAGTTGTCGAGGGTGAAGCCCGTCGGGAACAGGCTGGGGTCCGGGTCGATGGTGTCCTTGGCCGGCTTGATGGCCGTGTTGAGCATCCAGTAGACGGGAAAGCCGGCGGTGAGGAAGACCAGGAGACCGAGGAGGTTCCAGCCGAGCTTGGACTTGCGGGGCCGCGAGCTGCCGCCCGTTGTCGCCACGGCGTTCATGACGGTCATTCGACCTCTCCGATCTTCAGCATCTGGCGCATGTACACGGCAACCACGCCGAGCAGCAGCACCACGGTGATCAGGGCGATCGCGGAGCCCTGCGCATAGTCGTTGACCACGAAGGCACGGTCGTACGAGTAGGTGGTCAGGAGCTGGAACTCCGCCTCCGGGTGGCCGTTTCGCATCACGAAGACCTGCGGGAAGACGCCCATGTCCCAGATGACCGACAGGGTCGTGAGCATCACGATGATCGGCTTGAGGATGGGCAGGGTGACATACCGGAAGACACCCCAGGAGCCCGCGCCGTCGAGACGGGCCGCCTCCTCCAGTTCGGCGGGGACCTGGGTGAGGCCGGCGCTGAGGGTGATGACGACGAAGGGGACGGCGCCCCAGACCACCAGCAGCATGATGACGGCGAGGCCCTGCGGTCCGCTGGCGAACCAGTTGTGGCCGATGAGGTCCACGCCGGGCAGCTTGCTGAGCAGGGCGTTGAGGATGCCGTAGTCCGCGTCGAACAGCCACTTGAAGACGGTGGTGGCGACGATGATCGGCATGCCCCAGCTGGCCACCAGCACGATGTTGACCAGTGTCTTCATCCAGCCGGAGACCCGCTGCAGGAGCAGCGCGATCAGCATGCCCAGCACCATCGTGAAGACGACCGAACCGCCCGCGAAGAGGATCGTGCGCAGCACGACCTGCCAGAACTCGCCGTCGCCCAGCACCCCGGTGAAGTTGTCGAACCCGACCCACTGGGCCGGCAGGAAGCCCCACAGCTGGGACTGCCCGAACTTCTGGAAGGACAGGGTGACCAGACGGACCAGCGGATAGCCGAGGACCAACGCCAGGATCAGCAGACAGGGGGCGAGCAGCAGCCACGGGGTGGCCGCCCCGCCCGAAGTCCGGGCTCTGCGTGGGTTCCCCGCGACCGGCGGCGGTGGCGGCGCCTGCCGCGGCGGCGGCACCTTGGCAGGGGTGGTCGTGTCTGCGGCACTCATCGCGCGCTCCTCAGCGGTCCCTCAGGTCGTACGGAGAGCGGGGTTCCGCCCGGGCGGAACCCCGCTTGCAGGTCACTTGGTGTTGATGACCTTGTCGATCGCGGCGTCCGCGTCCTTGGCGGCGGCCTCGACCGACTTCTTGCCGGTGCCGATGTCCTGCAGCATGGTCTGCAGGACCTGCGCCTTCTCGACCTGGCCCCAGCCGGGTGCCATCGGGACGAACCAGTTGGACTCGGCCGCGGTGGCCGGGACCGCCGTCGCGGGGTCGTTCTTCAGCGTCGCGAGGTCGGTCTTGTTGTTGGGCAGGTTGCCCTTGGCCATCAGGCCCTTCTGGCCGGAGGGGCCGGTGAACGCGTCGATCCACTCGGCGGCGACGGCCTGTGCCTTGGACTTGACCGGGACGGCGAGGTCGGAGCCGCCGAGGAAGACCGGGAGGTTCTTGCCGGACGGGCCGGGGACCACGAAGTTCTCGAGGTTGTCCTTGAGCTTGCCGGTCTTGTCGTTCTTCGGGTCGGCGGCGGTCGCGCCCTCCCAGGCGGCACCGAAGATCATGCCGGACTTGCCCTGGCCGTAGACGATGTAGCGGTCGGACTCGTCCTTGGTCTTGTCGCCGTGCATGTACTTGTCGACGACGTTCTTGAACTCGGTGAGGCCCTTGATGGACTCGGGCGAGGAGAGGCTGGCCTTCCACTGGCCGCCCTCCTCCTTGGCGATGGAGCCGCCGGCGTCGTAGACGAAGGACATGGCCGCGTACCAGTCACGGGTGGGCTGGTACCAGGCGGAGAACTTGTCCCCCTCCTTCTTCTGCACCTTGTCGAGGTCGGCGGTGAGCTCGGCGTACGTCTTCGGCGTGGACTTGACGCCCGCCGAGGCGAAGACGTCCTTGCGCCAGTTGCCGACCCGGCCGCCCGCGTAGTACGGCACGCCGTAGGTCTTGCCGCCGTACGTCACCGAGGCCTTGAGGCCGTCCAGCCAGGCGGCGGAGTTGCTGAACTTCGCCGGGTCCAGGGGGGCGAACGCGCCCTTGACCATGTAGCCCAGCATCTCGGTGTTGCCCATCTCGACCACGTCGGGGGCCTTGTCGGTGGCGAGGACCGCGTCGAGCTTGGTGTTCTTGTCCGGCCAGCCGTAGTACTCGTGGTTGATCTTGATGCCGGGGTGCTTCTTCTGGACGGCCGCGTCGGCGGCCTTCACCAGGTTCGGCCAGTTGTTCTGGGCGTCGACGGTGAGCCAGACAGTCAGCTCCTTGGCGTCCGCGCCGCTGTTGGAAGAACCCTTGCCGTCGTTGCTGCCACACGCCGCGATGGAGACCATCATGCCCGCGATACCGATCGCGGCTATGAGCTTGCGCTTCACGCCACCCTCCTCAGGGATGCCCACACCTCCCCGCTCATGCGCCGGGACCTGAACCAATGGTGTAGACCAGTACCGGGAGCTTGGACCAGACCACGAAGCCTGTCAAGGGTGCTCGAAACCGCTCTGACCAGCCGTTATGCGACCTACATATGCAAGAACCTTTAAGTAAGAAGGCAGCGAAATCAGCGATGCCGGAGTACTCTCGTCCGCTAGACCACTTGGCCCTCCGTGGACTAGACCAAATGAGCTGGCGACGGTATACAGAGGGGGGCACGAAGTGACCCGCATCCGGAGCCGGGAAGGCAGAGCATGAGCAGCGACGTCAGCAGTGCGGAGACCGAGAGCGGGGCAGGTGTCCGTACCGCGCGCGTGCCCAAGTACTACCGCCTGAAGAAACATCTGCTCGACATGACGGAGACGCAGTCGCCCGGCACTCCGGTACCGCCCGAGCGCACCCTCGCCGCCGAGTTCGACACCTCGCGCACGACGGTGCGGCAGGCGCTGCAGGAGCTGGTCGTCGAGGGCCGCCTCGAACGCATCCAGGGCAAGGGCACCTTCGTCGCCAAGCCGAAGGTGTCCCAGGCGCTCCAACTCACCTCGTACACCGAGGACATGCGCGCCCAGGGCCTGGAACCCACCTCGCAGCTGCTGGACATCGGCTACATCACCGCCGACGACCGCCTCGCCGAGCTCCTCGACATCACGGCCGGCGGCCGGGTGCTCCGTATCGAACGCCTCCGCATGGCCAACGCCGAGCCGATGGCCATCGAGACGACCCACCTGAGCGCGAAGCGCTTCCCGGCGCTGCGCCGCTCGCTGGTGAAGTACACGTCCCTCTACACGGCGTTGGCCGAGGTCTACGACGTCCATCTCGCCGAGGCGGAGGAGACCATCGAGACCTCACTGGCCACCCCGCGCGAGGCGGGCCTGCTCGGCACGGACGTGGGCCTGCCGATGCTGATGCTCTCCCGCCACTCGTACGACAAGGCGGGCGAGCCGGTGGAGTGGGTCCGGTCGGTGTACCGGGGCGACCGCTACAAGTTCGTGGCCCGCCTGAAGCGGCCGGCTGACTAGGCGACCCCGAAGGGGCGCGGGGCTGTGTCCGATATGCGGCTCCGCTGCGTGGGCGCGATCAGCCACAACGGCGCCGCGGATAAAGAACAACCCCACGGCGCCCCCAGCGGAGCGCTACCGCACGCGGTGTAGCGCCGACGCGACTCCTGTTCTACGGTCCTCCCGACTCCGTCTGGACGGGAGGACCGCCTCGTGCGTACCGCGAACGTCCGCTCCATCGTCATCTGGACCCTCGTCGCCCTGGTCGGAGCGGCGGGCTGGTCCGTGCTCGCGCTCTCCCGGGGCGAGAGCGTCTCGGCCGCCTGGATGGTCGCGGCGGCCCTCGGCTCGTACGCGATCGCCTACCGCTTCTACGCGAAGTTCATCGCGCACAAGGTGCTCAAGGTCGACGGCACCCGGGCCACCCCGGCCGAACGCCTCGACAACGGCATCGACTTCCACCCCACCGACCGCCGCGTCCTGCTGGGCCACCACTTCGCGGCGATCGCCGGCGCCGGACCCCTCGTCGGGCCGGTGCTGGCGGCGCAGATGGGTTATCTGCCCGGCACGATCTGGATCATCGCCGGCGTCGTCTTCGCGGGCGCGGTCCAGGACATGGTGGTGCTGTTCTTCTCCACGCGCAGGGACGGGCGTTCGCTCGGCCAGATGGCTCGCGAGGAGATCGGCCCCTTCGGCGGTGCGGCCGCGCTGATCGCCGCCTTCGCCATCATGATCATCCTGCTCGGGGTGCTGGCGCTGGTCATCGTCAACGCGCTCGCCGCCTCGCCCTGGGGCACCTTCTCCATCGCGATGACCATCCCGATCGCCCTGCTGATGGGCTTCTATCTGCGGGTACTTCGCCCCGGCCGGGTCGCCGAGGTCTCCCTGATCGGTGTGGCGCTGCTGCTGCTCGCGCTGGTCGCGGGCCGCTGGGTCGCCGAGTCCTCGTGGGCCGACACCTTCACCCTCGCGCCCTCGACCCTGGTCGTCTGGCTGGTGGCGTACGGCTTCATCGCCTCGATCCTGCCGGTGTGGATGCTGCTGGCGCCCCGCGACTACCTGTCCACCTTCATGAAGATCGGCACAATCGCGCTGCTGGCGCTGGGCGTGGTCATCGCGTTGCCGACGCTGAAGATGGACGCGGTGACGGACTTCGCCTCGCGCGGCGACGGCCCGGTCTTCGCGGGATCCCTGTTCCCCTTCGTCTTCATCACCATCGCCTGCGGGGCCCTGTCGGGCTTCCACTCCCTCATCTCCTCCGGTACGACGCCGAAGATGATCCAGAAGGAGACGCAGGTCCGGATGATCGGCTACGGCTCCATGCTGATGGAGTCGTCGGTCGCGATCATGGCGCTGGTCGCGGCGAGCATCATCGACCCCGGGCTGTACTTCGCGATGAACGCACCGTCCGGCGCGATCGGCACCACCGTGCAGAACGCCTCGCAGGTGGTGACCGGTTGGGGCTATCACATCTCCCCGGCCGACCTCGCCCAGGCCGCGAAGAACGTCGAGGAGTCGACCCTGCTCTCGCGTACCGGTGGCGCGCCCACGCTCGCCATCGGTGTCTCGGAGATCTTCTCCAAGGTCACCGGAGGGAGCCTGAGGGCTTTCTGGTACCACTTCGCGATCATGTTCGAGGCGCTGTTCATTCTGACCGCGCTCGACGCCGGTACGCGGGTGGGCCGGTTCATGCTCCAGGACATGCTGGGCAATGTCGTACGCCCCTTCAAGAACGTCAGCTGGAAGCCGGGGCTGGTCATCACCAGCGCGGCCGTGTGCGCGCTGTGGGGGTACTTCCTGTGGGTGGGCGTGCACGAACCCCTCGGCGGCATCAACCAGCTGTTCCCCGTCTTCGGCATCTCCAACCAGCTGCTGGCCGCGGTCGCCCTGGCCGTCTGCACGACCCTGCTGGTGAAGTCGGGGCGCCTCAAGTGGGCCTGGATCACCGGGATTCCGCTGGCCTGGGACGCGACCGTGACCTTGACGGCCAGCTACCAGAAGGTGTTCTCCAGCGACCCCAAGGTGGGCTTCTTCAAGCAGCGGTCCGTGTTCCAGGACGCGATCGACGCCGGGAAGGTGCTGCCGCCCGCCAAGAACATGGACGACATGCACACCGTGGTCACCAACTCCACGGTGGACGGCGTGCTTTCGGCCGTTCTGGCCCTCCTGATCGTCGTGGTGATCGCGGACGCCCTGCGGGTCTGCGTCCGGCACATCCGCCGGCCGGCCCTTTCGTCGCTGAGCGAGTCCCCGTACGTCGAGTCGAGGATCACCGCCCCGGCGGGGCTGATCCCGACCCGCCAGGAGAAGGAGGAGGAGCGCCGTGCGGTCGTCGGTTCTGCTGCGCCGGGCGATTAGGGGGGTGCGCTGGTATGTGCGGGAGCTGACGGACGAGTCGGCGTACGACCGTTATGTCGCGCATCTACGGAAGACGCATCCGGACGCGCAGGTGCCGTCCCGGCGCGAGTTCGAGCGGATGCGGACGGACCGTCAGGAGGAGGATCCACGGCAGGGTTTCCGCTGCTGCTGACAGCGATGTCGGGCCTTCACGGAATCGACATACCGATATGTGGGCGAGGTCTTCCGCTCCCGCAACACCGTGACCTAGATTGCCTGCGCATTACACAGGTGATCAGTGAGGGGACGGAGCCGGTATGTCAGATGTGTCCGAGGCGAGACCACCGGTGGTGACACCGGTCCGCGTGATCATCGCCCTCTGTCTGGTGGCGCCCTTCGTGGCGATGCTCTGGGTCGGCTCCTACGCCAAGACGGACCCGGCGCTCGGCGGCATCCCGTTCTTCTACTGGTACCAGATGCTGTGGGTGCTGATCTCCACGGCGCTGACCATGACGGCGTACAAGCTGTGGCAGCGCGACCAGCGCGCCCGCGCCGCCCGGAAGGGGGGTGCGTCGGAATGAAGAACGACGTGAACGGCGTCGCGCTCGGCGTCTTCATCTTCTTCTTCCTGGCCGTCACGGTCATGGGCTTCCTGGCCGCGCGCTGGCGCAAGGCCGAGAACGAGCAGAGCCTCGACGAATGGGGCCTGGGCGGACGGTCGTTCGGCACCTGGGTCACCTGGTTCCTGCTCGGCGGCGACCTGTACACGGCGTACACGTTCGTCGCCGTGCCCGCGGCCATCTACGCGGCGGGCGCGGCCGGCTTCTTCGCGGTGCCGTACACCATCCTGGTGTACCCCCTGATCTTCACGTTCCTGCCCCGTCTGTGGTCGGTCTCGCACCGCCACGGGTACGTGACCACCTCGGACTTCGTGCGCGGCCGCTTCGGCTCGAAGGGGCTGTCGCTGGCGGTGGCCGTGACCGGCATCCTGGCGACGATGCCGTACATCGCACTGCAACTGGTGGGCATCCAGGCGGTCCTCGACGTCATGGGGGTCGGCGGCGGCGCTGACTCCAACTGGTTCGTGAAGGACCTGCCGTTGCTGATCGCCTTCGGTGTGCTGGCGGCGTACACGTACTCGTCGGGTCTGCGCGCGCCCGCGCTGATCGCGTTCGTCAAGGACGCGCTGATCTACATCGTCATCGCCGTCGCGATCATCTACATCCCGATCAAGCTGGGCGGGTTCGACCACATCTTCGCCAAGGCGGGCGAGGCCTTCAGCGCGACCAACCCGGCGACGGGGAAGCCGCGCGGGGCGCTGGTTCCGGCCGAGGCGAACCAGTGGACGTACGCCACGCTGGCCTTGGGCTCCGCGCTCGCGCTGTTCATGTACCCGCACTCGATCACCGCGACGCTGTCCTCGAAGAGCCGTGACGTGATCCGCCGCAACACCACCATCCTTCCGCTGTACTCACTGATGCTGGGCCTGCTGGCGCTGCTGGGCTTCATGGCGATCGCGGCGGGGGTCAAGGTCACCAACGGTCAGCTGGCCATCCCGCAGCTGTTCGAGGACATGTTCCCGAGCTGGTTCGCGGGCGTGGCCTTCGCGGCGATCGGCATCGGCGCGCTGGTGCCCGCGGCGATCATGTCGATCGCGGCCGCGAACCTGTTCACCCGCAACATCTACAAGGACTTCATCAAGCCGGACGCGACGGCTGAACAGGAGACCAAGGTCTCCAAGATCGTCTCGCTGCTGGTGAAGGTCGGCGCGCTGGTCTTCGTCCTGACCATGGACAAGACGGTCGCCATCAACTTCCAGCTGCTGGGCGGCATCTGGATCCTGCAGACCTTCCCGGCCCTGGTCGGCGGCCTGTTCACACGCTGGTTCCACCGCTGGGCGCTGCTCGCGGGCTGGGCGGTCGGCATGGTCTACGGCACGCTCGCCGCGTACGGCGTGGCCTCCCCGACCAACCCGGGGCAGAAGCACTTCGGCGGCTCCAACGCGAACATCCCGGGCCTCGGCGAGATGGGCTACATCGGCCTCACGGCGTTCGTCCTGAACGTGCTGGTGGCGGTGGCCCTGACCTTCGTGCTGAAGGCCCTGAAGGCCCCGGAGGGCGTCGACGAGACGAAGCCGGACGACTACACGGCGGACGCGGGCGACCCCGGCGTCCAGGTGGAGTTGCCGCCGGCGACCGCGGGCGCGTCCCACTAGCGGTTACGG
The DNA here is from genome assembly GCF_042896045.1 of Streptomyces sp. NPDC001351. NCBI lineage: Bacteria > Bacillati > Actinomycetota > Actinomycetes > Kitasatosporales > Streptomycetaceae > Streptomyces > Streptomyces sp. NPDC001351. Next base: position 798,310 of record NZ_JBIAWS010000002.1, on the reverse strand, counting down.
CGATCAGCGGGCCGTCGGAGAAATCCGGCGGCCCGTTGTCGTACCCGTCCGGCAGACTCGGAGCCATGGACATCGTGATCAGGCAGGCGGAACCAGCTGAGTACGAGGCCCTCGGCGAGATCACCGCCCAGGCCTATCTGCAGGACGGCCTGCTCACCTTCGGCGAGAGCGACGGGTATCTCGCCGAGTTGAGGGACGTCGCGGGGCGAGCGGCCACCGCCGAGGTGCTGGTGGCCGACCTGGGCGGCCGGCCGATCGGCGGCGTCACCTACGTGCCGTCCGGTGGCCCCATGGCCGATCTGGCCGGCCCGGGAGAGGCCGAGATACGCATGCTGGCCGTCGACCGGGCAGCCCGCGGCCGAGGCGCCGGAGAAGCCCTCGTACGTGCCTGCGTCGACCGGGCAAGAGCCGCGGAGTGCACCGCCATCGTCCTGTGCACCCAGTCGGCCATGCACGCCGCCCACCGCATCTACGACCGCGCCGGTTTCGTCCGCGCCCCCGGGCGCGACTGGAAGCCGATCCCGGGCCACGACTTCACCCTCCTCGCCTATGAGTTGACGATCTGACACGCTCCGAAGTCGCCACGACACAACATATGGGGGTGCTGTTCTCACCCGGCACAAGATGTATGCTCATGCTCGCTGTCGCCGCAGGGGAATCCGGTGTGAATCCGGAACTGTCCCGCAACGGTGTACCCATACGCGTTCGCACGCATATGGGCGTCAGTCCGAGGACCTGCCGACAGTGCGCCCGGCCCATCCGGCCCGGGTGCTTCGACGTCCGGGCCTCGTGGAATGGGCCGGTGGACGCGACGCCGTGCGCGCTCGTGACTGCCCCCTGCCCTCCGCAAGGCCCCCGTGCCGAGCGAGGGAGAGCCTCACGTGACCATCGCGCCAGCAGACCCGGTTTCAGCCAGCGCCACCGTGGCCGACGACGGCCTGGGAGCCGCGCTGCTGCGGACCCTGACCGAGCTGACCGCCGACCTCCCCGACGCCGACCCCGGCCGGGTCGCCGCCGCCGCGCTGCGCGGCCGGTCCGCCCGTGCGGACGAGACGGAGCTGCGCGAACTGGCCACGGAGGCGGCCGCCGGTCTCATCTCGGAGGACCCCGCGTACAGCAGGCTGGCCGCCCGCCTGCTGACCGTCAGCATCGCCGCGGAGGCCGCCTCGCAGGGCGTCACGTCGTTCACGGAGTCCGTCGCCGTGGGTCATCGGGAGGGGCTCATCGCCGATCGCACGGCCGAGTTCGTACGGGTCCACGCCCACCGCCTCGACGCGCTGATCGACCCCGAGGCCGACGACCGTTTCGGCTACTTCGGCCTGCGCACACTCCACAGCCGCTACCTCCTGCGCCACCCGATCACCCGCAAGGTCATCGAGACGCCCCAGCACTTCATGCTGCGGGTGGCGAGCGGCCTGGCCGAGGACGCTGCGTCCGATGCGACGACGGGGAGCCGATCGGTGGACGAAGTCGCCGCGCTCTACGGCCTGATGAGCCGCCTCGACTACCTGCCGTCCTCCCCCACCCTCTTCAACTCCGGCACCCGGCACCCCCAGATGTCGTCCTGCTATCTCCTCGACTCCCCGCTCGACGAGCTGGACTCCATCTACGACCGCTACCACCAGGTCGCCCGCCTCTCGAAGCACGCCGGCGGCATCGGGCTGTCGTACAGCCGGATCCGCGCCCGCGGTTCCCTCATCCGCGGCACCAACGGCCACTCCAACGGCATCGTCCCGTTCCTGAAGACCCTCGACGCCTCGGTCGCCGCCGTGAACCAGGGCGGCCGCCGCAAGGGCGCGGCCGCGGTCTACCTGGAGACCTGGCACTCCGACATCGAGGAGTTCCTGGAGCTGCGCGACAACACCGGTGAGGACGCCCGCCGTACGCACAACCTGAACCTCGCGCACTGGGTCCCGGACGAGTTCATGCGGCGCGTGAACGCCGACGCGCAGTGGTCCCTGTTCTCCCCGGCGGACGTGCCGGAGCTGGTGGACCTGTGGGGCGAGGAGTTCGAGGCCGCCTACCGCAGGGCGGAAGAGGCGGGGCTCGCGAGGAAGACCATCCCGGCCCGCGACCTCTACGGCCGCATGATGCGCACCCTCGCCCAGACCGGCAACGGCTGGATGACCTTCAAGGACGCCGCCAACCGCACCGCCAACCAGACCGCCGAGCCGGGCCATGTCGTCCACTCCTCCAACCTCTGCACGGAGATCCTGGAGGTCACGGACGACGGCGAGACGGCGGTCTGCAACCTGGGCTCGGTCAACCTCGGCGCGTTCGTGACCGGCCGGGACATCGACTGGGAGCGGCTGGACGAGACGGTCCGCACGGCCGTGACCTTCCTGGACCGCGTGGTCGACATCAACTTCTACCCCACCGAGCAGGCGGGCCGTTCGAACGCCCGCTGGCGCCCGGTGGGCCTGGGCGCGATGGGCCTCCAGGACGTCTTCTTCAAGCTGCGCCTGCCCTTCGACTCACCGGAGGCGAAGGCCCTGTCCACCCGGATCGCCGAGCGCATCATGCTCGCCGCGTACGAGGCCTCCGCCGACCTCGCCGAGCAGAGCGGCCCGCTGCCGGCCTGGGAGAAGACCCGCACGGCCCGCGGCGTCCTGCACCCCGACCACTACGACACCGAACTCACCTGGCCGGAGCGCTGGGCGGCCCTCCGGGAGCGCATCGCGACCGTCGGCATGCGCAACTCGCTCCTGCTCGCGATCGCCCCGACCGCCACCATCGCGTCGATCGCGGGCGTGTACGAGTGCATCGAGCCGCAGGTCTCCAACCTCTTCAAGCGCGAGACCCTCTCCGGCGAGTTTCTCCAGGTCAACTCCTACCTGGTGAAGGACCTCAAGGAGCTCGGCGTCTGGGACGCCCGCACCCGCGAGGCCCTGCGCGAGGCGAACGGCTCGGTGCAGGACTTCGCCTGGATCCCGGCCGACGTACGGGCCCTGTACCGCACGGCGTGGGAGATCCCGCAGCGCGGCCTGATCGACATGGCCGCCGCCCGCACCCCGTTCCTGGACCAGTCCCAGTCCCTGAACCTGTTCCTGGAGACGCCGACCATCGGCAAGCTCTCCTCGATGTACGCGTACGCCTGGAAGCAGGGCCTGAAGACGACGTACTACCTGCGCTCCCGCCCGGCGACCCGCATCGCGCGCGCCGCCCGGGCCACCGTCCCCGTCCAGCAGGCGGCCGACCCCGAGGCCGTCGCCTGCTCCCTGGAAAACCCCGAGTCCTGCGAGGCCTGCCAGTGATGACCAGCACCACCCGTTCCCAGAACCTTCTCGACCCGGGCTTCGAGCTGACCCTGCGTCCCATGCGCTACCCGGACTTCTACGAGCGCTATCGGGACGCCATCAAGAACACCTGGACCGTGGAGGAGGTCGACCTCCACTCGGACGTGGCCGACCTCGCGAAGCTCACGCCCGCCGAGCAGCACCTGATCGGCCGCCTGGTCGCGTTCTTCGCGACGGGCGACTCGATCGTGGCGAACAACCTGGTCCTGACCCTGTACAAGCACATCAACTCCCCGGAGGCGCGCCTGTACCTGTCGCGCCAGTTGTTCGAGGAGGCCGTGCACGTCCAGTTCTATCTGACCCTCCTGGACACCTACCTCCCCGACCCGGAGGACCGCGCCGCGGCCTTCGCGGCGGTCGAGAACATCCCCTCCATCCGCGAGAAGGCCCAGTTCTGCTTCAAGTGGATGGACTCGGTGGACAGCCTGGACCGCCTGGAGTCCAGGGCCGACCGCCGCCGCTTCCTGCTCAACCTGATCTGCTTCGCCGCCTGCATCGAGGGCCTGTTCTTCTACGGGGCCTTCGCGTACGTCTACTGGTTCCGCAGCCGGGGCCTGCTGCACGGCCTGGCCACCGGCACCAACTGGGTCTTCCGCGACGAGACGATGCACATGTCCTTCGCGTTCGACGTGGTCGACACCGTCCGCAAGGAGGAGCCGGAGCTCTTCGACGACCAGCTTCAGCAGCAGGTGACGGACATGCTGCGGGAAGCCGTGGAGGCCGAGCTGCAGTTCGGGCGCGACCTGTGCGGGGACGGTCTGCCCGGCATGAACACCGAGTCGATGCGCCAGTACCTGGAGTGCGTCGCCGACCAGCGCCTGACCCGTCTCGGCTTCGCCCCGGTGTACGGATCCGAGAACCCGTTCTCCTTCATGGAGTTGCAGGGCGTCCAGGAACTGACCAACTTCTTCGAGCGCCGCCCTTCGGCGTACCAGGTGGCGGTGGAGGGCACGGTCGACCTGGACGAGGACTTCTGACGGCTCCCGGCTGCGGCAGGCCCCGCCTGTGGTAAGCCAGGAGGGTGATCGGCCGTCTCCCCCTCGATGACCAACTCGACCACCTGCGTGCGGTGTTGTCCCGCAACAGCATCCTGACCGAGGTGCTGGAGCGGGCCGCGACGATGGCGCTGCCCGGCTGGTATCTCACCGCCGGGTGCCTCTTCCAGACCGTCTGGAACGTCGTCACCGGCCGGCCGCCCAGCGTCGGCATCAGGGACTACGACATCTTCTATTTCGACGCCGGCGACCTGTCCTGGGAGGCCGAGGATGCCGTGATCAAGGCCGGCCGGGAGATCTTCGCGGATCTCCCGGCCGAGGTCGAGATCCGCAACGAGGCACGCGTGCACCTCTGGTACGAGGGCAGGTTCGGGGTGCCGTGCCCGCCGTACGAGTCGAGCGAGGCGGCGATCGACAGCTTCGCCGCCACGACCTGCTGCCTGGGGGTACGGCTGGAGGCCGGCGGCCGCTGGCGGGTCTACGCACCGCACGGCCTCTCCGATGTCTTCAACCTCGTCGTGCGGCCCAACCCCGTGCTCGCACCACGGTCCGTATACGAAACCAAGTCCGCGCGGTGGCTGACGCAGTGGCCGGAGCTGACCGTGCTGGACTGGCCTCTCCCGGACTCGTCCATGGAGCGTCCATAGGGCCGCCATCGGACGCCCATGGACCTCCCACGGAGCGGCAAAGTTCTTCCGGCCCGTCTGTTCCCGCCTCCTCGCCTCCCGCTACTTTCTGGCCGTCCTGCCATGTACACACAACAACGGCGCAGGATGTTCCAAGTGTCATGCCCATGACGGCAGCGCACCGCCGCCGCTACGCGCGTCACAGGCCTGCCACCAGCGTCGAGAACCCCACTCCCACGACGGAGGCAGTACCCCCATGCGTGAGAAGCCCAGACGGAGCCTGCGAAGACTCCTGGCCACCGCCATACCCGCCCTCGCTCTCGGCCTCGCCGGCCTCGTGGCCGCACCGGCGCACGCGGCACCCGTGGCCGCGCACACCACCCGGACCGCCCAGAACGCCAAGGCCCTCACCTCCCCCGAGCGGCAGACGTTCCACTCGACCGGCAAGGCCGGCCAGAAGGTGCCGACCCAGCACCTGTGCGCCACCGCCGCCCCCGGCCACGCGTCCTGCTTCGCCCAGCGCCGCACCGACATCAAGCAGCGGCTGGCCTCCGCGGTCGCCGCCGCCGCGCCCTCCGGCCTCTCCCCGGCCAACCTGCACAGCGCCTACAACCTGCCCTCAACGGGCGGCTCGGGCCTGACGGTTGCCGTGGTGGACGCCTACAACGACCCCAACGCCGAGTCGGACCTGGGCACTTACCGCTCGACCTACGGCCTGTCCTCCTGCACCAAGGCCAACGGCTGCTTCAAGCAGGTCAGCCAGACCGGCTCCACGACCTCGCTGCCCACCAACGACACCGGCTGGGCGGGTGAGGAGGCGCTGGACATCGACATGGTCAGCGCGGTCTGCCCGAACTGCAACATCATCCTGGTCGAGGCGAACTCTGCGAACGACACCGACCTCGGCATCGCCGAGAACGAGGCCGTGTCGCTCGGCGCCAAGTTCGTCTCCAACAGCTGGGGCGGCTCCGAGTCCTCCTCCCAGACCAGCGAGGACACCTCGTACTTCAAGCACCCGGGTGTCGCGATCACCGTCTCCGCCGGTGACTCCGCCTACGGCGCCGAGTACCCGGCGACCTCGCAGTACGTGACGGCGGTCGGCGGTACGGCCCTGTCCACGTCCTCCAACTCCCGCGGCTGGACCGAGTCGGTGTGGCACACCAGCTCCACCGAGGGCACCGGCTCCGGCTGCTCCGCCTACGACCCGAAGCCGAGCTGGCAGACCGACAGCGGCTGCAGCAAGCGCATGGAGGCCGACGTCTCCGCGGTCGCCGACCCGGCCACCGGCGTCGCGGTGTACGACACCTACGGCGGTTCCGGCTGGGCGGTCTACGGCGGCACCAGCGCCTCGTCGCCGATCATCGCCGGCGTGTACGCGCTGGCCGGCACCCCGGGTTCCAGCGACTACCCGGCGAAGTACCCCTACAGCCACACCAGCAACCTGTACGACGTGACCAGCGGCAGCAACGGCTCCTGCTCCACGGCGTACTTCTGCACCGCCGAGACCGGCTACGACGGCCCGACCGGCTGGGGCACCCCGAACGGCACCACCGCCTTCACCTCGGGCAGCACCTCCGGCAACACGGTGACCGTCACCAACCCGGGCAGCCAGTCGACGACGACCGGCAGCTCGGTCAGCCTGCAGATCAGCGCGAGCGACAGCGCGGGCGCGACCCTGACCTACAGCGCGAGCGGTCTGCCGACCGGGCTGTCGATCAGCAGCTCCAGCGGCCTGATCTCCGGTACGGCGTCCACCGCGGGCACCTACCAGGTCACCGTCACCGCCAAGGACTCCACCGGCGCCTCCGGCTCGACCTCCTTCAGCTGGACGGTCGGCTCCGGCGGCGGCACCTGCACCTCCTCGCAGCTCCTCGGCAACCCGGGCTTCGAGTCGGGCAACACCACCTGGACCGCGTCCAGCGGTGTCATCACCAACTCCAGCAGTGAGTCGGCGCACGGCGGTTCGTACTACGCCTGGCTGGACGGCTACGGCTCCTCGCACACCGACACGCTCTCCCAGTCGGTGACCGTGCCGAGCGGCTGCAAGGCCACCTTCACCTTCTACCTGCACATCGACACCGCGGAGACCACCACCAGCACCGCGTACGACAAGCTGACGGTCACCGCTGGTTCGACCACCCTGGCGACGTACTCGAACCTCAACGCCGCCTCCGGGTACGTACAGAAGTCCTTCGACCTGAGCTCCTACGCGGGCTCGACCGTCACCCTGAAGTTCAGCGGTGTCGAGGACTCCTCCGCCCAGACCAGCTTCGTCGTCGACGACACCGCCGTCACGACCAGCTGATCCCGTTCGATCCCGTTCGTCCCCGGGCCCCGGCCGCGAGCTTCGCGGCCGGGGCTCCGGTGTGGATCCGGACGTCGTGGTCACACGTCACACAGGTGAGGAGGCCCCCCATGCGCCGAACGATCCGCCACACGACCCTCGCCCTCGCGGCACTCACCCTCGCCCTGGCCGGCTGCGGCAACCAGACCGACAGCGGCAAGGGCGGCGACAGCAACCACGTGTCGTCCTCCCCCACACCCAGGAAGAGCCCGCCGGCGAGCCCGACGCCGAGCCCCTCGGGAGGCTGTACGACGGCGTCGACGCTCGGCGCCGCCGACAGCGGCCGTACGGTCTGCCTGGCGGTGGGCGACACCGTCCGGGTCAGCCTGGACGGAACCGCGAAGCGGCCCTGGAAGCCGGTCACCGCGAGCGGCTCGGTGCTGCGGGCCGCCAACAGCGGTTTCGTCCTGCAGCCGGGCGATGCGAGCGCCGCCTTCAAGGCCGTGGCGGACGGGAAGACCCGGCTGGAGTCCACGCGGCCGCTGTGCGCCACCCAGCCCGGCCGGGTCTCGTGCCTGGGGATTCAGGAGTGGTGGGTCACCGTGGTGGTGAAGTAGCGCTGCCGGCGGGCGGGACGGCCGACGGGGCCGCGGCCCTCGGCCGCCCGGCGGGCCTGCTCGGCCTCGCGGATCTGCCGGTCGATGCGCCGGTCGCGCGCGATACCGAGCACCGACGGGACGACCAGGAGCACGAGGATGGTGAGAACGGTCAGCATTCCGATCAGTCCTTCGAGGTGTGCCGTATCCATGGACACCACTGTCGCGCCGATAGCTCCTGACAAACAGTGGCAGGACTGCCGTGCACCCTCGAAATACTGCCAATGCCGAGGCACACTGGTGGCATGCTGCAGAACGTCGCCGCCGTCGTCCTGGACGGCGTGAACCCCTTCGAACTGGCCGTCGTCTGCGAGGTGTTCGGCACCGACCGCAGCGACGACGGACTGCCCGTCTACGACTTCGCGGTCGCCTCGGCCGAGGGGCCGGTGCTCGGCACGCGCGCCGGCTTCTCCATGAACGTCGAGCACGGTCTGGAGCGGCTGGAGGAGGCCGACCTCATCGCCGTGCCGGCCGGTGCCTGCTTCGAGACCCGGGAGTTCCCGCCCGAGCTCCTTGACGCCCTGCGGCGCGCGGCCGGCCGGGGCGCCCGGATCCTCAGCGTCTGCTCCGGCGTCTTCGTGGTCGCCGCGGCCGGACTGCTCGACGGCCGGCGCTGCGCCGTGCACTGGCACCACGCGGAGGAGCTGGCGCGGGCGTACCCGCGGCTGACGGTCGAGCCCGATGTCCTCTATGTCGACGAGGACCCGGTGATCACCTCGGCGGGCACCGCCGCCGGCATCGACGCCTGTCTGCACATCGTGCGCAAGGAGCAGGGCCCGGAGGTCGCGAACAAGATCGCCCGGCGGATGGTGGTGCCGCCGCACCGGGACGGCGGGCAGGCCCAGTACATCGAGCGCCCGCTGCCCCGCTCGCACGGCGACACGGTCGCCGGGGTGCTGGCGTGGATGGAGCGGCACCTCGACGAGGAGGTCACGGTCGAGCAGCTGGCCGACCGCGCCCATATGTCGCCGCGCACCTTCGCCCGCCGCTTCCAGCAGGAGACGGGTACGACTCCCTACCGGTGGATCCTGCGGCAACGCGTGCTGCTGGCCCAGCGGTTGCTGGAGGGGACGGACGAGACGGTGGACGCGATCGCGGGCCGGGCGGGGTTCGGCAACGCGGCCGCGCTGCGCCACCAGTTCGTCCAGGCGATCGGAACGACCCCGAACGCCTACCGGCGCACCTTCAGGGGCCCCGAGGCGGCCGCCTGACCCTTGCCGGGCGCCTCGCCGGGCGCCTCAGTCGTTCGCGACCACGGGGTAGCGCGGCTCGTTCTCGGCCATCTGCCGCAGGGCGTCCTTGCGCTCACGCTTGGACAGGCGGTCGATGTACAGGTAGCCGTACAGGTGGTCGGTCTCGTGCTGCAGGCACCGGGCGAAGTAGCCGGTGCCCCGGACCTTGATCGGGTTGCCCTTCTCGTCCTGGCCGGTCACCTCGGCGTAGTCGGGCCGGGCCAGCGGTGCGTACGCGGTGGGCACGGACAGGCAGCCCTCGTTGCTGTCGTCCAGGCGGCGCCGCTCGGCGGGCAGGTCGACGAGCTTGGGGTTGCAGACCACGCCGACGTGCCGGACGCCCTCGTCGTCGCCGCAGTCGTAGACGAAGACCTTCAGGTCGACGCCGATCTGGTTGGCGGCCAGGCCCACGCCCTCGGCGGTGCGCTGCGAGGCGAACATGTCCGCGACCAGCTGCTGCAGCTCCTCGCCGAACTCGGTGACGTCCTTGCACTCCTTGTGCAGCACCGGGTTCCCGACGACGGTGATCGGCCGCGAGGTGCCCCGCTCACGCCAGGCGTTCTCGCGCTCCTCGGCCTCCCCGGTGTCGATGACGAAACCCTCGTCGTCCACGGGAAGCACGCCCACGTGCTGCTGATCGGTGTCCTGCTGCGCCATGCCGACGTATGCCTTCCTCAAAAACCGGGGGTTGCTGCGGATACAGGGTACGGGGAAGCGCCCCTTTCAGGGGCGCGGGACTGTGCTGATATGCGGCTCCGCCGCGGGGCGCGACCAGCCACGACGAACTCGCACTCGGCCACGCTCCTCAGCAAACCTCTTCAAGATCCCGCCAGTCCCGAGAGTCGGGGCTATCGGCAACCCACCCATCCAACAACCCCCTGACCAGGGAAGCCGGGGCCGCCACCCCACACTCCCGCTCAGGCACCCACAGCTGCCCGTCGGTCCGATGCCCGAGCGGCCCGGGATGCCCCGGCTCACTGTGGTCATGGGGGTCAAGGTGCTCCCCATCACCCTCATCGGAGGGCATCCGCGACTCGGAGCACATCCGACACAGCAGCCGCACGGACGACGACCAGTCCTCCGCGGCAAACCCCGCGTCCGCTGCAAGCTGCTCCAACGCATCCCGATCCGCCTCGGTGGCGGCTTCAAGCAGCACCACCCACGTCGGCACCGGCGACGGCGCCCACAGCTCGATCTCGTCGAACACGGGGTAGGCATGCCCGGCGGCCGTGGTGCGCTCCCCATGGGGCACCCCGTCGTGCAGCACGACCTCACCCCACCGCCGCCCGGACGACGGCAGCGGAATCGACAGCACCTCGATGCGGGCGGGGTCCAGCCGCCGCCCCCACACCACCTCGGCCTCCCCCTCCGGGGACAGCCGTACGGCAGCGCTGCCCAGCTCCATCCCGACCGGCTCGCCGTTCGCCGCGGCGGCTCCCGGCACCCGCAGCCCGTACGCCTGCCAGGCCCGCCGGGCCAGCGGCCAGTCCTGCAGGGCGGTGGCCGCGATGCCGACGTTCCACCAGTCGGGGGCGCCGGCCTCCCGGTCGAGCAGCGCGACGGCGCGCAGGCCTGCCGCGCGGGCCTGCTCCCAGTCGTGCCGGAACTTGTGCAGCAGGGCGAGGTTGAACCAGGACTCGGAGAGCCACGGCTCCAGGTCGGCGGCACGTGTCAGCAGAGCGCCCGCGTCCTCGTACCGGCCGTCGCCGATCAGCGTGAACGCGCGGTCGGTGGCCTGCCGCCAGGAGGCGGAGGGCCGGTGCCGTCCCTTGCCGAAGATCCTCACGATTCCCTGCCAGTTCCGTGGAGTGGGCTGGCTAGTGCTGCCCCCGGACACACCCTCTCATTCGCATCCAACCACGTACGGCTGGAAGGGCGCTCATTACCCATGGGTTACCCAGCCGCAGGCAGGGTCAGACAGTCCCGTGCGAGGACCCGGGCGAGCGATTCCACCACTTCGGGCGCGTAGTCCCCGGCGGTGGCGAGCCGCAGCTCCTCCAGCGCCGTCAGGGGCCCGCCGGGCCCGGCGTCGCGTGCTTTCTCGTCGTATGCGTTGACGGCCCGCACGATCCGGGCGGCGAGCGGCTGCTCCCGGTAGGGGTCGGCCTGCCGCTCGACGACCACGGCGACCGCCGGGTCGACCCCGGTCTGGCGTACGACGGCCCCGCCGAGCAGGGCGATGCGGCGCTGTTCGGCCGTGGGCAGGCCGGCAGTGGCGCCCGCCGGTACCGGGTCGACGAGGCTGAGCTGGCCGATGTCGTGCATGAGGGCGGCGTACTCCAGCACGGTCAGTTCGGGCCGGGTGAGTCCGAGGTCCCGTCCGACGGCGCGGCTGAGGGCGGCCACCCGGCGGGCGTGCCCGGCGGGGGTGTACCCGGCGATCTCGGTGGCGCGGGCGAGGGAGGTGATGGTCTGCCGGTAGGTGGTCCGCACGGCCGCGTACCGCTTGAAGGACAGCTGGGTCAGCAGCAGCGGCAGCGAGAACACGGGCAGCGCCCACAGTCCGACGACGGCGACCGCGAGGGCCATGACCGCGCCGGTGGCGCACACGGCGGAGCCGATGCCGAGGAGGGCGTGCAGCTCGTCCCGCAGCAGCGGGCCGAAGGGCCACCGGGTGCGGGAGTGGGCGAGTGCGGCGGCGAGCACGGCGTCGCACAGCGCGGTGAGCGCAAGGAGGGCGAGGAGCAGCAGGGCGTAGGCGGGGCCGTGCCATGTGCCGAACGCCCCACGGTTGTACAGGGGTTGGAAGCAGACGGCGGCGAATCCGACGGTGAGCACGCGCCGCGCGAGGTGGTCGAGCACGGGTCCGCGGCCCCGGGCGATGTGCGGCACGCTGCCGATGAGGGCGGCGGCGAGGACGACGGCGACGACCTGGGTGAGGCCGTGGTGGGTGGGCTGCCCGGCGTCCTCCCCGAGCAGGGCGTACGACATCGCCCCGGCGGCCCCGAGCGGCGCGGCCTCCCTGACCCGGGCACCGGTCCAGCGGCTGAGTTCGCCGATGGTGACGAGCAGGCCGAAGGCGAGGGCGGTGGGGCGCTCCTCCAGGCCGGTGTGGTGGGTGACGGCGAGGGAGACAGCGGCGAGGAGGGCGGCACAGCCGTGGATGAGAAGCGTCAGCGGCGGCCGGGCGCTCATCCGCGGGCTCCGGGCCTGCTGGAAACGGCCGCGGTGGGCACGGGTGGCCGGGGCCGCTCCCCCACGACCGCCGGGCCCCCGCCCCCGGGCCCCCGGGCGCTGCGCTGCGGCCACCGGACGTCCACCCCCGGCCCCGCGGCCCACCGCGGACGACCAGGGCGGATACGGACAGGCAGGGTCACTCCTCCACGACCGCCGGACGCCCGTCCCCGGGCCCCCGGCCCACTGGAGACGACCGCGGCGGCTATGGACGGCCGCGGTCGCTCCACCGCGACCGCCCGGCGCTCATCCGCGGGCCCCCGGGCGGCTGGAGACGACCTCGGCGGGTATGGACGGCCGCGGTCGCTCCACCGCGACCGCCCGGGGCTCATCCGCGGGCTCCCGGGCGGCTGGAGACGGCCGCAGTGGGTGCGGGCAGACGCGGTTGCTCCTCCGCGGTGACCGCGGGATGCCAGCCGCACCGGCCGAGCGCCTGCACCAGGGCCGCGACCATGCGGGGGTCGAACTGCGCGCCCGCGCACCGCTCCAGCTCCTCCAGGGCGACCGGGACGGGCCGGGCGCGCCGGTAGCAGCGCGTGGACGTCATCGCGTCGAAGGCGTCCGCGACGGCCACCACCCGTGCGGACTCGGGGATCTGGCTTCCGCGCAGTCCGTACGGGTAGCCGCTGCCGTCCAGGCGTTCGTGGTGGTGGAGCACGGCGGCCCGGGCCTCGCCCAGAAAACCGATTCCGCGCACCATTTCGTGGCCGTACTCGGGATGCAGCTCGATCACCCGGCGTTCCTCGGGAGTCAGCGGCCCGTCCTTCCTCAACAGCCGTGTGGGGACGCCGAGTTTGCCCACGTCGTGCAGGATCCCGGCGAACCGGAGCACCTCGACGCGCTCGTCGTCCATGCCGAGTTCCCGGGCGATCATCATGGAGGCCTGGCCGACCCGTTCGCTGTGGCCGCGGGTGTACTCGTCCTTGATGTCGACGGCCTGCACCAGCGCCCGGATCGTCGCCTGGTGGGCGGCGCGCTCCCGGTGGTACTGCGTGAACACCCACCAGGACACGCACATCGGCAGCAGCACCAGCAGCGCGGCGACGGGCCCGTAGGGGCTGCGCCACAGGACGGCCATCATCAGCCCGGCGAGCCCGTGCACGACCACCGGCGCGAGGGACCGTACGAACAGCCCGCGCCAGGCCCGCCGTACCGGCACCCGCTCGGCCAGCGCGCGGATCCCGCCGTCGAGGGCGGTCAGCACCAGGCAGAAGGCCAGGACCGCGGCGCCCGCGGGCACGAGCGCGTAGGGGAAGTCGGAGGCGACGACCGCGTCCCGCCCGCCCAGCGACCAGTGCACCCGGCCCGCGGCCCACACACCGAGGACCAGCTGGGCGGCGCGCCAGCTCCGCCGCAGCCGGCGCGGCCGCTGGTCGACCCGGGACAGCAGCGCCCCCGGCAGCGCCACCAGGGCGGCGGCCGGGGGCGGCAGCAGAAAGGCACCGGCGAGCAGTACCGGATAGAACGTTCCGGCAAAGCGCCATCGGGCGGCGGCCTGCTCACAGCCGGCGTACAGCAGGGCGAGGAGGGCGACCGCCCGCCAGGAGGTGTGAACGGCGAGCAGCGGAAGCAGACAGAGCAGCGCGCCGAGGACCGTACAGGCGACGTACGCGCGTGCCCGTGCCGGAACCGCCTCCATCACGCCCCTCCCGGCCGAAACTGCTCCGGGTGAGGAGACTAGGGCGAGCCGGGGGGCGGCCGCGGGCTTATGAACCGCGGATTAGCACGTTCGAGTGACGACAACCCGTACCCGGCATTCCGGACGAAGGTCCGGGGGAGTTCAGGACTCCTGCGGGGTCACGGTGATGTCGTGCTCGGGGACGGCCTGTCCGGTACGGATCAGGTCGAGCCGCCCGAGCACCTTCGCACGCAGGTCGGTCGGTACGTCGTCATGCCCGCAGCACCGCTTGACCAGCTTCTTCACGGCCTGCTCCAGGCCGTACTTCTCCAGGCACGGCGAGCACTCCTGGAAGTGCTGCTTGAACTTGTCGCGATCGACGTCCGGCATCTCACTGTCGAGGAACTCGTAGAGATGGTCGAGGACCTCACTGCAGTCCGTCTCGTGCGGCTCTCCGCAGCTCATGAGCCCGAGCCTTTCGCTTCGTCCGACTCTCCGGCGCCGGCCGGGACCAGTCCGCGCTCGCGCGCGTAGTCCTCGAGCATGCCGCGCAGTTGACGGCGGCCCCGGTGCAGCCGGGACATCACCGTACCGATGGGTGTCCCCATGATGTCCGCGATCTCCTTGTACGCAAAGCCCTCGACATCGGCGAGGTACACGGCGATGCGGAATTCCTCGGGGATCGCCTGGAGTGCTTCCTTCACGTCCGAGTCGGGCAGGTGGTCGAGCGCCTGCGACTCCGCGGAGCGCAGACCGGTCGACATGTGCGACTCGGCACGGGCGAGCTGCCAGTCCTCGATCTCCTCGGCCGCGGAGCGCTGGGGTTCGCGCTGCTTCTTGCGGTACGAGTTGATGAAGGTGTTGGTGAGGATCCGGTACAGCCACGCCTTGAGATTGGTGCCTTCGCGGAACTGGTGGAAGGACGCGTACGCCTTCGCGTACGTCTCCTGCACCAGGTCCTCGGCGTCGGCCGGGTTGCGCGTCATACGCAGCGCGGCCGAGTACATCTGGTCGAGGAATTCGAGCGCGTCCCGCTCGAAGCGCGCGCTGCGCTGAGCGGTCGACTCCGCGCTGATGCCCTGGCCCTCGGGCAGCTCCGCCTGGCCGTTGTCGGTCCCTGCGTCGATCCCAGTGACCGGACCCACCTCCTCAAGATTCCGGGCAGCACCGAAACCGGTGTCGCCAGAATCGGAGGATAGACGACGACCCGTCCCCGCCGCCCCTCGAATAGGGGTGGTCTTGGCCGCAGTCAGCACCGTCCAGTCCAGGTCAGTGCGGCTGCTGCGGCTCGGGCATACGGTCGAACCCATGCGGCGGACTTCCTCTCCTACGACGATCGGTGCTGGTCTCCAGCACTTCTGTCCGCCTCAACAGTGACCACCCGCGCGGCATTCCCCGCCGTCACCCGAGTGACGCGGTCCACTGGGTGACGGCGTCCGTGATGATCTCCAGCGCCTGCTCCTGCGTGATCTCCGCGCGCTTGGGCACGGCGAACCCGTGATCGCCGTGGTCCACCTCGACCAGCTCGTACGTCCCCTTCGGAAACTCCTCGGGCTTTCCGAAGGGGTCGTTCCCGCCCTGCACGACGAGGGTGGGCACCCCGGACCCGAGCAGCTCCCCGGCGCGGGACTTCTCGGGCCTGCCCGGCGGATGCAGCGGGAAGCTGAGGGCGAGGACGGCATGGGCGCCGAGCTCTGCGGCCGTACGACAGGCGACCCGGGCGCCCGCGCTGCGTCCGCCCGAGATCACCGGCAGTCCGGGCCCGGCGAGCGCGGGCCAGATTCCGCGCCAGCCGAGGTCGAGCGTCTTCGGGGCGGGTGCCAGCTTCTTGCCTGCCACCCGCCAGGGCTGCTCGACGAGGGCGACGGTCACTCCGTGTCCGGGCAGGACCTGGGCGAGGGCCTGGAGGTCCCGCGCCTCGATGCCGCCGCCGGCACCGTGACTGACGGCGAGGACGAGCCGCGGCTGCGCCGCGTGCCGCCAGGTGATGCGGGCCGTACCGGCACCGGTCTCGACACCCTGTGTCACTTCGGTCAGATCTGTCACATCAGAAAAGTGTGCCCTCTTCGGGGCCCTCGAGTTCCTTCAGCAGCTCCGGTCCGTTGTTGCGGACGTTGCTGACGGCGGTGGAGACGGGATAGGCGCGCATCAGCCCGGCGGGCGGCGGCTCCAGGAGCGACCGCAGGTCCTCGGGGGCGGTGCGCGAGGGGTCGAGCCAGGCGTCCCAGCGGTCCGGGGTGAGCATCAGCGGCATCCGGGGGTGGATGTCGGCGAGCGCGTGCGGGCCCTCGGCCGGGGCGACGGCGAGCGGTGTCGTCTCCGCCTCGGTCGTGATCACGGAGCAGGTCACCCACCAGGCCTGCGGGTGGTCGTCCGGCAGCGTCTTGTCCCGCCAGAACTCGTACAGCCCGGCCATCGCGAAGACCGACCCGTCGGCGGGCAGCACGAAGTACGGCTGCTTGCGGGGCCGCTTCTTCTTCCCCTCGACCTCCAGGTCCCGCTCCTCCTTGGCGGTGACCCACTCGTAGTAGCCGTCGGCGGGGATGATGCAGCGGCGGGAGGTGAAGGCCCGCTTGTACGACGGCTTCTCGTGGACGGTCTCCGCACGGGCGTTGATCATCCGCGCCCCGCCCTCCGGGGTCTTCGACCAGGACGGCACCAGGCCCCACTTCAGCTTGCGCAGCTGCCGAACCGGCCGCGGGTCCTCCACGTCCTTAAGAGGGCGGTCCAGGACGGCGTAGACCTCCTTGGTGGGGGCCACGTTGTAGTCGGGCGCGAGGGTCTCCTCGGGTTCCCACTTCTCGATCTCAAAGATTCCTGCGAGATCCTCGGGCCTACGACTCGCTGCATACCGTCCGCACATACGTGCCACACTGCCAGGCCCACCCGTCGCCCGACCACCACCCCTCAACGATTGCGCTACGCGCAAGCCCCGATTGACCTCCACCCGAGGGAGCCACCGCCGAACATGCACCCCACCGCATCCGCCTCGCTGGCCTCCCTCTGGGACCAGGTCTCCGGCAGCCAGCCCGACCCCGACCTCTGGGTGGTGATCGCGACCCTGGTCGCCGCGCTGGCCGTGGTCGTCCCGCACAACGTCTGGCGCATCTCGCGCAACGCCATCACCATCGCCCACGAGGGCGGCCACGGCCTGATCGCCCTGCTGACCGGCCGCCAGCTGACGGGCATACGGCTGCACTCCGACACCAGCGGCCTCACGGTCAGCCGCGGCAAGCCGCACGGCCTCGGCATGATCCTCACCGCGGCCGCGGGCTACACGTCTCCCCCACTCCTCGGCCTCGGCGGTGCGGCCCTGCTCGCCGTCGGTCACATCACCCTGCTGCTGTGGCTGGCAACGGCCCTGCTGGTCGCCATGCTGGTGATGATCCGCAACGCGTACGGCGCCCTGACGGTGGTCCTGACCGGCGGCACGTTCCTCCTGGTGTCCTGGCTGGCGGGACCGCAGGTGCAGGCCGCGTTCGCGTATGCGGTGGTGTGGTTCCTGTTGGTGGGGGGCGTACGCCCGGCGTTCGAGCTGCAGGCGAAGCGGAGTCGTGGGGGTGCGGGGGACTCGGACGCGGACCAGTTGTCGCGCTTGACGCATGTGCCGGCGGGCTTGTGGCTGTTCCTGTTCCACGCGGTGTCGCTGTGTTCACTGATAGGTGGCGGCCGCTGGCTGCTAGAGGTGTGACCAGCTGCTTTTAAGGGGCGGGGCGGTGACATTTGCGGCTCCGCCGCGGGGCGCGATCAGCCCCCACGGCGCCGCACCCGAAGAACCCCCTGCTTATAAAGTGGCCCCATGGCCACAAACCCCGCACACACCGCCCTCTGGCCCGCCCCCCTCGCGAGCGGAGCCGTCGACGCGACGGTCCACGTACCGGGGTCCAAGTCGGTCACCAACCGCGCCCTCGTCCTCGCGGCCCTCGCCAGCGAACCCGGCTGGCTGCGCCGCCCCCTGCGCTCGCGCGACACCCTGCTCATGGCGGCAGCGCTCCGCGCGATGGGCGTGGACATCGAGGAGGGCGTCGGCCCCGACGGCACCGGCGAGACCTGGCGGGTGCTCCCCACGGGCCTGCACGGCCCGGCAACGGTCGACGTCGGCAACGCCGGCACCGTGATGCGCTTCCTGCCCCCGGTGGCCGCGCTCGCCGACGGCCCCATCCGCTTCGACGGCGACCCGAGGTCGTACGAGCGTCCCCTGAACGGCGTGATCGACGCCCTGCGCGTGCTCGGCGCCCGTATCGACGACGACGGCCGCGGCGCGCTGCCGCTGACGGTGCACGGCGGGGGCGCCCTGGACGGCGGCCCGGTGGAGATCGACGCCTCCTCGTCCTCCCAGTTCGTGAGTGCCCTGCTGCTCTCCGGCCCGCGCTTCAACCAGGGCGTCGAGGTCCGTCACGTCGGCAGCTCACTGCCCTCCCTGCCGCACATCCGTATGACCGTCGACATGCTGCGTGCGGTCGGCGCCCAGGTG
Organism: Streptomyces sp. NPDC001351; assembly: GCF_042896045.1. Taxonomy (NCBI): domain Bacteria; kingdom Bacillati; phylum Actinomycetota; class Actinomycetes; order Kitasatosporales; family Streptomycetaceae; genus Streptomyces; species Streptomyces sp. NPDC001351. Next base: position 779,955 of record NZ_JBIAWS010000002.1, on the reverse strand, counting down.
GACACCCCGGAGTCGGGCGGCGAGCCCAATGTGTGGCGGGTGACGCCGGGCGCGCTGCTCGGCCGGGACCTGACCATCGAGCCGGACCTGTCCAACGCGCAGCCGTTCCTGGCGGCCGCCCTGGTGACCGGCGGCAAGGTCGTGATCCCCGACTGGCCGTCCCGCACCACACAACCGGGCGACAAGCTGCGGGAGATCTTCACCGACATGGGCGGTTCCTGCGAACTGACCGAGTACGGGCTCGAGTTCACCGGTTCGGGCGCGATCCACGGCATCGACGTGGACCTGAGCGAGGTCGGTGAGCTGACCCCGGGCATCGCCGCGGTCGCGGCCCTCGCGGACTCCCCCTCCACCCTCCGGGGCGTGGCCCATCTGCGGCTGCACGAGACGGACCGGCTGGCCGCGCTCACCAAGGAGATCAACGAGCTCGGCGGTGACGTCACCGAGACCGCCGACGGCCTGCACATCCGCCCGCGGGGGCTGCACGGCGGCATCTTCCACACGTACGAGGACCACCGCATGGCGACGGCCGGAGCGATCATCGGCCTCGCGGTCGAGGGCGTGGAGATCGAGAACGTGGCGACGACGGCGAAGACCCTGCCGGACTTCCCCGACATGTGGGCCGGGATGCTCGGGGCGTAGGGACTTTCGCCATGCGCCGCTACGGCAAGCACACCGACGAGGACGACATCCGCAGCCGCCCGAACCGCAAGGGCAACCGGCCGCGCACCAACATCCGGCCCAAGCACGAGGACGCCGCCGAGGGCATGGTCCTCACCGTCGACCGCGGCCGGCTGACCTGCCTGGTCGACGACCGGATCGTGCTGGCGATGAAGGCCCGCGAACTCGGCCGCAAGGCGGCGATCGTCGGCGACCGGGTGGCCCTCGTCGGCGACCTGTCCGGCAAGAAGGACACCCTCGCGCGCATCGTCCGCATCGAGGAGCGCACCTCGGTCCTGCGCCGCACCGCCGATGACGACGACCCGTACGAGCGCGTGGTCGTCGCCAACGCCGACCAGCTCGCCATCGTCACCGCCCTGGCCGACCCGGAACCCCGTCCGCGCCTGATCGACCGCTGCCTGGTCGCGGCGTACGACGGCGGCCTGGAACCCCTCCTGGTCATGACGAAGTCGGACCTCGCCCCGCCCGACAAGCTCCTCGAGCTCTACGGCGACCTGGACATCCCCTATGTCGTCACCAGCCGCGAGGAGCTGGAGAGCGGCGACGCGGCGGCCCGGGTGCGCGAGCAACTCGACGGCAGGGTCACGGCGTTCGTCGGCCACTCGGGCGTCGGCAAGACGACCCTGGTCAACGCGCTGGTGCCGGAGGACCGGCGGCGGCTGACGGGCCATGTGAACGCGGTGACCGGCCGCGGCCGCCACACGACCACCTCGGCGCTGGCGCTTCCGCTCAGCGGGGACGACGGCTGGGTCATCGACACCCCGGGCGTGCGGTCCTTCGGCCTCGCCCACATCGACCCGTCCCGCGTCATCCATGCCTTCCCCGACCTGGAACCGGGCACGGAGGGCTGCCCGCGCGCGTGCAGTCACGACGAGCCGGACTGCGCGCTGGACGCGTGGGTGGCCGAGGGGCACGCGGACCCGGCCCGGCTGTATTCGCTGCGCCGGCTGCTGTCCACGCGGGAGCGCAAGGAGGGCGACTGACCTCCTTGTTGTTTGTGGGGCCGCCGGCCCGGTAAGTGCATAATCGCACCGAGCCGGACATACGGGAGGACAGCACATGGCGTGGCTGCTGGTAGTGGTGGCCGGGTTGCTCGAGACGGGTTTCGCCGTGTGCCTCAAGCTCTCCCACGGTTTCACCCGCCTGTGGCCGACGATCGCGTTCTGCGTCTTCGCCCTGGGCAGCTTCGGCCTTCTCACCCTCTCCCTGAGGAAGCTGGACGTCGGCCCCGCCTACGCGGTGTGGACCGGCATCGGCGCGGCGGGCACCGCGATCTACGGCATGGTCTTCCTCGGCGACCTGGTGTCGACGCTGAAGCTCGTCTCGATCAGCCTGGTCATCGTGGGCGTGATCGGCCTTCAGCTCTCGGGCTCCGCGCACTAGACGACTGCCGGTCTCCCGCCCCCGACTCCCCGACCGGCCCGAGCACTTCGCCGCGCTCCGGCGTGAGGTCGACTCCCCGTGCGGCCGCTCGTCCGCCGAAGTCGACGTCGAGACCGGTCACTTCGAGCAACGGATGAGGAGCGCGGCCCCGGCCGGAAGCCGTACGAAGGCCGGTCGGCTGAAGTGACCCCTCACACCGCCTGCCGGGGCAGGGCCGTGCGCACCAGGTCGGCCACCCCGCCCTCTCCCGGCGGCGCCGCCACGCAGGACAGGGCCAGCCGCACCACCAGCTCGCAGGAGCGCGCCAGATCCGCCGTGTCCGACTTGACCGCCCCCGGCTTCGACAGCATCGCCACGGCGCGGTCCCGGACGATCGCCACGAAGTCGCCGGGCGACGGCAGCGGGCCGTCCGCCCGCCGCTGCGCCGGCACCGCCGAGGAGGACGGCACCGCGGACAGCGTCGGCGAGGGCAGCCGTTCACTCCAGCAGCCGGTCAGCATGGCCCGTACGAGTGCGTTCTCGCGCGCCGTCGTCGCGGTCCATTCGGCGGTCGCGGTGAGCCGGTCGCGGAGGTCGCTGTGCGTGGCGAGCGCACGTTCGACCCCGGCGAGATAGCCGTCCGCCTCCCTTCTCACGAGTGCCCTGGCGAGCCCCTCCTTGCTGCCGAACTCGTTGTAGAGGGTCTGCCGGGACACTCCGGCGGCCGAAGCGACGTCCACCATCCGTACGGCGGACCACGGTCGGCGCGCCAGCGCCGTGTACGCGGCGTCCAGTAGGGATTCCCGCGCTGCAGGCATCATCGCCTCCCTGGGGCGAGCGGCTCTGCGCCCAGATTTGACGCGCACAAGGGCACTGTCAAGGGTTCGCGAGCGCACGCGGGGGCGCCCCTCGGCCGCCGTGTGCCGCCCCCGAAGCCGGCAATGTGCCGCCAAACCGTGAGCATGGCCTGGTGGCCCCACCGCGACCTCGCCGGATAGCGTTCGTTCCATGCCGGACTACCTCGACGATCTCCGTTTCGCCCACGTCCTCGCGGACGCCGCCGACGCGGCAACGATGTCCCGCTTCAAGGCGCTCGACCTCAAGGTCGAGACGAAACCGGACATGACCCCGGTGAGTGAGGCGGACAAGGCGGCGGAGGAACTCATCCGCGGCCAGCTCCAGCGCGCCCGCCCCCGCGACGCGGTCCTCGGCGAGGAGTACGGCCTGGAGGGCACGGGCCCCCGCCGCTGGGTGGTCGACCCGATCGACGGCACCAAGAACTACGTACGCGGTGTCCCGGTGTGGGCCACCCTGATCTCCCTGATGGAGGCGGGCGAGACCGGCTTCCAGCCCGTGGTCGGCGTCGTCTCCGCCCCCGCTCTGGGCCGCCGCTGGTGGGCCGCGAAGGGCCACGGCGCCTTCACCGGCCGCAGCCTCTCCTCCGCCTCGCGTCTGCAGGTCTCCCGCGTCGCGAAGCTGGCGGACGCCTCGTTCGCGTACTCCTCCCTGTCCGGCTGGGAGGACCAGGGCCGGCTGGGCGGCTTCCTGGACCTGACCCGCGAGGTGTGGCGCACGCGCGCGTACGGCGACTTCTGGCCCTACATGATGGTCGCCGAGGGCTCGGTCGACATCTGCGCCGAGCCGGAGCTCTCCCTCTGGGACATGGCCGCCAACACGATCATCGTCACCGAGGCCGGCGGCACCTTCACGGGCCTGGACGGCCGCCCGGGCCCCCACAGCGGCAACGCGGCCGCCTCGAACGGCCTGCTGCACGACGAGTTGCTGGGTTATCTCAACGAGCGCTACTGAGGAGCACCCGCAAAAGCACAGATGAGCGCGTGCGCCCTCAATTGGCCGCACGCGCCCTCTTGTTGACTCTCGCTTTACCTGCGACTCTGAAAGTCCCCCCACTTGTGAACTTGTGAATCGCCGAACTAAGTGGGACTCCTTTGGAGGTGGCTGAAGTCCATGCTCGTCCGCGACGCCATGAGCACGGTGGTTCTGACCATCGGCCCCGCCCACACCCTCCGCCAGGCCGCAGCCCTGATGTCCGCCCGCCGTGTCGGCGCGGCCCTGGTCCTCGACCCCGACGCCGGCGGTATCGGCATCCTCACCGAACGCGACATCCTCAACTCCGTCGGCCTCGGCCAGAGCCCCGACATCGAGCGCGCCCACGACCACACCACCAACGACGTCGTCTTCGCCGCCCCGTCCTGGACGCTGGAGGAGGCGGCCCGCGCCATGGCTCACGGCGGCTTCCGCCATCTCATCGTCCTCGACCGGGGCGAGCCCGTCGGCATCGTCTCCGTGCGTGACATCATCCGCTGCTGGGCACCGGCACGGCAGCACGTGCCCGCCTGACCTTGCGGGGGACCGGAACATCACATTGGACAAAGTCCAAATCCAGCAGCGATCCAAACTCACACCTGTTCGGAAAATGGTCCCCCGGCTGTTAGGCTGGATTTCATGAGCAACCTTCTGGAACGGCTGCGCGGACGCGGATGGCGGATGACCGCGCAGCGGCGCGTCGTGGCCGAGGTTCTCGACGGCGAGCATGTGCATCTGACCGCCGACGAGGTCCACTCCCGGGCCGTCGCCAAGCTGCCCGAGATCTCCCGCGCGACCGTGTACAACACGCTCGGCGAACTGGTCTCCCTCGGCGAGGTGCTCGAGGTCTCCACCGACAAGCGCGCCAAGCGGTACGACCCGAACGCGCACCGGCCGCACCACCACCTGGTCTGCGCCCAGTGCGGAGCGATCCGCGACGTCCACCCGAGCGGCAACCCGCTCGCCGACCTCCCCGACACGGAGCGCTTCGGCTTCACGGTCTCGGACGTCGAGGTCACGTACCGCGGCATCTGCCCGAACTGCGCGGCGGCGTAACACCCTCTGGGAAAACCAAGGGCAGGAAGACCCAAGGGCAGGAAAACACCGAGGGCCGGAATCCATGGGATTCCGGCCCTCGGCCTTCAGTAGCGGGGACAGGATTTGAACCTGCGACCTCTGGGTTATGAGCCCAGCGAGCTACCGAGCTGCTCCACCCCGCGTCGATGAACGCAACGTTACGTCAGCGACGACGACAAAGGCAAATCACTTGTCCAACCCTGCGTAGCTGCGGGCAGTCGTGCCGCTGGGGCGGCACCCGTCCCACAGAGGGCGGCACCCCGCAATCGCGGGCAAGCAAACCGCGGTGACAGCACCCCCAGCGCGGGGGCCGCTATGCCGACAGTTCCTCCAGCAACGCGTCCCGCAACCGCGCCGCCCGCTCCGACACCTCCGCCGGCCCCAGGGACACCGCCCGGTCCGCCCACCGCTGCCCCTCCGCCAGCTCACCCCGACGCGCGTAGACCAGGGCCAGCCGCAGCGCCGCCCGCCCGTGCCCCGCGTCGGCCGCCCGGGTCCACCACACGGCCGCCTCCGGCTCGCTCCCCTCGCGGGCCAGCAGCAGCCCGAGGTTGAAGGCGCCGTTGCGGGACCCGGCCTCGGCGGCCGCGCGGTACCAGCGTGCCGCGTCCACCACGTCGCCGCGGGCGGCGGCCATCATCCCGACCCGCACCTGCGCCCGCCGGTGCCCCTGGGAGGCCGCGCGCTCGTACCACTCCTCGCACTCGGTCTTCTCGTGCACGGACTCCCCGAGCTCATGCGCGGGCGCAGGCGGCCGCCGGGCGTCCAGGACGGTCGCCAGCCGGTACGCGGCCTCCGCGCTGCCGCCTCCGGCCGCGCAGCGCAGGTGCCGCTCCGCCGCCCGCTCGTCCCCGTCCCGCAGCCGCGCCATGCCGACCTGCAGCGCCGCCTCGGTGTGCCCGGCGGCCGCAGCACGCTCGTACCAGAGCAGCGCGACGTCGTCCTCGGCCCGCCCGGCGTGGAGGATCCCCAGGTTGAACGCGGCGTCCACGCTCCCGGCCTCCGCGGCCTTGGAGAACCACGGCTCGGCGCCGGCCGTGTCACCGCCCTGCAGCAGCAGGATCGCCAGGGCGTTCGCCGCCTCGCGGTGTCCGGCGTACGCGGCCCGGCGGTACCACTGCTCGGCCTGTGCGGTGCGCCCCTGTTCGGCGCAGAGCAGCCCGAGGTTGTAGGCGCCGTTGTCGTCGCCGGCGTCCATAGCGGCGCGGTACCAGCGCTCGGCGGTCTGTGTCTCGCCGCGTTCGGCGTGCAGGGCTCCGAGTGCGTTGGCGGCGTTGCCGTCCCCGTCCTGCGCGGCCCTCAGCCACCACACGGCGGCGCTCTCGGTGTCGCCGGCGTCGCGCAGCAGGAACCCGAGTGCGCAGGCGGCGCGCGCCTCGCCGTCCTTGGCGGACGTCAGATACCAGCGACCGGCCTCCTTGAGCTCACCGCGCTTCTCCAGGATCGCGCCGAGGTGCAGCGCGGCCCGCCGGTGTCCGCGCGCGGCGGCCTGCCGGTAGAACTGCTCGGCCTGAGCGAGCAGTTCGACACCGTTGTCAGCCCCGTCCTCGCCCTGGCGTACCGCCTTGCGGTCGAGCGCGCGCGCCAGGCGGTACGCCGCCTCCCGGTGCCCGCGCTCCGCCGCGGCCCGCATCCAGTCCTCGGCACCGGGGTCCCCGCGGTGCTCCAGCAGATCGGCGAGCGCGTACGCGCCCAGGGCGTGCCCCTGTTCGGCGGACTGCCGCAGCCAGTACTCGGCGGCGGGCTCGTCCCCGCGCTCACGGTGATGGCGCCCCAGCGCATGCGCGGCCGCCGCGGACCCGGCGACGGCGGCGATCCGCCACCAGCCGGCGGCGTCGTCGGCGTATCCGCGCTGGTGAAGAAGGACTCCCAGGTTGTTGGCGGCGGCGCGGTCGCCCGCGGCGGTGGCAGCACGCAGATGGGGCTCGGCTCCGTCGAGATCACCACGGCGCAGCAGCATGGCCCCGAGGACACTCATCGCCTCGACGTCGCCGGCCTCGGCGGCGAGCCGCTGACGAACTTCCTCGACGGCCTCCTCAGCCACCTCCCCGGCTTCGCCCGGTTCGGAAGGCTGCACAAATCGCCCTGTCTCGAACAGAGTTGCCTTGTCCCCCATAACGTCCATCGTCGCACCACCTGCAACCCGGGTACACCTGGTATACCGCAGCCAGTGAGGTCACTTCAGCGTTTTGTCGACATGCCCACAGAGAGACAAGTCAAACACAGTTCCCCCAACTCCCGGAGGCGGCATGACGATCCCCCTGACCGGCACATGCGTTCGCACATCACGAAGGCCCGGATCCTTGAGGATCCGGGCCTTCGACTGCAGTAGCGGGGACAGGATTTGAACCTGCGACCTCTGGGTTATGAGCCCAGCGAGCTACCGAGCTGCTCCACCCCGCGTCGTTGTGTGGCAACCGTACCACGACGCGGGGTGGACATGATCAGCCGCTGCCGGAGCTGCCGCTCGGGCTGGGAGTGCTGCTCGGGCCGGGGCTGCTACTGCTCTTGTTGCCGCCACCACTCGCCTTGCCGGCCTTGGACTGCGCGTCCTCGGCCCGCTTGAGGGCGTCCTGGAGGTCCTTCTGCGCCTGGCCGTAGGCCTGCCAGTCGCCCTTCTTCAGGGCTTCCTGGCCGGCGTCGAAGGCCTTCTGGGCGTCGTTCAGCGCCTGTTGGACCGTGGGGTTGCTCGACGTCGGCGGTGGGTTCGTCCCCGTGTCCGACGGCGGCGCGGTCGAACTCTCCGCCCCGAAGACCTTGTTCAGGGCCTGGTCCAGGGTGTCCTCGAAGGCGGTGTTGCCTCCGTAGGTCACCAAGACCTTGCGCAGCAAGGGGTACTTGAGTCCACCACCGCGTACGTAGACCGGCTCCACGTAAAGCAGTCCTCCGTCGAGCGGCACCGTCAGCAGGTTGCCGTACTCGATGTCGGAGTCGCCGCCCTTGAGGAGTCTGATCGCCGCGGCGATGTTCTGTTCGGAGTTGAACTTGCTCTGTACCTGTTTGGGCCCGTCGACGGTCGTGCTCGTCGGCAGTTTCAGGATTCTGATCTTGCCGTAGTCACTCGTGCTCGCATCGGCGTCGACCGCCATGAACGCGCTGAGGTTGTCGCGTCCGTTCGGCGTGAAGGTCGTGGTCAGCGAGAACGCCTGCGAGGTCTGACCGGGCATCTTCATGCTCAGGTAGTACGGCGGCACCGCGTTGCCCGACTTGTTGGTCGGGTCGTTCGGTACCTGCCACACCTCGCTGCCGGTGAGGAAGGTCTGCGCGTCCGTCACGTGGTAGCGGCTGAGCAGCTCGCGCTGGACCTTGAACAGGTCCTGCGGGTAGCGGAAGTGGGCCTGCAGCTCGGGCGTGATCTCCGTCCTCGGCTTCACCGTGCCCGGGAACGCCTTCATCCACGTCTTCAGGACGGGGTCCGCGGTGTCCCACTGGTAGAGCTTGACCTCGCCGGTGTACGCGTCGACGGTCGCCTTCACCGAGTTGCGGATGTAGTTGACCTGGTTCTGCTGGGCGACCACCGCGCGGTTGGTGTTGGTCGCGGTCAGCGAGTCCGCGGTGGTGTCACCGAGGGTCGTCCGGGAGGCGTACGGGTACCCGTTCGTCGTCGTGTAGGCGTCGACGATCCACTGGATACGGCCGTCCACGACCGCCGGATAGGCGTCGCCGTCGATGGTCAGCCAGGGCGCCACCGCCTCGACGCGCTCCTTGGGCGTGCGGTTGTAGAGGATCCGCGAACCCTTGCCGATCGCGCCCGAGTAGAGGATCTGCGGCTCGTTGAACGCCACCGCGTAGGCGGCCCGGTTGACCGGGTTGTCGAGGTTGACCCCGCTCTTGCCCTTGTAGCTGGTGGTCTTCTCGCCGCTGTCGTCGGAGTAGTCGATCTCCTGCTGGGGACCGCCGACGATCGAGTACGTGGTGGTCTTCTCGCCGTAGTAGATCTGCTGCTTGTACTTCCCGAGGTCACCCGTGGACGGCAGGTCGGACTCGGTGAAGACGGGCTGGCCGTCCTGGACCTCGGTGCCCTTGGCGGCGACCACACCGTAGCCGTGGGTGTAGCGGAAGTGGTCGTTGATCCAGTTGTTCTTCGGAATGCCGTTGAGGTTCAGCTCACGCAGACCGATGACGGTGTCCTGCTCCTTGCCGTCCTTGCTGTAGCGGTCGACGTCCAGATTGTTCGGGAACGCGTAGTAGTTCCTGATCTGTTGGAGCTGCTGGAAGGTGGGCGAGACGATGTTCGGGTCCAGGATGCGGATGCTCGCCGCGTCGTCGACACCGTCGCGCAGCTTCGTCTTGTCCTTGGTGGTGCTCGTCCCCGAGTAGTCGGTCACCTTGGTGTCGTCGATGCCGTACGCCTGACGTGTCGCCTTCAGGTTCTTCTGGACGTACGGCGCTTCCTTGGCCTGCTCGTTGGGCTGGACCTGGAACTTCTGGACGATCGCGGGGTAGAGCCCGCCGATGAGGATCGCCGAGAGCACCATCAGGCCGAAACCGATCACGGGCAGCTGCCAGGTGCGGCGCCACAGGGTGGCGAAGAACAGCAGCGCGCAGATGACGGCGATGCAGAACAGGATGGTCTTCGCCGGCAGATAGGCGTTCGCGTCGACGTACCTGAGGCCCGTCCAGTTGTCCGTCGCCTTGAAGTCGCTGGACTTGACCGCGAGGCCGTACCGGTCGAGCCAGTACGCGACGGCCTTCAGCGCGACGAAGATGCCGAGCAGCACCGAGAGATGACCGGTCGCGGCGGCGGTGGCGCGCGCGCCCGGGGAGGTGACCCTCAGCCCGCCGTACAGGTAGTGGGTGAGCGCGGCGGCGATCAGGGAGAGGATCGCGGCGGCGAAGCCGAAGCCGAGCAGGAAGCGGTACCAGGGCAGGTCGAAGGCGTAGAAGGAGACGTCGAGGTGGAACTGCGGGTCCTTCTGGTGGAAGGGCACGCCGTTGACCCACATCAGCCAGGTGCGCCACTGGCTGGACGCCGAGGCGCCGGCGATCAGACCGACCAGGGCGGTGATCCCGAGCAACAGCCAGGTCTTGTACGGGGCGATGCCCATCCGGTAGCGGTCCAGGCTCTGCTGCTCCATGGACATGGCGCTCAGCGGCGGCCGCAGCCGGTGCGCCAGCCAGATGTTGAAGCCGACCGCGAGGGCCATCAGCAGACCGAAGACGAAGAACAGTCCGATCTTGGTCCACAGGGTGGTGGTGAAGACGGACGAGTACTTCACGGAGCGGTACCAGAGCCAGTCCGTCCAGAAGCCCGCGAACATGGTGAACGCCATGCCGAGGACGGCAAGGACGCCCAGTGTCATCAGCAGGGTCCGGACTCGCCGGGACGGGCGGCCCACTCTGATCCGTGGCCCCGTCGGGCCTCCGCCGCGGTCCGGCATCTGGAAAGCCAAGGTGCGCACCTCGAAGTCGCTGTCGGTTCGTCAGGCCCCCGCGTGTTCGTGAGCCCCTCCGTGGCCCCCCGTGATCGCGGGCCCACACCTATGCAACTTACTCACCGTTTACTCGGTTCCCGATTCCGGCCATGAACGAGGCAGGATTGTGACCATGTCCAACACTCCCATGGCAGCGAGCCCGCTCACCCGGGCCGTACTCGAGATCGACGAGTACGCCTCCGGCCTCGGCTGGGACCAGCCCGCCCGCCTCTTCGCCCTCGTAGACACCGCTCGGCTGCGGTCCCAGGAGCCCGCTCTCGCGGCGCAGCTGGGCCTTGCGGACGAGCCCGACACCACCGGGCTCACTCCGGTCGAGCAGGACGAGATCCCGGCCGGCAAGCCGCTGGACGAGTTCCTCGCGACGATCGCCTGGCCCGACGCGGTGGCCGGCTGCGCGCTCACGGTGGAGCGGCTGATGCTGCCGCCGTCCGCCGAGTCCCAGGTCCCCGACGGGCTGGACGAGGCGGGGCTGGCGAAGTGGGTGGCCGGGCACCCGGACCGTCAGGAGGTCCGGATGACGGTGGCGGTGCTGCGCGACGGTGCCCGTGACTCGGCGCTGCGGCTGCGCGAGAAGGACACCCCGACGGAGGTCCTCACGGGCTCCGACCTGGTGCCGGGCCTGGCGCAGGCCCTGGCCGCGACCTTCGAGGAGTAGGCCGCCGTAGCCTTTCGCGCTACTTGGTCGTGCACTTCGGCAGGTCGGCGGTCTTTCCGGTGCGGATGTCCTTCAGCGCGCCGAGGGCGTCCTCGATGGTGTTCACCTTGACCAGGGTGAGTCCGCTCGGGGTGTCCTTGGCGGCGGCCGCGCAGTTCTCGGCGGGTGTGAGGAAGTACTGGGCGCCCTTGTCGCGTGCGCCGACCGTCTTCATCTCGATGCCGCCGATCGGGCCGACCTTGCCGTTGTCGTCGATCGTCCCGGTGCCGGCCACGAACTTGCCGCCGGTCAGGTCACCCGGGGTGAGCTTGTCGTAGATGCCGAGCGCGAACATCAGACCCGCGCTCGGACCGCCGACGTCGGCGAGCTTGATGTCGATGGAGAACGGGAAGGTGTGATCGGTCCCCGCGGAGATCCCGACGATGGCGCGCTTCTTGCCGCTGTCGTCGGAGGTGGTGGTCGTGATCGTGATGTCCCGGGTCGTGGTCGCCGTCGTGTTCTTCTTCTCGGCGGCGGCCTGCTCCTTGGCGGGCACGATCGTGAAGTCGACCTTCTGGCCGGGCTGGTGCTTGGTCACGAGCTTGGCGACGTCGGCGGGCTGCTTCACGGCCGTACCGTCCACGGCCTTGATCACGTCCCCGGCGTGCAGCCGGCCCTGCGCCGGAGAGCCCTTGACCACGGTCGAGACGATCACCCAGCTCTTCACCGGGATGCCGAGTTCCTTCAGGGCGGCGACCTTGGCGCTCTCCTGGGACTGGCTGAACTCCTCGGCGTTCTCCTGGGTGGACTGCTGTTCGGTCTTGCCGTCCGGGTAGAGCGTGTCGTGCGGCACGACCTTGCTGTCGTGGGCCAGCCAGCCGTAGACGGCCTCGACGAGGTTCATCTTGTAGTCGGCGCTGGTGACCCGCACGGTGGTCATGTTCAGGTGGCCGTCGGCCGCGTAGGTCTTGCGTCCGGAGATCTGCAGCACCGGCTCGCCCTCGTGGTTCCCGAGCGTGTTGACCGTGGGTCCCGGGGACATCTCCGAGTACGGCACGGGAATGAAGACTCCCGCGCACAGGAGCGCGATCAGCATCAGGGTGGAGGCGAGCATCGTCGCGGTGCGGCGTGGCATGCCAAGACAGTACGGGAAGGTCCTGTCAGCGCACCGTCAGGCCCACGTTCTGTCATGTCACGTACGGGAGGGTGGCTTCTCCATGGCCTCACGGAAGCGGGCATACCCGTCGAGCTCGGGCCCGTCACCACGGACCTTGCGGGTCCGGTTGGCCCAGCTGCCCCACAGACCGGCTCCGATCGCTGCCAGGAACGGAATCAACAACCACAGGAGCGCCCCCATGCCGACCTCCCGACCCCAGTGAGCGACCGCAAGAACTGACTGATCAGCAGATTAACCAGTCACACTGAGAACGCTGACGCCAGGGGTGCGGTTACGCAACCCGGGCGTGGCGCAGGGGGCTCAGCAGGCCCCCACCCACCCTCCCGTCGCCCGACCACCACCCCTCACCGACGGCGCTACGCGCCGACCCATTCGTCCGTACCGTCGGAGAACGTCTGGTGCTTCCAGATCGGCACTTCATGCTTGAGATCGTCGATCAGCTTCCGGCAGGCCTCGAAGGCCTCGCCCCGGTGCGGACACGAAACGGCGACGACCACGGCAAGATCCCCGACGGCCAGGTCACCGATGCGGTGAACGGCGGCCAGGGCCCGCACCGGGTATCCGGCCACGACCTTCTCGGCGATCCGCCGCATCTCGGCCTCGGCGCTGGGGTGGCACGAGTAGCCGAGCCGGTCGACATCGGCTCCCCCGTCGTGGTTCCGCACGGTCCCCACGAACAGCGCGGTCCCGCCCGCGGCGTCGTCCCCCACGGCCTGGAAGACCTCGTCCAGGGAGAGCGCGGTCTCACGGACGGCGATCAGCTTGATGGGGTCCTGCGCGGCCTGCTCGCCGGGGTGGTCGTTGGTGGGTGCCATGACTCCATCGTGCCGCACGCCGCTGACAACCCGGAACAGACGTTTCACCCGGCACGCGCGTGTGCGGTCTTGGAGTCTCCTACAAGGTTCGCTCTCAGATCCGCTACAAGGCCCGCTGTCAGATCCGGCGCCGGGCCTTGCGGGCCCTGCGCACCACGGCCGCCGCGCCCAGCAGCGCCACCGTCGCACCCGCGGCCCCGGCCGCCGTCGCGTCCTTGCGGCCCAGCCGGCGGCCGGCGACGGTGTGCCTGCCGGAGACCTCCTCCAGGAGCTCGGCGAGCACTTCCTCGTTGGTCCACTGCGGCCGCCAGCCCGCGTCGTGCAGCCGGCTTCCGCTGACCACCCAGGGGTACATCGTGTACGCCAGGTCCCCGGCCGGGGACGGTGTCAGGCCGATCCGGTGTAGCCGGGCCGCCGCACCCAGGGCGACGGCCGACGGCAGTTCCATCCGCCGGATCCCGCTGAGTTCCTCGACCTCCTCCTGTTCCAGCCATCCGTCGCAGCCCACCGTGAGTTCGCCTTCGACCTTCTCCAGGACGGCGTACTCCAGGGCGCTGCACAGGTCCTCGACGTGGCAGAACTGCCAGGCGGGCCGCGACCCGGCGACGACGAGCAGCCGGGGCGACTCGAAGTACCTGGTCAGCGCGGTGTCGGTGCCTCCTACGAGCACCGCGGGCCGTACGACGGTGACATTGAGCCCCGGATGCGCGCGCGGCGCGCGCCGGGCGAGCCGCTCGATCTCCAGGAGGTCCCCGACGCCGGTGGCCTCGGCCGTGGCCCGCAGCTCCGCGTCCTCGGACAGCGGCAGCTCGTTGTCCGGCAGCGCCCCGTACACCATGGCGGACGTGCACAACACGACCCGGTGGACACCGGCCGCGGCGGCCGCGGTCAGCACGGTCTGCGTCCCTCGTACGTTGTAGGCCGTACGGGCGGCGGGATCGGTCTCCAGATCCAGGTCGAGCGCCAGGTGCACCACCACGTCGGCGCCCCGCAGCTTGTCCGCGATGGCCGGATCCCGTACGTCCAGGATGTGCCACTGCGCCCCCGCGCACTCGCCTCGCCGCTCGTCGATCGCGATGACCTGCTTGATCTCGTCCGAGGCGACGAGCCGTTCGGTGAGCAGCGCGCCGATGCCGGACGCGGCGCCGGTGACCGCGACGACGGGACCGCGCGTGGCGGAATTGGTTGACTCGTTTCGCGCTGCGCGAACCTGCGGATCTGGGGAACTCACCGGGCGTCTCCAGCGGTTGTCTTCAGTACGAACGCGAGTGACGCGTCCGTACCAGGTGGCATCCATCCTGCCGCAGGCCAAGAGTCGGCGAAGCACCGAGGCCCGAACCGCCCATGGTGTCTACGCTGGGTGGTGTTATCGGGCAGCCGTGCCGTCGGAGGAAACCCGGCGGCCTTACCAGCCGAGGAATCCCGTGAGTGACACCCCATTCGGATTCGGCCTTCCGCCGGAGGAGCCGGAAGACGGCGACGAGGGCAAGAAGAAGGACCAGCAGAGCGGTGGTGGTCAGGGCCCGGCCAACCCGTTCGGTTTCGGCGGGCTGCCGGGGGCCGGCGGCTTCGGCGGCCCCGGTGCGGACAATCCGCTCGCTGCCATGTTCGGTTCGCTGAACCCCACCGACCTGGGCGCCGCCTTCCAGCAGCTGGGCCAGATGCTCTCGTACGAGGGCGGCCCGGTGAACTGGGAGATGGCCAAGCAGATCGCCCGCCAGACGGTCTCCCAGGGCACCCCTGACGGCACCAAGGACGCGAGTGTCGGCGCCGCCGAGCGCACCGCGGTCGAGGAGGCCGTCCGCCTGGCCGACCTGTGGCTGGACGACGCGACGTCGCTGCCGTCCGGCGCCGGCTCCGCGGTGGCGTGGTCGCGCGCGGAGTGGGTCGAGGCGACCCTGCCCGCGTGGCAGGAGCTCGTCGACCCGGTCGCCGAGCGGGTCGGCGCGGCGATGGGCGATGTCCTGCCGGAGGAGATGCAGGCCATGGCGGGCCCGCTGATCGGCATGATGCGCTCCATGGGCGGCGCGATGTTCGGCACGCAGATCGGGCAGGCCGTCGGGGTCCTCGCGGGCGAGGTCGTCGGTTCCACCGACATCGGCCTGCCGCTCGGCCCGGCCGGCAAGGCAGCGCTGCTGCCGGTGAACGTCGAGGCGTTCGGCAAGGACCTGGGCGTGCCGAAGGAGGAGGTGCGGCTGTATCTCGCCCTGCGCGAGGCCGCCCACCAGCGCCTGTTCGCGCACGTGCCGTGGCTGCGCTCGCACCTGTTCGGCGCGGTCGACGGGTATGCGCGCGGGATCAAGGTCGACACGGCCAAGCTGGAGGACGTGGTCGGCCAGTTCGACCCGCAGAACCCGGAGCAGTTGCAGGACGCCCTCCAGCAGGGCATGTTCCAGCCGGAGGACACCCCGGAGCAGAAGGCGGCCCTGGCCCGTCTGGAGACGGCCCTGGCGCTCGTCGAGGGCTGGGTCGACGCGGTCGTCCACGCGGCCGCGAAGCCTCGTCTGTCCTCCGCGGACGCGCTCCGCGAGACCCTGCGCCGCCGCCGTGCGACGGGCGGGCCCGCGGAGCAGACGTTCGCCACGCTGATCGGCCTGGAGCTGCGCCCGCGCCGCCTGCGCGACGCCTCCCGCCTGTGGGCCTCGCTCACGGACGCGCGCGGGGTGGACGGCCGGGACGCCCTGTGGTCGCACCCGGACATGCTTCCGACGGCCTCCGACCTGGACGATCCGGACGGCTTCGTGCACCGCGAGCAGCTGGACTTCTCCGAGCTGGACAAGATGCTCGGCGAGGCGGCGGGCGGCGGCTCGACGGAGAAGCCGAACCTGAGGAAGGACGACGCTTCCCAGGACGACGACAAGGACGACGACACCGAGTGAGCCTGTACGACGACGCGGTCCTCGTCCTGAAGGGGTACGAGGACCAGGAAGAGCTGCGCCAGGCGTATCTGGACCACTTGGCTGCCCATCCGGACGGCATGTGGAAGGCCTGTCACGCCGGCCACGTCACGGCGAGCGCCCTGGTGGTCGACCCGTCGCGCGGGCGCGTGCTGCTGACCCTCCACAGAAAGCTCGAGATGTGGCTGCAGATGGGCGGCCACTGCGAGCCGGAGGACACCTCCCTCCAGGCGGCGGCCCTGCGCGAGGCCACCGAGGAGTCGGGCATCGCCGGTCTGACGCTGCTGCCGGGCGGCCCGGTGCGCCTGGACCGGCACCCGATCCCGGCGCCCTGCCACTGTCATTTCGACGTGCAGTACGCGGTCGTGGCCCCGCCCGGAGCGGTCCAGGAGATCAGCGACGAGTCCCTCGACCTGCGCTGGTTCGCCTACGACGAGGTGGCGGACGTGGCCGACGAGTCGGTCGTACGGCTGCTGGCAGCGACGCGCGCCAGACTGTGAGCCTCGGCAACGCGTAAGGGACGCCCGCGGTGGCGGGCGCCCCTTACGTTTGCTTGCCGGACCCTCAGCTCCAGACGTTGCCCTGGTTCTGCGCCCGCGCCCCGTGCTGCCCCATGCCGAACTGCGCGGCGAGGCCCGAGCCGATCTGGGCGTTCTGCGGCGGCAGCAGCTCGCTCGGCTGGACGAGCGCGTAACCGCTGCCCATGAAGCTGAGCTCCCAGCCCTCACCGGTGTTGCCGCGACGCCGCCACACCCCCGAGGAGTGCGTCTGGGCCTGCATCTGGACGCGCAGCCCGGTCGACCAGGCGACGATCGCGTCGGCGTCGCAGTTGACGTACTTGTCGGGCGTGACCTGCATCATCAGCGGCGCACCCGAGGTCATCAGGGCGACCTTGCCGCGGCCGGTGATGTTGAGCTGGTACTTCCCCGAGCCGGAGATGCCGTAGAGGCTGTCGACGGCGATGACCTCGTGGTGCAGCGAGGAGTCCATCGCGAGGACGTAGCTGCTGTCGACGGTCAGGCCGTCCTGCTCCACGTCCACCACATGGATGTGCTGGGCGAGGTTGGCGAAGTAGACCGTGCCCTGCCCGTGGCAGCGCATCAGGCTGAGGCCCTCGCCGGTGTAGGCACGCGCGCGTGCCTGGTTGTTGCTCTGGTACTCGGCGTCGAACTCGACGAGCCCCTGGTAGGCGACCATGGTGCCCTTGCGGGCCAGGATGTCGTCGTGGCCCTCCAGGGTGACGCGCAGCATCTGCTTGTTCTGCAGGCTGTAGCGCTCCTGGGACTGCGAGTCGTTGAAGGCGAAAAGCGGACTCTGCATGGTGTCTCTGGCTCCCCCTCAGCCCCGGAACCGCAGGCGGTCGGTGCTGTCCTCGCTGGGCTGGACGACGACGATGCCCTGACCGGAGAAGGCCATCTGGTAGGCCTCGCCGCTGCCACGGCCGATCAGCGACTGCGCCTTGAAGCTGCGCTTGCCCTTCACCTTGAGGTTCGGGGACCAGGCGACGAGCGCGTCAGGGTCGACGTACGTCTCGTCCTCACCGCCGCCGCAGTCGACGACGATCGGCTTGCCCCGGGAGGTCAGCGCGACCCAGCCCTGCCCGGAGATCTTGGTGTTCCACAGGCCCTGTCCGGCGAACTTCGCCAGCCCCTTGACCCGCTCGACTCCCCAGCTGAGGTGCGCGTCGAAGGCGAGCAGGTTGGTGGCGTTGACGGAGATCCCGTCGCCGTTGAGGTTGATGACGACGACGTTCGCCCCGTAGTCGGCGAGGTAGAGCAGTCCGTCGCCGGAGCACTTCATCAGGGGCGCGCCCTCGCCGGTGATCCAGTCACGGGCGATCTGTCGCACGGCCGGCGGATTGGGCTCGTACTGGATGAAGCCCTCGTAGGCGATCATCGAGCCCACGCGCGCGAGGATGTCGTTCCCGGTCTGCATGGCGACCTTCAGCATGTGGTCGCCGTGGGTCTCCATACGGGCGGTGACGGGTGCGGGGGCGTAGCCCGCGAGTGGCTGGTTCATGACGGGCTCCCTCAGACCTCGTACGGCTGGACGACGATGAAGTTGCCGGGCGCGCCCCGGAACTGCAGGTTGACGCTCTCGCCGGTGTCGCCCGGGTAGGCGTTGCGGCGCATGCGGACCTGGCTGGACACGATCACCTGGGAGGCGGCCGACCAGGCCACCACGGCGTTGGCGTCGGCGAACGTGGTCGGCGTGACCGGCAGCACCACGGGCGTGCCGTGCGTCTTGACGACGATCGTGCCGGTGCCCTGGAACTGCATCGTGAACAGCGCGCCCCCGGGGATGCCGTGTCCCTCGATACGGCGGACCTCGTACTGGAGGCCCTCGTCGAAGGCGAGGACGCTCTCGGCGGAGACGCAGATCGCGTCGCCCTGGAGCTCGACGGGGTGCAGATAGGTGGCGTTCTCGGCGAGGAACACCTGGCCCTGCCCGGTGCAGCGCATCAGCTGCATCTCCTGGCCGGTCGCGTTGCCCACGATCCGGCCCGCGAAGCCGGCGCCCTTGTAGCCGAAGTCGACCTTGCCCTGGTAGAGCACCATGCTGCCCTGCCGTGCCAGCACGGGCTGGCCGCCGATGCCGAGGTCGACACGGATCAGCTTGCTGTTCTGCTGCGTCCAGCGCTGCCCGGTGGGTGTCTCCTTGAACATCTGAAGTGCCGCGCTCACCCCGGCGCCGCCCTGGGGGGCGCCTTGCGGCGCGCCGTAGGGCGCCTGCTGTCCAGGGGCCTGCCCGAACGGGGGCTGCTGGCCGTAGCCGGGCGGTGGGCCCGGGGCGTGCGGGGCCTGAGGGGCCGGGGGCTGGGCGTAGCCGGGCGGCGGCGGTGCGCTCTGGCCGTACGGCTGCTGGGGCGGCTGGCCGTAGGGCGCGGGCGCCGGGGCCGGCGGGTGCACCTGACCGCCGCCGGGCGGGGACATGGGCGCGACGATGGTGGGCGCGGCGTGCACATTCGGCGCGGGTGCGGGCGCCGGCGGAGGAATCGGTGCCGGGGGCGGCGCGAAGCCCTGCGGGGCCGGGGCGGGTGCCGGGGCCGGGGCGGGTGCGGGGACCGGGGCGGGTGCCGGGGCGGCCGGGGCGCCGAACGCGGGCGGGGCGAAACCGGGAGCGGCTGCGGTCTGGGGCTGCTGCGGAGCAGGCGCCGCAGGTGCCTCCTCCTCCATCACCTCGCCGCCGAAGTTCTTCAGCAGCGCCTCGAGGCCGCCGTCGAAGCCCTGTCCGACGGCCGCGAACCGCCACACGTCCTTGAGGTAGAAGTCGCCCAGCATGACGGCCCGTTCGGTGGAGAACTCCGAGCCGTTGAAGGCGTACCGGGCCACCTCCTCGCCGCCCGCGACGATACGGAGGTACCCGGGGGCGATCTGCGACATCTGCCCGGCGCCGTCGATCGTCGCCGTGAACGACAGCTTCTGGATCTGCGCCGGGATCCGGTCGAGCGTGACCCGGAAGGACTCCGTGTCACCCGCCTGGGCACCCAGCAGCTGAATGGACTCCTCGGGGGACTTCGGCTGGTTGAAGAAGACGAAGTAGCGGTCGTCCGAAAGCCGTTCGTCGGCGTCAAGACCGAAGCAGCTGATGTCGAAGGTCAGTCCGGGGCCGCTGATCTGCACGCCTACGTACAGATCGGTGCCCGCGGTGAGGTCACTGATCCTGGCCTTGTGGCCGCGTTGGAATTCCCTGGCCATGCGTAACGACCGTCCCCCATCCCGAATGCGAGTGCGTCGCGCCAGGTTAACGGCTAACTCGGACACCGGCTGAAGTCGGTACAGACCCGGTACACAACCACCGCCCCACAGCGGCCGTCACTCCCCGCGAGCCCCCGGCAGATGCGGCAACCGTTCGGCGGCGACCACTCCTTCGAGGTAACCCCGGGCCCGCTCCGTGCGCGGATACGCCTCGAGGAGCCGCCAGAAGCGGGGCCCGTGCCCCGGCACCAGCAGATGCGCCAGCTCGTGGAGGAGGACATAGTCGACGACGTACTCGGGCATGCCCTGCAGCCGGTGCGACAGACGGATACTGCCCTCCGCGGGGGTGCATGAGCCCCAGCGCGTGTTCTGATTGGTGACCCAGCGCACCGAGGTGGGCCGCGCGCGTCCGTCGAAGTACTGGACCGACAGCCGCTCGGCGCGCTCGGCCAGCTCCTCGTCACCGAGGACCCGTTTGCTCTCCTGGGCGGCCAGCTTGTCGAGCATCACGGTCACCCAGCGCTGCTCCTCCGCCTCGGACATCCGGGCAGGGATGAGCACGACGGTGCGATCGCCCTCGCGGTACGCGGAGACCGTCCTTCGTCGACGGGAGCTCCTGCGGACCTCGATCGCGCTCGCCCCCGAGCCGCTCGGCGGCTGGCTCGTCGTGCTGCGCTGTGGCATTCCGGCGCGGTGCAGTGGGTCGGCGGGCACGCCCCGACGTTACCCGCTGGGCACGGGGGAAGTCCCGGCTCCTGGACGGTTCCGTCTCGATCCGCCACCAAGCGTTTGATTTGTACGACAAATATCCACCGCCTGTGGACAACTTTCGGCACCTGTCCGCCCGTCCGGGCATGCTGGTTCTCGCCGGCACAGCCACGACGGACCGTCGACCGACCATCGACCGCCCGCCGACCGAGCTCCACCGGCGGACGGAAATGTTCTACGAGGGCTACGGGGGCCTGTCATGGATGCGATGGTTCCGCTCGCACCGGTGGTGAAGCCCGCGCTCAGGCGCGGCTGGCGCGATCTCAACACCGTGCAGTTCGGGATGGCACCGGCGCACGCGCTGACACTGGGGCCGGTGGACACGGCAACCGGCAGCTTTCTCGACCTGCTCAACGGCACCCGCGGACTGCCCCTTCTGCGCGAGGAGGGACGCCGTATGGATCTGCCCGACGGTCATGTCGACAGATTGGTGGAGCGGCTGACGCGGGCGGGCCTCCTCGACGACGCGAAGGGGGGCGGGCCGGCCGCCGACGCACTGCGCGCCAAGAAGGACGTCCTCGCCCGCCTGCGCCCGGACCTCGCCTCACTCTCTCTGACCACCACCGAACCGGGCGACGCGATCAGCCGCCTGGCCGCGCGCCGCTCACTGCGGGTGCAGGTACGGGGTGCGGGCCGGGTGGGCTCGGTGCTGGCCTCACTGCTGGCGGGCGCCGGCATCGGGGAGGTCGATGTGCGGGACGTCGGCAAGGTCGAGGCCGGCGACGTGGCGCCGGGCGGACTGCCCGCCGAGTCCATCGGCGACCGCAGGGACGAAGCCGCCCGGCAGGCCGTACGCCGGTCCGCCCCGGACCGCCCACCACGCCGCGCCGACGCGGCCCCGCCCGCGGACGGCGAGCCCGGCTTCTCCCTGGTGATCCTCGCCCCACGCGACGACGTCGCCGTCCATGCCCCCGCCCCGTCCATCGCCGAACCCCTCATCGCCTCGGGTACGCCGCATCTGTACGCCGGTGTCGTGGAGGCGACCGGCGTCGTAGGCCCCCTGGTCCTGCCCGGTGAGACGGGTTGCGCAGGTTGTCTGCACGAGGGCCGCACCGACCGGGATCCGGCCTGGCCCCGGCTGGTCGCGCAGTGGCGCTCCGGCACACCCCGTCAGGCGCGGCCCTGTGACCTGACGCTGGCCACGACGGTGGCCGGGCTGGCTGCCGCACACGCACTCGCGTTCCTGGACGGCCGGGTCCCGACGAGTGCCGGAGCACGCTGGGAGGTATCCCTGCCTGCTCTGACCTGGCATGCACGACCGGTCTGGGCGCATCCGGCATGCCCCTGCGGGGCCGCGGACAAAGGTAAGGGAGAACACACCTCCGAGGACAAGGAGTCACACGAGACAATGACGGGGCAACGGTCGCCGAAGGAGCTGTGCCGTACGGCACGAGCGGCGAGGCCGGCAGGGACTTGGAGGGCGCATGTCTGATCTTCCCCGCAAGGCGGTCACCCGGACCGCCAAGCTCGCCGCGCTCCCGCTCGGCTTCGCCGGACGGGCGACCTGGGGACTGGGCAAGCGGATCGTCGGGGAGTCCGCGGAGATCGTCGGCCGCGAGCTGCAACAGCGCACGGCGGAGCAGCTGTTCAAGGTGCTCGGCGAGCTCAAGGGCGGGGCCATGAAGTTCGGCCAGGCCCTGTCGGTCTTCGAGTCGGCACTGCCCGAGGAGGTCGCCGGCCCCTACCGTGCGGCGCTGACGAAGCTGCAGGAGGCGGCGCCGCCGATGCCGACCAGCACCGTGCACCGCGTGCTCGGTGAGCGGCTCGGCGAGGACTGGCCCGACCTGTTCCTCGAGTTCGAGGACAAGCCCGCCGCTGCGGCCTCGATCGGGCAGGTCCACCGCGGGGTGTGGCACGACGGCCGCGAGGTGGCGGTCAAGGTGCAGTACCCGGGTGCCGGCGAGGCCCTCCTGTCGGACCTGAACCAGTTGAGCCGTTTCGCCCGCCTGCTGGGTCCGCTCATCCCCGGCATGGACATCAAGCCTCTGATCGCGGAACTCAGGGACCGTGTCTCGGAGGAGCTGGACTACGGCCTGGAGGCCCAGGCCCAGCAGGCGCACGCCGAGGAGTTCACGGACGATCCGGACGTGGTGGTGCCGGGTGTGGTCCACCAGTGCGACCAGGTCCTGATCACCGAGTGGATCGACGGAATCCCTCTCTCGGAGATCATCTCGGGCGGCACCCGGGAACAGCGCGACCGGGCCGGTCAGCTCCTGGCCCGCTTCCTCTTCTCAGGCCCGGCCCGCACCGGCCTGCTGCACGCCGACCCGCACCCGGGCAACTTCCGGCTGCTGCCCGGCGGCCCCGGCGGCGAGGACAACTGGCGGCTGGGCGTACTGGACTTCGGCACGGTCGACCGCCTCCCGGGTGGCCTGCCGACCCCCATCGGCGACTCGCTGCGCATGACCCTCGACGGCGAGGCGGAGGCCGTCTACGAACTGCTCTGCGTGGAGGGCTTCGTCAGGGAATCGATCGAGCTGGACCCGAGCGCCGTCCTCGACTACCTCCTGCCGATCATCGAACCGGCCCGGGTCGACGAGTTCACCTTCACCCGCGGCTGGATGCGCAGCCAGGCGGCCCGCATCGCCGATCCCCGCTCCCCCGCCTACCAGCTGGGCAAGCAGCTGAACCTGCCCCCGGCCTATCTCCTGATACACCGGGTGACATTGAGCACAATCGGCGTGCTGTGCCAGCTGGGTTCCACGGTGCGGTTGCGCGAGGAGTTGGAGGAGTGGCTCCCGGGGTTCGCCTTCGAGGAAGCCACTGAGGAGGAACCGGCTGCGGAGGCTTGATCGGGGCTGCGGGCTGGGGGTGCCTCACTGTGGGTTGCCTTGCTGCGGGCTGCCTCGGTGTGGGCTGCGGGCTGTGTTTCGGAGGGGCGGGGTGGGGTGGGTGGGGGCGGGGGGGGAGGCCCCAGAGGGACGGTCTCACCACCAGGCGGAGTCCAGCCGCCCCTCGATCGCCCTGAGGTTCTCCCGCGAGCAGCGGTCGCAGAAATACTGGCGAGCGCCGTTTTCCACGGAGCAGGTCCAGGTGGGCTGTGGGCCCCCGGCCCGGGCGCCGCAGCGGCCGCACACCAGGGGTTGGGGCTCCGCGGGGGAGCCTGAGTCGTCACTGCCTCCGGGAAGACTCGTCACCCGGTGACGATAACGCCGCGGTGGGTGGATCGCGGGCACAACGCACCGCGGGGGCCGGTCCGTTCGGACGGACCGGCCCCCGCGGGGAGCTACTGCCTCCCGGGGTCGGGAGGCCACCGCTTCAGGTGTGATCGGTTACTGCATGACGGCCATGGCGAGCGCGCGGCGGGCGCGGCGCGAGGCGCGCTCGGCACGGCGCTGCATCCGGCGGGCGCTCGCCAGGCGCACTGCCTGGCGTTCCTGCTCGGCCTCATGCAGTCGGTCGTGCATATGCGCACGAGCCAGGGCTTCTTGGAGGAGTTGCATCTCTCGGGTCCTGTTCTGACGCGAGCCCGTCGCGCCTGTGGTGGTGAAATCTTCGATCGCGGAGCCGGCGGGCTCGTTGGTGGACGGCTTCATCGGGGCCTGCTTCTTGGGGTCGTTCGTGAGGGGGCGGTCGATGGTTCCGGTGATGTTCATGCTGTGACCGGGTTCTTGCGCGGGCGGCCACGCGGCCGCTTCCGGGCGACGACGACACCCTGGACGAACAGCTCGCCACCCCAGACGCCCCAGGGCTCACGCCGCTCCTTGGCGCCGGCGAGGCAGGCCTCGATCAGCGGGCAGGTGCGGCAGAGGGACTTGGCGTACTCGACGTCGGCCGGCGACTCGGCGAAGAAGACCTCCGGGTCGTAGGAGCGGCAGGGGACGGGTACGCCGAGGTTCTCGATGGCGTCGTCGAGCGCGGTGAGCGCAGTGAGCGGGATCAAGGTGGAGTCCTCCGTGAGGCCGGGCGGGGGGATCGTTTCGGAAGGCGGTACGGACGGGGCGTGCGCTTCGAGTTGCACGGTTCGTCTTCCTCGTCTGGTCGTTCCGGCCTGTTGGGCCGGGTGGCGGCTGGTACCGGGTTCAGCTCTTGTCCCGAGGCCCCTTCGCTCCGTCGTCCCCGTTCGGGGAAAACAGAAGGGCCGCGGATCCCGGATGGGGTTCCGCGGCCCTGAAGGCGCCGGCCTGATCGGCGATCAGGCTGGATCACTCCAGGGTTCTGGCCCACGGAAGGCCCACATCAGGTGGTGCTGCGTCGTCTGCTTCCGGTTTCCGGCACCGACCGCGGTAAAGGCATAGGCCTGCGCCTGTGCCGCTACTGCTTCCAGTGCCTTGGTCGGTCGCTCATTGCGCTCACGGATGGGAAGACCCGCGAGAGAAACGGGGGCGGACGCCAGACGACCGGCAGGAATGCCGGACAGACCGGTGCCCTGGTTCGAGGCGCCGAGCATGCACGTGGAGACGACCGAGCGATCGGTCAGTTTGGCGGTGCTGATGGAGCTGGTGCTGATGCTGATCACTTCAATCGCCTCCTCTCGGCGTCTCGGGGGACTGGGGGTGAGCCAGTCCGACGGATATGCAAGTAGAACACGGAATCGGGGCCTCCGAGAAGGCCTCCGTCCCCGTGGATAAGAACCTATGGGGATTGCTGGGGCATGCGCAAACTATTTTTTCGACGAGTTTGAATCAGTCCCCTTCGTCCTGTTCTCCGGGCTCGCGACCTGCGCAGAGGGCCAGGACATCGGCTCCGTAGCGGTTGAGCTTGCGTACGCCGACTCCGGGGATCCGCGCCAGTTCGCCCTCCTCGTCGGGGGCGGCCTCGGCGATGGCCATCAGTGTCTTGTCGGTGAAGACGCAGAAGGCGGGCTGTCCGCTGCGCTGCGCCTGGTCCGCGCGCCACTCGCGCAGTCGCTCGTAGAGGCCCTCGTCCATGTCGGAGGGGCAGTCCTCGCAGCGCATCAGTTTCATCTCGCCTGCGTCGGTGAGCGTGCGTCCGCAGACCCGGCAGCGGGCCGGGGTGCGCTGTGTGCGCCGGGGCACGGCGTCCGGTCTGCTCGTGAAGCCGCGCTCGACTCCCCCCGCGCCGCTCGCCGCGGTGCGGCCGGCGGTGGCGGTGGAGCCCGGTCGCAGGCCGTCCAGGAAGCGGCTGGGGCGGCGATTGGGGCGTCCGCCGGGTGAGCGGGACAGTGACCAGGAGACGTGGAGGCGCTCCCGTGCCCGGGTGACACCGACGTAGAGGAGGCGGCGTTCCTCCTCGATCTGCTCGTCGGTCTTGGCGTAGGTGATCGGCATCATGCCCTCGGCGACGCCGACCAGGAAGACGACGTCCCATTCGAGGCCCTTGGCGGAGTGCAGGGAGGCCAGGGTGACGCCCTGGACGGTGGGGGCGTGCTGGGCGCCCGCCCGCTCGTCGAGTTCGGCGACGAGGTCGCCGAGGGTGGCGGCGGGTTTGGCGGCGGCGAAGTCGCGCGCGAGGTTGACGAGGGCGGTGAGGGAGTCCCAGCGTTCTCGTACCGCGCCGGAGCCTGCCGGGGGCTGGGGGGTCCAGCCTTCCCCGGAGAGCACGGCGCGGACCTGGGAGGGCAGGTCCACGGCGTCGTCGAGGAGGGAGTCGTTGCCGCCGAAGCGTGCCGCGCCGCGCAGGGCGATGCCTGCCTTGCGGACCTCGGGGCGGTCGAAGAACCGCTCGGCGCCGCGCAGCTGGTAGGGGATTCCGGCGTCGGCGAGGGCCTGTTCGTAGGTCTCGGACTGGGAGTTCGTCCGGAACAGGATGGCGATTTCGCTGGCGGGGACGCCGGCGTCCATGAGTTCGCGGATGCGGCGGGCGGCGCCCTCGGCTTCGGCGGGTTCGTCGGTGTATTCGGTGTAGCCGGGTTCGGGGCCGGGGTCGCGTTGTGAGATCAGTTCGAGGCGGTGGTCGGCTGCGCGGCCTCGGGCCTGGGCGAGGAGGCCGTTGGCGAGATGGACGACCTGGGGGGTGGAGCGGTAGTCGCGGACGAGTTTGACGACGGTGGCTCCCGGGTGGCGGGTGCGGAAGTCGAGGAGGTGGTCGGGGGTGGCTCCGGTGAACGAGTAGATCGTCTGGCTGGCGTCGCCGACGACGCACAGGTTGTCCCGTTCACCGAGCCACAGTTCGAGGAGTCGCTGCTGGAGGGGGCTGACGTCCTGGTACTCGTCGACGACGAAGTGCTGGTACTGGGCGCGAACCTGGTCGGCGATGTCGTGCCGGTCCTGGAGGATGGCGACGGTGAGCAGCAGGACGTCCTCGAAGTCGATGACGGAGCGGTCCCGTTTGAGGTCTTCGTAGACGGAGTAGAGCTGGGCGATCTCGGCCGGGTCGCGGGGGGTGTCGCGGCCGGCCTTGGCGGCGGCGGGGGCGTAGTCGGCGGGGACGGTCTGGGTGACCTTGGACCATTCGATTTCGGCGGTGACGTCCCGCAGTTCGCCGCGGTCGAGGCGGATGCGGCAGGCGGCGGCCGCGTCGGCGACGAGTTGGATCTTGCGGTCGACGAGCCGGGGCATGGAGCCGCCGACTGCTTTCGGCCAGAAGTACTGGAGCTGGCGCAGGGCGGCCGAGTGGAAGGTGCGGGCCTGGACTCCGGCGGCGCCGAGGTGGCGCAGCCGGCCGCGCATCTCGCCGGCGGCGCGGTTGGTGAAGGTGACGGCGAGCACGCTGGAGGGCTGGAGGATTCCGGCGCGGACTCCGTAGGCGATGCGGTGGGTGATCGCCCGGGTCTTGCCGGTTCCGGCGCCGGCCAGGACGCACACCGGTCCGCGCAGGGCGGTGGCCACCTCGCGCTGTTCGGGGTCGAGCCCTTCGAGCACGGCGTCGGGTGTGTCCGGTACCTGCGGGAAGAGCGTGGAGTGCGTTGCTGCTGTCACATGGCCATGCTGCCAGGTCGGCGGAGACGGGTGCGGTGGTTGTCCACAGGCAGGTACCTGCAGTCGTACTAATGCGGCAGGCGTCACGTCGGGTGCGGTACCGCGTGCGGGAATGGTGGCTGTTTCAAGTACGTTCCATCACTGCGACCAAGCATCCCCGAGCAGCTGAGGAGCGCGAGAGACATGCCGGGCACTGTGACGATGTACAGCACCACGTGGTGTGGCTATTGCCGTCGGCTGAAGAGCCAGATGGACCGTGAGGGCATCGCGTACAACGAGATCAACATCGAGCAGGACCCGGATTCCGCGGCTTTCGTGGAGAAGGCGAATGGCGGAAACCAGACGGTGCCGACGGTGCTGTTCCCGGATGGTTCGACGCTGACGAACCCGTCGTTGGCGCAGGTGAAGCAGAAGATCGGCGCGTAGGCGCTGCACGGTTTTGTCCGGAGGGCGGTTCCTGGGTCGGCTCAGGAACCGCCCTCTTGTGGTGTGTCCCACACTGCGGTGTAGCGCCACAGCAGCCGACGGCGGAAGCGGCAGCCGGGCAGCAGGCGGTGTGCGGCTTTGCGGACCTCGGTCCAGTGCATGGCGGAGTCCTTGACGGGCATGCCGGCGGGGCCTCTCTTGCCGCCGCGCATCCGTGCGTTCAGCAGGCTCGCGGGCAGGCCGCAGCCGCTGATCACCCAGTCCAGGGCGGTGTGGTTGTACGCCATCCCGACGATCACCAGCCGGCCGCCGGGGGCGAGCAGCCGTACCAGGCCTCGCACCGCGTCCTCGAACCGTGCGTGGTGGACCACGGCGACGGCGCTGACGAAGTCGTACTTGCCCTCGGGGAGGGTCTCCTCGTCGAGGTAGTCGCCCTCCTGGAAGGTGACGTTCGCCGGTGAATGCTCGCGGGCCAGCCGGATCATTTCCGGTGAGCGGTCCACGCCTGTCACCGATTCGGCTTTCTGTGCCAGCTTGCGTGCGAGCAGCCCGTCGCCGCATCCGACGTCCAGGGCTGTCCGGCAGCCGTCGGGGACGGCTGCGAGGACGACGGGGTGGTAGTGGACGTTGTGGTTCCAGTACGGGTCTGTCATCGCGGCGTCCGGCTCAGACGAAGCTCCTCGTCGGCAAGGGCTTGCCGTACCACATCTCGATCAGGCGGGCGGCGATGGAGATGCCGTAGGGGGGCAGTACCTCGCCGGCTTCGAAGGCGGCGCCCAGTTCGTCCCGGGAGAACCAGCGGGCTTCGTGGATCTCGTCGCCGTCGACATTGATCTCGGTGGAGGTGGCGCGGGCCATGAAGCCGAGCATGAGACTGGACGGGAAGGGCCAGGGCTGGCTGGCGACGTACTCGACCGTGCCGACGGTGATGCCGGCCTCCTCGAAGACCTCGCGGCGTACGGACTGCTCGATGGACTCGCCGGGCTCGACGAAGCCGGCGAGTGTGGAGAAGCGGCCTTCGGGCCAGTGGACCTGGCGGCCGAGCAGGATGCGGTCCTCCTCGTCGGTGACGGCCATGATCACGGCGGGGTCGGTGCGCGGGTAGTGCTCGGCGCCGCAGGCGGAGCAGCGGCGGATGTGGCCGGCGGCGGCGATGACGGTGCGTTCGCCGCAGCGGGAGCAGAAGCGGTGGGTGCGCTGCCAGTTCTCCAGGCCGACCGCGTGCACCATCAGGCCGGTGTCGCGAGGGGACAGCAGGAGGCCGGCCTCGCGCAGGCCCGCGGGGCGTGCGGACTGGTCGATGCGGCCGGGCAGAGCGTCCTTCTGGAGGGCGAAGTAGCTGACGCCTTCCTCGTCGGTGCCCAGGAAGTAGCGGTGGGCCTCGGTCAGGGGCGCTTCGAAGGAGGGGGTCATGACGAGTTCGGTGCGGCCGTCGGCCGTCTCGTCGATGAGGACCTGGCCGCCGGAGACCACGAAGCAGCGGGTCGTGGGGTGGCTCCATGCCGCTGCGAGCCAGGCCTCGTCGAGGCGGTGGTGGGCGGCTCGGTCGATGCCGCTGGGGGCGGTGAGGGAGATGGGGCGGTCGGCGGTGTGGTCGGTCCAGGTGGTCACGGGTGCTTCCAACTCCCCCAGTGGAACGGATTGTTTGGGCGGGCGGTACGGCGGGACGCGAACGGATCCGGCGGGGCGGCCCTTTCAGTGTGCCCCGCGCGCGGTGCCGCTACGGACGGCGCGGGGCGCTCAGGGTGCATGGCGCCAGGTGTCGGCGAGGTCGGCCCACAGGTGTGCGCTGGTCTCGACGCCCTTGAGGAGCAGGTCGAGCTCGACTTTCTCGTTCGGGGCGTGCCAGCCGTCGGAGGGGACGGAGATGCCCAGGAAGAGCACGGGTGCCCCGAGGACTTCCTGGAGGTCGGCGGCGGGTCCGGAGCCGCCCTCGCGGGTGAAGCGGACGGGCTGGTCGAAGGCACGGCCCATCGCGCGGACGACGGACTGCAGGGCAGGGTGGTCCAGCGGTGTCAGGCACGGGCGGGTGGCCGCGGCGAACGTGATCTCGTACCGGATCCCGGCGGGCACCTGCTCGGCGGCCCAGGTGCGGACGGCCTTCTCGATGTGGTCGGGATCCTGACCCGCGACCAGGCGGAAGGAGAGCTTCACCATGGCCGTGGACGGGATGATCGTCTTGCTGCCGGGGCCCTGGTAGCCGCCGCCGATGCCGTTGACCTCGGCGGTCGGGCGGGCCCAGATGCGCTCCAGGGTGGTGTGTCCGGCCTCGCCGTGGGTGGCGTACGACTTGGCGGTGCGCAGCCACTGCCGCTCGGCGAAGGGCAGTTCGGCGAAGAGTTCGCGCTCGCGGTCGGTGAGTTCGACGATGCCGTCGTAGAAGCCGGGGATCGCCACGCGTGCGTGCTCGTCGTGCAGGGCGGCGACCAGGCGGGCGGCGGCGGTGGCCGGGTTGGGGACGGCGCCGCCGAAGGAGCCGGAGTGGATGTCCTGGTCGGGGCCGGAGAAGTGGATCTCGCACTCGGCGAGACCGCGCATGCCGGTGCACACGGTGGGGGTGTCCTCGGACCACATGCCGGTGTCGGAGACGATCACGGCGTCGGCGGCGAGCCGGTCGGCGTGCTGTTCGACGAGGGTGCGGAAGTTCGGTGAGCCGGACTCCTCCTCGCCTTCGATCAGCAGCTTCAGGCTGACCGCGGGGGCGGTGCGGCCGGTGGCGGCGAGGTGGGCGCGGACGCCGAGTGTGTGGAAGAACACCTGGCCCTTGTCGTCGGCCGCGCCGCGCGCGTGGAGACGGTTTCCGCGGACGACGGGTTCGAAGGGGTCGCTGTCCCAGCCGTCCTCGCGGGCGGCGGGCTGCACGTCGTGATGGCCGTAGACGAGGACGGTGGGTGCCGCGGGGTCGGTGGCGGGCCACTCGGCGAAGACGGCCGGGGCGCCCGGTGTCTCCCAGACCTCCGCGGTCGTGAAGCCGGTGTCCTTGAGTTTGGCGGCGAGCCAGTCTGCGCTGCGTCGTACATCGGGTGCGTGGTCGGGCTGGGCCGACACGGACGGGATGCGCAGCCACTCGGCGAGGTCGTCGAGGAAGACGGCGCGGTGCTGCTCGATGTACGTACGGACGGCGCTGACGGCACTGTCAACGGGCTGGCTCATGGTCACGAGCCTATCGGCCCGCACCGACATCCTCGGTGGGCGGTTCCTCACACTTTGCTTCCGCGGCCGGCTCGTCCAGGAGCAGCCGCTCCAGTGCGGACCGGTCCGGCAGGCCGTCCGGTCGTACAACCTCACCAGTGCGTACGTACAGGAATGCGGCGTTGACGGACTCCAGGGGTACGCCCTGCTGCTCGGCCCAGGCGAGCCGGTACAGGGCGAGCTGGAGGGGGTCGGCGGTGCGCGAGCGGCTGGTCTTCCAGTCGACGATCTCGTACGTCGTCGCGTCGCCGTCGTCGTCCTTGTAGACGGCGTCGATGCGGCCCCGGACGACACGGCCGGCGATGGCGAGCTGGAAGGGCGCTTCGACGCGGTGGGGGGTGCGGTGGGCGTACTCGGTGCGTTCGAAGGCGTCCTTGAGGGCTTCCAGGTCGCGTTCGTCGGCGATCTCGGTCTCGCTGCCGGGCAGTTCCTCCGGTTCCAGCATCGGAAGGGTCAGTTCTTCGAAGCGGGCCTCGACCCAGGCGTGGAAGCGGGTGCCCCGGCGTGCGGCGGGTTGCGGGGGGCGCGGCATGGGGCGTGCGAGTTCCTGGGCGAAACCGTCCGGGTCGGTGGCCAGGCGCAGCACCTGGG
Organism: Streptomyces sp. NPDC001351; assembly: GCF_042896045.1. Lineage (NCBI taxonomy): Bacteria > Bacillati > Actinomycetota > Actinomycetes > Kitasatosporales > Streptomycetaceae > Streptomyces > Streptomyces sp. NPDC001351. The sequence goes on along the minus strand of NZ_JBIAWS010000002.1, from coordinate 748,554 downwards.
AAGCGGTGAGGGACGCCGGGAGGGGGACGTCCGTGACGGCTTCCCGGGCGCGCAGGAGTTCGCCGGTGAGGGCGTCGAGGTCGCGGTCCCAGGAGGCGAGGGTGCGGGCCTCCTCCGGGGTGAGGCGGGTGGGGGCGGCGGCGCGGCGCCCAGGGGTGGTGCGGGCGTGCTCGGCAGGGAATGTCGGTGCGGCGGGGTGCGGGCGTGCGCCCTGGTTCCCGGTTTCCTCCGGAGCAGCTGCCTGGTGCGGGACGGTCGGGCGGTCCGTGGACCAGGCGTCCCAGTCGTCAGGGGTCTCCTCAGCGAAGAGATCCTCCTCTGCGAACGGGTCCTCCTCTTCGTACGGCAGGTCGTCTTCGTACGGCAGGTCCTCGTCGTCCGGCGGCGGGGGCCACTCCGGGTCGTCGTGGCTGTCCGGGTCGTGGGTGGCGGCGGGGTGGCCGTCCTCGTGGGAGGCGAGGTCCTCCAGGTGGGCGAGGACCGTTTCGGCGGCCGTCCGGCGCCGGGCCAGGGATGCCTCGTCCAGGGGCAGGGGCCAGACCTGGTCGGCGGTCGCGGTGTGCAGGGCCGGGTTCTCCTCGCCCTCGGCGGGTTCGTCCGCCCACGCCTCGATCTCGCCGTATCCGGCCGCGCAGTGGTCGTGGAGGGCCTGCAGGAAGTCGGACGGTCCGCGGGGCTTCTTCTGGGTGGGGCCCCACCAGTGGCCGGAGCCGAGGAGGAGGGAGCGGGGGCGGGTGAAGGTGACGTAGCCGAGGCGGAGTTCCTCTGTGTGCTGGTGCTCCTTCATGGCCTCCTGGAAGGCCTTCAGGCCCCGGGAGTCCCAGGCGTCGACGTCGGGCAGGGTGTCGGCGTCTCCGCGCAGTTCGTGCGGCAGGACCTTGCCCTGGGCGGTCCACTTCTCGCGGCCCTGAGTGCTGGGGAAGGTGCCGGTGACCAGGCCGGGGACGGCGACGACGTCCCACTCCAGGCCTTTGGACTTGTGGGCGGTGAGGACCTTCACGGTGTTCTCGCCGCCCGGGAGGGCGTTGTCGAGGCCCTTCTCGTACTGGGCGGCGGTGCGCAGGAAGCCCAGGAAGGCAAGCAGGGTGGCCTCGCCGTCGCCGGCGGCGAAGGAGGCGGCGACGTCAAGGAAGTTGGAGAGGGTCTCGCGGCGGCGGGCGGCCAGGGCGTGCGGAGACGCCGACAGCTCCACTTCCAGGCCGGTCACGGCGAGGACGCGGTGGAGGACGTCCATGAGCGGATCGGCCAGCGAGCGGCGCAGGTCGCGCAGTTCGGCGGCCAGGCGGGCGAACCGCACGCGCGCGTCCGAGGAGAAGGGCAGGCCGTCGTCCTCCTGTTCGGCGTCGAGCGGCAGCTCCAGGAACGTGTCCAGGGCGTCCGCGAGCGAGGTCACCTCGGAGGGGTCGACTCCTTCCACGGCCTCGGCGAGCCGGCGGTCGCGGTCGTCCTCGTCGCCCACGCGTGCGTGGGCGACGAGGAGCCGGGCGCGGCGTCCCAGAAGGGCGAGGTCGCGGGGGCCGATGCGCCAGCGGGGGCCGGTCAGCAGGCGGACCAGGGAGGCGTTGGCGCCGGGGTCCTGGAGGACCTCGCAGACGGCGACCAGGTCGGCGATCTCCGGCAGGTGCAGCAGCCCGGACAGGCCGACCACCTCGACGGGGACGTCCCGGGCGACGAGTGCGCCCTGGATCTCGGCGAAGTCGGTTGCCGTACGGCACAGGACGGCGATCTCACCGGGTGCCTTCCCGGTGTTGACGAGGTGGGCGATGGAGTCGGCGATCCAGTTGATCTCCTCGGCGTGGGTGGGCAGCAGCGCGCAGCGCACGATGCCGTCGCGTTCGGCGCCGGGGGCCGGGCGGAGGGCCTCCACGCCCGCGTGCATGGCGCGCAGGGGCTCCGCGAGGCCGTTGGCGAGGTCGAGGAGACGGCCCCCACTGCGGCGGTTCTCGCTGAGTGCCTGGCGGGTGGCCGGGCGGCCGCCGGGGTGCGCGAAGTGCTCCGGGAAGTCGTCCAGGTTGGCGACGGAGGCGCCGCGCCAGCCGTAGATCGCCTGACAGGGGTCGCCGACGGCGGTCACCGGATGACCGGTGCCGTCGCCGAACAGGCCCGCCAGCATGATGCGTTGGGCCACCGATGTGTCCTGGTACTCGTCGAGGAGGACCACGCGGAACTCGTCGCGCAGGGTGCGGCCCACCTCGGGGATGCGGGCGAGTTGTGCGGACAGGGCGATCTGGTCGCCGAAGTCGAGGAGGTCGCGCTCGCGTTTGGCGGCGCGGTAACGCACCACCAGGTCGGCGAGTTCACGGCGGGCGGCGGCCGCTTCGGGGACCTTGCGCAGGTCGGCGTTGGTGAGTTTGGCGCCCTCCAGGGTGCGCAGCAGCCCGGTGTCGTACGCGCGCAGCTCCTCGGGCCGTACGAGGTGCTCGGCGAGTTCGGCGTCGAGGGCGAGCAGGTCGCTGACGAGGTCCGCGAAGGAGCGGGTGAGTGCCGGGTAGGGGCCCGGGGCCTCGCGCAGCACGCGCGCGGCGAGCTGGTAGCGGGTGGCGTCGGCGAGCAGACGGGCGGTCGGTTCGAGGCCGATGCGCAGGCCGTGGTCGGTCAGGAGGCGGCCCGCGAAGGCGTGGTAGGTCGAGATCACGGGCTCGCCCGGCGGATGGTCCGGGTCGATGACGTCCGGGTCGGTGACGCCCGCCCTGACGAGCGCCTTGCGGACGCGCTCGGCTAGTTCACCGGCCGCCTTGTTGGTGAAGGTGAGGCCGAGGACCTGCTCGGGGGCGACCTGGCCGGTGCCGACCAGCCACACCACGCGTGCCGCCATGACCGTCGTCTTGCCCGAGCCGGCTCCGGCCACGATCACCTGCGGGGCGGGCGGCGCGATGATGCAGGCCGTCTGCTCCGGGGTGAACGGAATCCCGAGGAGCTCCTTGAGCTGATCGGGATCGGTGATACGGGGCGGCACGTCAGAGAGGCTAGCGGCGGCCACTGACAGTGGAGGCCCAATCGGCCTCCGGGCGGATGGAAGCGCAGGTCAGCACATGTGGTGGGGTCGATCACAGAGGGCCCGGAAGATCACCCGCGTCACTCGACCACGTGTCGCCCTTCGGGCCTCGCACTGCAGGACGCCTGGAAGGCGCAGTGCGAACAGTGCTGGCCGGCGCTGGGTGTGAACCGTTCGTCGAGGACCTTTCCGGCGGCGTTGGCCAGCAGCTCGCCCACCCACTGCCCCGCCGCGTCTTCGATGGGGTCCTGAGCCTGCACCTTGGGCAGGGTCTCGCCGCCGTCGCGCCGGGCGGCACCCTGGCGCAGCTGGACCAGTTCGGCGCCGCCGGGTTCGGGACGCACGCCGTCGAAGGCCTCGTCGACGGCGCCTTCGCGGACGGCGAGCTGGTAGACGGCGAGCTGGGGGTGGCGTGCCACCTCGCGGGCGGTGGGCGCCTGTTTGCCGGTCTTGAAGTCGACGACGTAGGCGCGGCCCTCGCCGTCGGCCTCGACGCGGTCCATGGAGCCGCGGATGCGGACCTCGTAGTCGCCCGCTTCGAGGGTGACGTCGAAGCCGTGCTCGCTGGCCACAGGGGTGCGGCCGGCGCGGGCGCCACTGGTGTCGACATGCCACTTCAGGAAGCGTTCGAGCGCCACGCGCGCGTTCTCCTTCTCCTGCGCCGACTTCCACGGCGCGTCGAAGGCGAGCGCGTTCCACACGGAGTCCAGGCGTTCCATGAGGACGGCGAGGTCGGCGGGGGTGTGTCCGGAGGCGACCTCGTCGGCGAGGACGTGCACCACGTTGCCGAAGCCCTGGGCGGCCGTCGCGGGTGCGTCGGCCTTCACCTCGCGGCCCAGGAACCACTGCAGGGCGCAGGTGTTGGCGAGCTGGTCGAGTGCGCTGCCCGAGAGCACGACGGGCTGGTCGCGGTTGCGCAGCGGCACCTTGCTCTCGGTCGGCTCGTACATGCCCCACCAGCGGTAGGGATGGGCGGAGGGGACGAGCGGGCGGCCGTCCTCGTCGGCGAGCGCGGCGAGCCGGGCCAGGCGGTGGGCGGCGGCCTCCCTGAGGGTGTCCGAGACGCGCGGGTCGACGGTGGTGGCGCGCAGTTCGGCGACGAGGGCGGCGACGGACAGCGGGCGGCGCGGGCGGCCCGTGACGTCCCTGGGTTCGACGCCGAGTTCGGTGAGGAAGCGGGAGGGCTGGTCACCGTCGTCCGCGGGGGCCTTCACGGCGGTGACGACGAGACGTTCACGCGCGCGCGTGGCGGCCACGTAGAACAGGCGGCGCTCCTCCGCGAGCAGCGCGCCGGGGGTGAGCGGTTCGGCGAGTCCGTCGCGGCCGATGCGGTCGGCCTCCAGGAGGGAGCCCCGGCGGCGCAGGTCCGGCCACAGTCCCTCCTGCACGCCCGCGACGACGACCAGGCGCCACTCCAGGCCCTTGGAGCGGTGCGCGGTCATCAGGCGTACGGCGTCGGGGCGGACGGCACGCCGCGTGAGGGTGTCGGCGGCGATGTCCTCGGCGTCGATCTCCTCCAGGAAGTTGAGGGCGCCCCGGCCGCCGGTGCGCTCCTCCGCGCGCGCGGCGGTCGCGAACAGTGCGCACACGGCGTCCAGATCGCGGTCGGCGTTGCGCCCGGCGGCGCCGCCGCGCCGCGCGGACCGCTCCAGCCGGGCCGGCCAGGGTGTGCCGTCCCACAGGTCCCACAGGGCCTCTTCGGCCGTGCCGCCGCTCGCCAGGCGCTCACGGGCGGTGCGCAGCAGTGCGCCGAGCCGCTGGGCGCCACGCGCGTACGCGGGGTCGTGCGCGACGAGGCGCTCCGGTTCGGCCAGCGCCCGCGCGAGCAGCTCGTCCGAGGGGGGCGGCAGCGGGTTGCCCGCGGCCCGCTCCTCGTCGCGCAGGGCACGCCCGAGGCGGCGCAGGTCGGCGGCGTCCATGCCGGCAAGGGGGGAGGCCAGCAGGGTCAGGGCGGTTTCCGTGTCGAGCCAGCACGTGGCGGTCTCGGGCTCTTCGGAGGCGAGCCCTGGAGAGACGGCCCCTTCGGGACCGTCCTCCTCGGGCAGGGCGCCTTCGGAGGCGAGTTCGGCACCTGCCCCGTCCGGCACCTCATCCGGCACTTCGGTCCGCGCCGCCTCCGCCTCGGCCACCGCCCGCAGTGCCGTCAGCAGCGGCGCCACGGCCGGTTCGTGCCGCAGCGGCAGGTCGTCGCCGTCGATGTCCAGGGGCACGCCCGCCGCGGTGAGCGCGCGGCGGACCGTGGGAATGGTGCGCGATCCGGCCCGCACCAGTACGGCCATCTCACGCCAGGGGACGCCGTCCTCCAGGTGTGCCCGGCGCAGGATGTCGGCGATGTTGTCGAGTTCCGTGCCGGGCGTCGGATACGTGTACACCTCGACGCGGCCGCCGTCCCGCACCGGGGCCAGGTCGCGGTGCGCGCGTACCTTGTCCGCCGGCAGCCGGGTGAGCGGCATGCGCTGGGTGAGCAGCCGCGTCGCGGCGAGCAGGGCGGCACCGGAGCGGCGCGACGTGCGCAGGACCTCGACGGGCGCGGGGCGGCCGTCCGCGCGCGGGAAGGCGCCCGGGAACTCGAGGATGCCGCCCACGTCCGCACCGCGGAACGCGTAGATCGACTGGTCGGGGTCGCCGAAGGCGACGAGGGTGCGGCCGCCGCCCGCGAGGGCGTGCAGCAGCCGTACCTGGGCGGCGTCCGTGTCCTGGTACTCGTCCACGAAGACGGCGTCGTAGCGCGCGGCGAGCCGCTCTGTGGCCTCGGGGCGGCCGGCGAGGAGGACCGCGCGGTGGACCAGTTCCGCGTAGTCGAGCACGCCCTGCAGGTCGAGCACGTCCAGGTACTCGGCGAGGAAGGTGGCCGCGGCACGCCAGTCGGGGCGGCCGATGCGGCGGGCGAAGGCGTCCAGGGCGCCGGGTCCCAGGCCCAGCTCGCGGCTTCGGGCGAGGACCGCGCGGACCTCGTCGGCGAAGCCCCGGGTGGTCAGGCAGGCCCGCAGTTCGTCGGGCCAGCGCACATGCGCGAGGCCGAGCCGCTCCAGGTCGGCCTGGCCCGCGAGCAGTTCACGGACGGTCACGTCCTGCTCGGGGCCGGACAGCAGCCGCAGCGGCTCCACGAACAGCTCGTTGTCCTGGTGGGCGCGGACCAGGGCGTAGCAGAACGAGTGGAAGGTGGTCGCCTGGGGCGCGCGTGCCGCGCCCATGCGCAGTGCCATGCGGTCGCGCAGTTCGACGGCCGCCTTGCGGCTGAACGTCAGCACCAGGATGCGCTCGGGGTCCCCGCCACGGGCGATCCGCGCCGCCACGGACTCGACGAGCGTGGTGGTCTTGCCGGTGCCCGGACCTGCGAGGACGAGCAGCGGGCCGCTCTTGTGGTCAACCACGGAGCGCTGTGGCGCGTCCAGACGAGGGGGATCGTGTCGGATCGGCGGGGTACGCAGCAGTCGGTAGGCGCCACGGCCCCCCTGTCGCACCTGGGGGTGCGACAGGCGCCTGGTGGAGGAAGAGGAGCTCACGTGGTTCGCCGGTCCTGGTGGTTGTACTGGTCGTCGGACCACCGCGTGTGCACGGCGGTGATCGGGAGGTGAGGGGGGCACGCGCAGCCGACGCTACGCCGACGCAGGTTGCGGAAGCAGGGCTTCCTCTTCTTCCCTCGTGGCACTCGCACCCCGTAGGCCCCTCGACTCACGAACGTACGCCATGCCACAAACGTGCCCCGCGTCCCCCGTACGGATCACGGGTCACACACCGGCCCGTCCCATGGCGGAAGCTTTCAGGTGTGACCGTCTGCGCGTTCGCCGCCGTCCCATCGCGCCCGCCTCATGTCGAGGCGCGGCAGGTGGCTCTCGGCGGCCCTGCTCGCCTCCTTCAAGGGGGTGCCCTCGGCACGGTAGTGATCGAGAGCACGCAGTTCGTGCCCCGGGAGCAGGGCGCCGTCCGCGCGCACGACACGCCACCACGGGACGGCTCCCCCGTAGAGGGCCATCACCCGGCCGACCTGACGGGGCCCGCCCTCCTCCAGCCATTCCGCGACGTCCCCGTACGTCATGACACGCCCGGGCGGGATCAGTTCGGCGACCTCGAGTACGCGCTCGGCGTACTCCGGCAGCGCGTCCGCGTGCTCCGGGCCGGCGTCGGGCAGGCTCTCCTCGCTCATCCGGCCCATCCTGCCGCATGCCACCGACAGCGGGACGCGCTCGCAAGGATGCGTATCCCTCGCCCCCGGGCTGCGCTTCCGGCAGACTGTGCGCCCCCGCTCTTGCACCCTGATGCCCCCGTGTGTCGGTGGAGCATGCCACCATCATGCGGGCGGTGACCGGTGATACGAGACCAAGAAGAGACGATGAAGCAGCAGGGTGCGCACCCAGAGGACGCCGAGAGCACCTCTGACGCTTCGTCGCGCCCCGGCTCCGGCACCGGCTCGGGCACCGGCCGCAAGGACACCACTTCGAAGGACACCGCTTCGCAGGACACCGACACGGGCAAGGACGACTTCCCGGACGAGTCGCACATCGACGAGGTCGAGGGCGACGAACCGCTGCTCCCCGCGCGCGTGCACCGTCCGTCGGATCTGATGCGCCTCCTGGTGGGCGTGCTGGGGATCGTGCTGCTGCTGGCGATCGCCGCGTTCGCCCACGGCACCACCTCGGGCCTCGAACAGGACATCAACAAGGGCACCGGACAGGCGCCCGATCTGCTCATCAAGATCGCCGGCCTGGCCTCCAGCATCGCGATCCTGCTGGTGCCGGTCGCGTTCGCGATCGAACGGCTGATCAAGCGCGACGGGCTGCGCATCGCCGACGGCGTCCTTGCGGCGGTCCTCGCGCACGGAGTGACGCTCGCCACAGACCTGTGGGTCGCCAAGGCCGCCCCCGGCTCCATCCAGGAGGCGCTCACCCAGCCCTCCCCCGGCGACATCCACGCCCTGACCGACCCGGTGCACGGCTATCTCGCGCCGGTCATCGCGTACATGACGGCCGTCGGCATGTCGCGGCGGCCGCGCTGGCGCGCGGTGCTGTGGACGGTGCTGCTCCTCGACGCGTTCTCCATGCTCGTCTCCGGCTACACGACACCGTTCTCGATCATCCTGACGGTGCTGATCGGCTGGACCGTGGCCTACGGGACGCTGTACGCGGTCGGCTCGCCCAACGTCCGCCCCACCGGACGGACGCTGATGGCGGGCCTGCGGCACGTCGGATTCCGCCCGGTGACCGCCTCCCGCGAGGAACTGCCGGAGACACCGGAGACCGGCGACCGCGGACGACGCTACTTCGTCACACTCGAGGACGGCCCGCCCCTGGACGTGACGGTCGTCGACCGGGAGCAGCAGGCACAGGGCTTCTTCTACCGCGTGTGGCGCAACCTGACGCTGCGCGGCTTCGCCACCCGCAGCAGCCTCCAGTCGCTGCGCCAGGCACTGGAGCAGGAGGCCCTGCTCGCCTACGCGGCGATCGCGGCCGGCGCGAACGCGCCCAAGCTGATCGCGACCTCCGAGCTCGGTCCCGACGCCGTGATGCTCGTCTACGAGCACACGGGCGGGCGCACCCTCGACACCCTCGCGGACGAGGAGATCACCGACGAACTGCTGCACGACACCTGGCACCAGGTACGCGCGCTGCAGTCCCGGCGCATCGCGCACCGCAGGCTGGTGGGCGACGCGATTCTGGTGGATCGTTCCGGCACGGTCATCCTCACCGACCTGCGCGTCGGCGAGATCGCGGCCGGCGATCTGCTGCTGCGCATGGACATCTCGCAGCTCCTGGTGACGCTCGGACTGCGGGTGGGCGCCGAGCGCGCGGTGGCGTCGGCGGTGGCCGTGCTCGGCCCGGACGACGTGGCCGACTGCCTGCCGATGCTGCAGCCCATCGCGCTCAGCCGCACCTCCCGCGCGACCCTGCGCAAACTGGCCCGGGAACGGGCCCAGCGCGAGCGCGAGGCGGTCCTGGAGGCATCCCGGCAGGCCAAACAGGCCCGCTTGGAAGAGACCCCGGAGGACACCGGGCCCGTACTCGAAAAGCCCGACAAGAAGGCCGTACGTGCTGAGCAGCGGGCCGAGAAGCGGGCCATCGACGAAGCCATCGACGAGGCGCGCGAGGAGGACCTGCTCACGCAGATCCGGCACCAGGTGTTGTTGATCAGGCCGCAGGCGCCGGTCGAGCCGGCCCGGCTCGAGCGGGTACGGCCGCGGACGCTGATCAGTTTCATCGCCGGTGCCATCGGCGCTTACTTCCTGCTGACGCAGCTCACCCACATCGAGTTCGGCCCTCTGGTCGCCAACGCCCAGTGGGGCTGGGTCCTCGCGGCCGTGCTGTTCTCGGCACTGAGCTACGTCGCGGCGGCCATGGCCCTCCTGGGGTTCGTGCCGGAGCGGGTGCCGTTCCTGCGGGCCGTGGCGGCGCAGGTCGCCGGGTCCTTCGTCAAGATCGTCGCGCCGGCCGCGGTGGGCGGTGTCGCCCTCAACACGCGCTTCCTGCAGCGCGCGGGGGTGCGCCCGGGGCTCGCGGTGGCGAGCGTCGGTGCCTCGCAGCTGTTCGGGCTCGGCTGCCACATCCTGATGCTGCTGTCGTTCGGCTATCTGACCGGCACCGAGAAGACGCCGTCCCTGTCGCCGTCCCGGACCGTCATCGCGGGTCTGCTGACGGTGGCCGTGCTCGTCCTCGTCGTCACCTCGGTGCCGTTCCTGCGGAAATTCGTCGCCACGCGCGTGCGGTCGCTTTTCGCCGGTGTCGTGCCGCGCATGCTGGACGTCCTGCAGCGGCCGCAGAAGCTCGTCACCGGCATCGGCGGCATGCTGCTGCTGACCGCCTGCTTCGTGATGTGCCTGGACGCCTCGATCCGCGCCTTCGGCCAGGCGGGGACCTCGCTCAGCATCGCCAGCGTCGCCGTGGTCTTCCTCGCCGGCAACGCACTCGGCTCCGCGGCCCCGACCCCGGGCGGCGTGGGCGCCGTGGAAGCGACCCTGACGGTCGGACTGATCGCCGTGGGCCTCCCCAAGGAGGTGGCGGCCCCCGCCGTGCTGCTGTTCCGGCTGCTGACGCTGTGGCTGCCGGTGCTGCCGGGCTGGCTGGCCTTCAACCAGCTGTCGCGCAAGGGTGCGCTTTAGTACGAAGACCGTAGCCGGTCTACCTCATACGGCCCGTGTTCCGAGCGCCCACGCGCGCGTGACGACAGGATGGGAGCATGCCGAACCCTTTCCGCCCGCGCGCGGCCGCCCTGACCGCCACCCTCCTGCTGCTGTCCTGCGTGCTGGGAGGCTGCAGCGACAGCTCCAAGGCCGCCGAGGACGGGGACCTGTCGGCCCAGAAACTGGACTGGAAGGACTGTCCGGCCCCGTCCGCGGCGGAAGGCGGCGGCAACGCCCCGTCGCCTCTGCCGAACGGCGGCCGGTGGCAGTGCGCCACCATGAAGGCGCCCCTCGACTGGGCGAAGCCCAAGGGCGACACGATCGGCATCGCCCTGATCCGGGCGAAGGCCAGCGGCGACAGCAGCAAGCGCATCGGCTCGCTCGTCTTCAACTTCGGCGGGCCCGGCGGCTCGGGCGTCACCACCCTGCCCGCCCTCGGCCAGGACTACGCGAAACTGCGCACCCGCTACGACCTGGTCAGCTTCGACCCGCGCGGCGTCGGCAGCAGCGCCCCCGTGAAATGCGAGGACAACCAGCAGCTCGACGCGTACTTCCAGCAGGACGGGACCCCCGACGACGCCGGCGAGCGCACCGCGTACCTGAACAACACCAAGAAGTTCAACGCGGCCTGCGAGAAGAACTCCAAGAAGGTGCTGCCGCATGTGCGCACCACCGACGCGGCCCGAGACATGGACCTCATGCGGCAGGTCGTGGGCGACGACAAGCTGTACTACTTCGGCATCTCGTACGGCACCGAACTCGGCGGTGTCTACGCCCACTTGTTCCCGAAGAAGGTGGGCCGCGCCGTCCTCGACGCGGTCGTCGACCCGACGCAGAACGCCGAGCAGAGCTCCCTCGGACAGGCCGAGGGCTTCCAGCTCGCGCTCGACAACTTCGCCGCGGACTGTACGTCGAAGGCCGGTGCCTGCCCCATCGGCGACACCCCGCAGGACGTGAAGGACCGTATCGCCAAGCTGCTGAAGGACCTCGACGCGAAGCCGATCCCCGGCATCCTCCCCCGCCGGCTGACCGAGACCGCCGCGACCAACGGCATCGCGCAGGCCCTGTACTCCAAGGACTACTGGCAGTACCTCATCGAGGGCCTGCAGCAGGCGTACGCCGGCGACGGCAAGGTCCTCATGGCGCTGTCCGACTCGCTGAACGGGCGCAACGAGAACGGCGAGTACAGCAACATCACCGCCGCCAACATCGCCGTCAACTGCGCCGACGAAAAGCCCCGTTACAGCACGGCCTACGTGGAGCAGAAGCTGCCCGAGTTCCGGGCCGCCTCGCCGCTGTTCGGCGACTTCCTGGCCTGGTCCATGCTCAGCTGCACCGACTGGCCCGTCGCGGGTGCCGCCGACCATCCGGACGTGAGCGCGCCGGGGGCCGCGCCGATCCTCGTCGTGGGCAACACCGGTGACCCCGCCACGCCGTACGAGGGTGCGAAGAAGATGGTGGACGCGCTGGGCAAGGGCGTCGGCGTGGAGCTGACGTACAAGGGGCAGGGGCACGGCTCCTACGACAGCAAGAACAAGTGCGTGCAGGCCGCCGTGAACGGCTATCTGCTGGACGGAAAGGTACCGGCGGCCGGAACCGTGTGTTCCTGAGAACTGACGCGGTTCGGGGCAAAGCAGCAGGTCAGAAGGTTATCCACAGGCTCCGGCAGGTCTGCCTTGATCCGCCTACGATGGCCTGACAGCCGTCTGCTGCTCGATGCGGACGGCCCGCGAGGGGGGACGCACATGGCGCGATTCGTACGGTGGACGGCTCTGGGGGCCGCCGCAGCGCTCCTGGTGGGGGGCTGCAGCAGTGGTTCGCCGTCCGACGACGGCAAGGGCGGCGGGAGGACGAGCGCGACCGCCTCGCCGTCGTCCGGCGCCTCCGGTACGACGGCCGCGCTGCCCTCCTCACTGACCGCGCAGAAGCTCGCCTGGGGCAGGTGCAAGGCCACCGACGACTCCCCGGCGCCGGGCAACGACTGGCAGTGCGCGACGCTCCAGGTGCCGCTGGACTGGTCGAAGCCGCGGGGCGAGACGATGGGGCTCGGGCTGATCCGCGCCGAGGCCCGCGGGGGCAAGCGCATCGGCTCGCTGCTGTTCAACTTCGGTGGCCCCGGCGCCCCGGGCGTCTCCTACCTGCCGTCCTTCGGCCCCACCTTCGCCAAACTGCGTGAACAGTACGACCTGGTGAGCTGGGACCCGCGCGGCGTCGGATCGAGCGGGGAAATCCGCTGCCGCAGCGACAGGGAGATCCAGGCCGCGGAGTCGGTGGACACCACACCCGACACCCCGGCCGAGGAGAAGGCGTACCTCAAGGACGCCGTCGACTTCGGCAAGGGCTGCGCGAAGGCCGCCGGGAAGCTGATGTCGCACGCGTCGACGACCGACACCGCCCGCGACATGGACCTGATGCGCCAGGTGCTGGGCGACTCGAAGATGCACTACTTCGGCATCTCGTACGGCACCGAACTCGGCGGTGTCTACGCCCACTTGTTCCCGAGGAGGGTGGCGCGGCTCGTCCTGGACGCCGTGGTCGACCCGGGCGCCGACATGGTGGGACACGCCGAGAACCAGGCCAGGGGCTTCCAGCGGGCACTGGACGACTACCTCAAGTCGACGGGACAGGACCCGGCGCAGGGATCACAGAAGATCGCGGCCCTGCTGAAGCGGATCGACAGCCGCCCGCTGCCGACGTCGAGCGGCCGCAAGCTCACCCAGACGCTCGCGCTGACCGGACTGACCTACCCCCTCTACTCCAGGCAGAGCTGGCCCAGTCTCACCAGCGCGCTGAACGCCGCCGAGAACGGCGACGGCTCGGAACTGCTGTCGCTGGCCGACGGCTACAACGGCCGCGACGCTTCGGGGCACTACGAGACGACGACCCACTCACAACGGGTCATATCGTGCCTGGACAGCAAGCTGCGCCCGACACCCGCCGAAACGAAGAAGCGGCTGGCGCAGTTCGAGAAGATCTCGCCCGTTTTCGGCGACTTCATGGGCTGGGACACCGCCGGCTGGTGCCACGACTGGCCGGTGGCCGGCCAGTGGGACACCCCGCCGGCCAGTGCGCCCGGGGCGCCCCCGATCCTCGTGGTGGGCAACACCGGCGACCCGGCGACGCCCTACGAGGGTGCCCGGAAGATGGCCGACGAACTGGGCAAGGGCGTCGGCGTGGAGCTCACCTGGAAGGGCGAGGGGCACGGCGCGTACGGGAACGGGAGCGACTGCGTCGACTCGACGGTCAACGCCTATCTCCTGAGCGGGACGGTGCCGAAGGACGGAAAGGTCTGCGCCTCGTAGCCCGAGCGGCGGCACTCGCGGCCCGGGCAGCGGAAAGGGGGCCCGGCACCTGCGGTGCCGAGCCCCTCCTGGGAAGGCGTGCGCCTAGTAGACCGGCTTGTGCGGCTCGATCTGGTTGACCCAGCCGATCACGCCGCCGCCGACGTGTACGGCGTCGGCGAAGCCCGCGGACTTCAGGACCGCGAGGACTTCCGCACTGCGGACACCCGTCTTGCAGTGCAGGACGATCTTCTTGTCCTGCGGAAGGGTCTCCAGGGCGGTGCCCATGAGGAACTCGTTCTTCGGGATCAGCTTCGCGCCGGGGATCGAGACGATCTCGTACTCGTTGATCTCACGCACGTCGATGATCTCGATGTTCTCGCCGTCGTCGATCCACTCCTTGAGCTGCTTCGGAGTGATCGTCGAGCCGGCGGCCGCTTCCTGGGCCTCCTCGGAGACGACGCCGCAGAAGGCCTCGTAGTCGATGAGCTCGGTGACGGTGGGGTTCTCGCCGCAGACCGCGCAGTTCGGGTCCTTGCGCACCTTGACCTGGCGGTACTGCATCTCCAGGGCGTCGTAGATCATCAGGCGGCCGACGAGGGGCTCACCGGTGCCGGTGAGGACCTTGATGGCCTCCGTGACCTGGATGGAGCCGATGGACGCGCACAGCACGCCCAGGACGCCGCCCTCGGCGCAGGAGGGGACCATGCCCGGCGGCGGGGGCTCCGGGTACAGGCAGCGGTAGCAGGGGCCGTGCTCGGACCAGAAGACGGAGGCCTGGCCGTCGAAGCGGTAGATCGAACCCCACACGTACGGCTTGCCCAGCAGCACGCACGCGTCGTTGACCAGGTAGCGGGTCGCGAAGTTGTCCGTGCCGTCGACGATCAGGTCGTACTGGCTGAAGATGTCCATCACGTTGTCGGCCTCGAGCCGCTCCTCGTGAAGGATCACGTTCACGTACGGGTTGATGCCGAGGACGGAGTCGCGCGCGGACTCGGCCTTGGAGCGGCCGATGTCGGCCTGGCTGTGGATGATCTGACGCTGCAGGTTCGACTCGTCGACCTCGTCGAACTCCACGATGCCGAGCGTGCCGACGCCCGCCGCGGCCAGGTACATCAGCGCCGGCGAGCCCAGGCCGCCGGCGCCCACACAGAGCACCTTGGCGTTCTTCAGCCGCTTCTGCCCGTCCATCCCGACGTCGGGGATGATCAGGTGGCGGGAGTACCTGCGGACCTCGTCTACGGTGAGCTCAGAGGCTGGCTCGACCAGGGGTGGCAGCGACACGGGGACTCCGTTGGTCGGTCAATCACTACAGTTGTTCTCCCCGTAACACTGCCACGGCCTTCTTCATTCCGAGACACCCGTTCCGATCCGCGAGACGATTTCGTCCCAGTAGCCGGGCATGGCCCCCCAGGGATCGGTGCGGCCACCTCGGTCGGTGCGGTCGGTGAAGTAGATGGTCGAGGCACCCTGCCAGCGGGCGATGCGCAGTGCTTCCTCCAGGTGGGGGCGCGGCACCCCGTGGACGAGGTGGCAGAAGCGCTCGGGCGGATGGTCCGCCGTCCACTCGGCCACCTGCGACCAGCGGTAGTCGCTCCAGGATCCGGAGAAGGTGACCAGCTGGTCGGCGCTCTCCAGGTAGCCGGGGTGCGGGTGGGTGCCGTGGCCGAGGACGATGTGGGCATCGCCACGGATCCCGCGGAGCGTGGTGACGGTGCGGCTGACCTCGGAAAGCGAGACGCGTTCGCTCGGGCAGCGGTCCAGCAGGAAGCCGTCGACCTGGTACCAGTCGATGTAGCGGTGCGCGTCGGAGATCACCCCGCCGAAGGTGCGGGCCCCGTAGGCGGTGTCGAGGTGGCCGAGGACCCGCACGCCCGCGTTGCGCAGGCGGCCGGCGGCCTCCAGGCAGTGCGGGTCGGGGCGGGAGCCGGGGCCGTCGGCCACATTGAGGACGACCCAGTGCAAGGGCGTTCCCGGGCGGGTGAGTTCGCCCCACTCGGTGGGTGCGAGGAGGGGGTGTGCGTAGCCGGGGATGCCGAAGCCGGTACGGACGTCGGTGCTCGCGGTGCCCGCTTTGGTACTGGTCAGATACGGCATGCCGCCTCCATCCAGATGTCGGCGAGGGACTCTTCGAGGTTGATGCGGGGCCGCCACCCGAGCCGGTCGCGTGCGGTGCGCACGTCGGCCTGCTGCCAGCTGCCGCAGCCGTCCGGGTACGGGTACGCGGCCGGAGCGGCGTGGTCGGATTCGCTGCGGGGGTGGCCGATGGTGGCCCGCAGCGGGCCGGGCGGGCCGTCGAGTTCGTGGAGCGCGCCGCCGTATCCGGCCACGCGGGCGAGCATGGCGGCGGCGTCGCGCAGCCGGACGGCGCGGCCCGAGCCGATGTTGATGACGCCCTGTGCGGCGGAGAGCGAGGCGGCGTGCACGGCGCGCGCCACGTCGCGTACGTCGATGAAGTCGCGCTGGACGCCGAGGCCGCCGAGCTTGAGTTCGCCGTCGCCGGACTGCATGGCGCGGCGCATGGCCTCGGCGAGCCGGCCGAGCGGCGAGCCGGCGGGAGTGCCGGGGCCGGCAGGTGAGAAGACCCGGAGGACGACGGCGTCCAGGCCGGAGCCCAGGACCAGTTCGGTGGCGGCGAGCTTGCTCACGCCGTACGGGCCGCCGGGGCGTGGGACGGCGTCCTCCGCCGTCGACGAACCCGGCTGGCTCGGGCCGTACTCGGCGCCGCAGCCGATCTGCACCAGGCGGGCGCCGCAGCCGCTGCGGCGCAGGGCCTCGCAGACGGTGGCGACGGCGACGGTGTTGTGGCGGGTGAGGTCGCGCGCGCCGCCCCGCGTGGCACCGGCGCAGTTGATGACGACGCCGGGGTGGACCGCGTCGAGGAAACGGGTGAGGGCTCCGGGGCTGCCGGACGCGAGGTCGAAGCGGACGTCGGCGTCGTCGCCGCGGCCGAGCGCGGTGAGCTGGACGGCCGGGTCGGCGAGCAGACGGTCGGCGACGAAGCGGCCGAGGTAGCCGTTGGCTCCGATCAGCAGGACTCTCATCGGGCGGCTCCCGGGGCCGAGGTGTCGGGTCGGGAGGTGATCATCTCGGGTTCTCCTTCGGAGGGGGTGGTGCGCTTGCCTCGGGCGGCGGGACCGGGCGCCTGCGACAGGGCGTGGGCCGACGTGCGTCGGCGTGCGTGCGGCTCGTGGGGGTACGCCGGGGACGGCTGCCGCGTCAGCACGGCCGGTCCGTGGGTGCATGGGCCGAGGCCCGGGTGAGGGTGCGGGTCGCGTGGAACAGCAGGGTCAGCGCGGCCGCACCGCAGACGAGGGCCTGGACGCTGCCGGGGCCCCAGTCGTCGACGAGGGTCTCCACGGGGGTGGCGAGGAAGCCGCACCCGGGGAGGCGGCCCGCGAAGGCGGTGGCCGTGGCGGTGGCCTCGGCCGCGGCCGTGGCGGTGAGGACGAGCGCGGGGGCGTGGGTGAAGCCGTGCGTGGTGAGGAGACGGGCGAGGAGCAGCAGGGCACCCAGGGTGACGGTCTGGGCGTAGGCCGCGGGCTCACCCAGAGCCGCGCCGCACACGGCGAGCAGGGCTGTCAGCGCGCACAGGAACAGGGCGAACGTGCCGATGAGGAGCGGTCGTACGGAGGCGGCGTACTCCTCCAGGGCACGGCTGGCGGCCAGCCTGCGGCGGGCGCGTACGGCGAAGAGATGGGCGCTCCAGGCCGCGGGGGCACAGGCCAGCATGAGGGCCAGGAAGGGGGCGGTGGCGAGGGGCCAGGGGCCGACGGCGGTACCGGTGGGCGGGCCGTCGGGGCCTCCGGCGAGGGCTGCACGCAGGACGCCGTCGCCGTCGCCGAGGAGGGCGTACGCGAGGAGCCAGTACGTGCACACACGGCTGCCGGGCGCGAGCGGGAGGGATCCCGCCGGTCTGCGGTCCGTCGCGCCCAGGGGGCCGCGGGTGAGCGCCGCGCGCACGGCGAGAGCGACAACGAGGAGTCCGACGGCTGCCGCGAGCACACGGGCCTGTCCGTGGGTGAGGTGCAGGGCGGCCACGGCCGCCACGCACAGTGCTCCGGGCAGGAGGGTGAGCAGGGCCCAGCCGACGCGTGCCCTGGGCACGTCGAGGGCTGCTGGGCGGGCGGGGGCGCCGTCGTCGCGGGGTGCGCGCGCGTACATCTCCTCCGCCAGGGAGAAGACGTCCCGGTGCCGGAAGCGTGCGGCGGTCCGGTCGGTGACGCCGTGCGCCTCCAGACCCGCAGCGATCTCCAAGGGGTCCACCGCCCGCTCGCACAACTCCCGGTGACGGTGCATCAGCGCCTTCACGGGGTCGGCGGCGGCGCGACGGGGAGCAGCGGGTTGGCGGGGGGCGGCCGGCGGGTCGGGTTCTGCTTGCGCCGGTGCCGGGGCTTCGGCGTCCGCACGCCTGAGTACCAGGGCTTCGGCCTCAGCACCCGTGGGCGCCAGGGCTCCGGCCTCTGCTCGCGCGCTTGCCAAGGCTCCGGCGTCAACGCCCCCACGGGCCAGGGCTTCGGTGTCGCCACGCGTGCGTGCCAAGGCTCCGGCATCGGCCCGCGCGCGTGTCAGGGTGTCATCGCCGCCGTGCGCACCGGGTGCCGTCTCTCGCCCGGGGCCGTCCGCGCCGGTGGGTTCCCCCGCGAGCCATTCATGCGACCGTTCGTCCCAGGCTCCGGGGCTGTCCGGGGTGCCAGGGCGGTCCAGTGCTCCCAAGTCGCTCATCGTGCCCCCTCGGTGGCCGGCATCGGGGGTGTGGGCCGCGGCGGCGTCGCGCGCACCGGGGTGCTCGTCGCCCAGCCGGGGCCGCCGCGGGCCACCACGCGCGCATCCGGGTGGGTCCAGCGGCCGGGAAGATGGGCCTCGGCGGGGACGGCGAACGGCAGGGGCTCTCCGGTGTCGTCGAGGACGACGCGGCGCACCGGGGTGCGCGAGACGATCTCCAGGTAAATGCCGTGAAATGCCGTGGTGTTCTGCTCGACGGTGAACAGTTCGAGCGCACGCGCGCGTGCTGCGGCGCCCAGGCGCTCCCGGCGCTCGGGGTCACGCAGCAGCGCCAGGCACGCCTCGGCGAGCGCCCGCGGGTTGCGCGGCGGTACGACGAGCCCCGTGCCCCCGATGACCTCCACCACCGCGCCGACGTCCGTGGAGACGGTCGCGCGGCCGCAGAACATCGCCTCGACGAGGCTGATCGGAAAGCCCTCGACGACGCTGGACAGCACGGTCACGGCGCCGGCGGCGTACGCGTCGGCGAGGCTCGGCAACTCCGGGCCGCCGATCTCCTCGAAGGACACGGGGTTGTCGCCGACGGCGTGCAGCCCTGCCGCCTCGTCGGGGAAGAGCTGCGCGGCCAGCGCCCGGCAGTGGCCGAGATAGGCCTCGCCGTCGGGGCCGTCCGGGGCACCGACGATCCGCAGCAGGGTCTTCGGCGCCTCCTTGCGGATCTCCGCGAAGGCGTGCAGCAGCGACACCAGGTCCTTGGCGGGTTCGACGCGGCCGACCCAGACCAGCGTGTCGGGGTCGGCGGACTCCGGCGCCTCTCCGACCTCGGCGAAGCGGGAGGCGTCCATGCCCGGGTAGACCGTGCGGAGCTTCGCGCGGTCGGCGCCGCACCGTTCCTGCCAGCGGCGGGCGTGCGCGTTGCCGGGCGTGACGATCGCGGCCCGGTCGTAGATCTCCGCGGCGAGCCTGCCGTGGAAGGCGGCGAGCAGGGACCGTACGGCGGGCGGCGCGTCCGTGGCGGCCAGGTAGTGGGTGCGCAGCCGCACGCCGTACTCGGTCAGCAGCAGGGGCACGCCGTGGAAGTGGCGGGCGAGCAGTCCGGGCAGGGCCGCGGGCCCGCCGGAGGTCGCGTGGCACAGGTCGGCCGAGCCGAGGCCGTCGTCCTCGTGCCAGTCGAGCGAGAGAGGGCGCAGGGCGCGTTCCAGGTGGGCGGCGACCGCGAGCAGATCCGGTACCCGCGCCTCACGCGCCGCTCCCAGGGCCCCCCGCGACCGACAGGCGCGCTCCAGGGTTCGCACGGCGGCCTCGGAGCGGAGCGCTCCCACCAGGCCGCGCTCGTCCCGGGCGAGTTCGGCGAGCCCGTACAGCGCGCTGCCGAAACGGTCCGCCTCAGCGGCCGGGGCCTCCCCCGAGGCGCCGGAGGGATCCCCGGCGGTCCCGGCGCACAGCACGGCCGCCAACTCCCCGTAGCACTCGGCGAACCGCCGCCGCGCCCGGCGCCCGTAGCGCGTCCCGTCGTCCTCGGCCGTCCACAGCGGCGCCGTCCGCACCCGGCCGACCTGCGGCGGGAGCGCGACCCAGCCCTCGCTCTCCTGGCGCTCGCTGCGGCTGAGCGCGTAGACGTCGAACTCGTGCTGCCCGAGCCCGCGCACGAGCCGGTCGCACCAGAGCCTGGCGTCGCCGCTCACATACGGATAGCCACCCTCCGTAAGCAGTCCGATGCGCACGAGCGCACCCCCGATCTCCCGTATGGGGAGCCGCCCTTGACCCGGCGGCTCGCAGCGGGAAGAAGGTATGCGGACAAGGCGGTGGCGCGACGGACGGTTGTCCATCGCGCCACCAAAAGGGGTGAACGGTCGTAACTTTCCCGTGCGGACCGCGTTCGATCGCGCTACGAGATCAAGCAGTCACGTTGTGTCAGGCCACGGCCGGCTCCCGCCTGGCGGCCCTGCGCCGGGCCGCGACCTGGGGGTCGAGTGCCGGTACGGCGCCGAGCAGCTGCTTGGTGTACGGGTCCTGGGGATGGTCGTACACCTCGTCGGCGGGCCCGGACTCGACGATCCGGCCGCGGCGCATCACCGCGACCCGGTCGCTGACCTGTCGTACGACGGCGAGGTCGTGGGCGACGAAGACGAGCGCGAGCCCGAGTTCGCGCTGCAGCTCGCCGAGCAGGGCCACCACCTGGGCCTGTGTGGTCACGTCCAGCGCGGAGACGGGCTCGTCGCAGACGATGACGCGCGGGTCGGCCGCGAGTGCCCGGGCGATGCCCACACGCTGGCGCTGACCGCCGCTGAACTCGTGCGGGTAGCGGTCGTAGTGCGCCCCTTCGAGCCCCACGCGCTCCAGGAGTTCCGTCACGCGCCGCCTGATGCCCTTCTCGTCCCGTTCTCCCCGCGCGCGTAGCGGATCGGCGATCGACTCGCCCACGCTGCGACGCGGGTTGAGGGAGGAGACGGGGTCCTGGAACACCATCTGGACGGCCCGATTCACACCCACGCGCGCGTGCCCCTCATGACGGACCTCACCCGCGGTCGGCTTCAGCAGCCCGACCAGCATCCGCCCGAGCGTCGTCTTTCCGCTGCCGCTCTCGCCGACGACGCCGAGGGTCTCGCCGCGGCGGAGGGTCAGCGACACGTCGTCCACGGCGGCGAACGCCCGCTTGCCGCGCCCGAATTCGCGGCGCAGCCCGGCCGCCTCCAGGACGACGTCCCCGGAAGCGCTCGAGGAGCCGGCTTCGCCGCCCCCCGGTGGGACAGCCTGGGCGCCCTCCGCCGAAGTCTCAGGCACGGCGGCCTCACCGCTGCCCGCCGAGGATCCCGGGACGACCCCGGGTGTCGTCCGCCGCGCGTCCACGCGCGGGACCGCTGCCAGGAGGTCCCGTGTGTAGGGCTCCGTCGGCGCGTCCAGTACGTCCGTGACCGGCCCGTGTTCGACCACGCGCCCGTGCCGCATGACGAGGACCTCGTCGACGCTCTCGGCGGCGACGCCCACGTCGTGCGTGACGAGCAGCAGCCCCATGCCCGTCTCCTCGCGCAGGGCGTGCAGCAGGTCGAGGATCTGGGCCTGGACGGTGACGTCGAGCGCGGTCGTCGGCTCGTCGGCGATCAGCAGCTCGGGCTCGCAGGCCAGTGCCATGGCGATGAGAGCGCGCTGGCGCATGCCACCGCTGAACTCGTGCGGCCGGGAACGGGACCGGCGTTGTGCGTCCGGAATTCCAACCCGGTCGAGCACTTCCACGGCACGCGCGCGTGCCGCCCGTCGTGACCCGCGCGTGTGCACGCGGTACACCTCGGCGATCTGGTCTCCGATCGCGTAGTACGGGTCGAGGGACGACAGGGGGTCCTGGAAGACCATCGCGGCCTTTGCGCCGCGCAGCCGCCGCAGCTCGTCGTCCGACGCCTGCTGTACGTCGGTGCCGGCGACCTCGACCGAGCCGCCGACCCGCGCGCCCGTGCCGCGGTGCAGCCCCAGCAGCGCGGAGGCGACGGTGGACTTCCCGGAGCCCGACTCGCCGACCAGGGCCAGGGCACCGCCCTGCTCCAGGCGGAAGGAGAGGCCGTCGACGGCCCGCAGGTCGCCGAACTCGACGGAGAGATCCGTGACTTGGACGAGACTCACGTCAGTACCACCCGTCGGTCGGCCACCGCGAACAGCACGTCCGCGACGGCGTTGGCGAGGACCACGAAGAAGCCGATCACCAGGACCATGCCGACGACGACCGGAAGGTCGACCACATTGACGGCGTGGACGAGTTCCTGGCCGATGCCGGGGAGGCCGAAGAGCGACTCTATGAGAACGGCGCCGCCCACCGCACTGCCGAAGTCGTTCGCGTTCAGGGCGATGATCGGCGCCAGTGCGCCCCGCAACGCGTGCCGACCGACGAGCGACCGCTCGCCGACGCCGTAGGCCCGGAAGGTCCGGATGTGGTCCTCGGCCAGCGTCTCCAGCATCGATGCCCGCGTCAGCCGGGCGAAGTAGGCGGCCTCGCTGAGGGCGAGGGTGAACCACGGCAGCAGGAGGCCCCAGGCCCACTGCTCAGGGTCGTCGGTGAAGGGGACGTACTCCGGAAAGGGCAGCAGCTCCAGTTGCCCGCAGATCACGATCATCAGCAGCAGGCCGATGACGAAGACCGGCGTGGAGATGCCCGCGAGGGTGAGGCCGGTCAGCGCGCGTTCGCTGAACCGGCCGCGCCGCCAGGCGGAGAGCACCCCGGTGCCGACACCCATCACGAGCCAGAGCACCATCGCGCCCACCACCAGGGACAGGCTGACCGGCAGCTTGGTCAGGATGATCTGGGTGACCTGCTGGTCGCTCTGGTACGACTGGCCGAGGCAGGGCGCCGAGCAGTGCTCGACGGAGGTGCCCGTCGAGTAGTCCTGGCCGACGAGGATGCCCTCCAGGAAGTGCCAGTAACGCAAGTACAGCGGGTCGTCGAGCTTGAGCTGCTGGGCGACCTGGTGCACCTGTTCCGGCGAGCAGCGCGGGCCGCAGGTGATCTGGGCGACGTTGCCGGGAGTGGCGTAGAAGACGACGTAGATGATCACCGAGATGACGAGCAGGGTGATCACGGCGCCCATGGCGCGGCGCACCGCGAAACCGGCGAAGCCGCTCATGACTGCACTTCCTTCGACTGCACTTCCCTCTCGGCCGCTGCCTTCGCCTCCCGTTTGCTGCCCGTTCCGACACGCAGGCGGGAGGCCGCGCGCGGATCGAGGGCGGTGCGTACACCGTCGCCGAGGACGGTGAGCGCGAGGACGGTCACGAACAGGGCGCCCGCGGGCAGCAGCAGGTACTGCGGGGCCGCCTGGTACCAGACGTTGGCCGAGGTGAGCATCTGCCCCCAGGACGGGGTGGGCGGCTTCACGCCGACGCCGAGGAAGGACAGGGCGGCCTCGATCGCGATGTTGGCCGGCACTATCAGCGCGGCATAGGTGATGACGGGCGCGGCCAGGCCGGGCAGCAGCTCCCGGCGGGCGATCCGCCAGGTGCTCCAGCCGCTGAGCCGGGCGGCCGCGACGTAGTCGAGTTCCTTGAGGGTGAGCGTCTGGGCGCGGGCGATCTTGGCGATCGTGCCCCAGGCGACGAAGCCGATGATGAGCGCGACCAGGACCGGCCTCGGGAAGCTGCTGGGCACGATGGCCAGCAACGCCAACGCCATGATCATCAGTGGCATGGCGACGATGATGTCGGTGGCCCGGCTCAACAGTTGATCAACCCATCGGCTGCCGAGCGCGGCCGTGACGCCCACGACGACACCGAGAAGAACCTGTACAGCGGTCGCCCCGAGCGCGACCCCCAGCGAGACCCGCGCCCCGTACACCAGCCGGGCGAACAGATCCCGTCCGGTCTGCGGCTCGACACCCAGCCAGTGGTCCCCGCTGATCCCTCCGAAGGACCCGATCGGCACGCCCCCGCGCGCGGAGTCGATGAGCGACGGGTGATAGGTGGTCGGGTCCTGCCCCTCGATGGCGGTGAGCAGCGGCGCGGCGAGCGCGACCAGGACCAGCAGCGCGACGACGGCCGCCGCGACGAGGGCGGCGCGCTGTGTACGCAGCCGCCGCCAGAACTGAACGGCCCCCGAGGCCCCCGAGGAGGACACCTCGGGGACCTGGGTGGCGACAAGTGCCTCGCTCACGGCGCTACTTCACCGCGACCTGCGAGATGTCCAGCACACCGGTCCAGTCGCTGATCACGACGTTCCTGATGTCCTTGCCGACCAGGCGCTTGTAGACCGGGTGGAACAGCGGCACGGTCAGCGCCTGCTCACCGATCTTCTTGTCCAGTGCACCCCACCTCTTGGCGGCAGCGTCAAGGTCGGTCAACTTGTTGATCGCGTCAATCTCGGCATTGACCGACTTGTCATTGAGCAGGCCCGTGTTGAAGTTCGCGCCGTCCTTGACGATCTGCCGGCCGTCGAAGATCGGGGCGAGGAAGGGACCTCCGGAGGGCCAGTCGGCACCCCAGTGGGCGAGGAAGAAACCGGGCTCGGTCTTCACGTTGTGGATCTTGTCGGAGTAGTCGTTGTCCTCCAGACCCTGCAGCTTGACCGTGATGCCGGCCTTCTTGAGCGCGTCCTGGATCGCGGTCGCGATCTCCGGGCTGGTCTCGAAGTTCTTGGCGTTGGAGTGGGTCAGCGTGATGGTGAGCCCGTTCTTGTAACCCGCCTGCGCCAGCAGTTCCTTGGCCTTGGCCGGGTTGCCGGTCTTGCCCGCCGGGAACAGGTCGTAGGGCTCGTAGCCGAAGGACTTCTGGTTCGGCAGGTAGGTGGTGGCGGCCTCGGCGAGTGCGGATCCACCCGCCGCATTGATCACGGACGACCGGTCGATGGCGTACGAGATCGCCTGCCGCACCTTGACGTTGTCGAACGGCTTGACGGTCGGGTTGAACGCTATGTAGTTCGTGTAGCCGAAGTGGCCCGTACCGACGCGAGAGGCAAGTTCCTTGTCGCCGGTCACCTTGGCGAGCTCGGCCGGACCGAGGTTGGTGTCCACCGTGACGGAGGTCGCGTCCGCACCCTGGGACGCCGACAGCCGCTGGTTGATCACGGACGAGTCCAGCCCCGACTTCACGTCGACCTTGTCCGGGTAGGCCTTGCGCTCGGCGTCCGTCGCGGTCGACCAGTACTTGTTGCGGTCGAGGACGATGTGCTCGCCGTTGTTCTCGTTCGTCACGACCTTGTACGGGCCGGACGAGACCGGGTGCTCCGCGTACTTCGTACCCGTGTCCTTGCTCTTCGGGACGGGCGTGAACTGCGTCTGCGTGGCCAGGTACGGGAACTCGCCCTCGGGCTTGTTCAGGTGGAAGACGATGGTCTGCGCGTCCGGCGTCTCGATCGCCGACAGGCCCTTCTTGTCCTTGTACGGCCCCTGGTAGTCGGCCGCGCCGACCAGCCAGTCCCTCAAGTAGGGGGCGCCGCCGGACAGTTCGGGCGCGAAGGAGCGCTCGATGCCGTACTTGATGTCGGCGGACGTGATCGCGGTGCCGTCCTCGTACTTGAGGCCCTTCTTCAGGGTGTACGTCCACACGGTCGCGTCCTTGTTGGGGCGCCCGGTGTCGGTGGCGAGGTCCGGGACGACCTTGGCGCCGGCCGCGCCGCTCTCGCGGTTGCGGGTGGTGAGCGTACGGAAGACCAGGGACGGGACGTTGCCGCCGCCGGAGGTGTACAGGCGGGCCGGGTCGAAGTTCTCCGTCGACCCCGTAGTGGCGTCCAGCACCGTCAGGGTGCCGCCCTTGTGCGGCGTGGAGTCGCCACCGGAGCCCTTGGCATCGTTGTCCTTCGGCCCGCAGGCGGCGGCGCCCAGGGCCAGAACCAGGCCTACGGATGTCGCCGCCACGCGGGCTCTGTTTACGGACGGTTGACGCATCGGAATGACGACCTCTCGGAGTGGTTCGGGCCCGGCGGATCCGGGAGAAGCCCGAATGGTGAGACGGATGGACGAGGAGTGAGACGAAAGTGAACAGACCTCTGCCCGGGCGTCAGGTCGTCGAAAACCGTGACCGGGTCACGGAAGGGAAAAGATCGCGACGCGAACGCCTGGGGGCGAGCGTCAGCGACAGTGGATGTCGGCCACGCAGAGCGCGGTCACGCCGATGAGCGCCAGCTCGATGGCGGCGCGGTCGAAGGCGTGGGGGGTCGACATGCCCAGAAATATGAATGAACTTTCTGGGCATGTCAATGTGACGCCTGTGGCGCCTGTCAACTTCCGGGATACGGCCAGGGGTTGGGCAGACAGTGGATCCCGTTGTGGTCGAGGAACTTGGTCTGCTGCTGCATGACCGGCGCGAGCTGGCCGTTCTTGCTGCAGGTGACGTGGCTGTAGCCGAGCCGGTGACCCACCTCGTGGTTGATCAGCATCTGCCGGTAGGCGTGAATTTGATCACCGTAGGTCTTCGAACCCTGTGCCCATCTGTATGCATTGATCATCACGCGCTCGGTGGCGGCCGAGTCGCACGAGACGTTGTCCTCGGTGGTGTCGAGCCCGGACTTCGCGCACCATTGCGCGGTCGTCCCGGGGCTGGCGAGTGTGATCACGAAGTCGGGCTTGCCGGTGTAGACGCGCTCGAAGGTGCGGGCACCGTTGTGGGCCCAGCTCCGGTCGTCGTTGAGCGTCTTCTGCACGGCCTGGGCGAAGAGTGCGCCGTCGAGCCCGAGCCCCTGCTCCACGTCCACGCGGTAGGTGTACTTCTGTCCCGTGCCCGGCGCCTTGTCGAACCCCGGAACCGCATCGAACTTCCCCGACCCCTTGAGCGTGGCGCTGAGCGGGTACTTCTCCCCCATCGCCTGCGCGTACGTCAGCGTCGCCACGCTGGGCGACGAGGACGGCGACGGCCCCGAGTCCCGGGCGTCCCGCGCCTGGTCGGTGGCCGACTGCGTCCCTGCGCCGGTGTCCTCGCGGCCGTGCGTGACCTGGCCGGCGACGACGACGGCCAGCACGGTGGTGACGGCGGCGGCCGCGATACCCGTGAACGTCCGCCCCTTGCTGCCCCTGGTCTGCGCGGGCACGCCGGTCGGCGGTGCGTCGTCGTCGGTCTCCGAGGGCACGCCGACACCGGTGCCGGGGTCCCAGTCGGTGACGGACGCGTACGGGTCCGAGGCGTGCGCCGAGAGATCGGTGCGGGGCGCGAAGACGTCGTCGTCCTCGTCGAAGGCGTCGAGGTAGTCCTGCCGCGGCCGGGCGGGCGGCTGTTGCCGCTGCCGCGGTATGGCGGCACCGGGACCGCCACCGCTGCCCGGCCCCCTCAACTCACCCCATCCGCCACCGGCTTCACGCTGCTCGGGGTGACCACCGCGGACCTGGGGGGTGCCGTGCGCGGGCGTGCCGTCCGGGAACCTGGGCATCCCATGGGCAGGCGTGGCGTCCGGGAACCGCGGCACCCCGCGCGCGGGCGTACCGTCCCCCGTCCTCGGCGTCCCGTACATCGGAGCCCGCTGCTGCCCGGCCGGCGGCCCGGGCACCCGGCGGCCCTCCGCACCGCCCTGCTGCGCCCCCGGAACGGACCCGGGCCCGGCGGCCGGCCGGCCGCCCTGCCCCACACTGGCGTCACCCTTCGCGGCGGCGGCGCCCCCGCGGCGGCTGTGGCGTCCCACGTCGGCCCTCAGCTCCCCGCGCTCTCGGCGGCGGCCTCGCCGTCGTCGACGACCGGACCACCTCCGTCGGGGGACGCCGCGGCAGCGACGGAAGCCGGTGCGCCCGACGGGACTCCGGCGGCCGGCTCTCCCGCCTCACCGAGGAGTTCGCAGAAGGCACGGGCCACCGTGTCGGGGTACTCCATCATCGCCACGTGCCCCGCGTTCGGCAGGGTGAGCAGACGGGAGTCACGGAAAGCCCGGGCCGCCCGCTGGGCCATGCGGAAGCCGACGAGCTGGTCCCGGCCGCCGTAGACGAGCAGGGTCGGGGCGAGGACACGCTCGGCCTGGCGCCACAGGCCGTGCTGGCCGCCCAGCGTGTAGGCGTTCACCACCCCGCGCGCGGAGCGCGTCAAAGCGTCCCAGAAGTACGGAAGTTGGAGGCGCCGCTCCATCTCCTCGACCGCATTGCGGAAACCTTCCGGCGTCACCCGCCCGGGGTCGCCGTAGCAGAGCGCCGTGACCCCGCGGACCCGCTCCTCCGCCGACCACTCCTTGGTGAACCGGGTGAAGAGTGTGGTGACACCGGGGAGCGCCAGCAGCGCCGTGGGGACCGCGGTCCGCTGGACGCGGATCTCCGGGAGCGCCGGCGACACCAGCGTGAGCGTGCGCACGAGGTCGGGCCGCAGCGCCGCGACACGGGTACTCACGGCGCCGCCGAGCGAGTTGCCGAAGAGGTGCACGGGCCCGCGTCCGGCCGCGTCGAGAAAACGGATGACCGCGCGCGCGTGCCCGGTCACCGAGTAGTCGCCGTCGTCCGGCGGCGGCGAGTCGCCGAAGCCCGGCAGGTCGATCGCCTCACCGTCGACGACGCCCTCCAGTTGCTGCATCAGCGCCGACCAGTTCTGCGAGGAGCCGCCGAGGCCGTGGACGTACAGCGCGGGCGGCAGTCCCTCACGGGCCGGCGGTCTCGACCGCACCGACAGCGTGATCCCGGGCAGCCCGACCGACCTGAGCCGCTCACCGTCCGCGACCCTGACGGGCGCCACCTTCGGGAGCGCAGTGGTCGCCGGCACGGAGGGCAGCTCGGTCGAAGACATGCGGCAATGTTACGAGACGATCACGCAGTGGCTCATGTGTTCGCCGTCACAGATCGCACGCACAACACATAGCGTCCGGATCGGGTGTCTCCTAGGCTCGTACAAAGGGCACCCGCTGTGGTCCCTGCTTCTTCCAGGGACAGTCGTAGGAAGGGAGCCCATCATGGCCGTAGACCCCACCGATCCCGAGACGTTCGAGGACGAGGACACGCAGGAAGCCCAGGAGATCGACGTCGAGGCCCCCGAGGGCGACGCCGCGGAACAGTACGCCCAGCTGGCGCCCGACCGTGACGACCCTCTCGAGGATGTCGACCCGGCCCGCGCGAACGAGGCCGATCTCGTCGAACAGCGCCGCGTCGTCTCCATCGACGAGGACGACTACCGCTGACAAGCGCTTGCGGGGCGGCGGAGGGTGCCGCTGAGCTGGAACGGGGCGACCTGTTGCCCGCTTCAGCGTGCTTTGAAACCCCTTGTACGGCTTTCGCCACCGTCCGGTCCGTGAAATTCTGCGCTCGCACCGCGCACGACAGGGTTACCGAAAAGTACGATGGCCGCGCGGCGCACACCGCATGTGGACGAATTTGGGAGGCGGCGTGACAGCCATCGAGCAGACAGAGGCGGCACGCCCGCGGGGCACGCGCCTGCCGCGCCGTGCCCGACGGAACCAGTTGCTGGGCGCCGCACAGGAAGTCTTTGTGGCGCAGGGGTACCACGCGGCCGCGATGGACGACATCGCGGAGCGCGCCGGTGTCAGCAAGCCGGTGCTCTACCAGCACTTCCCGGGCAAGCTCGACCTTTATCTCGCACTGCTGGACCAGCACTGCGAGTCGCTGATCGGAGCGGTGCGCGGGGCACTCGCCTCGACGAACGACAACAAGCAGCGCGTGCGGGCGACGATGGACGCCTACTTCGCGTACGTCGAGGACGACGGCGGCGCCTTCCGCCTGGTCTTCGAGTCGGACCTGACGAACGAGCCCGCGGTGCGCGAGCGCGTCGACAAGGTCACGAACGAGTGCGCGGAGGCGATCCGAGACGTGATCGCCGAGGACACCGGCCTCTCGCCCGCGGAGGCGATGCTGCTGGCCTCCGGTCTCGGCGGCCTCGCCCAGGTGGTGGCCCGGTCCTGGCTGCACAGCGACCGCAGCGTGCCGCGCGACCAGGCGGTGCAGCTGCTGACGTCGCTCGCCTGGCGGGGTATCGCGGGCTTCCCGCTGCACGGCACCGAACAGCCCCACTGACCCGCACGCGCGCGTACAGGCCGTTTGTTCCCGTCCGCTGTTCGCTCCTGGCGTGCAGGCGCGGAGGGTGCAGGTCCCCTCACCGGGCTAATGTGTGCTGGGTACGGCGCGTAAAGGTCGCGCACTTCACTGACCGTCGGAGGGACATAGCCGTGGAGGTCAAGATCGGCGTGCAGCACGCGCCCCGCGAGATCGTTCTGGAGAGCGGTCAGAGTGCCGAGGAGGTCGAGCGGGTCGTGGCCGAGGCACTGGCCGGGAAGTCGCAGCTGCTGACCCTCGTGGACGAGCACGGCCGCAAGGTCCTCGTCCCGGCCGAGCGCCTCGCCTACGTCGAGCTCGGCGAGCCGGCCCCGCGCAAGGTGGGTTTCGGAGCGCTGTAGGCGCACAACAGCACATCACCGCGGAGGGGCCCGGCGACCGATGGTCGCCGGGCCCCTCTCGCTTCCCCCCAAGATTTTTTTCTCCACAGGTGGAGCACAACTCGCGCACAGGGGAGGATTGCATTCCGCAGGTCACGGGTATGACGGGCTACGACCGTGATGGGCAGTGTGGCCGTGTGGGAGGGACTCCAGGATGTTGTTCGAAGCGCTCGGCTCCGCACTTCTCGGTCTCGTGCTGGCAGGGGCGGCGATCCACCGTCTGTCCGACCGTCTGCCCAGCCGTTCGCTGGTGCTCGCGACCGGTGTCGCCGGCGCCCTCTTCGGCGCCTTCGTCACCCACAGCGCGCTGGACCCCGGCAACTTCCTGCTGATCCTGCTCGGCGCGGCGATCGTCTCCGCGGCCTCGCTCTCCCTGCTGGTGCGCCCGGCCGGGAGACTCCGCCGGCGATCAGCGCCGGCGTGACCCCGACCGGGACCCCCGGGACGACCAGGGAAGCGAGAGCTAGGCGGCGAGCCCCAGAGCGGCCATCCGCTTGGTGTGCGCCTCGGTGATCCGCGAGAACATCCGTCCGACCTCGGCGAGGTCGAAGCCGTCCGCGACGCCGCCGACGAGCATCGTCGACAGCGCGTCACGGTCCGCGACCACCCGCTGGGACTGCGACAGGGCCTCGCCCATGAGACGCCGTGCCCACAGCGCGAGACGGCCGCCCACGCGCGGGTCCGCGTCGATCGCGGCGCGCACCTTCTCCACGGCGAAACCGGCGTGCCCGGTGTCGTCAAGGACGGCCAGCACCAGCTCCCGCGTGTCCGAGTCGAGCCGTGCGGCGACCTCGCGGTAGAAGTCGCTGGCGATCGAGTCGCCGACGTAGGCCTTCACGAGCCCTTCCAGCCAGTCCGAGGGCGCGGTCTGCCTGTGGAAGCCGTCCAGGGCTGCGACGAACGGCTCCATCGCGCGCGTGGGCTCCTCGCCGATCTCCGTGAGCCGGTTGCGCAGCCGCTCGAAGTGGTGGAACTCCGCCGACGCCATCTTGGCCAGCTCCGCCTTGTCCGCCAGCGTCGGCGCCAGTTTGGCGTCCTCCGCGAGCCGCTCGAACGCCGCGAGTTCGCCGTACGCGAGGGCACCGAGGAGGTCGACGACCGCTGCCCGGTACTGGGGGTCCGCGGAGGCCCGGCCCCAGTCCTGGGCGGCCACTCCGGTCTGCTCGGCGGGTGCGTCAGAGGTGTTGTCAGGCGTCGTCATGAAGCGCACAATAGTCCGCTTGCCGAGCCCTGGAAGTCCCTGGTCAATCAGTGTGATGACGACTACGTGACCAAATCGGCCATCGCATGTGCGTGATTCCGGGGTATGGTGGTAATGCGCCTGCCGAGTACTCGACGGGCCGCACGTATGAGGATGCCCGGTCGGTGGCCCGATCGGCTCCGACCCGACAGCCCTCCGAGTCCGTACGGCACATTACGTACGGCGTCCGGAGGGACACCCTCAGCGGTACGAGCGCTAGAGCGTCGGCAGTGGTCCCGTGCCCTACGGCAAGCCCGTAAGGCAGCCGACGTCCCCGGCACGGTCCGTCAAAGACCCCCCGCGCTCGCCTCGCACCGCGCACACAGAAGAGGCAGCACCCTGACTACCACGTTCAGAGATCTCGGAATCCTTCCCGAGACCGCCGAGGCCCTCGAGGCCGTCGGCATCACCACCCCCTTCCCCATCCAGGAGATGACCCTCCCCGTCGCCCTCTCCGGCACGGACGTCATCGGCCAGGCCAAGACCGGCACCGGCAAGACGCTGGGCTTCGGCCTTCCGCTCCTCGAGCGCGTCACCGTCCCCGCGGACGTGGAGGCGGGCCGCGCCAAGCCCGAGGACCTCACCGACACCCCGCAGGCCCTCGTCGTCGTCCCCACGCGCGAGCTGTGCACGCAGGTCACCAACGACCTGCTGACCGCGGGCAAGGTACGCAACGTACGCGTTCTCGCCATCTACGGCGGCCGGGCTTACGAGCCCCAGGTCGAGGCCCTCAAGCAGGGCGTCGACGTGGTCGTCGGCACCCCGGGCCGACTGCTCGACCTCGCGGGCCAGAAGAAGCTCAACCTCAAGCACGTCAAGGCCCTCGTCCTCGACGAGGCCGACGAGATGCTCGACCTGGGCTTCCTGCCCGACGTCGAGAAGATCATCAACCTGCTGCCGGCCCGCCGTCAGACGATGCTGTTCTCGGCGACCATGCCGGGCGCGGTCATCGGTCTCGCGCGGCGCTACATGTCGCAGCCCACGCACATCCGCGCCACCGCGCCGGACGACGAGGGCGCGACGGTCGCGAACACCTCGCAGCACGTGTACCGCGCGCACAACATGGACAAGCCCGAGATGGTCGCGCGCATACTGCAGGCCGACGGCCGGGGACTGGCCATGGTCTTCTGCCGCACGAAGCGCACCGCGGCCGACCTGGCCGACCAGCTCAAGCAGCGCGGTTTCGCGGCCGGCGCGGTCCACGGCGACCTCGGCCAGGGCGCCCGCGAGCAGGCGCTGCGCGCCTTCCGCAACGGCAAGGTGGACGTCCTCGTATGCACCGACGTCGCCGCCCGCGGCATCGACGTCGAGGGCGTCACACACGTCATCAACTACCAGTCTCCCGAAGAGGAGAAGACGTACCTGCACCGCATCGGCCGTACGGGCCGCGCGGGCGCCAAGGGCATCGCGATCACGCTCGTCGACTGGGACGACATCCCGCGCTGGCAGCTGATCAACAAGGCGCTGGAGCTGAGCTTCAACGACCCGCCGGAGACGTACTCCACGTCCCCGCACCTCTTCGAGGAACTGAACATCCCCGCGGGCACCAAGGGTGTGCTGCCGCGCGCCGAGCGCACGCGTGCCGGGCTGGACGCGGAGGAGCTCGAGGACCTCGGCGAGACCGGCGGCCGCGGTGCACGCGGCGGTCGCGGTGGCCGCCCCGAGCGGGGTGGCCGGGGCGAGTCCCGCTCTGCCGAGCGCGAGCGCACCGAGCGTACGCCGCGTCGTCGCCGCCGCACGCGCGGTGGGACGGCCCTGGACGCGACAGCCGCTCCGGAGGCCTCGACGGCTCTCTCGCCGTCCGAGGAGACCGCCGGCCCCCGCACTCCGCGTCGTCGTCGCCGCACCCGCCTCGGTTCGGCCTCGGAGCCGGTGACGGCCACGGCCGCGGCACCCGAGGCCGCGGAAGCCGCTGTCACGACGGCTGAGGGGCCCGCACTGGACGCCCCCGAGGCCCCGTCGAAGCCGCGCCGCCGCCGCACCCGCAGGTCCGCGGAGAGCACGCCGGCCGCGGCGCCGCTCGCCGCTGAGGCTCCGGTGGCAGAGGAAGCCCCGGCTCCCGCGGAGCCCGCCGCCGCACCGCGTCGCCGCACGCGCAAGACGACGGCTGCCGCTGAGGCCGCGGTCGACACCGCCGAGGCCACCGAGGCCAAGCCGCGCACCCGGACCCGCAAGGCCACGGCCGCCGCCGAGACCGCGGTCGCGACCGCCGAGGGCACCCCCGAGTCGGCCCCCGAGCCGACGGAGACTGCACCTCGCCGCCGCACCCGCAAGACGGCTGCCGCCGCGGAGACCGCGGTCGACACGGCCGAGGCCACGGAAGCCAAGCCGCGCCGTACTCGCAAGACGGCTGCCGCCCCTGAGGCCGCGGTCGACACCGCCGAGGCCACCGAGGCCAAGCCCCGCACCCGGACCCGCAAGGCCACGGCCGCCGCCGAGACCGCGGTCGCCACCGCCGAGGGCAGCACCCAGTCGGCACCCGAGCCGACGGAGACCGCACCTCGCCGCCGCACCCGCAAGACGGCTGCCGCCGCGGAGACCGCGGTCGACACCGCCGAAGCGACCGAGGCCAAGCCGCGCACCCGGACCCGCAAGGCCACGGCCGCCGCGGAGCCGGTCGCCGACACGGCCGAAGCCGCCGCCGCCAAGCCGCGCCGCACCCGCAAGACCGCGGCCGCCGTCGCGGTCGACACGGCCGAAGCCGCCGAGGCCAAGCCGCGCACCCGGGCCCGCAAGGCCACGGCCGCCGCCGCAGAGGTCACCGCCGATGCGGCCGAGGCCAAGCCCCGCCGTACCCGCAAGACCGCCGCCGTGGCCGAGATCCCGGCGCAGGCCGCCGAGGAGCCCGAGGCCAAGCCGCGGACGCGGAAGGCGGCGGAGGCCGTGGTCGACACCGTCGAGGGCGCGGACGCCAAGCCGCGTACCCGGGCCCGCAAGACGGCCGCCGCCGCGGAAACCGCCGAGGCCGCGCCCCGTCGCCGTACCCGCAAGGTCGCCGAGTCCGCCGACGCCGCCCCGGCGCCGGAGGTGGCGAACCCGCGTCGTACGCGCAAGGCGGCGGCTGCCGCCGAGGCCGCGGTCGACACGGCGGAGGGCACGGAGGCCAAGCCCCGCCGCACCCGCAAGACCGCCGCCGTGGCCGAGATCCCGGCGCAGGCCGCCGAGGAGCCCGAGGCCAAGCCGCGCACCCGCGCCCGCAAGGCCGCGGCACCCGCCGAGGTGGCTGCCGACGAGGCGAAGCCCAGGGTGCGTCGCACGCGGAAGGCCACGGCCGCCGCGGAGACCACGGAGAGCTGATTCGCTCAACCACCGACGGCCCGGCCCCACCTCACGGGAGGGGCCGGGCCGTCGGCCTGTGTGCCCAAGGCTGGATGCCGCAGCCCGTCCCCCTCCCCGACACCCGAGGCGGATAACCTCACCCCATGAGCAGGCCCCCGACCTTCACCCCGCCCCCCGGCGCCCGCGCGTACTCGCTGCGCACCGCGCGCGGAGAGTTCGCCGTCGTCGACGCGCCCGTGGCGGACGGCGTCGCCGCCAAGGGAACCGCGCTGCTGCTGCCCGGGTTCACCGGCAGCAAGGAGGACTACAACCCGCTGCACGAGCCGCTCGCGGCCCGCGGTTACCGGACCCTCGCGGTGGACGGACGGGGGCAGTACGAGTCCGACGGCCCCGAGACCGATGAATCGGCCTACGCCCAGGACGAGTTGGCGCGGGACGTACTCGCCCAGGCCGCCGCGCTCGGCACCCCCGTGCACCTCGTCGGCCACTCCCTCGGCGGGCAGATCGCACGAGCCGCGGTCCTGCTGGACCACGCCCCGTTCCTGTCGCTCACCCTCATGGCCTCCGGCCCCGCTCAGATCTCCGGCTCCCAGCAGGAGCGCGTGAAGCTGCTCCGCGACGCCCTTGCGGTGATGAGCATGGCCGAGGTGTGGGAGGCGATCCAGGCCATGGAGCCGCCGGAGGAGACCGACACCGGCGAGTCCGGGGAACTGGACGGCGGCCTCGACGACCAGGACGACCTGCGCCGCCGCTGGCTCGGCAACAAGCCGGCCCAACTCCTCGCGACGGGCCGCCAGTTGTGCGTGGAACCGGACCGCGTGGCCGAGCTGGCCGCCGTACCGCTGCCGTTCCACGTCCTGTCGGGTTCCAGCGACGACACCTGGCCGGTGCCCCTGCTCGACGACATGGCACTGCGCCTGCGCGCGCACCGCACCGTCGTCCAGGGCGCCGAACACTCCCCCAACACCGACCGGCCCCTCGACACGGCGCGCGCCTTCGCGGACTTCTGGGACCGCGCGCAGGCCCTCCGGTAGGCGCCGCTAGTACTGCCCCTGCAGGTGCTCCCAGAAGCCGTCCCGCAGCGCGCGCCGCAGGTCCGCCTGGCCGCGCAGGGAGTACTGCAACAGTCCCTCCGCCTCCACCAGCAGGTCCTGGTCCACCGAGCCCGGCAGATAGGGGTGGCCGGGCAGCAGCTCCGCCAGGGAGTCGCGGCCCCGCGCGCCAAGCCACTTCGCCGCGATCTGCGCGCCGACGAAGCGGACGTCGTCACGGCCGGGCCGGGCGGTGGTGGCCTCGTAGGCGGCCGCGGTGCGCCGGGAGACGTACGGCTTGAAGAAGTCGAGGTCGAGGGTGCGCTGGCTGTCGACCTCCCAGAGCAGCGGCTCCGCCTGGTTGCGCCCCTCGGGGGCCTCGATGCCCCACAGGTGGACGCGCGCCCCGTACCCCTGCGCCGCCTCGACCGCCGACACCAGGTCCTCGTCGCCGCCCAGCAGTGCCGCGTCGCTGATCGCCCGGTGTCTGGCGAGTGACTCCAGGTCCGTCCTGATCAGCGAGTCGACGCCCTTCTGCTGGTTGTTGGCGTTCAGGTTGCCCAGCCGGACCTTCACGTCCGGGAGCTCGGCGATCGACTGCTGCTCGGCGGTGTGGATGCGGCGCCGCGCGCCGTCGTACCAGTAGACGCGCAGCAGCCGGCTGTCCGCGAAGATCGTGCGGGCCCGGTCGATGAGCGCCTCGATCAGGCCTTCGGCGTCCAGGTCGAAGGCGCGACGGTCCTCCGTCCCCGCCACCAGCCGGCCCGCGGCTGCATACAAGTACCCCGCGTCGACGAAGATCGCATGGGTCGAGGGCGTCTTCGCCACCTCGGCGAGCATGCGCTGCAGCAGCTCGTTCGTGCGGTCGATGCGGGCGCTGAGGGCCGCGAGGTCGTCGTTCATCGCCTCCATTGTCCCGGCGGTCACGCTGCGAACACAACTGGTCCCGGTCGGTCTCCTCTGCCTCCTTGGCGGTTCCTTACCGCCGAGTAGTTAGACGTTCGAAAAATTTCTTTAGCGTAGGGAATGTTTGTAACACGCAGCCCGTTGACTACGACGTACACAGCGCGACGAAGGGAGAG
Organism: Streptomyces sp. NPDC001351; assembly: GCF_042896045.1. Lineage (NCBI taxonomy): Bacteria > Bacillati > Actinomycetota > Actinomycetes > Kitasatosporales > Streptomycetaceae > Streptomyces > Streptomyces sp. NPDC001351. The sequence continues at coordinate 711,986 of NZ_JBIAWS010000002.1, read as the reverse complement.
GCCATGCGCTTCGAAATCATGCGACTCGACGAGGTCGACGGCACGACCGTGGACAGCACCGTCGTGGACGCCGCCTCCGTCAACCGGATCGTTCAGCAGGCCGCGGCCATCGGGCAGCGTCTCTGGATCCGGCCGGCCGAGGACTCGGCCGCGTAACACCGACGCGAAGACACAACGACGAAGACGCGGATCACCGCAGCAGCTTCAGAGCCCCCGTACGGCATCGACGCCGTACGGGGGCTCTGCGCATGCCCGGCGCTCTGCGAGGCTCAGGCACCCTTGATCACCTGCGTGATGCCGTTGATGATCTGCTGCACGGCGATCGCGGAGAGCATCATGCCCGCGAGCCGTGTCACCAGGACCACACCCCCGTCCTTGATGACCCGGATGATCAGCAGCGAGTACCGCATCACCAGCCACAGCACGACATGGATGGCGAGGATCGCCATCCACACCGACATCTGTGTGGCGACACTGTCGGCCTTCTGCACGGCGAGGATCACGGACACGATCGCGCCGGGGCCGGCCAGCAGCGGCATGCCCAGCGGTACGAGCGCCACATTGACGTCCTTGGTCTGCTTCGGCTCGTCGGTCTTGCCGGTCAGGAGGTCCAGGGCGATGAGCAGGAGCAGCAGCCCGCCCGCGATCATCAGCGCGGGCACGGAGACATGCAGGTAGTTGAGGATCTGGTGCCCCAGCAGCCCGAAGACGGTGATCACACCGCCGGCCACGCACACGGCCTGGAAGGCCATCCGCTTCTGCACCTTGCCGGGGCGCCCGGCGGTCAGCGCGAGGAAGATCGGGGTGATCCCGGGGGGATCCATGATGACAAAAAGGGTCAGGAACAGGGAGCCGAAGACAGCGACGTCGAACATGGGTGAGCTACACGCCTTGCAGGAAATGGTGAGGGACGGGAACGGGGGGTGCGGAGGGGTCCTCAGGCTCCGCCGGTCCCCGGCACCGGGAACGCCCCGGTCGCCCGTCGTGTGATCTCCCCGTAGACCTCGGGATCCGTGACGTACTCGCCGAGCACGCAGGTCTTCCGGCTGCCGTGGTAGTCGCTGGACCCGGTGGTCAGCAGCCCCAGTTCCTTGGCCAGCCCGCGCAGCCGCGCCCTGGTCTCCTCGTCGTGGTCCATGTGGTCGACCTCGATGCCGTCGAGCCCCGCGGCGGCCATCTCGGCGATCGCGGACTCCGGCACCGTACGGCCGCGCTTGCCGGCGCCCGGGTGGGCGAAGACGGTGACCCCGCCCGCGGCCTTGACCAGCCGGATCGCCTCGAAGGGATCCGTCTCGTGCTTCTCGACGTAGGCCCGCCCGCCGTCGGCCAGCCACTCCTCGGTGAACGCGTCGCTCACGGTCGGGACGACGCCCAGTTCGACGAGCGCGGTCGCGACATGCGGCCGCCCGACGGAACCGCCCCCGGCGATCCGCTCGACCTGCTCCCAGGTGACCGGCACGCCCAGCCCGTTCAGCTTGGCGACCATGCCCTTGGCCCGCGGCACCCGGTCGTCCCGCACCAGCTCCCGCTCGGCGAGCAGCGCCGGCTCCTCGGGGTCGAAGAGGTAGGCGAGCAGGTGCATGGAGACACCGTCGACACGACAGGACAACTCGGCACCGGTGACCAGCGTGAGCCCCACCGGCACCGCGGCGATCGCCTCGGCATACCCGCGAGTGGTGTCGTGATCGGTCAGCGCCACCACGTCCAGCCCGGCCGCGGCAGCATTCCGCACCAGCTCAGCCGGGGTGTCCGTACCGTCGGAAGCAGTGGAGTGGGCGTGCAGATCGATACGCACTACGCGGACTCCAGGCGGTGACGGAACAGAAGCGGACGCTCAAGGATAACCGGATTTTCACGGGTCCCCTGTCATACCCGTAACCGCCAAGCGCCCCCTACCTGCACCGCCGGTAAGGGGCGCGGGGCTGTGTCGATTTGCGGCTCCGCCGCGCGGGCGCGATCAACCACCGACAAGCCGCAGACGCCGAGCAACCCTGCACCCCACCCCGGTGGGCGCTACGGCTCAAGCAAGCGCGGCGACAACGCCCCGCAGGGCACCAGCTCGACCTCCGCCCCCGCGTCCCGCAGATCCGTCAGCACCAGCTCGTCGTACATCAAGAGCCCCGACTGCTCGGGCCACACCACCGCCCACAGCCACAGCCCCCGCGCCTCGCCCGCGAACACCGCCCGGTCGTCGGGGCTGCCGGCGACATGCCACAGCGGGGTGGGCCGCCCGCCGGCCAGCACCTTCGCCTGAGGAGGCTTCTCGACGTTCATGTACGACCCCGGGTCCGGGCCGTCGATCCCCGCATACCGCGCGCCGAGCCCGACCCCGAGCTCCTCGGCCACCAGGATCAGCTCCCCTATGCCACCGAGCGGTCCCGGCCCCGAGCAGGCCACGGCGGTGGCGCGCCCGCCATGGCGGTCGTCACCCGCGCAGGCCACGCCCGTGAACAGCCAGCCGATCGGCAGCGGCCACGGCATCCACACCGGCACCTGCGTGCGATGCACCACGACACTGAGGGCCTCGACGCTGGGCGGGATCACGGGCTGCAGCGGATGCACGGTGCCGTGCACATCGCACTGCCAGGTGTCGGAGAAGAGTCCGGGAGCCCTGACCCGGCCACCACACTTCGGGCAACTGGGTTCGCCCCTCATAGGGCCCCACGGTCCTACCCCCGCTCCGCCACGTCAAGGACGATCACCCGTCCGGACGGAACCCTTCACCGGAACCCTCGCCACCGGTTCGGGATGTGCGGTGTCGCGGCCTTTGCCAACTGACCGCTTCCGGCCATGTGTTGGTGAGCTTGCTCACTCGGCGTTCAGTCCAGTGGGACGGACCTGCGGGACGGGTCCCTCAGATCCGTGCCGTTCGTCAGCCACCGCTCCTGGAGGGCCTGGGCGCCGTGCACGCGCTTCCAGGCGGCCTCGTTCGCCGTCATGGGCAGCAGGGGCAGGAAGCGCACCGGATCAAGGGGCTCGTCGAGATCGAGGTCCTCGACCAGGCCGCCCGACTCGGCGACCAGGACGGAGCTGAACGGAGCGCCCGGCCACAGGGGTTCGCCGACGTCGAGCGAGGCGCCGGGGGCCACGATCAAGCCCTCGACCTGCGGGGACGCAGCGAGTACGGCGAGCGGGCGCAGCGCCTTGTCGGTGTCGGCGAGGCCTGCGCGCACCGAGAGGATCAGCTCCGCGCGCGGCCCCTTGACCGGGTCGGCGAGTACCGCGGTGGGGTCGCTCATCGGCTGTGCGGACATGCCGAGGGTGGCGTAGCGGACGATGCCCCTCTCCCCCGAGTCGTCCCGGAAACGCAGTACCTCGATGCGGTCCGTGCCCAGGAACGTGACCGCCGCGCGCGCGTCCGGTTCGCCCAGCGCGCTGCGCAACCGGGCCTCGACCAGAGGGAGAACATCAACCATGCGGCGAGCATAGAACTCGTCAGCACCGGGCAAAGCGGCGCCTTGACAGTTTGGGCGGCTGATACTCTGGCCCGGTCGTTCGGGCAGCACGCTGAGGCGTCGCGATCGAGTCCCGACGCCGATTGAGACTCCCTTACGAGGGACCGGCCGGAGGAGGTGGGGCTGTCATGGATCGAAGTCACCCGTGCAGTACCACTCGCTCTTCCCGCCGCTGATACAGCTGATCCGGCTCCGGCTGACCGCCGCCTTTCACGCTCACGTCTTCTTGCGGAAGAGCACTTCGTTTTGCCTGATCTGTCTGATCTGAATCAGTAACGAAGCTCGCCACCGCGATGGTGCGGTGCTCCCCGCTTTGTGGACGTGCCAAACACGCGAACTCAGGACGTCCCCATTCCGGGCAGTTCCATCCGTCGTCGGCGCTCTTGCGTTGCCTGTCACGAAGGAGCCAGCCATGTCGATGATCCGTGACCTCCGCGCCGCGGTCCGGCCGTCCCGCATCTCCCTGCGCAAGGACACCGGCGTGTACGACACGACGCGCGACCCCTCGACGCCGTCCGCCGTCGTCGACTGCGCCGTCTACCGCGACGGGACCCGCGTCGACACCGGCAACCCGATGACGCCGCACGAGGCGATGCGTCTGGTGCGCCGCGACGGGGGCTTCGTGTGGATCGGGATGCACGAGCCGACCGAGGCCGAATTCGCCGGTATCGCCCGTGAGTTCGGGCTGCACCCGCTGGCCGTCGAGGACGCCGTCCAGGCCCACCAGCGGCCCAAGCTGGAGCGGTACGACGACTCCCTGTTCACCGTCTTCAAGACCATCCACTACGTCGAGCACGACCAGCTCACCGCCAACAGCGAGGTCGTGGAGACCGGCGAGGTCATGTGCTTCACCGGGCGGGACTTCTTCATCACCGTCCGGCACGGCGGCCAGGGCTCGCTGCGGGCGCTGCGGCACCGGCTGCAGGACGACCCCGAGCTGCTCGCCAAGGGCCCCTCGGCGGTGCTGCACGCGATCGCCGACCATGTCGTCGACGGCTATGTCGCGGTCGCCGACGCCGTCCAGGACGACATCGACGAGGTGGAGACCGAGGTGTTCTCGCCGGGCCGCCGGGGCGGTGTCTCGCGCGGTGTGGACTCGGCGCGGATCTACCAGCTCAAGCGTGAGGTGCTGGAGTTCAAGCGGGCGGTGGCGCCGCTGCTGCGCCCCATGCAGCTGCTGAGCGAGCGGCCGATGCGGCTGGTCGACCCCGACATCCAGAAGTACTTCCGGGACGTCGCCGACCACCTCGCCCGGGTCCAGGAGCAGGTCATCGGCTTCGACGAACTGCTCAACTCGATCCTCCAGGCCAACCTCGCGCAGGCGTCCGTGGCGCAGAACGAGGACATGCGGAAGATCACCGCCTGGGCCGCGATCATCGCCGTACCGACGATGGTGACCGGTGTGTACGGCATGAACTTCGACTACATGCCGGAGCTGCACTGGAAGTACGGCTACCCCCTGGTGCTGAGCGTCACGGTCGCCATGTGTGTGGGCATCCACCGGGTGCTCAAGCGCAACGGCTGGCTGTGAGCGCACGCTGGATAGGCTGAGCCCATGACAAGCGAGCTGCTCGACCAGGCCCTCGTCGAGGAGGCCACCAAGAAGTCCGGCCTCATCTGGGTCAGGGGTGCGGGTACCGCGGCCCGTGCGCTGTGGCATGTGTGGCACGAGGGTGCGGTGTGCCTGGTCGGCGACGGGCCCGGGGAGCAGCCGCTGCCGGGGCTCGCCGACGGCGGCTTTGCCGAGGTGACCGTGCGCAGCAAGGACAAGGGCGGGCGGCTGGTGACGTTCGCGGCGACCGTGTCCGAGCTGCCGTCCGGCTCCGCGGAATGGGAGGCGGCCGTCGCCGAGCTGAAGGGCAAGCGGCTGAACGCCCCCGACGGTGAGGCGATGACGGGCCGCTGGGCCCGTGAGTGCCGCGTGCTCCGCCTGGAGCCGACGGGGGTCTCGGGCCCGCTGCCCGACGGCAGCCTGGCCGAGGCGCCGCTGCCGTCGCCGGCCACGACCCGTCAGCCGATCCCTGCGGGGTTGCCGCGGCTGCTTTTCCGGAAGCGCCGGCGCCGGTGAGCATCCCGCTCGGGGGTGCCGCGATGGGCCGTCTGTTGTCTGCAGGGCCGTCGTGGCTGATCGCGCCGTTCCCCGCGCCCCTTACGGGGCGCGCTCAGGACGTCGGGAGTTTCCTGCCGTAGTCGACCGTCTCGTTCTTCTTCGGCTCGGTGAGGGGGAAGTCCTTGCCCCAGGAGGAGAAGGTGAGGGTGCCGGCGCCGCCTGCGCGTTCCAGGCGGAGGGGGTACGGAGTGCCCTCCAGGGAGACGTCCAGGGTTCCGCCGGAGCCCTTGTCGCCGGTGATGCGGATGGTGCGGGTGCCCGCCTGCTCGTGGTGACCGTCCGTGGCGAGCGCGCCGTGCAGGGTCAGCAGACCGTCGAGCAGGACGTCCTTGTCCGTGAACCCGCTGAACTTCTTGTACGAGGGGTCGCCCTGCGGCACCTTCACATACTTGCCGTCGAGCGCGCCCCCGGCCGACGTGTTGCCGTCCGCGTGGTTCCAGAACTCCGCGCCGGCCTTCAGATACAGCTGCTCGCCGATCCGCAGCAGCCCGAAGGCCACCCCCTTGGAGGTGACCGAGCCGCTGCCGCCGCCGGACTTCAGGCGCATGTCGAGGGTGTACGTCCGCCCGTTGGTCACCACGGTTCCCGCGAGCCGCACCGCTTCGGCGGATTCGGCGGCCGCCCTGGTCTTCGACTGGATCTTGTCGGCCGGCAGCTTGCCGACGCCGTTGGTGCCCGCGTCGGGGTCCTCGCTGCATCCCGCAAGCAGCCCCGTCCCCGTCACCACCAGCGCGCACACCGCGCTCACCAGCGAGGTCCGACGGGTTCGGCCGAGGGCAATCGCAGTCACAGGTGGGGCTGCCTTTCAGTCGGGGGACGTGGGGCAGGGCCCCAGCAGCGTACGGCAGAGTAACGGGTGCCCCAGCGGCCGAGCGGAGCCGGTGCGTCCGGACCTCCCGCCGGGGCGGTGCCGATGGGTACGGGCTAGCCTGAAGCCCATCCGAGCGGGCAATTCGGAAAAGATGCACAGCAGCGACACGCAGCACTGGACACCCGTACGCAAAGGAGGCGCAGCCATGGCAGCGGGCGCGCCCCGGATCTTCGTCTCGCACCTCGCCGGCGTCGCCGCCTTCGATCCCAACGGCGACCAGGTGGGCCGGGTGCGCGATCTCGTCGTGATGCTGCGCGTAGGGCGGCGGCCTCCGCGAGTGCTCGGGCTGGTCGTCGAACTGCCCAGCCGGCGCCGCATCTTCCTGCCCATGACCCGGATCACCAGCATCGAGTCGGGCCAGGTCATCACCACCGGTGTGCTCAACGTCCGCCGCTTCGAGCAGCGCCCCACCGAGCGCCTCGTCTTCGGCGAGCTCCTCGACCGGCGCGTCACGCTCGCGGAGACCGGCGAGGAGGTCACCGTCCTCGATGTGTCGGTGCAGCAGCTCCCGGCCCGCCGGGACTGGGAGGTCGACCGTGTCTTCGTCCGCAAGGGAAAGAAGGGCGGCGCCTTCCGGCGGGCCAAGGGCGAGACCCTGACCGTCGAGTGGTCCGCCGTCACCGGCTTCTCCCTGGAGGAGCACGGGCAGGGTGCCGAGAGCCTGCTCGCCACCTTCGAGCAGCTGCGCCCGGCCGACCTGGCGAACGTCCTGCACCACCTCTCCGCCAAGCGCCGCGCCGAGGTGGCCGCAGCCCTCGACGACGACCGCCTCGCCGACGTACTGGAAGAGCTCCCCGAGGACGACCAGATCGAGATCCTCGGCAAGCTGAAGGAGGAGCGCGCCGCCGACGTCCTGGAGGCCATGGACCCGGACGACGCGGCCGACCTGCTCGCCGAGCTCCCGGAGGAGGACAAGGAGCGGCTGCTGACGCTGATGCAGCCGGACGAGGCCGCGGACGTGCGCCGCCTGATGGCGTACGAGGAGAAGACCGCCGGCGGGCTCATGACCACCGAGCCGATCGTGCTCCGTCCCGACGCCTCCGTCGCCGACGCCCTCGCGCGCGTACGCAACCGCGACCTGTCGCCCGCCCTGGCCGCCCAGGTCTACGTCTGCCGCCCGCCCGACGAGACGCCGACCGGCAAGTACCTGGGTACGGTCCATTTCCAGCGCCTGCTGCGCGAGCCGCCGTACACGCTGGTCAGCGCAGTCGTCGACGACGACCTGCAGGCACTGGCCCCGGACGCCGCGCTGCCCCTGGTCGCCGGGTTCTTCGCGACGTACGACATGGTCGCGGCACCCGTCGTCGACGAGGCCGGGTCGCTGCTCGGCGCGGTGACCGTGGACGACGTACTCGACCACATGCTGCCCGAGGACTGGCGGGAGACCGAGTTCCACCTCGAGGACGACGAGGGGACGGCCCCCCATGCCTCCTGAGCGCGAGAGCGGCCGTGAGCGCACCCCGGCGGGTGCGACGGCGACCACGCACACGCGTCCCCGCCTCGACCAGCCGCGGCCGCCGCGCCGCCGGATCCTGCCCGAGTGGGACCCGGAGGCCTTCGGACGGCTCTCGGAGCGCATCGCGCGCTTCCTGGGCACCGGGCGGTTCATCGTCTGGATGACGGTCGTCATCATCGCGTGGGTGCTGTGGAACGTCTTCGCGCCGCGCGACCTGCGCTTCGACAACTACCCGTTCATCTTCCTGACCCTGATGCTGTCGCTCCAGGCCTCCTACGCGGCCCCGCTGATCCTGCTCGCGCAGAACCGGCAGGACGACCGGGACCGGGTCAACCTCGAACAGGACCGCAAGCAGAACGAGCGCTCGATCGCCGACACCGAGTACCTGACCCGGGAGATCGCCGCCCTGCGCATCGGGCTCGGCGAGGTGGCGACCCGCGACTGGATACGCTCCGAGCTGCAGGACCTGGTCAAGGAGCTGGAAGGACGGCAGGACGGCCACCACGATCACGCCGTATTCCCGGCAGAACGGTCGCGCGGACGTGACGTAGACGACCGCTGACGGGCTTTCCGGGGCCAGGCTACCGAGCCGTACCATCGTTCCTATGGCTAGCGAAGACGCGGTGCGCGAGGCACTGGCGACGGTGAACGACCCCGAGATCAACCGGCCCATCACCGAGCTCGGGATGGTGAAGTCGGTGGAGATCGGTTCGGACGGGGCGGTCGCGGTCACCGTGTACCTGACGGTCTCCGGCTGCCCGATGCGCGAGACGATCACGCAGCGCGTGACCGAGGCGGTCTCCCGGGTCGACGGCGTCACCCGCGTCGACGTCACCCTCGACGTCATGAGCGACGAGCAGCGCAAGGAGCTGGCGGCCGCCCTGCGCGGCGGCACGGCCGAGCGCGAGGTCCCCTTCGCCAAGCCGGGCTCGCTGACCCGTGTGTACGCGGTCGCGTCCGGCAAGGGCGGCGTCGGCAAGTCCTCGGTGACGGTGAACCTGGCGGCGGCGATGGCCGCCGACGGCCTGAAGGTGGGCGTCGTCGACGCCGACATCTACGGCCACTCGGTGCCGCGCATGCTGGGTGCGGACGGGCGTCCCACCCAGGTCGAGAACATGATCATGCCGCCGTCGGCCAATGGCGTGAAGGTCATCTCCATCGGCATGTTCACGCCGGGCAACGCGCCGGTGGTGTGGCGCGGCCCGATGCTCCACCGCGCGCTGCAGCAGTTCCTGGCGGACGTGTACTGGGGCGACCTGGACGTCCTGCTGCTCGACCTCCCGCCGGGCACCGGCGACATCGCGATCTCGGTCGCCCAGCTGGTCCCGAACGCCGAGATCCTGGTCGTGACGACCCCGCAGCAGGCGGCCGCCGAGGTCGCCGAGCGCGCCGGCTCCATCGCCGTCCAGACCCACCAGAAGATCGTCGGCGTGGTCGAGAACATGTCCGGCCTGCCCTGCCCGCACTGCGGCGAGATGGTCGACGTCTTCGGCACGGGCGGCGGCCAGACGGTCGCGGACGGTCTCACCCGCACGACCGGCGCGACCGTCCCGGTCCTCGGCGCCATCCCGATCGACGTCCGCCTCCGCGAGGGCGGCGACGAGGGCAAGCCGGTGGTCCTGACCGACCCCGACTCCCCGGCGGGCGCGGCCCTGCGGGGCATCGCGGGCAAGCTGGGCGGCCGCCAGCGCGGCCTTTCGGGCCTGTCCCTGGGGATCACGCCGAAGAACAAGTTCTAGGGCTTCCAGGGCGCCTACGGCGGAGGGGGGGGGGGGGGGGGGGGGGGGGGCCCCCCCCCCCGGGGGGGCGCCCCGCGGGGGGGGGGGGTGTGGTTTTTGTTTGG
>NZ_JBIAWS010000002.1:210441-702241 GCF_042896045.1 Streptomyces sp. NPDC001351 | reverse complement strand
CCCGGGGCACTCCCCCCCAAAAACTTTGTGCGGGGCCCGCGGCGGCCCCGGGGGGGGGGGGGGCGCCCCCCCCCCCCCCCCCCCCCCCTCCGCCGTAGGCCCGACTACGCGTACGTGCTGATGTCCTTGATCATGGCGAAGCCCAGTCCGTATGCGCTCATGCCTCTCCCGTACGCCCCCAGGTGCACCCCTTGCTGCGTGGAACCCGCGAGCACCCAGCCGAACTCGGACTCGCGGTAGTGGAACGGCGTCGGGACGCCGTCCACCGGCAGCGACAGCGTCGACCAGTCCGGACCGGCCAGGTCGTCCGCGAGGGCCCAGGCCGTCTCGGTCTGCTGCTCCAGCCAGTCGTCGCGCAGGGAGTGGTCCATCTGCCCCGGCCAGGTGAAGGACAGCAGCCCCACCCCCGCGAGCCAGGCCGCCGAGGACACCGAGGTGGCCTCCAGGAGCCCCGTGCCGTCCGCGCTGCGCCGCACGGGGTTGGCGGCGACCGTGACCACGACCGCGAACTTCTCCTTGGGCTCTCCGGCCGTCCCGACCGCGTACTCGTTCTTCACGGACGGCTCGTCGCCGTGCCCGATCGAACCGTGCTCGACGGCTTCATCGGCCGCCGTCCCGACCTGCATCAGCCAGCGCGGGCCCGTGAAGGCCTCGTCGAGGCCGTACCACGGGAAGGGCGCCAGCAGGTAGCCGTCGACCGTGCGCCGGGCGGAGGGCAGCTGTTCCTGTCCCTCCGCGGCCGGCGCCTGCGCGACCGCCTGACTCGTCGTCTCCATGTGCCCGGACGCCTCCTCGCTCTCGTCGGACCGGAGCGGCCCGCCCCCCTTCGGGCGGCGTTACTCCTCGAAGTACGGTCCGCACAACAACTCGGCAGCATAGCCACCCCGCTCAGGACGGCACGGAAACCGCCCGGCGCGTGGGGCGCGCCGAGGGCGGGTTCAGGCCGTGCAGGGGGTGCCGTGGACTATGAAACGCGTCACGTGGGGCGCGGGTACGGCGCAGGGGATCAGCCGGGGCGTACGGCTCAGGTGGCGTCCGCGTCGAACGGCGGGCGGTCGTCTTCCTCGGGCTTCTTCGTCATGTCGACGCGGCCGCCGGTGGAACCGGAGGACGAAGAGGTCGAGGAGGAAGAGGGAGACGAGGAGGCGGAGGGGGCGGACGGCGCGTCGGTGCCGTGGACGGCGTCCGTGACCTCGGCCATCTCCTTCTTCAGGTCGAAGCCGTTGCGGATCTCCTTCAGCCCCAGTTCGTCGTTGTCCAGCTGCTTGCGGATGAACGTCTTGGGGTTGAGGTCCTCGAACTCGAAGTCCTTGAACTCCGGGCCCAGTTCGCTGCGGATGTCCTGCTTCGCGCTCTCCGAGAACTCACGGATCTTGCGGATCGTCCGGGTGACGTCCTGAATGAACTTCGGGAGCTTGTCCGGACCGAAGACGAGCACGGCAAGGACAACGAGCGTCACCAGCTCGAGCGGTCCTATGTCATTGAACACCTGAAGCTCCTTGCGATGTCCTCGGTCCTCGGCCCTCGGTGGTCTGTGCGGGTCTTCCGTGGTCCGGGCCGCATCCACGGTACCCGGCGATCCCGTACGACCGGTACTGTCCCGAGCTTTCCGAGTGCGTCTTCCTGCGCGGTTTTGGGGGTTGTTTGCCTTGTGGGGCGGTGGTTGGGGGTCGCACCTGTGAGGTTCGTGTCCATCAGTCGCCGTCGGCGGAACCGAGCACCAGCGAGATCTTCTTCTCCTTGCCGTCGCGCCGCACGGTCAGCTCCAGGCGGTCGCCGGGGCGGTGGGCACGGGTCTTGACGATCAGCTCCTCGCCGGAGTGCACGCGCTCGCCGTCCACCGCGGTGATGATGTCGCCCGCCCTGATGCCGGCCTTGTCGCCCGGGCCGCCCTTGCTGACGGCGGGGCCGCCGCCGGAGGCCTTGGTGCCGACACGGGCGCCGTCGCCGGTGTAGTCCATGTCGAGGGTGACGCCGATGACGGGGTGGGTGGCCTTGCCGGTGTTGATGAGTTCCTCGGCGACCCGCTTGGCCTGGTTGACGGGGATGGCGAAGCCGAGCCCGATGGAACCGGCCTGACCGCTCTCGTCGGTGGTGCTGTCGGCGGACCGGATGGCGGAGTTGATGCCGATGACACGGGCCTTCGAGTCGAGGAGCGGCCCGCCGGAGTTGCCGGGGTTGATCGGCGCATCGGTCTGCAGCGCGTCGACGTACGACACATCGCTCCCGTCGGAGCTGTCGCCGCCGGCGGTGATGGGGCGTTCCTTGGCGCTGATGATGCCGGAGGTGACGGTGCCCGCCAGGTCGAAGGGAGCGCCGATGGCGACGACGGGGTCGCCGACCTGGACGTTGTCGGAATTGCCGAGGGCCATGGGCTTCAGCCCGCGGACATTGCTGACCTTGACGACGGCGAGGTCGTAGCCGATGTCCCGGCCCACGACGGTGGCCTTGGCGGTGTCCCCGCTGTTGAAGGTCACGGATATCTCGCCCGTGGCACCGGCCGACGCAGCGGCCGGTTCGACGACGTGGTTGTTGGTGAGGATGTGCCCCTGGTCGTCGAGCACGAACCCGGTGCCGGTACCCGACTCGTCGGCGCCGGTCACATGCAGGGTCACGACGCTGGGCAGGGCCCGGGCGGCAATCCCGGCCACACTGTCCGGAGCCCGCCCGGCGGGCTCCTTCCCGGCCTGCGGCAGCTCTACGCCGCCCACGCCGCCGTTGCGTTCGAGGTACGCCCCGATGCCCCCACCGACCCCACCGGACACAAGCGCCAACACCACAGCACCCCCCACCAGCCTCCTTCGCACCCGCCGTCGCCGCTTGTCCTCCCCCTCGACAGCGGCGCCGGTCTGCTGGAGGGGGGCGGGGGCCCAGGGATCGTAGTTCTGCCAGGGGGTGGAGAGGAGTGCGGGGGCCGCTGGACCGGAAGGCTGGGTCGAGGCGGACGCGCCGTGGGGGGCGGCGGCGGTGGGGGACGGCGGCTGGGTGGGTATGGAGGGGGGCTGGTCGGGACCCGGGGCGCCGGGAGGCTCGGGGGCCGCCAAGGGCACGCCGGTGGCAGTGGACGGCGCCTGGGGCGATCTGCCGGGAGGCTGCGTGGGATCGAGTGTGCTGGCGGAGTCGGGGGCGGCAAGGGCCGGCGTGCCGGGAAGCCGGGTGTGGCCAGGTGCGCCGTGTGGTCCGGGGGCGGCTCCACCGACGACGGGTGCGCCGGGGGCCGACGGTGGTAGCGGGGCTGGTGCGGCGTGGGGCGGTGTCGGCGCCGGTATCGCCGTGCCCTGCGCGGGTCGGGCCGCCGGGTGCTGTACCGGCGGAGCGGGGGCCCAGGGGCCGGGCTCGCCGTATGGCGGGGTGCTGTAGGGATCAGGGTCGTGCAGCGGTTGAGGACGCTCGGCGGCGGGCAGGGCCGAGGCGGTAGCCGCAGCCGAGTCCTTGTCCATGAAGGGGGCGGCCGCCCCGGCGGGCGGGTCCAGCTCGAAGTCGCCTCCGGTGCGCGGCTGCTCCGAACCCGGTTCCTCGGCGACGCGCTGCAAGCCGACGGCCAGGCCGCCCTCGGCCCCTGCCTCGTCCGCTTCCTGCGGAGCCCTCAGCTCGAAATCACCCTCGGGAAGGCCACCTCCGCCGCCGACCCCAGCAGGACGCCCCGGCTCGACCTCTCCGTCCGTGGAAACTGCGCCCTCGGCAACAGCCGCGCGCTCAGCGGAAAAACCTTCCGGCCGGCCCAGCTCGAAGTCACCGTCGGGGACGACCGCACGGTTGCCGCCGGTGTCCTCCGGCCGGCCCGGTTCCACTGCAGCCTCGGAGGCGGCTGTCGCGCTGCGGTCCGCGGACGGCGGGTCCAACTCGAAGTCGCCGTCGGCACCTTCATGTGGCAGGGCCGCCCTGCCCTCCGCCGACGCCGTCCCGGCCACGGGTCGCGGCGCCGCAGCCGCACCGGCCGAGGCCTCGACGCCTTCCGTCGAGCCCGCGGCCGCAGCCGCAGCCGCCGGCGAATCCGGAGCCGCATCCCCAGACATCGGCCCAGCATCCGCGACCGCCGCCGAACCCCCCGGTGCGGGCCCGGTGCCCGTCGAAGGCCCCGCAGGGGTCTGCGGGCGTGGCCGGTTCCACCACTTCGGCTTCGTGGGCTTGCCCTCGTTCATGCTCTCCCCACAGCTGGCCACGACGCGGCACGGCTCGTCGGCGGTGGCCTCAGTTGTCGACTCCGCGCGCGGCTGACTGCCGTGGACGCGGTCCACCACGGATTCAACCAGGTTCGCGGGCCGTCGCGCAGGGGCCGGTCAGCGGGAGGGGTGGGGGGAGGAGGGAGCGGGACTCGAGTCGGGGAGGGGTGATGCCAGCAGGCCGGGGGAGGAGACCTCGGGGGCCGAGGACCACGAGGTCAGGGAGAGCAGCGGGGTCGCGGTGAGTGGACGTATCAGCGGGGACATCACTGCGGCCCCCGCCATCACGGGGGTGGTCAGCGTGTGCATGGTCTGCGCCGCGCCGGCAGGGCTCGGTACCCCCGGCAGCAGCGGGGCGGACACCTGGGTCGGGGCCACCGGCGCGTCACCGCGCGACTGCCGGCCCTGCGCGAGCAGCGGGCCGGCGCCACGGCGCCGCTGTGCCTCGGGGGCCGTGGCGGCGCCCGTCCCCTGCGTACGCATCGGGGTCACATTGCTGCCCGCCCCCGTGCCGCCGCGCGCGTCCGTGGTGTCGACCGGGGTGCCCGTCGTAACGCCGCCCAGCGCGATCGCGGCGAGCGACACCGCACCGGCTGCGACGAACGCGAAGCGCATCCCGCGCGAGGCCGACCGTTCGGCCTCGTGCCGGCTGACGTCGTGTATGCGGAAGCCGCGGTCCGCGGACGGCGGGAGCAGCGGGGCGTGCGAGGAAGAGGAGGGGACGTAGTCGAACTCGAAGCGCTCACCCCGCTTCAGGCCGAAGACCCCGGTGACGCCCGGTCTTCCGGGGGTCGCGCCGAGGAGTCCTTCCCCGCCGAACGGCGAGCCACCGCCGTCCGGATCGCCTCCCCCCGGAAGGCCCTGCAGCCGGGCCAGAAAACTTTCGGAGGGCGGCGGCGGAGCGGCCTCCGCGAACACGTTCTTCAGCTGTCGCTGCGCATCGGCCTCCGCCTTGCACTTGGCGCAGGTGGCCAGGTGGGCGAGGACACGCTCGCGCGACTCATGACCGAGCTCTCCGTCCACCAGGGCGGAGAGTCGGTCTCCCAGATGCTGCTCGGCCAGACGCCTCTCGGCGGGGCTGGGTCGTGATCCACTCACGCGGTCGCGCCCCCTCCCCCCAGTGCGGGTACGCGAGGCACGAAGGAGCGCCGCTCGGAGGCCCGGGCCTCCGGCGAACGGTGCGCGAGAGCCTTGCGCAGCTGCGAGCGGCCGCGGTGGATCCGGGAGCGGACCGTGCCGAGCTTGACGCCGAGGGTCGCGGCGATCTCCTCGTACGACAGTCCTTCGATGTCGCACAGGACGACCGCGGCGCGGAACTCGGGCGCGAGGGTGTCGAGGGCCTGCTGGACGTCCGCGTCGAAGTGCGCGTCGTTGAAGACCTGCTGGGGTGACGGCTCACGGCTCGGCAGCCGCTCGGCCGCGTCGTCGCCCAGGGCGTCGAAGCGGATGCGCTGCTTGCGGCGGACCATGTCCAGGAAGAGGTTGGTGGTGATCCGGTGCAGCCAGCCCTCGAAGGTGCCCGGAGTGTAGGTCGACAGGGACCGGAAGACGCGGACGAAGACCTCCTGGGTGAGGTCCTCGGCGTCGTGCTGGTTGCCGGTGAGGCGGTAGGCAAGTCGGTAGACGCGGCCACTGTGTGTGCTGACGATCTCCTCCCAGGTGGGCGGAGTCCACGCCTGCCCGTCCGCGTCGGTGGAGAACGTCGCGGTCTGGGCGTGGTCAGCGGCGTGGCTGGGGTCAGCAGCGGTGTCGTTCACGGATTTCGGCCTGCCTGCCGATCCGAGGAAGCGCCGCAGCACTCCTCCCCGATCCCCAGGCGCAGCCGCACCTCCCCTGTCGGCTCTGGTGGTGTCCAGTGGAGCCCCTACCATAGCCACCTCGCCCGTTAGCTCCGGATAAGCGGTTTTACGAGAATTTGATCTGGGCTGATACCGCTCCGACCCCTGCTGCTGCAGTTGCTCGGGCAGCTGCCCCTCATCGTGATCCAACTGTGTCCCCCCGTGCCGTCTCCTACCCCTCTAAACGCCCGGTCCCATCTGCGGGTTCCCGGGCCCAACGGATACAGTCACGCCCAGGCAACCACGGGGACAGGAGAGGGTCATTACCGGCAACCGGCAGACGAGCTGGGCGTTCGCCGACGCCTACGTCGCCGAGGACGAAGTGCTGCGCTGGGCCCGCGACCGGGCCCGTGAGGCGGGCCTGCGCTCGGTGTCGCCCGGCACGGGCTCCGCCCTGCGGTTGCTGGCGGCTTCGGTGGACGCGAAGGCGGTGGCGGAGATCGGCACCGGCACCGGCGTCTCCGGCATCCATCTGCTGCACGGCATGCGCCCGGACGGGGTGCTGACCACGGTGGACCCCGAGCCCGAACACCAGCAGTTCGCCCGCCAGGCCTTCCGTGCCTCCGGTTTCGCCAGCAACCGCGCCCGGTTCATCCCGGGCCGCGCCCTGGACGTCCTGCCCCGGCTCGCGGACGCCGGCTACGACCTCGTCTTCTGCGACGGCGATCGCCTGGAATTCCTCGACTATCTCGCTGAATCGTTGCGCCTGCTGCGCCCCGGTGGCCTGGTCGTCTTCGAGGGCGTTTTCGCCAACGGCCGCACGGTCGACTCGGGCCCGCAGCCCACGGAGGTGCTGCGCCTGCGGGAACTGCTGCGCGCGGTGCGCGAGAGCCAGGAGCTGGTGCCGTCACTGCTGCCGGTGGGCGACGGGCTGCTGTGCGCGGTCAAGCGGTGAGGGGCCTGGGAGCGAGTGGGGAAGGGCCGGCAAACAGCGACCCCGGCACCACTTGGATGCCGGGGCAGCTGAAAGGGTATGGTCGCTTCCGCGTCAGCCGACGACCTTCTTGAGGGCGTCGCCGAGCGCGTCGGCCTCGTCAGGGGTCAGCTCGACGACGAGCCGACCGCCGCCTTCGAGCGGAACGCGCATGACGATGCCCCGCCCCTCCTTGGTCACCTCGAGCGGGCCATCGCCCGTCCGCGGCTTCATGGCCGCCATGCTCGTTCCCCTTCCTGAAACCAGCTCATCGTCAAAAGCCGACGGCCCTGGGAGGGCACGCCTGTCCAGCCTGGGACACGCGACACCGGCATCGAACACATTGCTTCCAAGCCATTATCCCGCATCTCAGGACCCGATGACCAACATCAGTCGGCATCGCTTGGGCAACGCGCGCGAGCAAAACCACTCAATTCGGCGATGTGACTGCGATACTGCGCGGCCGCACGGAGTTCCGCCGACCGGGAACCGTCTCGGATTCTTTGACGCAGGTCACACGTCCACTCCGGTCCCCCGGCGGTGATCTCCGCCATGCTGTCCTACGGACAGGGGCGTACCGGCCGGTACGCCTGAACCGCGACAGCCGAGGGGACACACCATGGCCGACACCGTGCTCTACGAGGTGAGCGACGGACTCGCGACGATCACGCTGAACCGCCCCGAGGCGATGAACGCGCTGAACATCGCGACGAAGGTCGCCCTGCGGGAGGCGGTTCGCTCCGCGGCCGAGGACGACGCCGTACGGGCGGTGCTGCTGACCGCCGCCGGGGAGCGGGCGTTCTGTGTGGGGCAGGACCTCAAGGAGCACATCGGGCTGCTGGCACAGGACCGGGAGACCGGGTCCGGCCAGACCATGAGCACGGTGAAGGAGCACTACAACCCGGTGGTGCGGGCGATCGCCGGGATGCCGAAGCCGGTGGTGGCCGGGGTGAACGGGGTGGCCGCCGGGGCCGGCTTCGGCCTCGCCCTCGCCGCGGACTACCGCGTCGTCGCGGACACGGCCGCCTTCAACACGTCCTTCGCGGGGGTCGCGCTGACCGCCGACTCCGGTATGTCCTGGACCCTGCCGCGGGTCGTCGGGCCGGGGCGCGCCGCCGACCTGCTGCTCTTCCCGCGGAGCATCAACGCGCAGGAGGCGTACGAGCTGGGGATCGCGGGCCGGCTGGTGCCGGTCGGCGAGCTGCACGCCGAGGCGGAGAAGGTGGCGCGGGCGCTGGCCGAGGGGCCGACGGTGGCGTATGCGGCGATCAAGGAGGCCGTGGCCTACGGGTTCACGCACTCCTTGTCCGAGACCTTGGACAAGGAGGACGAGCTGCAGACTCGGGCCGGGTCGTCCGAGGACCATGTGATCGCGGTGCAGGCGTTTGTGAACAAGGAGAAGCCGAAGTACTTGGGCCGCTAGGTCCGGGAGCTGACGGCGCCGTCGCGGGGTGCGGGTTCGTGGGGGCTGGTCGCGCCCCCGCGGCGGAGCCGCATATCGATACAGCCCCGCGCCCCTTACGGGGCGCTCCTCGCGACGCAGGATTCCAAGTGGTCGTCCACCAGCCCGCACGCCTGCATCAATGCGTACGCCGTCGTCGGGCCGACAAAGCGCAAGCCCCGCTTCTTCAAGGCCTTGGAAAGGGCGGTCGACTCGGGGGTTACCGCGGGGACGTCACCCAGAGTCTTCGGGGCCGGTCCCGGCGCCGGCGCGTAGGACCAGATGAACTCGTCCAGTTCACCCGGTGCCCACTCCGCCAGCACGCGCGCGTTGGCGAGCGTCGCGTCGATCTTGGCTCGGTTTCGGATGATGCCGGGGTCGGTCAGCAGGCGGGCGCGGTCCGTTTCCGTGAAGGCGGCGACCTTGGCGATGCGGAAGTCGGCGAAGGCCGCGCGGAAGCCGGGGCGGCGGCGCAGGATCGTGATCCAGGACAGGCCCGACTGGAAGGCCTCGAGGCTGAGGCGCTCGTAGAGGGCGTCGTCGCCGTGGACCGGGCGGCCCCACTCCTCGTCGTGGTACGCCACGTAGTCCTCGGTGGACAGGGCCCAGGGGCAGCGCAGGGCGCCGTCCGGGCCGGCGATGGCGGTGCCGTCGCTCACTGCTGCTCCCCCTGGCCGTGCATCGGCTTGTCCATGGAGACGTGGTGCGCGGCGGCCTGGGCGCCCGCCAGTGCGGACTCCAGGTCGGCGATACGGGCGTCGCGCTCGGCGAGTTCCGCGCCGAGGCGGTTGAGGGCGTCGTCGACGTCCGCCATGCGGTAGCCGCGGGCGGCGAGCGGGAAGCGGAGGCTGTCGACGTCGGCGCGGCCCACGGGCCGGTCCGGCGGCAGCGGGTCGTGCAGCCGCTCGGGGTCGACCTCGGGCAACGGGCCCCCGCCCTCCGAGCCACCCACCACGGCCAGTGTCACGGCGGCGACCACGACGGCGAGAGCGACGACCAGGAACAAGAACATAACCATCGCTGTGGTCCCCACGCTCGATGTTCGGAAGCTGGATGAAGCTGAAGATGGAGCTGTAGATGAAGCTGGATGTGTCAGGGTCCGATCGTGCCATGCGAGTCTGACAGTTAGGGTCGCAGGCGGCCGAGGAACCGGTCTTACGCAGGTCGGACTACGAGAGGTCACAGCGGATGCTCAGGCTGGGCAGGCGCGCATTCGAGGCGCACGAGCCGGTGATCATGGCGATCGTGAACCGGACCCCGGACTCCTTCTACGACCGGGGAGCGACCTTCCGGGACGAGCCCGCCCTCGCGCGCGTGGAGCAGGCGGTGTCGGAGGGGGCCGCCATCATCGACATCGGCGGGGTGAAGGCCGGCCCGGGCGACGAGGTGTCGGCCGAGGAGGAGGCGCGGCGGACGGTGGGGTTCGTCGCGGAGGTGCGGCGGCGCTTCCCGGACGTGGTCATCAGTGTGGACACCTGGCGGGCCGAGGTCGGCGAGGCCGTGTGCGAGGCCGGCGCGGATCTGCTGAACGACGCGTGGGGCGGCGTCGACCCCGCCCTGGCGGAGGTCGCGGCGCGGTACGGGGTCGGGCTGGTGTGCACGCACGCCGGGGGCGCCGAGCCGCGTACGCGTCCGCATCGGGTGACGTACGACGATGTCGTGGCCGACATCCTGCGGGTGACACTGGGACTGGCCGAGCGGGCCGTGGCGCTGGGGGTGCCCCGGGAGTCCGTGCTGATCGATCCCGGGCACGACTTCGGGAAGAACACCCGGCACAGCCTGGAGGCGACGCGGCGGCTCGGCGAGATGGTGGACACGGGGTGGCCCGTCCTGGTCTCCCTGTCCAACAAGGACTTCGTGGGCGAGACCCTGGACAAGCCGCTGAAGGAGCGGGTGGTGGGGACGCTCGCCACCACGGCCGTGTCGGCGTGGCTGGGCGCGCAGGTCTACCGGGTGCACGAGGTCGCCGAGACCCGGCAGGTGCTGGACATGGTGGCGTCCATCGCGGGGCATCGGCCACCGGCCGTGGCGCGGCGGGGGCTGGCATAGGCCCGCGGCGGAGCCGCTGACGGATGCGGCCTCGCCCCCGCCGCCTCTACCCGTCTCTAGCGCGCCGCCTCCTTCGAGACCAGGGCCACCGCCTCGTCCACGTCGTCCGTGACATGGAAGAGGAGGAGGTCCTTCTCCGATGCCTTGCCCTGGGCGATCAGGGTGTTCTTGAGCCAGTCGACCAGGCCGCCCCAGTACGCGCTCCCGAACAGCACGATCGGGAAGCGGGTCACCTTCTGGGTCTGCACCAGGGTCAGCGCCTCGAAGAGCTCGTCCAGGGTGCCCAGGCCGCCGGGCAGGACCACGAAGCCCTGCGCGTACTTCACGAACATCATCTTGCGGACGAAGAAGTAGCGGAAGTTCAGGCCGATGTCGACGTAGGGGTTCAGACCCTGTTCGAAGGGCAGCTCGATGCCGAGACCGACCGAGATGCCCTTCGCCTCGCAGGCCCCCTTGTTGGCCGCCTCCATGGCGCCCGGACCGCCGCCGGTGATCACTGCCCAGCCCGCCTCCACCAGGCCGCGGCCGAGGCGGACGCCCGACTCGTACTCCGGGGAGTCGACGGGCGTGCGCGCCGAGCCGAACACGCTGATCGCGGGCGGGAGTTCGGCGAGGGTGCCGAAGCCCTCGATGAACTCCGACTGGATGCGCAGCACCCGCCAGGGGTCCGTGTGGACCCAGTCGGTGGGAGCGCGCTCGTCCAGCAGCCGCTGGTCCGTCGTGCTCTCCGTCACCTGGCCGCGCCTTCGGAGGACCGGTCCGAGACGCTGCTCGTCCGGTGGCACCTTCTTGCCCTCGGGGTTCCCGGTAGCCATGTGCGCTCCCTCCGCTTGCAGGTGTTCCCACCTCAGAGTAGATCTACGCGGGTTACGGACGGGGGACGCGAGCATGTCCGCCGTGAAGCGGTGCACGGGCTACGCGGTCAGCCAGGCCCGCAGCCGCTGCTCACCCGCCAGGATCTTCGCGGTTTCGACCCGTTCGTCCCGCTTGTGCGCCAAGTGCGGGTTGCCGGGGCCGTAGTTGACCGCGGGGATGCCGAGGGAGGAGAAACGCGAGACGTCCGTCCAGCCGTACTTCGGCTGCGGGGTTCCGCCGACCGCCTCGATGAAGGCCGCCGCGGCCGGGTGCGAGAGGCCGGGCAGGGCCGCGCCGCTGTGGTCGTCCACCACGAACTCCGCCACCCCGCATTCCGCGAAGACCTCCCTGACGTGGGCGATCGCCTCCTCCTCCGTGCGGTCGGGCGCATAGCGGAAGTTGACGGCCACGACGCATTCGTCGGGGATGACATTGCCGGCCACACCGCCCGAGATGCCCACCGCGTTCAGTCCCTCCCGGTACTCCAGGCCGTCGATCACCGGGTAGCGGGGTTCGTACGAGGCCAGGCGGGCCAGGATCGGCGCGGCCGCGTGGATGGCGTTGGAGCCCATCCAGCTGCGCGCCGAGTGCGCCCGCTCTCCCGTCGTCTTCAGCAGAACCCTGAGGGTGCCCTGGCAGCCGCCCTCGACCTCGCCGTCGGACGGCTCGAGCAGCACCGCGAAGTCGCCCTCCAGCCACTCGGGGTGCGCCTCGGCGACGTGCTTGAGCCCGTTGAGGTCCGCGGCCACCTCTTCGTTGTCGTAGAAGACGAAGGTCAGGTCACGGTTGGGGGCCGGGACCGTGGCCGCGATGCGCAGCTGCACCGCCACACCCGACTTCATGTCGCAGGTGCCGCAGCCCCACAGGACGCCGTCCGCGTCCAGCCGGGACGGGACGTTGCCGGCGATCGGCACGGTGTCGATGTGGCCGGCCAGGATGACCCGCTCCGGCCGGCCCAGGTCCGTCCGCGCGACGACGTTGTTGCCGTACCGCTCGACCGCCAGGTGCGGCAGAGCGCGCAGGGCGGACTCGATCGCGTCGGCGAGGGGCTTCTCGGTGCCGCTCTCGGACGGGAAGTCGACGAGCTGCGCGGTGAGCTCGGCGGCGTCCAGAGTGAGGTCAAGTGGGGTGTCGGCCATGACGTCGACCCTAACCTGCGCGCGCCCGGGCCCACTGGCCACATCCCTCACGTGGGTCACAGGGCCCTCCGCTACCTTGTACGACGTGCCAGAGCCGTCATCCACCCTCAAACGCCGTGGCCGCTTCTTCCGTATCGGGGCGGCCTTCGTGATTCTGCTCGCCGTCGCGGGCTATCTCGCGGTGCAGTACGTCACCGGGGGCAGAGGCGGATCGGGCTGCAGAGTGGTCTCGGGCGAGGCCGATGGGGCGGCGTACGAGTTCACGCCGGAACAGGCGGTGAACGCGGCCACGATCGCCGCGGTGGGCACCGGGCGCGGTATGCCCGAGCGGGCGGTGACCATCGCGATCGCGACCTCGCTGCAGGAGTCGGGGCTGCGCAACATCGAGCACGGCGACCGGGATTCGCTCGGCCTGTTCCAGCAGCGGCCCTCGCAGGGCTGGGGCACCAGGAAGCAGATCCTGGACCCGACGTACGCGGCGGGCATGTTCTACCGGCACCTGGCCAAGGTGCCCGACTACGCGAAACTCCCCCTCACCGTCGCCGCGCAGCGCGTCCAGCGCAGCGGATACCCCGAGGCGTACGCCAAGCACGAGCCGGACGCCGCCCTGCTCTCCGCCGCCCTCACCGGGAACTCACCGGCCACGCTGACCTGCGCCGGCCTGCCGGCCACCACACGGGCGGCGGGTCCGGACGCGGTACGGGCCGCTCTCGTACGGGACTTCGGGCGCGACGCGCTGGAGCCGGCCGCCGCGGAAGTGAACGCCCTGTCGACGCCGGCGCCTTCGCCGACCGAGAGCCCGGGAACGATCGCCCGCACCGTCACGCTCCCCGTCGCCGCCGGCAAGAGCCCCGCCAAGGGCCGCAGCGCCCGCCAGCGCGGCTGGCAGCTCGCCCACTGGGCCGTGGCCAACTCCTCCGCCCTGCACATCGAGCGGGTCTCCTACGGCGGGCGGGAGTGGACCGCCGGGAACGCCGACAACCCGTGGCACAAGGCCGCCGCGGAGGGCGTCGGCGGGGTGGAAAAGGCCGCCGCCGCGGTCCGAATCGTCACTGCGCAGTAGTACGGCCCTTCACTCGCACGGGTTATGCCGGGCATGCTTGATCCACGGTGTGGGCAGGTTTTCGCACCGTCACCCCTGCATCCGTCAAAGCCCTTGCCAACAAAGAGCTGTAAGGATTCGGCAGGCTTTCCGGACCGACGCTTTTTGCCCGTTTTTATCCGCAGCCGATAATGCGACGCATTGCCAACTCTTTACGTTGGGACGCCGCAACCTTCGGGGCCTTCGAGCGGTAGTCACATCGTCCGAGCCCGGACGATCAACATCCATCGAAGGAGCATCATGTCCCTCCCCCTGACCCGTCGGATCGCCCGTGCCGCGCTGCTCGTCGCAGCGGGAGCGGCTGCCGGGGTCGGTGCGGCCGGCTCCGCGAGCGCGGCCCCCGAACTGCCCGCTGCCCCGAACGTCGGCGGCCTGACCGCTCTGGACGGGGCGAGCGTCGGCAACACCGTCGACGGTGCGGCGCAGAACGTGACCGGGCTTGCGGGCGCCGCCGGCAGCAACGCGGTCAAGAAGGCCGTACCGAACGCGGGCAAGACCGGCGGCAGCGTGGCGAAGAAGGCGGCCCCGGCCGCGCAGCGTGCGGCGGGCGCCGCGGCGGGCTCCGTCGGGGAGATCGTCGGCGTCACCACGCAGACGGCGGCCGAGAACGGCGGCGCCCTGCCGGCGGGCTCGCTCAAGGGCGGCCTGCCGAGCACCGGCAACCTGCCGGTGAAGGGCCTGCCGATCGGCGGCTGAGCCACCGGTGGCACGGAGGGGGCCCGGGACGCTGTCCCGGGCCCCTTCGTCGCATCCGCGGCGGCTACAGCCGCTCCACGGCTGCCCGCACCCGCTCGTCCGTCGCCGTCAGCGCCACGCGTACGAACCTCTCGCCCGCCGTGCCGTAGAAGTCGCCCGGCGCGACCAGGATGCCGAGCCCGGCCAGGTGGGCCACCGTGTCCCAGCAGGACTCGTCCCGCGTCGCCCACAGATAGAGGCTGGCCTCGCTGTGCTCGATGCGGAAGCCGTGGCCGAGGAGCGCCTCGCGCAGAGCCGTGCGCCGGGCCGCGTACCGCTCGCGCTGCTCCTGGACATGGGCGTCGTCACCCAGGGCCGCCACCACGGCCGCCTGCGTGGGCGCCGGCGTCATCATGCCGCCGTGCTTGCGGATCTCGAGCAGCGGGCCGAGGACGGCCGGGTCACCCGCCAGGAAGGCGGCGCGGTAGCCCGCCAGGTTGGAGCGCTTGGAGAGGGAGTGGACGGACACGATGCCCTCGTACGATCCGCCGTTCACCTCCGGATGCAGGACCGAGACCGGGTCCGCCTCCCAGCCCAGCTCCAGGTAGCACTCGTCGGAGAAGAGCAGGACCCCGTGCTCGCGCGCCCACGCGACGATCCGCGTCAGCTCCTCCTTGCCCAGCACCCTGCCGGTCGGGTTCGACGGCGAGTTGAGCCAGAGCAGCTTCAGGTTCGTCGGATCGAGGTCCGTCGGGTCGTCGTAGACCTCGTGGTCGGCGCGGGCGAGACGAGCGCCCACCTCGTACGTCGGGTAGGCCAGGCGCGGGTACGCGACCTTGTCGCCCGGGCCGAGGCCCAGCTGGGTGGGCAGCCAGGCGACGAGCTCCTTGGAGCCGACGATCGGCAGGACGTGCCGGTGCGTGACCTCGCGGGCGCCGAGGCGGCGCTCGACCCAGCCGGTGATCGCGTCGCGCAGGGCCGGGGTGCCCCAGACCGTCGGATAGCCCGGGGAGTCCGCCGCGTCGATGAGGGCCTTCTGGACCAGCTCGGGGACCGGGTCGACCGGGGTGCCGACGGAGAGGTCGACGATGCCGTCCGGGTGCGAGGCGGCCGTTTTCTTGTACGGCTCCAGCTTGTCCCAGGGGAAGGTGGGCAGGCGGTCGGAGACTGCGGACACGGGATCTGGCTCACTTTCTGGTACGGCAGACGGCCCAAAGGCCCTGGTACGGCAAACGCCTCGGTCCCGTACGGCGATCACCAGGGCGATCCGGCCGTACGGGACCGAGGCGGCACAGTCGGTGCGGGCCGCTTGCGTGCTTACTCGGCCTGCGGCGGCAGCGCGGCGATGAAGGGGTGGTCCCGCTCGATCAGGCCCAGCTTGCTGGCGCCACCGGGGGAGCCGAGCTCGTCGAAGAACTCGACGTTCGCCTTGTAGTAGTCCTTCCACTCCTCCGGAGTGTCGTCCTCGTAGAAGATCGCCTCGACCGGGCAGACCGGCTCACAGGCACCACAGTCGACGCATTCGTCCGGGTGGATGTACAAGGACCGCTGGCCCTCGTAGATGCAGTCGACCGGGCACTCCTCGATGCACGCCTTGTCCTTGACGTCGACACAAGGCTGCGCGATGACGTAGGTCACGCTGTCGTTCCTCCTCGATAGGGCGCTGGCGGGCCTCCGTAGGCTCCGCCGCCTGGCGCGCGGGAGCGCGGCGTCGTCGATGCCCGCCCCTAGTATCTCCGTTCTTGGGCATGATCCGAACAGGAGGGGTGAACTGACCTGTGGAAATCTCGGCCGGCGGACGTCTTGAGGTTCGTATCACCGCTGCTGACGTGGGAAAACGAGTTTCCGTGCGCCGCTTGACCGCCTCTGGAGTCCCGGACGAGAAGTTCACCGACACGGTGGGTGTTCTCACATCATGGGACGACGGTGTGCTGCTGATCACACGGAAGAGCGGCGAGAGTATCCGCATTCCGGAATCGGCGCTGGTCGCGGGCAAGGTCGTGCCCGCCGCGCCGGCCCGCCGCCGGGGCCCCTCGGCCTCGTACGAGGAGCTCGCGCTCGTCACCTCGCGCGCGTGGCGTCCGGTGGAGAGCGAGCGGCTGGGCGAGTGGGAGCTGCGGGCGGCTTCCGGCTTCACGCGGCGCGCCAACTCCGTGCTGCCGCTCGGCGACCCGGGGCTGCCGCTCGACGAGGCGCTGGACGTCGTACGACGCTGGTACGGCGACCGTGGGCTGCCCGCGTACGTGCAGACGGCGACCGGCGCCGAGGGCACGCAGGAGCTGCTGTGCGCGGAACTGGAGCGGCGCGGGTGGGTGCGTGAGGTGAGTGCCGAGCTGTGGATCGGGGCGCTGGCGCCGGTCGCGGACCGGGCGGAGGCGTCCGGGGTCGTGCTGTCCCGGGAGGCGGACGAGGCGTGGCTTGCGCGGTACCAGCGCAAGGGGGTGAGCGAGGTGGCGCTGAAGGTGCTCGGGAGCGGCCCTTCGGTGTGGTTCGCGACGGTTCCCGGCCCGTCCGGGGGTGCGGCGCCCGCCGCGATCGGGCGATGCGTCGTGGACGGGCGATGGGCGTCCTTCGCCGCCGTCGAGGTGGATCCGGAGCAGCGGCGGCGCGGTCTGGCCACCACCGTCATGGCCGCGCTGGCCCGGCGGGCGCTGGACGAGGGCGCCTCGGCCGCCTGGCTGCAGGTCGAGGAGGACAACGCGGGGGCGCGGGCGCTGTACGCCGGGATGGGTTTCGCCGCGCACCACGCGTACCACCACTACCGGGAGCCGGCGGCTCCCGGCAGCGGCCAGTAGTACCGATCGCCGGGAGAGGGCACGAGGCTGCTATGCGTCCCCCATACCCCCCACCGCCCGAGCGGTCCGCCGAACTGCGGCGGCGGTTCGCCGAGGAGGCCCGGTCCGAGCGGCCCGATCTGTCGACGCTGTGCCTGCTGGTCGGCGCGGAGGCGGACGGGGCCCTGGACGAGGCGGGCCTGGACGCCGCCCAGATGGAGCTGGACCGGCTGGCGGGGCGGGTGCCGTTCCGGCCGGGCGGTCCGATGGCGTGGGCCACGGCGCTGCACCACCTGCTCGGGGTGCAGGACGGCTTCCGCGGCTCCCCCGCCGACTATCAGCGCCTGGAGTCCTCGCTGCTGCACGAGGTGCTGCGACGGCGGCGCGGGCTGCCGATCCTGCTGTCGGTGGTGTGGATGGAGGTCGCGCGGCGGGCGGGGGCGCCGGTGTACGGGGTCGCGCTGCCGGGGCACTTCGTGGTCGGGTTCGGGCCCCAGGAGGAGCAGGTGCTGGTGGATCCGTTCGACGGGGGGCGTGTGCTCGGTGTCGGCGACGCTGAGCTGTTGGTGGCCGGGGCCACGGGGGCTGCGCTGGATCCGTCGATGTTGTCGCCGGCGGATCCGCTGGACGTCGTTCTGCGGATCCTCAACAACATCCGGGCGTGGGCGGCCGCTCGGCCGGAGCGGTCGGATGTGTCCTTGTGGGCGGTGGAGCTGTCGTTGTTGTTGCCTTCGCATCCGGCGCGGTTGCGGTATGAGCGGGCGCAGTTGCTGGTGCAGCGGGGGGACTTCGTCGAGGGGGCGGGGGAGTTGGAGGAGTACGCGGAGTTGATCAGTGCGGTGGATGAAGGGGCTGCGGAGCGGGTGCGGGGGCAGGCCCGGGCGGCCCGGGCGCTCCTCAACTGAAGTTCGCCTAATCGCCGTAGAATGCTGTGTGTTGTGCGTGTGCGACTTCGTCGTGGCTTGTCGCGCCCACGCGGCGGAGCCGCATATCGACACAGCCCCGCGCCCCTAAGGGCGCGCTACAGCCAGCCCTTTTCTCGGGCGATCCGCACGGCTTCGGCTCGGTTTCTCACCGCCAGTTTCTGGATTGCCGTCGACAAGTAATTCCGGACCGTGCCCTGGGACAGATGCAGGGCCGCTGCCAGCTCCGCGTTCGTCGAACCGTCCGCCGCCGCTCGCAGGACCTCGCGCTCTCGGTCGGTGAGGGGGTTGGCGCCCTCGGCCAGGGCCGCTGCCGCCAGCGTCGGGTCGATGACCCGCTCCCCCGCCAGGACCTTGCGTACCGCTTCTGCCAGTTGGGCCGCCGGGGCGTCCTTGACCAGGAAGGCGTCGGCGCCTGCTTCCATGGCGCTGCGGAGGTAGCCGGGGCGGCCGAAGGTGGTGAGGACGATCAGTTTCACGCCCGGCAGGGCCTTGTGGACCTGGGCCGCCGCCTCGATGCCGGTGCAGCCCGGCATCTCGATGTCGAGGAGGGCCACGTCCACGGCGTGCTCGCGGGCGGCCGCCAACACCTCGTCGCCGCGCGCCACTTGGGCCACGACCTCGATGTCGTCCTCCAGGCCGAGGAGGGCGGCCAGCGCCTCGCGGACCATCGACTGGTCCTCGGCGAGGAGCACCTTGATCGTAGAGCTCATGCCCCGGATACTACGGCCGACGGGGTGTCGACGGGGACGCGGGCGACAAGGCGGAAGCCGTGCTTGATGCGGCCTGCCTCCAGGGTGCCACCGGCCTTCTCCAGGCGTTCCGTCAGGCCCGTCAGACCGTTGCCGGGGCCCTTGCCGGGGGCGCCGGAGCCGTTGTCCTCGACGGCGAGTTCGAGGACCGGGCCGTCCAGCGTCTGACGGTGCAGTACCTCCACCGTGCAGCGGGTGGCGCCGCTGTGCCGCACGACGTTGGTGACCGCCTCGCGCAGTGCCCAGGCGAGGGCGGACTCGCTCTCCTCGGGGACGCCTGTGAGGTCCGGTTCGCCGGGGACTTCGGCCGTGACGCCCGCTGCCGTCAACGCCACCTGGGTGCCCGCGAGTTCCTCGGACAGGCGCGGGCGGCGATAGCCGCTGACCGCCTCGCGGACGTCCACCAGGGCCTGGCGGCTGACCTGTTCGATGTCGGCGACCTGCTGGGCCGCCTTCTCGGGGTGGTCGGGGAGCATACGGCCCGCCAGCTCGCTCTTCAGCGTGATCAGGGAGAGCGAGTGGCCGAGGAGGTCGTGCAGGTCGCGGGCCAGGCGCAGACGTTCCTCGTTGGCGGCCAGTTGGGCGACCGTCGCGCGGGCCTTGCGCAGCTCTATGGTCGTGCGCACCAGTTGCTTCACGCCCATCATCGCGAAGCCCAGGAGCAGCACCACCAGGACGAGGCTCCAGTCGTCCAGCCCGACCCGCAGGCCGACCAGGACCATCGCGAGGGTGTTCAGCCCGACCGCCGCGTACGCGACCCGCTGCGGCAGCGTGGCGCCGTAGGTGACGGAGACATACACGAAGAGGCCGATCCACGCGCTGCCGAGGGTGAGGCTCAGGACGACGGCGAGGATTCCGAGCAGGGCGACGAGACCGGCGACGGCCCGTCCGCCGAACGGCCGGCCCATGTTCCGGAACACCACCGTCAGATAAGCACCGGTGAAGGAGACCAGGGCCACCCAGCCCGCCACGGTCGCGGCGGGCGTGTGGTGGCCGGAGGTCAGGTCCTGCACCGGCGACCCGAGGAAGATCAGCCAGGGCAGGATCCAGAGCAGTTTGCGCGTGGCCTCGCCCCGGGTGCGGGGCGGCTGGCCGACCCGGATCGCGTTCTCGGCCCGGAGTTCCGCGGGCAGCCCGTCGTCCGTCATCATGCTCACGCCTTCAGCGTGTCCTTCCGGTACAGCCACGCCGCGCCGCCCGCGAACAGGACGAAGTAGACGACGAGGAGGGCGAGGTCCTTGGTCTCGGGGGACCGGCTCTGTTCGATGGCCCGTCCGAGGGCAGCGTACGCGTGCGTGGGCAGCCACTTGGCGATGTCCTGCAGCCACTGCGGGAAGGTCGTGGACGGCATCCACAGGCCGCCGAGGATCGAGAGGCCGAAGTACGTGATCATCGTGATCGGACGGACCGCGTCCCCGGTGGCCAGGTAGCCGATGGCGACGCCGAGCGCGGCGAAGACCAGGCTGCCCGCCCAGATCGCCCCGGTGAGCGCGAACCACTGCCAGGCGTCCAGCCGAACGCCCCGCACGGCCGCGGCGACCAGGAAGACCACCACGATGGACGGCAGGCTGACGACGGCGGCGCTGGCGGTCTTGGCGAGGACATAGCCGCGCCCGGGCAGCGTGGTCAGCCGCAGCTGCCGCACCCAGCCGCCCTCCCGCTCCTTGGCGATGCGCTCGCTGTTGCCCATGAGGACCGCGGTCAGGGCGCCGAAGGAGGCCATGGAGACCATGACGTACGAGGCGACGCTCAGGCCGGTGCCGTCGACCTTCCCCGTCTGGTTGGAGACGAGCAGGAAGATCACCGACGGGTAGATCACCGAGAAGAACAGGAACTTGCGGTTGCGCAGGGCGCGGGTGAGCTCCAGCTTGATGAGGCTGTTCACGACTGCTTCGCCTCCTCGGCGGCGGTGATGGCGACGAAGGCCTGCTCGAGCCCGAGCCCGGCGACTTCGAGATTGCGGGGGTAGAGGCCGAGGCCGTACAGGGCGTGGACGGTCGCGTCGGCGTCGGAGGACTGGATACGGATCGTCTGGCCCGAGCCCGCGGCGGAGCCGCTTTTGGACACAGTGATGGAGGTGAGGAACGGCAGCGCCCGGATCGACGCCTCGTCGATGGTGCCCTCCAGGTCGAACGACACCCTGCGCGCCCCGGCCTTCGCCTTGATCTCGGCGGCCGTGCCGTCCGCCAGCAGCCGGCCGCGGTGCAGGACCAGCACCCGGTCGGCGATGGCGTCGGCCTCCTCCAGGTAGTGCGTGGCGAACAGGACCGTACGGCCCTGGTCGGCCTGCTCGCGCATGGTGGCCCAGAAGGCCTGGCGGGCGGAGACGTCCATGCCGGTGGTCGGCTCGTCCAGGACGATCAGGTCGCTGTCGCCGGCCGTGGCGAGGGCGAAGCGGACGCGCTGGGCCTGGCCGCCGGAGAGCTTGTTGACCTTGCGGTCGGCGATCTGCGAGATGCCGGCGCGGGCGAGCACGTCCTTCGCCTTGTAGGGCTTCGGGTGCAGGTCGCAGGCAAGCTTCACCAGCTCGGCGACCGTGACCTCGTCCATCAGCCCGCCGCTCTGCAGCATGGCGCCCACACGCCCGGCGACGATGGCCTCGCGCGGGCTGGTGCCGAAGACGCTGACCGTGCCGCTGTCGGGGTTCTTGAGGCCGAGCAGCAGGTCGAGGGTGGTCGACTTGCCGGCCCCGTTCGGCCCCAGCAGGGCCACGGTCTCCCCCGGGTGCAGGGCGAGGGTCAGCCCGTCGACGGCCCGTACGGTCCCGTAGGTCTTGCTCACCTGGTCGAAGCCGACCACCTGGGTGGTGGTCGCTTTCGCTGTCGTCGTCATGGGATCCATGGTGGCCGCGCAGGCCAAGGCCACGGCAGTGTCGGCGGTCCTGACTGCCGGATGACAGATGTCATACGGCGGACGGTGACATACGGCGAAGGGGGCACCCGGCGTGTGCCGGACGCCCCCTTCGCGGGACTGACGTCAGCTGGGGTTCGTCTGGATGACCCCGACCCTGTTGGTCTTGCTCAGCAGGGCCTGGCGCAGGGCGACGTAGACGTCCTGCGGGGTGACGGCGGTCTTCTTGCCGGTGCCCCGGGTGATCAGGACACCGTCGAACGCGCCGCCGTAGAGGTTCTTCAGCGCGGTCAGGTCCGGCTTGTCGACGAGCTTGCCGCCGACGGCCTGGACCCGGAGGAACTTCCACAGCGAGTTCTGCGGGCTGAACTTGACCTGCACCGCGCCCGCCTTGACCATGACGAAGCCCGACATCGCCGGCTCGGCGAAGGCCTTCATCTCCCGGTCGACCTCGGCGTTCGTGACCGTCGGCTGCTGGGTCGTGGTGACGACCGCGACCGGGTCGGTGGAGTTGGTCTCCACCTGGCTGCGGTACGCGTCCTCGACCGCCTGGGCCGACCGGGCGGCGTCGATGCCCTTGCCCGCCTTGCCGTAGACGGCGACGGCCTTGCCGGACTTGAACTCGATCGTGCCCTCGGTCATCGAGCCGGAGCCGCCCGCCGTGGACTGCAGGGCGGCGGTCAGCTTCTCCTCGTCGACGGGCATGACCGGGTCGACGACCCGGTGGTTGCCGAAGAGGGAGCCGATGACGGAGATCGGGTTGTAGTCGGCCTGCGCGGCCGCCGCGACCGTGGCCTGTTCGTCGAACTGCAGGCCCGCCTGGTCCGGCTTGAGCTCGACCGTCTTGCCGCCGACCGACAGCTTCAGCGGCTTGTTCACCCGGCTGCCGAAGGCCGCGTCCAGTTTCTTCACCGCGTCGTCGCGGGTGCCGCCGCCGATGTCGACGCCGAGCACGGTGGTGCCCTTGGGCACGTCGGAGTGGTTCATCAGCAGCCCGGCGCCGTACGCGAGGCCGCCGACGATGACCACGCCGGTGCCGAGCAGCACCAGCTTGTTGCGCCCCTTCTTCTGCTTCTTGGGCGCTGAAGCCGACGTGTTCTGGCCGCCCGGCTCGGGCAGCTTCGGGGGCGTGTGCGGCAGTGGGCCGTCGGTGTGGGAACCGGGGCCGAACGGCGAGCTCCCGCCGGGCGTTCCGACCGGGACACCGCTGGTGACGGTGTGTCCGGAGATGTTCTCGGGCGCCGGGAAGCCCTGCTGGCCCGGCTCGGGGGCCGGCTTCTGCGGGGTGAGGATCGCGGTGTCGTCGCTGAGACCGCCACCGGGGCCGAGGCCCGCGCCGTGCGTGCCGCCGATGGTCCCGGGGCCGCCGGGGCCGCCGAGGCCCGCGGGACCGCCGAGGCCCGCGGGTGCGCCGGAGCCGCCGGGTCCCTTGGGCCCGGCAGGCCCGGTGGGTCCGGCGCCGAAGGGCGAGGTCACGGGGCCGTCACCGGTGACCGGACCGACGGTCGGGCCCGCGGGGCCCTGGGCGCCGCCGCCCTGGCCGCCACGGCCGTTCGGCCCGTTGAAGCCGCTCGCGCCGCCCGGAGCGCCGTAACCGCTCTGGCCGTTCTGCCGGTTCTGCCCGTTCTGGGTGCCGTGCTCGCCGTCCGAGAAGTACGGGAGGTCGTCACGGCGGGGCTCGCTGCCACCGCTGCCGGGGCGCGCGCCGCCCCCGAGCGGTCCGGCGGCCAGCGCCTCGGTGACGTCGAAGGAGCCGGTGCCGCCGCCGTGCCCGGGGGCCACGGGGCCGCCGGTCGCTCCGGGCAGCCCGGCGCCGTTCGTCCCGCCCGGGCGGGAGGCGCCACCGGGCCGGGAGCCGCCCGGCACGCTCATGGAGCCGACCACGCCACCGGGACGGCCGGTGCCCGGACGGGCGCCGCCGGAGGGGGCACCCCCGCCGAAGGGCCCGGCAGCCGGGGCCGCCGGCGCACCCGCGCCCGAACCGCCCGGCAGACCGGCGCCGTTGGTGGAGCCGCCGCCCTGACCGCCCTTGGCGGGCGCGGACTTGCGGGGCGCGAACCACCCGCTCGTCCTGTCCTCGGCGGACTGAGCGGCCTCGGCCGGGGGCTCGACGATGCCCATGGCCTGGGTGGCGCCCGGCCCCGGAACCTCGGTCTCCCCGGTGTCGTCGGAGCCGTCGGTGTCCGCGACGGGCGTACGCACGACGACGGGCGGGATGGGCCGCGACCCTGGGATGTTGATCCGGATCCGGGTCGTCAGTGTGGTCTCGGTCTTGCGGTCCTCCGGCTGCGCGGCCGAACGGCCCGCATCCGTACCGGCGTCGGAAGCCGTGGGGGTCCCGTACGGCGGCGTGCCCGACGGGTATGCGGCTTGGCCGCGCCCGTTGGGCCCGGAGGACGGAGTGTCAGTTTCACGACTCAAGGCAGGTTCTCCCGGTTGGCTCCGCCGCCCGACACAACCTCACGGGCGGCTCGGCGGCGCGCACCACCATACTGGCCACTTCTGGCGCGTATCCCATGACCGCCGGGGAAACCCACACGGGACTCCCACGCGCGGTTAATGGCGAAGTGGTACGTCACTTGCCAAGTCGGACGTCACGGGCACCTGGTTGCCGCCCCTGTCCGAGGGTGGCGCAGATCACAGCGACGGCCATCCCTCCGAAGAGGAAGAGATAGGAGCCGCCTCCCGCGCCGAAGAGGAAGTCCCCTTCGGGTCTGCTGGCGGTGAGCAGGATGACGGAGATCATCCATCCGGCGGCAGGCGCTATCGCCCCGCCACGGCTGTCGGTGGCCCGTGCCCCGCCGAGACAGAGCCCGGCCTCGCCCGCGAGCGCGAGCAGCAGCCCGCCGGGGAACCAGCCGGCCTGCACCAGCGCACCGGCCGCGCCGACGACCGCGCCGAGCACGAAGAGGCCCACGTACAGAAGGCTCCGTCCGGCGGAGGGCCGCTGCAGCGGCTGGGCGAGCAGGGAACCGCGCTCCGTCATGACGCCTCCTCGAGACCGGCGAACTCGATCCCGGCGAAGAGATCGGTCTCTCTCGGCTCTCCGGCTGCCCCGCGCACCAATTCGTAGTACTCGGTGGTGAAGAGGGGTTGCGCCTGTTCGTTGGAGAGCGCGAAGTACGGTTCGGCGACCTCGATCTGGGTGGCGTGGGCCCGCATCGCGGCGGCCTTGGCGGCGGCGTGCGCGGTGCCGTCGATCTCGGCGGTGATCCGGTCGTCGGGCACGACACCCGGTACGTCCTCGATGACGGCCGCCTTGGAGAAGGGCAGACCGGGCAGATCGTCCGCAAGCCGGGCGAAGGCCCCCTCGGCGACGGAGCGCGGCACGCGGTTCCAGTAGACCTTGGGGATCTCCCACCCGGCCCGCGCGGCCAGTTCGGCGGCGCGCATGGCCACGCGGTGGGCCTGGATGTGGTCGGGGTGGCCGTATCCGCCGTTGTCGTCATAGGTGACGAGGACCTGGGGGCGCACCTCCAGGATCACCTCGACGAGGTGGGCGGCCGCCTCGTCCACGTCCGCCTGCCAGAAGCAGGCCGGGTCGTCGTTGTCGGCCAGGCCCATCATCCCGGAGTCGCGGTAGCGGCCCGGGCCGCCGAGCTGACGGAAGTCCTCGACGCCGAGCTCGCGCATGGCGGCCGTGAGCTCCTGCCGCCGGTGCTCGCCCAGGGCGGTGCCCGTGAGGTGGCGCAGCTCCGGCGGAATGACCTCGCCGAGCTCGCCCAGGGTGCAGGTGACCAGCGTCACGCGGGCACCCCCGGCCGCGTACGCGGCCATGGTCGCGCCGTTGTTGATCGACTCGTCGTCCGGGTGCGCGTGCACCAGCAGCAGACGCCGGGAGGGCTGTTCCGTCATGGGGCCAGCCTACGAGGCGGCACCGACAGCGCAGTGCAGCCCGGGCGTCAGAACTTGATGCTGCCGATCATCCCCGCGATGTTCGTCGTCAGCTCGCTGATGGTGGGAGCGATCGTCGAGGAGGCCATGTAGAACCCGAGCAACATGCAGACGATCGCATGCCCCGCCTTCAGTCCTGACTTCTTGATCAGAAGGAAGACGATGATCGCCAGCAGCACCACCGCCGAAATCGAGAGTGCCACGGCGGCTCACCTCCAAAGGTCCCAAGAGCGCGGGGGTCGGACTTAGGGGCCGGACAGAACC
The DNA here is from genome assembly GCF_042896045.1 of Streptomyces sp. NPDC001351. Lineage (NCBI taxonomy): Bacteria > Bacillati > Actinomycetota > Actinomycetes > Kitasatosporales > Streptomycetaceae > Streptomyces > Streptomyces sp. NPDC001351. The sequence goes on along the minus strand of NZ_JBIAWS010000002.1, from coordinate 676,609 downwards.
ACACACAACAACCAGCGGGTTCATACCCACTATGCGCTAGTGATCATAACTATCCGAACGCGCGCATCGATCGGCGCACGGCCGCACAAGGGGGCGCATGGCCAATATGGTCAAGGCATGACGACGACGTCCGACTCCTTCCCCCGCAGGCACGCCCGCACCCAGCGGTTCACCCTCGGCGCGCCGCGCGCCTTCACCGTGGCGCCCGACGGCACCCGTGTCGTGTTCCTGCGCTCCACCTCCGGTACGGACAGGGCGAGTTCCCTGTGGGTTCTCGACGTACGGGACGGCGGGGAGCGCGTGGCGGCCGACCCGCGCGCCCTGCTCGGCGACGCCTCGGAGGAGCTTCCGCCCGAGGAGCGGGCGCGCCGCGAACGCAGCCGCGAGGGCGGCGCCGGCATCGTCGGATACGCCACCGACGCAGCCGTGGAGTTGGCGTCTTTCGCCTTGTCAGGGCGGCTTTTCACGGCGGAACTGCGGGCCGGTACGGCACGCGAACTCCCCGCCTCCGGACCGGTGATCGACCCGCGCCCCTCCCCCGACGGCCGGCACGTCGCCTATGTCGCACAGGGTGCGCTGCGGGTGGTGGGCGCCGAGGGCAAGGACGAACGGGCCCTCGCGGAGCCGGAGTCGGCGAACGTCACCTACGGACTCGCCGAGTTCATCGCGGCCGAGGAGATGGGCCGCTCGCGCGGCTTCTGGTGGTCGCCGGACTCGGACCGGCTGCTGGTCGCGCGCGTGGACGACACGCCGGTACGGCGGTGGTGGATCTCCGACCCGGCCCAGCCGGAACGTGAGCCACAGCACGTCGCCTACCCGGCGGCGGGCACCGACAACGCGGACGTACGGCTGTTCGTGATCGGCCTGGACGGGGAGCGCACGGAGGTCGTCTGGGACCGGGCGCGCTATCCGTATCTGGCGCATGTGCACTGGTCAGAAGCGGGGGCGCCCCTGCTGCTCGTACAAGCGCGCGACCAGCGCAGCCAGTTGTTCCTGGCTGTGACCCCTCAGACGGGCGCGACCCGGCTGGTGCACGCGGACGAAGATCAGGTTTGGCTTGATCTTTTCCCCGGGGTGCCCTGCTGGAGCCCGTCCGGGCAGCTCGTGCGCATCGCCGACGAGGGCGGCGCGCGCGTTCTCGCGGTGGGTGAACGCCCCCTGACGGGACCGCAGTTGCATGTCCGCGCGGTCCTGGACGTCTCGGACGACAACGTGCTGATCGCCGCGTCCGCCGGCGAGGAGGCCGAGGCCCCCGAGACCGGCGAGGTGCATGTCTACCGCGTCAACGAGCTCGGCCTGGAGCGCGTCTCGCAGGAGCCCGGCGTGCACTCTGCGGTGCGTGCGGGGGACGTGACCGTACTGGTGTCCGCCGCACTGGACCGGCCGGGTGCCCGCGTGCGGGTCCTTCGCGAAGGCGACCGAAGGGAGACGGGGGTCCCCCCGGCCGGAGGCCGGGGGGACGCGGCGACCATCGCCTCGCACGCGGAAGACCCCGGTATGACCCCGCGGGTCACTCTCACCGAGGGGGGCACACGGCGCATCCCGTGCGCCGTGCTGCTTCCCCGCGATCACGATGGCGAGACCCCGCTCCCGGTCCTCATGGATCCCTACGGCGGTCCGCACGGCCAGCGGGTGGTCGCCGCGCACAATCCGCATCTGACCTCGCAGTGGTTCGCCGACCAGGGGTTCGCGGTCGTGGTCGCGGACGGCCGCGGCACCCCGGGCCGCTCCCCGGCCTGGGAGAAGGCGGTCCGCGACGACCTCGCGGGGGCCACGGTCGAGGACCAGGTGGACGCGCTCCGGGCGCTCGCCGACCGCTTCCCGCTGGACCTGACCCGGGTCGGCATCCGCGGCTGGTCCTTCGGCGGTTATCTGGCGGCGCTCGCGGTGCTGCGCCGACCGGACGTCTTCCACGCGGCCGTGGTGGGCGCCCCGGTCACCGATCTGCGGCTGTACGACACCCACTACCAGGAGCGCTACCTCGGCCACCCGGACGAGCAGCCGGAGGTCTACCGCCGCAACTCGCTCATCGACGACCAGGGCCTGGTGGACGCGGCCGAGCCGCACCGGCCGATGATGATCATTCACGGTTTCGCCGACGACAACGTGGTGGTCGCCCACTCGCTGCGGCTGTCCTCGGCCCTGCTGGCCGCCGGCCGTCCGCACGAGGTGCTGCCGCTGTCCGGCGTCACGCACATGACCCCGCAGGAGTCGGTCGCCGAGAACCTGCTGCGGCTCCAACTCGACTTCCTGAAGCGGTCGCTGGGGCCGGCCTAGGCACGGCAACGGGCCGGGGCTACATGGCGAGCCCCGGCCCGTTTACGGCACCCGCACGGCCGTACGCTCTAGAGACTGACGCGTCCGTATATCGGAACCGGGTCGGCCAAGTTGCCTGCGTGTTACTCATCGGTCGGCACGATGCCCGGCGCGGAGCGCCTGATCGATGGAGCTTCTTCCGCGAAGTGGCAAGCCGAGTCATGGGCGGCCGGACCGCTCACATGCCGGAACGCGGCCGGCACCGCCAGCAGCGGCACCTCCAGCGCGCACCGCTCCTGCGCCTTCCAGCACCGTGTGCGGAAGCGGCACCCCGAGGGAATGTTCGTCGGTGACGGCACGTCTCCCGCGAGGATGATCCGCTCCCGGCGCTCCCGCGCCACCGGGTCGGGCACGGGGACGGCGGACAGCAGCGCCTGGGTGTAGGGATGCGTCGGATGGTCGTAGATCTCGGCGTCCTTGCCGGTCTCCACGATCCGCCCGAGGTACATCACCCCGACCCGGTCCGAGATGTGCCGGACGATCGACAGGTCGTGCGCGATGAAGACGTAGCTCAGCTCGAACTCGCTCTGCAGCCGGTCCATCAGATTGATGACCTGGGCCTGCACGGAGACGTCCAGCGCGGACACCGGCTCGTCGGCGACGATGACCTCGGGGCGCAGCGCCAGACCCCGTGCGATGCCGATGCGCTGGCGCTGGCCGCCGGAGAACTGGTGCGGATAGCGGTTGATGTACTCGGGGTTGAGCCCGACCACGTCCAGCAGCTCCTGGACCTTCGCCCGCCGGTCGCCCTTGGGCGCCACCTCGGGGTGGATCTCGTACGGCTCCCCGATGATGTCGCCCACGGTCATCCGGGGGTTGAGGGAGGTGTACGGGTCCTGGAAGACCATCTGGATGTTGCGCCGAACGGCACGCAGGGCCTTGCCGGACAGCTTGCCGATGTCCTCGCCCTTGTAGCGGATCTCCCCCGCCGTCGGCTTCTCCAGGTTGACCAGCATCTTGGCGACCGTCGACTTGCCGCAGCCGGACTCCCCGACGATGCCCAGGGTTTCGCCGCGGGCGAGTTCGAAGTCCACGCCGTCGACGGCCTTCACCGCGCCGACCTGCTTCTTGAAGAGAATCCCCTGAGTGAGCGGATAGTGCTTGAAGAGCCCTCTGACCTGCAGAATCGACTCAGCCATTCATGCACTCCCTCCAGAAGTGGCAGGCGCTGCGGCGGTCCGGCTCTTCCCCGTTCACCTCGTACAGGGGCGGTTCGTCGGTCCGGCAGACGTCCTGGGCCATCGGGCAGCGGGGGTGGAAGGCGCAGCCCGGCGGGATGTGCATGAGGTTGGGCGGCAGGCCCTTGATGGCGTAGAGCTCCTGGCCCTTCTGGTCGAGCCGCGGGATCGACTCCAGCAGGCCCTTGGTGTACGGGTGCGCGGGCACCTTGTAGATGTCGTGCACCGGGGCGGACTCGACGATCCGGCCCGCGTACATCACGGCGATCCGGTCGGCGACGTCGGCGACCACGCCCAGGTCGTGGGTGATCAGGATGAGCCCCATGTTGTACTCGCGCTGCAGCTCGGCGAGCAGGTCCATCACCTGGGCCTGGACGGTGACGTCCAGCGCGGTCGTCGGTTCGTCGGCGATGATCAGCGCCGGCTCCAGTGCCAGCGCCATCGCGATCATGATGCGCTGGCGCATACCGCCGGAGAACTGGTGCGGGTAGTCCTTGACCCGCTCCCGGGCCGCCGGGATCCGCACCCGCTCCATCAGCTCGACGGCCTTCGCGCGCGCGTCCTTGCGCGACATCCCCCGGTGCACCACGAACATCTCGCCGAGCTGGTCGCCCACGGAGAGCACGGGGTTGAGGGAGGACAGCGCGTCCTGGAAGATCATGGCCATCTCGGCGCCGCGGACCTTCCTGCGCTCCTCCTCCTTCAGCTTCAGCAGGTCCTTGCCCTGGAAGAGGATTTCGCCGCCCGTGATCCTCCCGGGCGGCATGTCGAGGATGCCCATGACCGCCTGCGCGGTGACGGACTTCCCCGAACCGGACTCGCCGAGCACCGCGAGGGTCTCCCCCGCGTCCACGCCGTAGTCGACCCCGTTGACGGCCTTCGCGACCCCGTCCCGGGTCCGGAACTCCACGTGCAGGTCCCGCACTTCGAGCAGCATGACGCCGTCACCTCAGCTTCGGGTCGAGGGCGTCGCGGACCGCGTCGCCGAGCATGATGAACGCCAGCACGGTGACCGCGAGCGCCCCGGCCGGCCACAGGAGCATGTGGGGGGCGTTGCGGATGTAGGGGGAGGCCGCCGAGATGTCGATGCCCCAGCTGACCGTGGGCGGCTTCAGACCGACGCCGAGGTACGACAGGGTCGCCTCCAGCGCGATGTACGTGCCGAGCGCGATGGTCGACACGACGATCACCGGGGCGACGGCGTTCGGTGTGATGTGCCGCAGCAGGATGCGGGCGTCGGAGGCGCCGAGCGCGCGGGCGGCCTGCACGTAGTCGTTCTGCTTGGCGGTGATCACCGAGCCGCGGGCGATGCGGTAGACCTGCGTCCAGCCGAGCAGCACGATGAACCCGATGACCGGCCAGATCGTGTTGCTGGTCACCACGGAGAGCAGCACGAGACCGCCGAGCACGACCGGGATCGCGAAGAAGATGTCGGTGATCCGGGACATCAGCGAGTCCCAGCCCCCGCCGAAGTACCCGGCGAGCCCGCCGAGGACCGAGCCGAGCAGCGCGACACCGAGCGTGGCCAGGACGCCGACGCTGATGGAGATGCGGGTCCCGTACACGGTGCGCGTGTAGACGTCGCAGCCCTGGCCGTCGTAACCGAAGGGGTGGCCGGGCCGGGAGCCCTCCTGGGCCTTGGCGAGGTCGCACTTGAGGGGGTTGCCGGAGGCGATCAGGGACGGCCACAGGGAGATCACGACCAGGAACAGGATCACCAGCGCCGAGACGATGAAGACGGGGTTGCGGCGCAGGTCGCGCCAGGCGTCCGACCACAGGGAGCGCGGCCTGCCCGCAGGTCCCGTCCCTTCCGGCCCGCCGGGCGTCCGCTCCAGGGTCTCCGCCTCGCTGACGGCGAGGTCCATCGCACCGCCCATGCCCGTGGAGGAGATGGCGCCCTCGGACTCGTACTGCTCAGGCATAGCGGATCCTCGGGTCGAGTACGGCGTACAGGAGGTCGACCAGCAGGTTCGCCACCAGGAAGACCAGGACGAGTACGGTCACGAAGCCGACGACGGTCTGGGTGTTCTGGCGCAGGATGCCCTGGTAGAGCTGGTAGCCCACGCCGTGGATGTTGAAGATCCGCTCGGTGACGATCGCGCCGCCCATCAGCGCGCCGATGTCGGTGCCGATGAAGGTGACCACGGGGATCAGCGAGTTGCGCAGCAGATGGCGGATGATCACCCGCTGCCGCGGCAGGCCCTTGGCGACGGCCGTGCGGACGTAGTCGGAGCGCCGGTTCTCCGCGATGGAGGTACGGGTCAGCCGGGTGACGTAGGCCAGGGAGACGGAGGCGAGGACCAGGCCCGGCACGATCAGCTCGCCGAAGGTGGCGTCGGGGGAGACCGACGGTTTGATCCAGCCCCACTCGACGCCGAGGAGCAGCTGGAGCAGCAGGCCGGTCACGAAGGTGGGGACGGAGATGACCACCAGGGTGGCCAGCAGGACGGAGGTGTCGACCGGCCGGCCGCGCCGAAGTCCGGTGATCACCCCCAGCGTGATGCCAAAGACGATCTCGATGAGGATCGCGACGATCGTCAGCCGGATGGTGACCGGGAACGCCGTCGCCATCAGCTCGGTGACCTTCTGGCCGTTGAACGCGGTGCCGAAGTCGCCGGTGAAGACGTTCCCCATGTAAGTCAGGTATTGCTGCCACACCGGCTTGTCGAGGCCGAACTCCTTCTTCAGCTGCGCGGCCGTGGCCGGGTCGCACTGCCGCTCACCGCACAGTCCCGCGATGGGGTCGCCCATCACGTTCACCATCAGGAAGATCAGCAGCGTGGCCCCGATGAACACCGGGATCATCTGGAGCAGACGCCGGACCACGTACCGTCCCATGCGCGGTCAGCCGACCTTGATCTCGTTGTAGACCGGGACGCTGAACGGGTTCAGCGCCACGTTCGAGAGCCGGTCGGACCAGCCCGCGCTGCCGTTCTGGTACCAGAGCGGGATGGCCGCCATGTTGTCGCGGACGACCTTCTCGGCGCTCTGGAAGAGCCCGATCGCCTTGCTGGTGTCGGTCTCGGAGTTGGCCTGGTTGACGTAATGGTCGAAGTCCTTGTTGGACCACTTGCCGTCGTTGGAGGAGGCGTTGGTGTAGTAGAGCGGCTGCAGGAAGTTCTGGATGAGCGGGTAGTCCATCTGCCAGCCCGCCCGGAACGGCCCGGTCATCTTGTGCTGCCCGATCTGGTTGCGGAAGTCGGCGAAGGTGCCGATCGGGTTGCCGACGCAGGCCTTGTCGTTGCCGAGCGCGTTGTTGATGGAGTTGCAGACGGCGTCCACCCACTCCTTGTGGGAGCCGGTGTCCGCGTTGTACGAGATCTTGACCTGGCCGCCGGGCAGCCCGCCGCCCTCCTGGACCAGCTTCTTGGCCTCGCTGGGGTTGTACTCGCAGCTGCTCCCGCACAGCCCGTCCTGGAAGCCGCCCTTCGTGCCGAGGACCGGGGAGGTCCAGTCGCTGGCCGGGGTGCGGGTCTTCTGGAAGATCGTGTCGGTGATCTGCTTGCGGTTGATCGCCATGGACAGGCCCTTGCGGACCTTCTCCGAGCCGCTCTTGTTCCAGGCCGGGTCGTAGAACGGGAAGGCGAGCGTCTGGATGATGCCGGCGGGCGTGTTGAGGTACCGGTTGCCGAGGTCGCTCTTGACGTTCTTGAGCTGGGCGGCCGGGACGTCGTCCACCAGGTCGAGGTTGCCGGCCATCAGGTCGGTGTACGCGGTGTTGCTGTCGGTGTAGACCTTGAGGTCCACACCGCCGTTGTGCGCCTTGTCCGTGCCGGGGTACGCGTCCCACTTCTTCAGGGACATCTTCGAGCCCTTGGTGTACGACTCCACCGTGTACGGCCCGTTGCCGATCGGCTTCTTGATCCACCCGGCGTGGTCGGAGAAGAAGGCCGACGGCAGCGGGTCGAAGGCCGCGTATCCGAGGGTGTCGGGGAACGTGGAGAACTTCTGCGTGAGCTTGACGGTGAAGGTCCTGGTGCCGGTGACCTTGAGGCCGGCGAGCTTGTCGGCGGTCTGGCTGCCGGTCTCCGGGTGGACCTTGTCGTAGCCATCGATGTACCCGAAGAAGTAGGCGTTCTTCTGGTTGTTCTTGAGGCTGGCGCCGTAGTTCCAGGCGTCCACGAAGGACTTGGCGGTGACGGCCTCGCCGTTGCTGAACTTCCAGCCGCTCTTGACGGTGACGGTGAAGTTCTTCGAGTCCGAGGTGGAGATCTTCTCGGCGAGCATGTTCTTCGCGGCGCCGGTCTTGGGGTCGTACCGCTTCAGCCCCCGGAAGATCATGTCGAGGACCTTGCCGCCCTGCACCTCGTTGGTGTTGGCCGGCTCCAGCGGGTTCTGCGGGTCTCCCCAGGAGGAGCTGAGCACGGCGCTGCTGCCACCGCCGCCGCCGCTGCCGCCGCCGCAGGCCGTCGCGGCGAGTGCGAGCGCCGCGGCGCCTGCGGCCCATTTGGCGTGCGTGGCTCCGGGCATGGGGGGCCTCCTCGGGAATACCTGTCCATTACCGGTCAATATCCGGGCAAATGACACGGAGCGCACATTCGATGCACCCGTCTGCGGGACGGGACCGCGGGGCAGCCGGTCCCCGGGCTCGGGCCGGCGAGACGTTCCGCGTCACGGCCCGGGACGTGTGGCCGGTGGCGGTCCACTGACAGGCCGTCCGTTCGCGACAGTCACGACATCATCACGGCGGCTGACTCCCTCCCCCGACGGCGTCAGCGCTCTACCAGGACCCCTTCACCGGTCTAGACCAATAGCGGTCCGGGCGAACATCAACTCGCCGTTTTCGCAGGCCACCATGGTTTCAAGCGCCGTTGACGTGCGCAGACTGCCGCTGGTAGACACACTCATCACCCCGCCGGCCCGTCACCAGGCAGAACTCCCTCCCGAAGTCCGAACCAGCCGTCCCTGTGCGAGCGATGACGTGAGGTCACGATCCATGAGCACACAAGACCAGCACGGCACCAGGCGTTCACATCCGAGAAGCCCGCGATCGCGCACGGCCCGGCTCATGGCGGCCGCCGGCGCCGCCGCTCTGATGTTCTCGGCGGGCCTCGCGACTCCGCTCAACCCGGTGCCCCAGCGCGCGGAGGCCGCCCAGGGCAAGAAGGTCCTCACCGTCGCGGTGGCGCAGAGCGTCGACTCGCTGAGCCCCTTCCTGGCGGTGCGTCTGCTCAGCACGAGCATTCTGCGGCTGACGTACGAGTACCTGACCGACTACGACCCCGGGGACGCGCACCCGGTCCCGGGCCTGGCCACCAGTTGGCAGCCCTCCGCCGACAAGCTCACCTGGACGTACACGATCCGCTCCGACGCGAAGTGGTCGGACGGGCAGAAGGTGACCGCCGAGGACGCGGCCTGGACGTTCAACAAGATGATGACCGACCAGGCGGCCGCCACCGCCAACGGCAGCTTCGTCACCAACTTCCGCAAGGTGACGGCGCCCAGTCCCACCAAGCTGGTCGTCGAGCTGAAGAAGCCCCAGGCCACGATGACGGCGCTCGATGTGCCGATCGTGCCCGAGCACATCTGGAAGGACGTCAAGGACTTCTCGAAGTTCAACAACGACAAGTCCTTCCCCGTCGTCGGTGACGGACCGTTCGTCCTCAGCGACTACAAGGCGGACAGCTACGTCAGGCTCAAGGCCAACAAGGGCTTCTGGCGCGGGGCGCCCAAGTTCGACGAGCTGGTCTTCAAGTACTACAAGGACCAGGACGCGGCGGTGGCCGCCCTGCGCAAGGGCGAGGTCTCCTTCGTCGCGGGCGCACCCGCCCTGACACCGGCCCAGGCGGCCTCCCTCAAGGGCCAGAAGGACATCCGCGTCAACGACGCCCCCGGCCGGCGCTTCTACGCCCTCGCCACCAACCCCGGCGCGCAGGCGAAGAACGGCAAGAAGTTCGGGGACGGCGACCCGTCGCTGCTCGACCAGCGGGTGCGGCACGCGCTGTTCCTGGCGGTGGACCGGAAGACCATCATCGACAAGGTGTTCCAGGGGCACGCGGTCGAGGGCCAGGGCTACATCCCGCCGCGCTTCTCGACGTACTTCTGGAAACCGTCGGCCGGCCAGGAACTCTCCTACGACCCCGCCAAGGCCGCCCAGCTCCTCGACCAGGCCGGTTACAGGAAGAACGCCGACGGCAAACGGGTCGGCAAGGACGGCAAGCCGCTGAACTACCGGGTCCTGTGCCACGCCACCGACCCCAACGACAAGGCGGTCGGCCAGTACCTCAAGGAGTGGTGGGCGAAGCTGGGCGTCGGCATGACGCTCGACTGCCTGGACAACGTCACCGACCCCTGGCTCGCGGGCAAGTACGACCTCGCCTTCGACGGCTGGTCCGTCAACCCCGACCCGGACTATGTGCTGTCCATCCACACCTGCGCCGCCCTGCCCGCGACCCCGAAGGACACCGGCGCGACCGACAACTTCATCTGCGACAAGACCTACGACGAGCTGTACGCCAGGCAGCTCGCCGAGTACGACTCCGCCAAACGGGCCGACATCGTCAAGCAGATGGAGTCGCGGCTGTACGACCTGGGGTACATGAACGTCATGGCGTATCCGAACGCCGTCGAGGCCTACCGCACCGACCAGATCAAGTCGATCGAGACGATGCCCAAGGCCGCCGGCAACATCTACGGCCAGGACGGCTACTGGAGCTGGTGGTCGGCGGTCCCGGCCGACTCGGGCAGCTCCTCCGGGGGCAGCTCGACCGGGGTCGTCGTGGGGGTCGTCGCGGGTGTCGTGGTCCTCGCCGGGGCCGGTCTGCTCTTCGCGCGGCGCCGCCGCGCCACCGCGGACGACCGCGAGTAGCCCATGCAGCCAACGGCCCCCGACGCGGCGTCCGCCGCGGTCGACAAGGCCGCCGTACCGGTCCCGGCCGGCCCGGCGGTCCGCGGACCACGGGCCCGCACCGCCACCGCGTATCTGCGGTACGGGGCGGGCAAGGCGGGCGGCGCCGCCGTGTCACTGCTCGCCGTACTGGTCACCGGGTTCTTCCTGTTCCGGCTGATCCCCGGTGATCCGGTCAAGACGATGACCGGCGGCCGCCCCGTCTCGGCGGCGCAACTGGCCGCGTACCGCCGGGAGTTCGGGCTCGACCTGCCCGTGTGGCGGCAGTTCACGGACTACTGCGGCAAGGCGCTCACCGGTGACCTGGGCACCTCGTACCAGTTCCGCACCCCGGTCGTCGACAAGATCGGCGAGGCCTTGCCGAACACGCTGCTGCTGACCGGCACGGCTTTCGTGCTGTACACCGCGCTCGGCATGTTCCTCGGCACCCGCTCGGCCTGGCGGCACGGCCGGCTCGGCGACCGGCTGAACACGGGTCTGGCGCTGACCCTGTACTCCGTACCGTCGTTCTGGCTGGGCCTGCTGGTCATCATCGTGTTCGGGGTGGGTCTCGGGCCCGTCCCCGGGCTGTTCCCGACCGGCGGCATGGAGTCGGGCGGCGAGGAGGGCTTCGCCTACGTCCTCGACGTCGCCCATCACCTCGTCCTTCCCGTCCTCACCCTGGTCGCCGTCGAGTACGGCCAGACGCTGCTGGTCACCCGCTCGGCGCTGCTCGACGAGATGGGCAGCGACTATCTGACGACCGCCCGCGCGAAGGGCCTCCGCGACGACCTCGTGCGGCGCCGGCACGCCGTGCCGAACGCGCTGCTGCCCACGGTCACCCTGGTCTTCGTCAATCTCGGCCGGACGGTCGCGGGCGTCATCCTGGTCGAGACGGTCTTCTCCTGGCCGGGCCTCGGCGGACTGTTCTACCAGGCCCTGAGCGTCCCCGACCTGCCGCTCGTCCAGGGCCTGTTCCTCTTCTTCGCCTCGGCGGTGATCGTCATGAACACCCTGGCCGACCTGCTCTATCCGCTGCTCGACCCCCGGGTGGGCCGATGACGGCCGAACCGGTGCAGGAGACCCCTCGCCGGCTGGCCTGGCAGCGCCGACGCCGGTCCGCCGTGCGGTTCTGGCAGCAGTACCGCACGCATCGCGCCGGTCTGGTCGGCCTGGCGGCGCTCGCCCTGTTCGCGCTGGCCGCACTGACGGCGCCGCTGACGGTCGGCTCGGGCGTGGCCGGGGTGACCGACGCGCCGGGCAGTCCACTGCAGCCGCCGAGCGGCGAATTTCCGCTGGGCACCGACCGCTTCGGGCGGGATCTGCTGGGCCTGGTGGTGTGGGGCTCCCGGGTCTCGCTGCTGGTCGGGCTGCTCGCGGCCGTGCTGTCGGTGGTGATCGGCACGGTCGTCGGGATCACCGCCGGGCACTTCCGGGGGGCGTACGCGACGGTGCTGATGCGGATCACGGACTGGTTCCTGGTGATGCCGGCGCTGGTGCTCGCCATCGCGCTGGCCACCGTGATGTCCCGTTCCCTGGGCACGGTGATCCTCGCGATCGGCGTCACCTCCTGGCCGACGACGGCCCGGCTGGTGCGCGCGCAGACGCTGGCGGTGGAGTCGCGGCCGTACATCGAACGGGCGAGGGCGCTCGGCGGCGGGCACTGGCACGTCATGACCCGGCACGTGCTGCCCAATGTGATGCCGCTGGTCCTCGCCCAGACGACCCTGATGATCTCCTCCTCCGTGCTCGCCGAGGCGACGCTGGCCTTTCTCGGCCTCGGCGACCCCACGGTCATCTCATGGGGCGGCCTGCTGCAGGACGCCCGCGAGGCCGGTGCCGTCAGCTCCGGCGACTGGTGGTACCTGGTGCCGCCGGGCATCGCGATCGCGGTGGTCGCGCTGACGTTCACGCTGTGCGGACGTGCGGTGGAGTCCGTCCTCAACCCGAGGCTGGGGGTGGCCCGTTGACGCTGCTGGAGGTGCGGGACCTCGAGGTGACGTACGCCGGTGGCGCGGCCGCCGTGCGGGGCGTGGACCTGTCGCTCGCGGCGGGGCAGAAACTCGGCATCGCGGGTGAGTCGGGCTGCGGCAAGTCCACGCTGGCGCTCGCGCTGCTCAAGCTGCTGCCGGCCGGGACCCGGGTGTCCGGGGAGATCCTGCTGAACGGCGAGGACGTCCTGGCCATGCGCTGGGGGCAGGTGCGGGCGGTGCGCTGGGCGGGCGCCTCGATCGTCTTCCAGGGGGCGATGCACTCGCTCAACCCGGTGCACCGCGTCGGCGACCAGATCGCCGAGCCGATCCTGCTGCACCGCCGGGCGACGGCGGCCGCGGCGCGCAAGCGGGCGGGCGAGCTGCTGGAGCAGGTGGGCCTGCCCGCGGCACGCGCCTCGGCGTACCCGCACGAGCTGTCCGGCGGCCAGCGGCAGCGCGTCATGATCGCCATGGCGCTGGCCTGCGACCCGCGGCTGGTCATCGCCGACGAGCCGACCACGGCCCTGGACGTGATGATCCAGGCGCAGATCCTGCGCCTGATCGAACAGCTCGTCGCCGAGCAGGACGTCGGCCTGATCATGATCAGCCACGATCTGGCGGTGCTGGCCGACACCTGCGACCGGCTCGCGGTGATGTACGCGGGCCGGGTCGTCGAGGAAGGTCCCGCCAGGCAGGTCTACGAGGACGCCCGGCACCCGTACGCGAAGGCCCTGGCGGCGGCCTTCCCGCGGATCGGCGACACGGCCTCCCGGTTCGCCCCGAGCGGCCTGCCCGGCGATCCGCCCGACCCGTCCGCGCTGCCCTCCGGATGCACCTTCCACCCGCGCTGCCCGGTGGCCCTGGAGGGGTGCTCCGTGGAGGACCAGCGGCTGCGGGACGCGGGGCAGGGGCGGTGGGCGGCCTGTGTGCACGTGGGGGCCGCGGTGCCGCCGCCGGCCGGTCCGACGGAGGATGCGAGGAGCAGTACATGACGACGACGGCACCGCCCCTGCTCAGCGCCCAGGGCCTGCACGTGACCTTTACCGGGCGGCACGGTGCCCCGGCGGCGCGGGCCGTGGACGGCGTCGAACTCGACATCCGGGGCGGGGAGATCGTGGCGCTCGTCGGCGAGTCGGGCTGCGGCAAGACGACGCTGGCGCGCTCCCTGCTCGGCCTGGTGCGGCCGGCCGCGGGGCGGATCACCTTCGCCGGGAAGCCCCTGGAGTACTCCTCGCGGGCCCTGAAGGCGTACCGCAGACGCGTCCAGCTCGTACTGCAGGATCCGACCGGCTCGCTCAACCCCCGGCACACGGTGTACGACGCGGTCGCCGAGGGCCTGCGCATCCACGGCCGTACGGGGAACGAGCGGGCGGCCGTCGCCGAGGCCCTCGCCCACGCGGGACTGCGCCCCCCGGAGCGGTTCTTCCTGCGCTACCCGCACGAACTGTCCGGCGGCCAGCGGCAGCGGGTCGTGATCGCGGGCGCGCTGGTCCTGGAACCCGAACTCATCGTCGCCGACGAGCCGGTGGCCTCGCTCGACGCCTCCGTGCGCGGCGAGATCCTCGCCCTCCTGCTGCGGCTGCGCACCGAACTGGGCCTGTCCGCGCTGGTGGTCACCCACGACCTGGGCCTGGCCTGGAACATCGCCGACCGGGTGGCGGTGATGTACCTGGGCCGGATCGTGGAGACGGGGGATGTCGAGCAGGTGCTGACCGCTCCCCGCCACCCGTACACCCAGGCGTTGTTGTCGGTGCTGCCGGAGGCCCAGGGCGATCCCGTGGTGCTGACGGGCGAGCCGCCGGATCCGTCCCGCATCCCGGCCGGGTGCCGGTTCCATGCCCGCTGCCAGGTACTGGCGAGCGGCGAGGCGGAGCGGGCGGGGGTGGCGGACCGATGCCGTACGGAGGACCTGGAGATCCTCAACGGCAGGGACGAGGCCCAGGTCGCCTGCCACTGGGCTCGGGCTCGGGTGTCCACCTGATCTAGTCGGCCACCAGCTCGACCTCGAAGCCGTCGGAGTTGGCGAGGTAGGCCGCATGGTGCTGCGGGCCGCCGGCGTGCGGGTAGCGCTCTGCGAACAGCGGCGACCAGCCGTGCGCGGGAGCCGCCTCCGCCAACTCGTCGACGTGCGCCGGGGATCCGGCGTGGAACGCCAGGTGGTTGAGACCGGGACGCATCCGGTCATGGGTGCCGGAGCTCATCGCCGGAGACTGCTCCACGACGAGATAGGTGGGCCCGAGCCGCCAGCTGCGGCCGGCCGCCCACTCCTGGTACGGGAGATATCCGAGCCGGCCCAGAAGCCAGCCCCATTCGTCGCAGGCACGGGCGAGGTCGGGAACCCACAGTTCGATGTGATGCAGCAACTCGCTCTCCCTGTGCGCAAACGCGGGTTCCCGGCACCCTCGCGAGGGTGCCGGGAACGGTGGCGCTGTCGCCGCGGACGTCAGCCCGCGTGGACGATGTCCTTCTCCTCCGCGAAGTGGCAGGCCGACTCGTGGGCCGCCGGGGAGTCCGATCCCTTGAAGCGCTCGGGAATCGCCAGCAGCGGAACCTCCTTGGCGCACTTGTCCTCGGCCTTCCAGCAGCGCGTGCGGAAGCGGCAGCCCGAGGGCGGGTTGGCCGGGGAGGGCACGTCACCGGTCAGGATGATCCGCTCGCGGTGCTCGCGGGCCTCCGGGTCCGGCACCGGGACCGCCGACAGCAGCGCCTGCGTGTAGGGGTGCGTCGGGTGCTCGTAGATCTGCTCGTCGGTGCCGATCTCGGCCATCTTGCCGAGGTACATCACGCCGACCCGGTCCGAGATGTGCCGGACGATCGACAGGTCGTGCGCGATGAAGATGTAGGAGAGGTTGAACTCGTCCTGCAGTCGCTCCATCAGGTTGATGACCTGCGCCTGGACGGAGACGTCCAGTGCCGAGACCGGCTCGTCGCAGATGATGATCTCCGGGTTGAGCGCGAGGCCGCGGGCGATGCCGATGCGCTGGCGCTGACCGCCGGAGAACTGGTGCGGGTAGCGGTTGATGTACTCGGGGTTGAGGCCGACGACGTCCAGCAGCTCCTGCACCTTGCGGCGCCGGTCGCCCTTCGGGGCGGCCTCCGGGTGGATCTCGAAGGGCTCCCCGATGATGTCGCCCACCGTCATACGCGGGTTGAGCGAGGTGTACGGGTCCTGGAAGACCATCTGGATGTTGCGGCGGACGGCCTTCAGCGCACGCCCGGACAGCTTGGTGATGTCCTGGCCCTTGTAGAAGATCTCGCCGGCCGTCGCCCGCTCCAGGTTCATCAGGAGCTTGGCCACCGTGGACTTGCCACAGCCGGACTCGCCCACGATGCCCAGGGTCTCGCCCTGGTGAAGGTCGAAGGAGATACCGTCGACGGCCTTGACCGCACCGATCTGCTTCTTGAACAGGATGCCCAGGGTCAGCGGGAAGTGCTTGACCAGGTTGCGCACCTGGAGGATCGGCTCACCCCGCTCCGCCGGCGCCTCGATGACGGCGACGGCCTCGGCCTCGGAGGCTGCGTCGACCACGTCCACCTCGGAGACATTCGGCGTGGCGTCCTGCGGCTCGTCGTTCTTGCTGAGCTCAGCCATGGAGCGTCTCCTTCCAGAAGTGGCAGGCCGAGGCGCGGCCCACCAGCTCGCCGCCGTCCTGCTCGGTGACCGGCAGCAGCGCCGGGACATCCGAGCGGCAGACGTCCTGAGCCTTGGGGCAGCGCGGGTTGAAGGCGCAACCGGTCGGGATGCGCAGCAGGTTGGGCGGCAGACCCTTGATCGCGTACAGCTCCTGGCCCTTCTGGTCCAGGCGCGGGATCGAGTCCAGCAGACCGCGGGTGTAGGGGTGCGCGGGCCGCTTGTACAGCTCGTGGACCGGGGCCGTCTCGACGATCCGGCCCGCGTACATCACGGCGATCTTGTCCGCGACATCGGCGACCACGCCCAGGTCGTGGGTGATCAGGATCAGGCCCATGTTGTACTCGCGCTGCAACTCCGCGAGCAGGTCCATCACCTGGGCCTGGACCGTCACGTCGAGGGCCGTGGTCGGCTCGTCGGCGATGATCAGCTCCGGCTCCAGGGCCAGCGCCATCGCGATCATGATGCGCTGACGCATACCGCCCGAGAACTGGTGCGGGTAGTCGTCGACGCGGGCCGCGGCGGCCGGGATCTTCACCCGGTCCATCAGCTCGATCGCCTTGGCCTTGGCGTCCTTCTTGGACATGCCGTGGTGGACGCGGAACATCTCGCCGAGCTGGTAGCCGACGGACAGCACCGGGTTCAGCGAGCTGAGCGCGTCCTGGAAGATCATGGCGATGCGCCGGCCGCGGATCTTGCGGCGGTCCTCGGCGGACATCGTGAGCATGTCCTGGCCGAGGAAGCGGATCTCGCCCTGGGGGATCTTCGCCGGCGGCATGTCGAGGATGCCCATGATGGCCTGCGCGGTCACGGACTTGCCGGAACCCGACTCGCCGAGAACGGCGAGCGTCTCGCCCGCGCCGACGCTGTAGTTGACGCCGTTGACCGCCTTGACGACACCCTCGCGGGTGTGGAACTCGACGTGCAGGTCACGCACTTCGAGGAGCGGGCCGCCTTCGCCGTCCTGCGGCGAGGGCACGGGAACTTCTTCGATGATGGTCACGTACGCCTCCCTCAGCGCATCTTCGGGTCAAGGGCGTTGCGCACGGCCTCACCGAGCATGATGAACGCCAGCACGGTGACGACGAGCATGATCGACGGGTACAGCATGATCCACTGTGCCACTCGGATCTGGTTGCCGCCGTCGGAGATGTCATTGCCCCAGGACACGCCGTTCAGGCCGAGGCCCAGGTACGACAGGGTCGCCTCGGCGGAGATGTAGACGCCGAGCGAGATGGTGGCGACGACGATCACCGGGGCGAGGGTGTTCGGCAGGATGTGCCGGAAGAGGATGCGCGGTGTGCTCGCGCCCAGCGCCTGGGCCGCGTGCACGTAGTCGGACTGCTTGGTGGTGATCACCGCGCCGCGCATCACGCGGGCGATCTGCGTCCAGCCGAAGAAGCTCAGCGCGCCGATGACGACCCAGGTGGTCCGGTCCTGGAAGGAGGTGAGGAAGACCATGGTGCCCAGCAGGAACGGGATGCCGAAGAAGACGTCCGTCAGCCGGGACAGGACCGAGTCGACGATGCCGCCGAAGTAGCCGGCGATCATGCCGACCAGGCCGCCCACGACGGTGACCGCGATGGTCGTGCCGAAGCCGACCGCGATGGAGGCACGGGCGCCGTAGATGACACGGGCGTAGACGCTGCGGCCCTGCTGGTCGTAGCCCAGCCAGTCCGCCGAGAAGACATTGCCGAGCTTGGGATGCTGCAGGAAGTGCTTGGCCAGGTCGCCGGAGGTCGGGTTGGCACCGGTGAACCAGCCGGGGAAGAAGGTGATCGTCAGCAGCAGGACGATCAGGCCGGCCGAGACTATGAAGATCCAGCTGCGCCGCAGGTCCTGCCAGGCGTCGCCCCAGAGACTGCGGGTCTTCTCCGGCTTCGGCTCGGGCAGCGTCCCGCCGGCCGCCGCGACGGCAGCGTCCTCGGCTGCGGCCTCGGGAACGGTCTTGGTCACGTCAGGCATAGCGAATCCTCGGGTCAAGGACCGCGTAAAGCAGGTCGACGAGCAGGTTGGCGAGCAGGTACACGAGGACCAGGATGGTCACGAGGCCGACGAGGGTCGTGCCCTCGCGGCGCACGATCGACTGGTAGATCGTGCCTCCGATGCCCTGGATGTTGAACAGGCCTTCGGTGACGACGGCACCGCCCATGAGGGCGCCGATGTCGGTGCCCAGGTAGGTGACCACCGGGATCAGCGAGTTGCGCATCAGGTGCACGCCCACCACACGCCGCTTCGGCAGGCCCTTGGCGATGGCCGTGCGGATGTAGTCGGCGCGCAGGTTCTCGGCGATCGAGGTGCGGGTGAGCCGGGTGACGTACGCCAGTGACGCCGTCGCCAGCACGATGGCCGGCATCAGCAACTCGTTGTAGTTCGTCGAGTCGTTGACGTTCGGCGGCAGCCAGTTGAGGTCGAAGGCGAAGACGACCTTGAGGATGTAACCGAGGACGAACACGGGCACCGAGATCAGCAGCAGCGTGAACACCAGGATCCCGTTGTCGGCAAGCCGTCCGGCGCGCAGGCCCGCGGCGATACCGAGAGCGATCCCGAAGACCATCTCGATGAGGAAGGCGAGGCCGGCCAGGCGCAGGGTGACGGGAAAGGCATCGCCGAGGACATCCGTGACCGGGCGGCCACTCGCGATCTGCGTGCCGAAGTCGGCGTGCACGATCATGCCCTTCATGTAATGCCAGTACTGGACCAGGATCGGCTGGTCCAGGCCGTACTGATGTCTCAGCTGGGCGATCACCTGCGGGCTGCCGCCCTTGTCGCCGAAGAGTCCACGCACGGGGTCACCGGGCAGGGCGTAGACCATGAGGAAGATCAGCAGGGTTGTCCCGATGAAGACCGGGATCATCTGGAGCAGTCGTCGTGCGACGTAGCGCCCCATCGTGCCTCCATGTCAGTCACAGCGGCAGCCGACGGGCCCTTTCCCCGCGCACCGTTGATTGATGCGTGCGGAAAGGGCCCCCCAGCCACTGCCGTTGCCCGGGGTGCGTCCTTGCGCACCCCGGGTACGGGCTTGTGGTTACTTCTTCAGGACCTGGACGTCAGTGACGATCGGGTCGCCGGTCTGGTTGAACTTGACGTTCGAGACCTTCTCCGAGTAGCCCGCGTTGACCTTGTAGTACCAGAGCGGAATGCTCGGCATGTAGTCCTTGAGCTGCGCCTCGATCGCCTGGTACTTCTGCTCCGACTCCTCCAGCGTGCTCGCGCTGTCGGCCGCGGCGATCTCCTGGTCGATCTTCGGGTTGGAGAAGCCGCCCTGGTTGCCGTCCGACTTGGAGCCGTACAGGTCCCGGATGAAGTTGGAGATGAAGGGGTAGTCCAGCACCCAGCCCGAGCGGTACAGCGACTTGACCTGGTGCGCGTCACGCGCGTTCAGGTCGGCCTGGAAGTCGGCCTTGGAGTCGCCGGCGCACTTCACTCCGGTCGCGTTGGTGATGGAGTTGCAGACCGCGTCCACCCAGTCCTTGTGACCGCCGTCGGCGTTGAACTGGATGTAGATCTGGTTGCCCGGAACGCCGCCGCCTTCCTTGATGAGCTGCTTGGCCTTCGTCGGGTTGTACGTGGTGACGTCACCGGCGACGTTCGGCTTGTAGCCCAGCACGCCCTTGGCGACCCAGCCGGTTGCGGGCTCACGGGTGCCGTTGAGGACGGTCTTGGTGATCGTGGGGCGGTCGATCGCCATCGACAGACCCTGGATGACCTTGGGGTTGATGTTCTTCCACTGCTTGGTGTAGTACGCCACGGCGATCGTCTGGACGCCGGAGAACGACTGGTCGATCGCGCGGCTGCCGAGGTCCTGCTTGTAGACGGGCAGGTCCTTGGGGGCGATCAGCGTCAGGACGTCGACGTTGCCGGACTTCAGGTCCTCGTACGCCGTCTCGGGGCTGGCGTAGTTCTTGAAGATCACGCCGCCGTTCTTGGCCGCGTTCGGGCCCTTGTAGTCGGCGAACTTGGCGACCTGGATCTGCTTCTTGTGCTGCCAGCTGACGAACTTGTACGGGCCGTTGCCGATCGGGTGCTGGCCCGCGGCCTTCGGGTCCTTGTAGAAGGACTCCGGCAGCGGCGAGAAGACCTCGTAGCCGAGCTTGTACACGAAGTACGGCATCGGCTTGGACAGCGTGATGGTGAAGGTGTCGTTGTCGACGACCTTCAGGCCGGACATCGTGGTGGCCTTCGGCTTGCCCTTGGCCGGCGCGACGTCGTCGTAGCCCTGGATGTCGGAGAACCAGAAGCTGTTGGTCTGCTTGTTCGCCGGGGCGGCGGCCCAGTTCCACGCCTTGACGTAGGAGTCGGCGGTGACCGGGGTGCCGTCGTGGAACTTCCAGCCGGACTTCAGCTTGACCGTGAAGGTCTTGTTGTCCTTGCTGTCCACCGACTGGGCGTTGACCATGACGATCTTGCCCGCGGAGTCGTAGCTGACCAGCTGCGAGAACAGCGACTTGATGACGATGCTGCCGTAGGACTCCATGGTGTTGGCCGGCTGCAGCGGGTTCTGCGGCTCACCGGACTCGACCGAGTAGATCCCGTTGGGGTCAACCGCGGCCTTGCTGTCGCCCTTACTGCCACCGCCACCGCCACACGCAGTGGCCCCCAGCGCCACAACCGCAGCTATCGCAACCCACTTGGCGCTCTTGGCACCACGCATGGGGCTCCTCCTCATGAGTCCATTGGTTCACCGCATGGAGGGGCACAGGACGCATCACCGTCACCGGTGCCTGAAATGGTCAAGTGCCCCCGCGCTCGTGAGTCGGCGCCGCCAGCAGCGCGTGACCCGTTGTTCCGAGCTCTACGCGCCTAACTATCTGCCATGCGCCATGACCGAACCACACTCAAAAGGTCTCGGTTCGATCACACCTGACGCGTACATCTTCCAAAATCCGGACAAAGGGTTTGCCGAAAGATCCCTGCGAAACGGACTTGTTACACATCTATCGGGCTCGAATGTCCGTATACCGAACGCGAGCGGCATGAAAATTCAGTTGCGGAATCGTGGCGCCTGTGCAGGAGTGCACGGCCCACCACTTTCAGCCAGCGGGCCTGCGTCACAGGGCCGCTCGCCGGGCCCTCGCAGATGACGGTCAGGGCCCACGCTGGCAGCAGCGTAGTGCCGTGTGATCCGGCCTTGACGGATCCAGAACGAGAACAAGGGTTTTCCCTAACCCTGTGCCGCACCGGGGGCCTGGCCTCGGGCCGACCACACCACGAGGCCCGCACCTCTCCAGGCGCGAGCCTCGTCACATCCGGGGGTCGGGGGTCACCCCTCCAAGAACAACTCCGCGGCATCCGTCGCGTGCACGGCGCGCTGGGCCCAGGCCGTGAGCTGATCCCGGTCCGGACAGGCCCTCACCCGCTTACGGACGGCGGCAGGCACGGGGATGCCGCGCCATTCGAGGATGCTCAGGACCATCTCGATGCCCACCTCTACGCGGCCCTCTAGCCGGCCCTCTTCACGCACCTGCTCGGCCAGCGGATGCCGGAAGAAGTACTGCATCGCCACCTTCAGGTCCCCCCACAGCGGATTGCGTTTGCCGGACCCGCTTGCCCCGTCAGCCCCCGGTCACTCATCGACGAACAACTCCGCCGCATCCGTCGCGTGCACGGCCCGCTGCGCCCAGACCTCCAGCTGGTCCAGGTCCGTGCAGGCTTCCACCCGCTCCCGGACGGCGTCGGGCACGGGGATGCTGCGCCATTCCAGGATGCGGAGGATCATCTGCATGCGGTCCTGGATACGGCCTTCCTCCCGACCCTGCTCCCGCACCTGCTCCGCCAGCGGATGCCGGAAGAAGTACTGCATCGCCGTCATCAGGTCCCTCCACATCTGTTTCACCTGGGGGTCGGCCAGGCATGATTCGACGAACTGCGCGAAGGCCCCGGCGCTGTCCGCGTCGATGGTCTTCAGGGCGGCTGCCAGCGATTCCAGTATGGCGGCGGCCTTCGGCCCCTTGCCATGCGTCATGGCCGAGAGCACCGCAAGTGGTACGTCCCGTTCGGCCTCCCCTACATCGGCGATCACTGGCACGTTGTCCGGTCCGAGCACGAGCGGCCGTACCGTCAAGGAGGGCTGGCCGGGCACACCGACATGGATCGGCTCGGCCGCCCAGCGGGCCGTGGAGCTGCACTGCGTGGTGACGATGAGCACGGGCTCGCAGCGGTACTTCTCGTGCAGGTATGAGAGGTAGTACGGCCAACTGCCATGCTCGGCCTCGTCCTTCTACCGCCGCGACTCGACGACCAGAAGTTGACATCCTCCGCCCCGTAAACGGGGCGGGATCCCTTCTCAGGCCGCGTGCGGCCGGGTGGGGGGTTGACGCTTCGCAGACTGGGTATCCCCGAGGTCTCCACGTCCTGACACCGCCTGCCCGGCGGCGTGATCGATGTTGCGTCCTGCATTGGTGTCCGCGTTGGCCTCGAACCCGCAGTCGGGGTTCTTGCACACGAAGCGAGCCTGGGTCTGGCGGCTTCCGGGAGTGATGAAGCCGCAGGCGGAGCAGCGTCGGGAGGTGTTGGGGGCGGGAACCTTGACCACGATGCCGCCACGGTCGGCGCTCTTGTACTCCAGCATGGTCACGGTGCGGCCCCACGCTTCTGCAGCGATCGCCCGGTTGAGCCCTGCCTTCTGACGGACGCCCGTGCCGGGGGCTTCCACCGTTCCCTTGGCGGATTTGACCATGTTGGTGATGGCCAGATCTTCCACCCCGATCCGCGAAAATGTCTCGGCGATGCCGGTGGTGGTCTTGTGCTGCCAGTCGATCGCTCGGCGCTTGGCTGTTGCGCGGAGCTGGGCGATCTGGTCGTAGGTGCGTGTCAGGCGACGGGAGTTCTTCTCGCCGGGCTTGCGGGCGTGACGCTTTCGTTCCTTGGTCTTCTCCAGTCGGCGCAGTCGTCCGGCTTCGCCCTTGGTGAGCCAGGGGCCGTGGTTGCGAAAAGTGCCGTCCGACAGGGCGAGGGGCTTGGCGATGCCTCGGTCGATGCCGACTGTGGGGCCGGTGTGTTCCGCGGGTTCGGGCACCTGGCTCCGGACGCGGAAGACAACGTGCCATCCGTCCGCTTCCTTCACGAGCCGGGCTCCGGTGACCCGGTTGCCTTTGTCGGCTCGCCTACCGACCGGGAGATCTTTGGTCCAGCGAAACAGAACGTGCCCGATCTTCGGAGCCCACATACGTCCCCACCGCCGGTTCAGCCTGACGATCTGGAGGTCACGGCCCTGCGGGATGTCGATGGCCATGCGGGAGCTAAAGCGACCCTTGAAGGTCGGGGCCTGGGCGCGGCCGTCCCAGCAGTTCTTCCATGCCTGGAAGTAAGTCTTCAGTACGGCCTGCGCCGCCTGGGCGGGGAGGACGCCGAGCCAGGGGAGATCCTTGCGGCCCTGCCGGATCGCCTCGTCGGCGGCGGCAGGGCTGCGGCGCTCTTTGGGGAGCATCGTCCACCAGTCATGCAGGAGATTCCACATCGTGCGGGCCGCATGCCCTTGATCCTCAGCCGCCAGTGTCTGAGCGGGGGTGAGGCAGAGCCGAGCCTTGTGGCCACGCTGACGCTTCAACATCCCTCCCGATCCCGACGAGCTGACCATCGGCTCTCCTTTCTTTCCGGCGTGGTCAACGAGCTACGAGACGGCCAGGTCACACCAGACGAACTTCCCTCGGTCGCCGAAGCGGGCCGACCGTTGCCACCCCCAGTTCTCCGCGCAGGCCGCGACCAGGCCGAGTCCCCGGCCCTCCTCCCGATCCGTGACCTGGTCCAACGGCCGTGGCGGCTCCGGCGGTTCGGGGTCGGTGTCCCACGCCCCGATCCACACGGCTCCCTCCAGGGATCGACGCACCCGGAGAGCGGCGGGCCCCTTGGTGTGCCGTACGGCGTTGGCGATCAGCTCCGTCGCGAGGAGTTCGGCCGTGTCCACCAGCCCGATCAGCCCGTGCTTGGTCAGGATCAGACGCAGGGTGCGGCGGCAGACGGTGACGGCTCTGAGGTCGTTGGGGATGTAGAGGGTGTAGTCCCACGGTTCGCTTTCGGGCATGCGTCAGCTCCGTTCAGAGGGAGGGGATTTCGCGTGCGGTGGCATTGCCGCAGCCGTCATGGCAGGACGGAGCAGTGCGCTTCCGCACCGTGCACGTCGCATCACTGACGGTAGGCCATAAATTTCAGTCGGTGCAAGCCGATCGCGTAGTCTGACCCGCGAACGAGTCGTTCTCACCAGGGCAGTTGAAAGAAAGTAGGACGCCGTGCCAGCACGACGGCACCCGACAGCACGCCAGGTACGGCTGGGCGCTGAGCTGCGCAAACTTCGCGAAGCCGCAGGGCTCAAGGCAACCGAGGTGGCGAGCATGCTCGGGGCGAGCTCCGTCCAGATGAGCCAGGTCGAGGCGGGGATCACCGGTGTGAGCGAACGGCGGTTGCGACAGCTCGCGGCCAACTATGCCTGCTCCGACGACGCGTTGATCGATGCCCTGGTAGCCATGGCGACGGACCGCACACGCGGCTGGTGGGAGGAATACCGGGGCCGCCTGGCAACGCCCTTCCTCGACCTGTCCGAGCTGGAACACCATGCCAACTACCGGTGGGACGTGGATTTCCTGCACGTCCCAGGTCTTTTACAGACGGAGGATTACGCCCGAGCACTCTTCTCCTACATGAACCCGGAGCACTCGAAGAGCGATATGGAGCTGTGGGTTGAGCACCGGATGAAACGACGCGTCATCATCGAGCGTCCTGACCCGATTCCGTACGAGGCCGTGATCCACGAAGCGGCGCTGCGTATCAGGGTGGGCGGCCGTGCCGCAGTGCGGGCCCAGCTCACCCGCATCCTGGAACTCTCCGAAGCCGACCACGTCACCGTACGCCTCATCCCGTTCGACCTGGACGACTTCGCCGGAGCCGGAAGCGCCATGGTGTATGCGGGCGGCCCTGTCCCCAAGTTGGACACGGTGGTACGCGACGCACCCCACGGGACCGGGTTCATCCACGCCGAAGCACAACTCAGCCGATTTCGAAAACTCTTCCGTAAGCTGGAAGCGGTGTCGCTCGAGCCCGGCCGTTCGCGCGACTTCATCCACGGACTGGCGAAGGAACTGTGAGGCGCTCATGGCCACCCGCGACCACTGGCGTAAGTCGTCCTACTCCGGTGGCGGCGAGGGGAACGCCTGCGTGGAGATCTGCACCCGCCCCACCCACATAGCCATCCGTGACTCCAAGGCCCCGGCCATCGGCACCCTCGCCTTCCCCGCCGAAGCCTTCACCCCGTTCATCGAAGCCCTGAAGCGCTCAGCGCCCACGGCAAACTGAGATGCCCGGGTGCCCCCAAGCTGGGGGCACCCGGGCATCAAATGACCTGCCGTCAGCCGTGCTTGGCGCGGCTCGCCGCGCGGGCGCGCTCGCGGGCGTCCAGGTTCACCTTGCGGATGCGGACCGCCTCCGGGGTGACCTCCACGCACTCGTCGTCGCGGCAGAACTCCAGGGACTGCTCCAGGGAGAGCTTGCGCGGCGGGACGATCGCCTCGAACGTGTCGGCCGAGGACGACCGCATGTTGGTGAGCTTCTTCTCCTTGGTGATGTTCACGTCCATGTCGTCGGAGCGCGAGTTCTCGCCGACGATCATGCCCTCGTACACCTCGGTGCCAGGCTCGACGAAGAGCACGCCGCGCTCCTGGAGGTTCGTCATCGCGAAGGCGGTGACGGCACCGGCGCGGTCGGCGACCAGCGAGCCGTTGTTACGGGTCTGAAGTGTGCCGAACCAGGGCTCGTGGCCCTCGTGGATGGAGTGGCCGATGCCCGTGCCGCGGGTCTGGGTCAGGAACTCGGTACGGAAGCCGATGAGACCGCGGGACGGGACCACGAACTCCATGCGGACCCAGCCCGAGCCGTGGTTGGACATGTTGTCCATGCGGCCCTTGCGGACGCCCATCAGCTGGGTGACCGCGCCCATGTGCTCCTCGGGCACGTCGATCGTCATGCGCTCGACCGGCTCGTAGACCTTGCCGTCGACGTCCTTGGTGACGACCTGCGGCTTGCCGATGGTCAGCTCGAAGCCCTCGCGGCGCATCTGCTCGACCAGGATGGCGAGCGCCAGCTCACCGCGGCCCTGGACCTCCCAGGCGTCCGGGCGCTCGGTGTCGAGCACGCGGAGGGAGACGTTACCGATCAGCTCGCGGTCGAGGCGGTCCTTGACCTGACGGGCGGTCACCTTGCGGTCCTTGACCGCCGACTTGGCGTCGGCGCCCTTGCCGGTGCCGCCACGGCCGACCAGCGGTGAGGTGTTGGTACCGATGACCATGGAGATCGCGGGCTCGTCGACCGTGATCAGCGGCAGCGGAATCGGGTTCTCCGGGTCGGCCAGGGTCTCGCCGATCATGATGTCCGAGATACCGGCGACGGCGCAGATGTCACCGGGGCCGGCCTTCTCGGCGGGCTTGCGGGTGAGCGCCTCGGTCATCAGCAGCTCGGTGATGCGCACATTGGACATCGTGCCGTCACGCTTGATCCACGTGACGGTCTGGCCCTTGCGCAGCTCGCCCTGCTCGACGCGGAGCAGCGCGATACGGCCGAGGAAGTTGTCGGCGTCCAGGTTGGTGACGTGCGCCTGGAGCGGGGCGGCCTCGTCGTACTCCGGAGCCGGGACGTGGGACAGGATCGTGGAGAAGAACGGCTCCAGGCTGTCGCTGTCCTGCGGGACGGTGCCGTCCTCCGGCTTGGTCAGCGAGGCCACACCGTCACGCGCACACGCGTAGACGATCGGGAACTCGATCTGGTCCTCGTCGGCGTCCAGGTCGAGGAAGAGGTCGTAGGTCTCGTTGACCACCTCGTCGATCCGGGAGTCCGGGCGGTCCGTCTTGTTGATGCACAGGATGACGGGCAGGCGCTGCTGGAGGGCCTTGCGCAGGACGAAGCGGGTCTGCGGAAGCGGGCCCTCGGAGGCGTCGACCAGCAGGACCACCGCGTCCACCATCGACAGACCGCGCTCGACCTCGCCACCGAAGTCGGCGTGGCCCGGGGTGTCGATGATGTTGATGGTGATGACGTCGCCGCCATCCTTCGGGTGGTACTTCACGGCCGTGTTCTTGGCCAGGATCGTGATGCCCTTCTCACGCTCCAGGTCGTTCGAATCCATCATTCGGTCGTCGAGCGACTCGGCGGCGTGCGCGGCGAAGGCACCGGCCTGCTTCAGCATGGCGTCGACGAGGGTCGTCTTGCCGTGGTCGACGTGGGCGACGATGGCGACGTTGCGGATGTCGTGGCGCGTGGCCATGAAGGCGTACTCCTGGAGTGTGAGGAAGGCCGACGCGTACGTCTGTGTTACGCGGACCCTGCCGGGCTGAACACGCCACGGCCTTACACCATGGTACGGGGCCGCCGCGGCGGCGGCTCGCCGGGCGACCGGGGTCAGGTGTTCCGGGTGGCCGGGGAGCCGGGTTCGCAGGAGAGCCGGGCAGCCTGACGGGCGATCCCGCTGTCGACGTACTCGTCGCAGGAGAGGATGCCTTGCAGGTCGACCGTCCAGTTCCGTGCGTGGCCCGTCGTGGTCCGGCCGCCGGGGCAGGTGTGGCGGAAGTCCCCCTCCCATTCCCGGACTCCGGCGTACTGCACGGTTTCGCCCGGGTCGGACACCTCGGAGAAGCGGCTGTCCAGGTTCGGCGCCTTCTGGTGCACGTCCGTGAAGGCCCAGGTGTCGCCGTTCACGTCGGCCAGAGTGGCGGCGTCGGAGTCGATCTCGCCGATCTTCTTGCCGAGCGAGAAGAGGACCTCGGCCGGGGGCAGGGCCGGTCCCTCGGTCCGTACCGACGGCTTCGGGGTGTACACCCGCTCGATCGGGTTCGTCGTCCTGATGGTGCGGCCCCTGCTCGGCTCCGGCGCGGACACACCGGTCAGCCGGTCCGTCTTCTTCACGCCGGTCCAGGTGAAGCTCCCGTTCGCGCAGGCCTTCGCCACGGCCGGTGCGCTGCTCCTGGTGGCGGCCTTGCCGTCGCCGTCCCCGCTACCGGTGCACCCCGCGAGCCCCGCCGCCACCGTCACCGCGGTCAGCGCCACAGCCCACCCCCGTGTGACGCCCCGCATGTGCCGCCCCGTTTCCCCCGCGCACGGGCGCCCGGCGCCCGCGGCATGATCAATGGTCGACTCATGCTGTGGGCGCCGGGCGGGTACGGCAAGCGTTTTGAGCTGTTCCTGAGCTACGGTCCCCTCAGCCGTCCGACTTCGCGCTCGCCGACGGCTTCGCCCCCTTCTTCAGGAAGCCCATGTCCTCGTAGACCGGGGTCTGGAAACCGAAGGATCCGGCGTTCACCAGGTTCTTGGCCGCGGCCGTCAGCTGGGGGCGCTGGTACAGCGGGATGGAGCCGGCGGCGGCCCAGATGCGGGAGTCGGCCTTGCGGATCAGGGAGAGGTTCTCGTCGGTGTCGAGGGTGGCGGCCGCCTGGTCGAAGAGGTGGTCGACCTGGTCGGTGCCGACGCGGGTGTAGTTCTGCTCGACGTCGAGGGAGCCGTCGGCGGCCGGGAGCGGCTTGGCGTAGATGGGCCGGGCGTCGGTGGCCGGGAAGGCGGAGACGGGCCAGGAGTACAGGGCGAGGTCGAACTCCCCGGACGCGATGTGGTCCTTGAAGTAGCTGTCGTCGGAGACCTTCGTGATCCGGGTGCCGATGCCGACCCGCTGCAGCATGGCGCCGATCCGGTCGGCCACGGTCCGCAGGGCCTGCGAGCCCGGTCCCGACGGAAGGACGAAACGCAGGGTGAGCGGCTTGCCGTCCTTGGCCAGCATCGCTGTGGCGGCGCCGGCCGGGGCCGCGGTGCCCTTGGGGGCGTAGGCGCCGGGCGCGCCGCCGTGCTGCGGCTGCTGTCCGGCGTACTTGCCGTCCGCGAGGTGCGTGCCGGACCGCTCGCCGCCCTTGGCCTTCTCGTCCTTCTTGCTGTGGTCCTTGGGATCCTTGTCGTGGCCGCTCTTGCCGTCGCCGTTGTCGTCCTCGCCGACGATGTACGTCCCGTCGTCGCCGCCCTCGGACTCGTCGGCCTTCCGGCCCTGGGCCCCGGCGGCCTTCTCGGCCTTCTGCTTCTTCTTCTCCTCCTTGACCGGACCGCCGCGCACCCACCCGGCGTCCGCGAGCAGCGCCTGCGCCTCGCCGGTGTCCTGGCCGCCGATCGCGCCGCTGTTGTCGGCGTAGGCGGCCTGCCCGGACAGCGCGAGATGGCTGCCGACGGGCACGGCGGGCAGCCCGAGCGGTTTGAGTACGGCCTCGGCGAGCGCCTTGCGGTCGAGGGCGCGGGCCACCGCGCGGCGGACGCGCTCGTCGGCGAGGGGGCCCTCGGCGCCGTTGAGGGCGAGCTGGGTGTAGACCGGCTCCAGCGACTTGCGGACCTCGAAACCGCTCAGGCCCTCGGCGTCGGCGGGCAGGGTCTTGGCGGCGGCGCGGCGGGCCTCCGGGCCCGGCAGCGCGGCGGAGCCCTTGGCCCCGGCGGCCGGGGCGATGCGCTGGGCGCCGGACGGGTCGATCTCGGCCAGGTCGATCTCGCCGTCGGCGAGCGCGGCGGGCCGCTTGTCGAGCGGTACGGCCTTCAGGTCGATCTCGGAGAGCTTGGCGGGCTGCCCCCACCAGCGCGGGTTGCGGACCAGGCTGACCTGGTTGTTCTTGTGGTCGACCGCCTTCAGGGCGAAGGGCCCGGCGGTGACCTTGAGCGTCCTGCGCGCCCCGTCGTTGAAGGAGTCCGGCGTCCCCATGACGTCCTTGGGGTACAGCGGCGAGAACAGCGACTGCCAGTCGGCGTAGGGCCGTGCGAAGGTGACCTTGACCTCGAGGTCGTTCGCACCGCGCTCGATCTTCTCGATGCGGTCGTAGCCGGCGTTGCGGGCGGTCCAGTACGCGGTGTCCCTGCCGGACAGGGCGCGCCACTGGGCGGCGAAGTCGGCGGCGCCGATCTCGCGGCCGTCGCTCCAGACGGCCTGCTGGGCGATCTTGTAGAGGACGACCTGCTTGGGCTCGGTCTGGACGACCTTGGCGGACTCCAGGTAGTCGGAGTTGCGCTGCGGCCGCCCGTTCCGGTCCAGCCGGTACAGGGACGGCAGGACGGCCTGCGCGACACGGTTCGTGACCGCGTCGGCGTCCGACTGGAACGTGTTCAGGGTCTCCGGGACGTCGTCCACGGCCCACCGCAGGGTGCCGCCGTCGGCGATCAGGTCCCGGCCGGCGGGCGCGATGTCCGGCCCCGCAAGGGGCTTGCCCGCCTTGTCCTCGGAGGCACAGCCCGCGAGCACGGGCACCACGAGCGCGCCCGCGGCGAGGAAGGCGACCGAACGCGCGACCGCACCGGGCCTGGTCCTCAGTCTCCCGTCGTGGGACATCTTCGCTACCTCCGAGGCCGCTCCAGCCGGTGACACGGGTGGGGGTCTGATCACATTTGGGCGTATTTTGGAGTTGATCAGATCTACGGCACCACTGAAGAGGAAAGGGTTCGTCCACCGGGGGTGACACGGCGGCAGAGCCGGGCAACCCCACTCGTACGGCCCAATGTGCGCCCCCGGCGCACACAGAGCGCTTGCAGGCGTGCACTGGAGGCGTGCAATCCGCCAATCGCTGCACATCCCTTCCCACCGACAGGTGTGACGCGCAACACTCGCAGGCGCATGAACGTTGCCACCTGGGGCCCGAGGGCCCATGGAAGTGAGGTCACGTCATGTCCGTGCAAGACGACCTGACGACAATGCAGCGCTGCCTGGACGACCTGTCCCGGTCCGTGGGCCGGCTGGAGAAGCAGCTGGGCAGCGGCGGCCTGGACATGCGCCGGGTCCGCGCCGACGCCGATCACCTGCGGGAGAGCGTCGCGCTCCTGCGCGAGACGGCGTCGAGTCCGAGCACACCGCGCAAGCCGGAACTCGTCACCATCCCCGACACCCCGTACGACCCCTCGCTGTGGATCGACACGGACGACGAAGGACTCGGCGCCCGCGACCGCCACGCCCCCTGAACCCGACCGGAGTCATGAGTTGGCCACTGGTACGGAACCACATCTGAACAGCGGCGGTGTACGCACCGGTACACGCGCCGCGATCGACGCCCCGCATCTGCGGACCGACCGCTGGTGGCTGGCTCCGGCCGCCACCGCGGCCGGGTTGCTGGCCTTCATCGTGTACTCGACGTGGCGGGCCTTCGCGAACGCGGACTACTACTCGGCGCCGTATGTCTCCCCGTTCTACTCGCCGTGTCTTGCGGAGAACTGCAAGAACATGCCGTCGGGCCCGAACGCCGACCTCTTCGGGAGCTGGTGGGGCATCTCCCCCGCCATCATCATTCTGATCTTCCCGCTCGGCTTCCGCCTGACCTGCTACTACTACCGCAAGGCCTACTACCGGGGCTTCTGGGCCTCTCCCCCGGCCTGCGCGGTGGCCGAGCCGCACAAGAAGTACACCGGCGAGACCCGCTTCCCGCTGATCCTGCAGAACATCCACCGGTACTTCTTCTACGCGGCGATCCTGGTCGCGGGCGTGCTGACGTACGACACGGTGCTGTCCTTCCGCGACACGCACGAGAACTGGGGCCACATGGGCCTCGGCACGGTCGTGTTCCTGGTCAACATCACGCTGATCTGGGCCTACACGATCTCCTGCCACTCCTGCCGGCACATCGTCGGCGGCAAGCTCAAACACTTCTCCAGGCATCCCGTGCGCTACAAGGCGTGGCAGTTCGTGGGGAAGCTGAATGCCCGTCACATGCTGCTCGCCTGGGCCTCGCTGGTGAGCGTGGCGCTCGCCGACTTCTACGTCTATCTGCTGGCGTCCGGCGCCTTCGACGATCCGCGATTCTTCTGATGAGGGGTGCCTTCTGATGTCCGTGGTCGACCGCCAGGAGTGGGACGTGGTCGTGGTCGGCGCCGGAGGCGCCGGGCTGCGTGCCGCCATCGAGGCGCGCGAGCGAGGCGCCCGCACGGCAGTCATCTGCAAGTCATTGTTCGGCAAGGCGCACACGGTGATGGCCGAGGGCGGCATCGCGGCGGCGATGGCCAATGTCAACGAGCACGACAACTGGCAGGTCCACTTCCGCGACACCATGCGCGGCGGCAAGTTCCTCAACCAGTGGCGGATGGCCGAGCTGCACGCGCAGGAGGCCCCGGACCGGGTGTGGGAGCTGGAGACCTGGGGCGCCCTCTTCGACCGTACGAAGCAGGGGAAGATCTCCCAGCGCAACTTCGGCGGCCACGAGTACCCGCGCCTCGCGCACGTCGGCGACCGTACGGGGCTCGAACTGATCCGCACGCTCCAGCAGAAGATCGTCTCCCTCCAGCAGGAGGACCACCGCGAGACCGGCGACTACGAGTCCCGGCTGAAGGTCTTCCAGGAGTGCACGGTCACCAGGGTCCTCAAGGACGGCAGCCGGGTCTCCGGTGTCTTCGCCTACGAGCGCGAGAGCGGCCGTTTCTTCGTCCTGGAAGCCCCTGCCGTGGTGATCGCGACGGGCGGCATCGGCAAGTCCTTCAAGGTGACGTCGAACTCGTGGGAGTACACGGGCGACGGCCACGCGCTGGCGCTGCTGGCGGGCGCGCCCCTGCTGAACATGGAGTTCGTGCAGTTCCACCCGACAGGGATGGTCTGGCCGCCGTCGGTGAAGGGCATCCTCGTCACCGAGTCGGTCCGCGGCGACGGCGGGGTGCTCAGGAACTCCGACGGAAAACGCTTCATGTTCGACTACATCCCCGACGTCTTCAAGGAGAAGTACGCGGAGTCGGAGGAGGAGGGCGACCGCTGGTACGAGGACCCGGACAACAACCGGCGTCCACCCGAGCTGCTCCCCCGCGACGAGGTCGCCCGCGCGATCAACTCCGAGGTGAAGGCGGGCCGCGGCTCCCCGCACGGCGGTGTCTTCCTGGACGTGTCGACGCGTATGCCCGCCGAGGTCATCCGGCGCCGACTGCCGTCCATGTACCACCAGTTCAAGGAGCTGGCGGACGTCGACATCACCGCGGAGGCGATGGAGGTCGGGCCGACCTGTCACTACGTGATGGGCGGCATCGCGGTCGAGTCCGACACGGCCGCCGCGCGCGGGGTGCCCGGGCTGTACGCGGCCGGGGAAGTGGCCGGCGGTATGCACGGCTCCAACCGGCTCGGCGGGAACTCGCTGTCCGACCTGCTGGTGTTCGGACGGCGGGCGGGCTGGCACGCGGCCGAGTACGCGGCGGCCCTGGCCTTCGAGCGTCCCGCCGTCGACGAGGTCCAGGTCGACACGGCTGCCGCTGAGGCGCTGCGCCCCTTCTCCGCCGAGGGCCCCGCGCCGGGCGCGGACGACGGCCGCCCGCCGGAGAACCCGTACACCCTGCACCAGGAACTCCAGCAGACCATGAACGACCTCGTCGGCATCATCCGCCGCGAGGGAGAGATGGAGCAGGCGCTTCAGAAGCTGGCGGACCTGCGGGTACGGGCCCGCCGGGCCGGTGTCGAGGGGCACCGCCAGTTCAACCCCGGCTGGCATCTCGCGCTCGACCTGCGGAACATGCTGCTGGTCAGCGAGTGCGTGGCCCGGGCGGCCCTGGAGCGCACGGAGTCCCGCGGCGGCCACACCCGCGAGGACCACCCGACGATGGACCGCAAGTGGCGCAACATCAACCTGCTGTGCGAGCTGATCGACCCCACGGGCGGCCTTGCGGCGACGGACCCCGTGCAGGGCCAGATCGCCCTCTCCCGTGAGACCACCGAACCCATCCGCGCCGACCTGCTCGCCCTCTTCGACAAGGAGGAGCTGGTCAAGTACCTCGCCGAAGAGGAGCTGTACGAGTGAGCAGCTACGAGGCCCGCTTCAAGGTGTGGCGGGGCGATGTCAAGGGCGGCGGCCTGGAGGACTTCAAGGTCGAAGTCAACGAGGGCGAGGTGGTGCTCGACATCATCCACCGCCTCCAGGCCACCCAGGCCCCTGATCTGGCGGTCCGCTGGAACTGCAAGGCGGGCAAATGCGGTTCGTGCTCCGCCGAGATCAACGGGCGGCCGCGGCTGATGTGCATGACGCGGATGTCGGTGTTCACGCGGGAGGAGACGATCACCGTCACGCCCCTGCGTGCCTTCCCGGTCGTACGGGATCTGGTGACCGACGTGGGGTTCAACTACACCAAGGCGCGCGAGGTGCCCGCGTTCGTGCCGCCGGAGGGTGTGGGGCCCGGCGAGTACCGGATGATGCAGGAGGACGTGGACCGCTCGCAGGAGTTCCGCAAGTGCATCGAGTGCTTCCTGTGCCAGGACACCTGCCATGTGGTGCGGGACCACGAGGAGAACAAGACGGCGTTCGCGGGGCCCCGTTTCCTGATGCGCGTGGCGGAGCTGGACATGCATCCGCTGGACGCGGCGGCCGAGACCGGACTGGACCGCAAGAAGACGGCCCAGGACGAACACGGCCTCGGCTACTGCAACATCACCAAGTGCTGCACGGAGGTCTGCCCCGAGGGCATCAAGATCACGGATAATGCGCTGATTCCCTTGAAGGAACGGGCGGTCGACCGGAAGTACGACCCGTTGGTGTGGCTGGGGTCGAAGATCAGGCGACGGTCCTCGTAGGCCGCTGGGTGCGGCCGGGGCGCTGAGCGAGGAACTGGACCCCCAGTCCTCCCATGAACGCGACCCAGCCGCACCATGCGACGACCGCTTGCGCACCGTGCGGGGGCCCGGAGAACGGGCCGAGGAATGTGAACAGCCCCCAGCCGACCGCGCAGGTCAGCGCTCCGCAGCCCCACAGCCTCGGTTGCAGGACCTTGGAGCGGGCCCGCGGCATCACCCAGCCGGTCGCGAGGGCCGCGATGCCGGTCGCCGCCATGAGCGTCACGCACAGAGCACCGAACGCCACCAAGAACATGTGCATGACGGTCAGGATTCCACGAGGGGCTGGGCCTGTACCGGCTTCAGCGCACCCAGCCGCCCCGGTACGCCCTCCAGTCCGCCTCCGTGGCCGCGAAGTCGACGTAGAGCGCGACGCCGAAGCGGGGTCGGTCCGCGTCCGTGCGGGACAAGCCCAGGCGCACACCGCGGACGGCGGCCGATGCGGTCTCGGCGTGGTTCCAGTGGCCGAACCGGTTCTCGTGGTAGAAGGGCAGGCCCATCAGCAGGTCGGTGGAGGGCGGGGTGACCTCCAGGGCGAGCGAGGTCTGCTGGGCGACATAGCCGCCGTACAGGCTCTGCAGCGGCTGCATGGTGTCGTACGACATCACGGCGATCTGGTCGACCCTGCGTGCGACCTGGCCGAAGAACCTCTGCGACCACCACTTCGGATGGCCCGCGACCGTGCCCCAGAAGGCGTGGAAGCCGGGGAGCGGGTCGATCTGGTGGGCGGCGACGGACAGCAGGGCGTGGTGCGCGCGGGTGACGGAGCGGAGGGAGTCGAGGAGGGTGAGGTAGTTCCGGTCGCCGGAGTGGAGGGGCTCGAGGTCGAAGTGGACGCCGTCGAAGCCGGCCGTCAGGATCTCGCGGGTGGAGGCGACGACGGCCGCGCGGGTCGCCGGCCGCTCCAGGCGCATCCCCGTCGGGCCCTCGGTCGCGAGTACATCGCCGAGCCAGGCCTGGACGCGGAGGCGCGGCGCTCGGCCGTGCAGGGTTCTTATGAGCCACGTCGCCTTGCCGTACGCGGACTTGGGGAGGGTGCCGTTGTGTTCCAGGGGGCCCGCGTGGACGTACAGGTCACGGACGCCGGTGGATTTCAGGCGGTCGGCGAGGGCTGTGACGTCGGCGTCGGTCTTGCGGCCGTCGACCCAGGCGTGGCCCAGCCAGATGGCGTCGCGGTTCCTGGTGTACGTGCCCTCCTCGGGGTCGCCGGTGTAGTTCAGGCGGAGGGCGGATTCGGCGGCGAGGAGAGGGACGAGGAGGGCCAGGACGAGGGCGAGGCCGAGGTGTCGCCATCGGCGGGAGGGCGGCTTTGTCGCCTCGGCTTCGCCATCGGCTTTTTCGTTCCCATCCGCACCACCCGTACCACCCGTACCACCCGTACCACCTTCGTCGTCGGGTGCGGGTGGCCCCTGCGGGGGGTTCTCCCCGTCGGCGGCTGCGGGGGTGTGCGTGGTCCCCGGCGGGTCCGGCAGGGTGGTTTCCTCCGGACCGCTGCCCTTGTGGGTCCCGGTCCCGTTCCCCGTGCGCTCCATCGCAGCTCCCCCTAGTCGATCCCGTCCCGTCCCGCCCCACCTCCCCCACCCCTGACCCACCCCGGTCGCGCGGCCGCATTCCTGCTCATACGCTCCGAAATGTGACGTCACCCTTGATTCGGGGCCGGCCGCGGCGGGCCACCTCTCACATATCCGTGCGGGTGCTGCACACCGTGGTGGGCGGGCTGGCCGCGGTGGTGTGGCTGGTGTTGCCATGGGTGACGATCAACAGTGAGGCGCCGGTTCCGGCCCGTGCGCATCCGGCCGCCGCGAGCGCCGCCGCGCCGGAGCAGGCCGGGACGTCGGCCGCCGATCTGGTGCTGCCGCTCGTCGCGGCGGGCGCGGTGGTGGTGGTCGCGGGGTACGGGTATGTGCGGCGCACACGGCGCGCCCGGACGCGTACGACGCCCGGTGGAGGCGTGGCCCCTGCCGGGCCTGCCGCACCGCCGCTCTCCGAACTCGACGAACGGGTACGGCTCTTGCTGGCCCGGGCCGACGACTGGGTGCGCACCAGCCGGGAGGAACTCGACTTCGCCGAGGCGCGGTCCGGGGCGGATTCCGTGGCGCCGTTCGTACGGGCCGTGCGGGACGCCGAGGCCGAGCTGTCCGCGGCGTATCGGATGCGGCAGCAGTACGACGACGGTGTCCCGGAGGACGAGGCGGCCCGGCGGCACGCGCTCGCCGGGATGATCGGGCGGTGCCAGGAGGCGGGGCGGCGGCTGGACGCGGAGGCCGCCGGGTTCGATCTGCTGCGCGCGCTGGAGACGGCGGAGGGGCTGGGCGAGGCGCTGGAGGTCGCGGAGGACCGGTTCCGGGCGCTGGCCGCCCGTACCGGGAGCGCCGGAGCGACACTGGCCGCTCTCGCCGGGCGGTACGGGTCCGCCGCGGTCGACGCCGTCACCGGGCATGCCGAACAGGCCAAGGACCGCCTGGTGTTCGCCACGACCCGGCTGAACCAGGCCCGCCAGGCGGCCGACATGGGGGACGCGGCGGACGCGGCACGGCATCTGCGGGCCGCCGAGGGGGCGACAGCGCAGGCCGAGGTGTTCGTGGCCGGCATCGAGCGGCTCGCCGCCGACCTGGCCTCGGCCGCGGAGTGGGTACCGGCCGCGCTCACCGGGGCGGAGGCGGAGCTCGCGGGCGCGCGGACGAGGGCGGGGGACGTCCCCGCCGGTGAGCTGCACGCCCGCGCCGCGCACGCCGACCTCGTCCTGACGGCCGTACGAGAAGAGCTGACCGCCGGGCCCTACGACCCGCTCGACGCCCTCCGGCTGCTGGTACGGGGCCTTGCGCCGGTGGGTGTGGGGCGGGCCGGAGTGCTGGCGGCCGCCGCGTCGCTGGTCGCCCGCAGTGCCGTGGCCGGGGCCGACGCCTTCGTCACGACGCACCGCGGAGCCGTCGGCAGCACGGCACGCACCCGGCTGGCGGAGGCGAAGCGGCTGCTCGCCGAGGAGCCACCGGACCTCCTCACCGCCGACGCCCTGGCCCGCCGGGCACGCGAACTCGCCGAACGCGACGTACGAGTCCACGGCACCCCGACGGCCGGAGCTGCCGAGCACGAGAGCGGCGTCGCGGGGGCGGTTCTCGGTGGGGTGCTGTTGAGCGATGGCTCACCATCGAGCTTCGGCGGACCCCGCACTCAGGCCCGGCGGGCCACGACCCCGCCCTGAAGGGGCGCGGGCTGTGTCGACATGCGGCTCCGCCGCGCGGACGCGACCAGTGGACCGCGCCCCAAAGGGGCGCGGGGCTGCATGGATATGCGGCTCCGCCGCGTGGGCGCGACCAGCCGCAAACGCACCGGCAGTCGCCCGACAACAGGAACCCCACCCCCAATAGGCGCCCCCGCTCAAAACAGACTCAGCAGCGCCTCCGCCGGATCCGTCAGCCCCGTCTCCCCGTCCGGCAGCGGCAGTTCGAACCACACCGTCTTGCCGCGCGGCGTACGGCGGGAGCCCCACGCCGCGCTCAGGAGGCCGACCAGCTGGAGGCCGCGGCCGCCCTCGTCGGTGTCACGGGCGCGGCGACGGCGGGGCTGGACGAGACCGGAGTCCCAGACCTCGCAGACCAGGGTGCGGTCCAGCAGCAGCCGTAGTCTTATCTCACCCTCGCCGTACCGGAGGGCATTCGTGACCAGCTCGCTGACCAGCAACTCCGTTGTGTCGACGAGGGGTTCGAGGTCCCAGGCCAGCAGCTGCCCGCGGGCGTACTCCCGGGCCCTGCCCACACTGCGCGGCTCCCTCGGCAGCGTCCAGTCGCCCACGGAATCGGCGGGCAGCCCCTGGACGCGGGCCATCAGCAGGGCGATGTCGTCCTCGCCGTGATGGGTGTCGAGGGTGTTGAGGACGTGGTCGCAGACGTCCTCCAGGTTTCGATAGGTGTCGGCGCGCAGCGCCGTCGTTGAGGGGTGGTGGTCGGGCGACGGGTGGGCCGGGTCGGTGAGCGCTCCTACGAAGGCCTGGAGGCCCTCGTCCAGGGGGTGGTCGCGGCTTTCGACCAGTCCATCCGTGTAGAGCGCCAACAGTGCGCCTTCGGGTAGTTCGACCTCCACCTCCTCGAAGGGCTCCCCGCCGACGCCCAGCGGCATCCCCGGCGGCACGTCGAGCATCAGCGCGTCCTCGCCCGGTTCGACCAGGACGGGCGGCAGATGCCCCGCGTTGGCGAACGTGCAGCGACGCGTGACGGAGTCGTAGACCGCGTAGACGCAGGTGGCCAGGTACACCTCGGAGAGGTCCGCCTCGCGGGGGCGGCGGGCCGCGCGGGTGGCCTGCTGGACACCGCCGGGCGCGCCGAGACCCCGGGCGATCTCGTCCAACGCGCTCAGCACCTCGGCGGGTTCGAGGTCGAGGAGCGCCAGTGTCCGTACCGCCGAGCGGAGTTCGCCCATCGCCACCGCGGCGCGCAGGCCACGGCCCATCACGTCCCCGACCACCAACGCCGTACGGTGGCCCGGCAGTTCGATCACGTCGAACCAGTCGCCGCCGACCTCGCTCGGGCGGTCGGCGGAGGAGTTGCCCGGCAGATAGCGGCAGGCGATGTCCAGGCCGGAGGCGACCGGGTCGCCCGGCGGGAGCAGCGACCGCTGCAGTATCAGGGCCCGTTCGTGCTCTCGGCGGTACAGGCGCGCGTTGTCGATACACACGGCCGCGCGCGCCGCGAGCTCCACCGCCAGATCCCGGTCCCGGTCCCCGAACGGCTCACTGCCCTTCGTACGGGCGAACTGCGCGAGTCCCACGACGGTGTCGTGGGCGACCATCGGCACGGCCAGCGTGGACTGGACGAGGCCGCCCTCCACGGCGGGGACGATCCGGGGACGGGCGGTGCGCAGGGCGTCCGCACAAGGGGAGTTGAAGGGGTAGTGGTGGACCGCCCCGACGGCGACGGGCGCACCGCCCCCGACGAACGGTGCGTCGGAGACCGCGCTGGCGAAGGCGACCCGGCGCAGCTCCGCGCTGCCGTCGGCGAGACCCGGCGGGGTCTCGTCGCCCGCCAGCAGCCCCTGGTAGAGGTCGACCGTGGCGAGGTCGCAGAAGCCGGGGACGACGACGTCGAGGAGTTCGCGGGCCGTGGTCTCCAGGTCGAGGGAGTTGCCGATGCGGGCGCCCGCCTCGTTGAGGAGGGCGAGATTGCGCCGCGCGGCAGCGGCCTCACGGGCCGCGGCACGGCGGGAGGTGATGTCGGTTCCGAGCCACGCGACGCCGATGGGACGGCCGGAGCCGCTGTGTACGCGATACAGGTTGATGGACCAGTGCCGGCGGTCCTCGGAACCCGGCACGAAGCCCGTGACATGCATGTCCGTGATGGAGTTGCCGGTCTCCAGGACCCGGCGCAGGGTGGCCGCGACCCGCTCGGCCTCGGGCCGCTGCAGATAGTCGTGCACGCCGCGGCCGCGGTGGTCGTCGGGCGTGCCGCCGAAGGTGTTCGCGAACTGCTCGTTGACGCGGCGGACCCGCAGGTCGGGGTCGATCAGGAGGAAACCGAAAGGAGATTGACCGAAAATCGACTGCGAGGCGGCAAGGTCGGTCTCGATGCTGCGCAGGGTGCGTACGTCGACCACGATGCAGACGGCGGCCTTCTCACCCTCCTCGGTCCGCGTCGGCATCACATAGACCTCGGCGAGCCCCTCCCGCCCGGTCTCCCCCGCCGCCGCACCGGGCTGACGGAACGGGACCACTCCGGTCCACTCCCGCCCGTCGAGGATCTCGGCCATCTTGCGCTGACCCTGCTCCCGCAAGTCGGGGTCGATGAACGCCTCGATGGGGTCCATGCCGACCGCGCGCTCGGCGGGGATCCCGAAGAGCTGCTCGGCGCGCAGACTCCACTGGTCGACGAGACCGTCCGGGCCGATGGAGAAGGACGCGACCTTGATGTAGTCGTAGATGGAGCCGGGCGGACTGCTCTGCCACATGGCGTCACCGTGAGGTGCTGCGTCGCTCCCGTCGAAGGAGGACAGGCCCGCCCCGCCCGCCGCCCCGCTCGTCACATCGGCCGCGGCATCACCCGCGGCCTTTGCCCTCGCGCCGTCCGACGGGTCCTCGGACTCCGTGGCCTTCGCTGGTATCTCGCTCACGCGAACCGTCCCCTCCAGCTCACCGCGT
This sequence comes from Streptomyces sp. NPDC001351, assembly GCF_042896045.1. NCBI lineage: Bacteria > Bacillati > Actinomycetota > Actinomycetes > Kitasatosporales > Streptomycetaceae > Streptomyces > Streptomyces sp. NPDC001351. The sequence goes on along the minus strand of NZ_JBIAWS010000002.1, from coordinate 636,002 downwards.
CCGGTACCGGTCACCGGGGGCGGCTGCCCGCAGTATCCAGCACTACGGCGCCGCACAACACGGTGTTCACGATCACAGCACGGTCCCGACGGTTTTCGGTCCCGGCTGCGACAACACTTCCAGTCTTCTAACCAGCCGACACCTCGTCGAATCCCGCTCGCCGGACACTGCCACCGGCCTGATCCGGTCGGTCTACAGGGCGGGTGTTCGCGTACAGCGTCCGAAGGGCCGGATCGGGCACCGGGTCAGCCGGGCAGGGCGAGTTCGAACCACACCGTCTTGCCCGCCTCGCCGGGCCGGGTGCCCCAGCGGCGCGAGGAGTGGGCGACGAGTTGCAGTCCGCGGCCGCTCTCGTCCTCGGGACGGGCGACGCGTTCGCGCGGCGGGTCGGGCAGCGGGTCGGAGACCTCCACCAGCAGCACGTCCTCCAGGCCCGCGGGCCGCACGAGGCGTACGCCGATGGGTCCGGTGGCGTGCCGCAGGGAGTTGGTCACCAGTTCACTGACCAGCAGGGCCGTGAGATCTCCGAGGACGTCGAGCTCCCACGTGCGCAGTTGGCCGCGGACGGCGGCGCGGGCGCTGCGGGCGGTTCCCGGTTCCGCGGGGAAGCTCCACTCGGCGCAGTCGCCTTCAGTGTCGATCACGCCGATCACTTCCCAGGCCAGGAGCCCACCATTGTCCGGTTTCGTGGGGTTAATGGGGGCATACCCGATATCTAGGGTGCAGTACCGTCCGCGGCGGGAGCTTGCTCCGGTGGGGGTGTGCTCCGCTGGTGGCGCCGAGCGCCTATGAGCTCGGGGGTACGGGTCACGTTGCGACTGCGGGTCCGTTGTGGCCAGTCGCGCCCCCGCGGCGGAGCCGCATATCTACACAGCCCCGCGCCCCTGGAGGGCGGCCAGCTCACGGACCGCTTCGACGTCCTGGTCCAGCCAAGGGACCGTCCACAGCTCATCCGGTGCGAGCCAGCGCAGTTCGTCGTGGTCCTGCAGGGGTTTGGGGGCGGCGGACTCCGGGCGCAGACGGGCTGTCCACACCTGAAGGACGTACGGGTGCTTCAGGGGCCACTCGCCCGGTACGCGGGCCACGGGGTCGGCGTCCACGCCGAGTTCTTCGTGCAGTTCGCGTACGAGGGCCCCCTCGGGGGTCTCGCCGCGTTCGACCTTGCCGCCCGGGAGTTCCCAGCGGCCGGCCAGTTCGGGAGGCGCGCTACGGCGTGCGGCGAGGAGGCGGCCGCCGTCGAACAGGGCGGCACCCACCACCACGATCCGTTCCGTCATGCGCGGGAGCCTACGGGAGTCAGTTGGCCGCGGCTGATCCGTTCTGCCCGTTCTGGCCTATGCGCTCGACCCAGTAGAGCTGCTTGTGCCCGCGGTCGTCGAGGCTGTCCGCGATCTTCTGGGCCTCGGCGCGGGTCGCGTACCGGCCCACGCGGTAGCGATTGCCGTTGTCGTCCTGCCGAATGACGAGCCAGGGAAGCGTGATCGTGCCGTCGTTCATCGCGCCCCACCACTCCTTCCCACCCCGGCCCGACCGCTCCTCGCCCGCGGTTCGTGCCGTGCCCCACCCTCTAAGGAAACCGCAATCCGCATATGCCCGAGCCTACGCCTTACCTTTACGCAGCGAACACGCCTTTTCACAAAGAGGTACGCAACCGGCCAGAACGAGGGGGGCGCACGGAATCGAATGCGCCGCGCGCGGGCGTCGACGCATCCGGTCAGCGGCATGGCGGGCACGCGTGGGGCGACCTGCGAGAACGGCCAGATTCCAGCGGCGGACGGACAGGTTCCGAGGGCGCGCGGAGGGGGTCCCGGCGAGGCGGCGGCCGGGTCAACTGCCGTAAAGGTGTGCGCTACTTCACTGGGAGGTGGTACGCCACGCGGTAGCGATCGGCGGGGATGACCACGTCGGCCGTCTCCACGGGACGGCCCGAGGCGAAGAAGGTGCGCTGGATGACCAGGACGACATGACCGGGGACACCGCCAAGGGTCACGAGTTCCTCGGCGAGGCCGGGACGGGCGCCGACCTCCTCCGTGACGTTGTCCACGATCACGTCGATCGCCGCCATGCGCTCGACGACGCCCATGCCGCCGAGCGGGCCCTCCTCGGGGAGCATCACCGGGGTGCGGCCGGTGACGGCGAGGGGCTCCCAGGAGGTGGAGAGCATCATCGCCTCGCCGGCCTCGCGGAAGACGTACCTCGTACACATCACGCGGTCGCCGGGCTTGATGTCGAGCCGCTCCGCGACGGAGCTGCCGGCCTCGGCCTGGGCGCTGCTGGACTCCCAGGTGCCGCGCCCCTCGCCGTCGGCCTGCTCCTGGCGGAAGGGGGTCGCGCCGCCGGCCGGGCGGAAGCCGGAGCGGGCCACGCTGCGGGGCACCGGGCGCTCGCGGACATATGTGCCCGACCCGGAGCGGCCCTCGACCAGGCCCTCCGCCATCAGCACCTTGCGCGCCTCCAGCGCGACGGTGTCCGAGACGCCGTACTCCTCGCGGATCCTGGCCTGGGACGGCAGTCGGGTGTGCGGCGGCAGCGAACCATTGACGATCTTCTTGCGGAGATCACCCGCGACACGCAGGTACGCCGGCTGCTCACCGAAAGTCACTGGCCGCTCCCATCAGGTTGTACAGACAGCAACAGCGTGGCAACCGTGGGTTGTGCCATGCAAGCAAAGGCCAGAGAATCACTCGATGTGATGACATGTGTCCGCGGAGGGCTTTACGCAGGCGCTTTCTCCCCGCTATAGCCGTGGTCACACCTCGAACTCGGAGGTGCCTCCGGTGCCGTTGCCGTCGTCGTCCGCGTCCCGGGATTCGGGGGGCGTGGCGTCCAGGCCCAGAGCCTTGCGGGCGGTGACGGCGCGGTCGGGTGTCGAGAGCGCCATGACGAGGTCGTAGTGCTCGTAGAAGCCGTCCGCGTCGCCGGCCTTCGCGGCGTGCGCCCACTCCTGCTGTCGCGCCGCGACCTCCTCGGCGACCTTCGCGACCGGCGTCCGCGCACCGGCCGGCCAGGAATGGCCGTGCAGCATCCGGGCCTCCTCGGTGAGCGCGGCCGACATCCGCCCGGCCCACTGGCGGTTGGCCCGCAGATCGTCGTCGGGGCTGTCCGTGGGCTGCCCGTCAAGGGCGGCGTTCTCGACGTCGACGGCCTTGAGGTAGGCCGCCCGGTCGGCGCCCAGGGTCCGCTCGTCGTTGCGCAGCGAACCCTTGATCCCGGCCTTCTCGTCGGTGTTGCCGAACAGACAGGTGACCTCGCGGTCGCCGTAGCGCCAGCTCTGCCGGCTCGGCGTCAGGTAGTACACGTCGACGTCGTCGGGCACGGCCCAGACGTCCATGGCGTAGCCGTAGCGCAGCGCGTAGCACCTGGTGTCGGCGGCGTCCGTGATCTCGCCGTCGCCGGGATAGGCGGCGCCGCCCGGCATCCGGAAGGTGGCGAAGACCTCGGCGTCGTGCAGGCCGGTGCAGGGCACCTTGTCGATGTCGTAGGCCACGCCCTCCAGGGAACCGCTCGGGGAGTCGAAGCACTCGCCCTTGGTGAGGGAGTAGGCGCTGCCGTGGTCGCGCGCGGCGCCCTTCCCCCAGCCGCCGAGCGCGGCGCCGCCGACCGGCACCGCCACCCACAGCACGAGCCCGAGGCCCGAGAGGACCGCACCGGTGACGGCCATCGCCCTGCCCCGCTCACCGGTCCTCCTCATCTGACGCAGCGCTACCAGCCCCAGCAGCAGCCCGAGGGCCGGAAGAAAGCAGAGGATGCCGAGGACCAGGGCGGCGACGGCGACCCCGTTGACCGGCGCAGGCGTGTTGTACGGGCGGTAGCCCTGCCCCCAGGGCTGATACGGGTACGGCCCGGGAGGCGGGGGTGGTGTGGACACGGCTGCCGTGCTCCTGGTTCGGACGACTGACGCACAGAACTGGCGTACGGAACTGACGTACGACTGGGCGCATGGTAGGCGTGCGGTGAGGAAAAGAGGACCCCCCTCCTCCGTTACGCCCGCCCGCGCTCCGTCTCCAGCAGTGCCACGCACCGTCCCAGCAGCGCGGCCAGCGCCTCGCGTTCCTCGTCCGTGAACTCGGCGGCCAGGGCCCGCTCGACCCGTACGGCGCGGGCGTCCGCGTCGGCCATCACCGCGCGGCCCTCGTCGGTGAGACGGGTCTCGAGGACGTTCTTGTGCCACTCGTGGGGGGTGCGCTCGATCAGGGCGCGGTCCTGGAGGTTGTTCAGGACCGTGTTCATCGTCGGCGGGGTGACGCCGCACAGACGGGCCAGCGCCGCGGCCGAGATGCCCGGGTTCTCGGAGAGGTGGAGCAGCGCCGAGTACTGCGCCACCGTCACACCGGCCGGTTTGAGGACGGCCGCCTTGGTCGCACTGAGAGCCTGTTCGGCCCGCTTGAGGTGGGAGCCGAGGCGCTCGGACACGGGCATGGACGTCATCTCCGCATGGTAGCGGCCCCTTTCGACGATCAGCATGCAACCATTCGTTAATGCATTGACGAGCATTAGAGTTCTAATCTACGTTCATGCACACAAGAGAGTGAGTACCCAACCGATCCCACCCGAGACGAGAGGCACCGCCGTGTCCCGTTCGATCCACCGCCGTACGTTTCTGACCACGGCCGCCGCGCTGGCGGGCGCCGTGGCGCTTCCGGCGACGGCCGCCCGCGCCGCCGCCGCGCCCCGCATCAGCACGGCCTTCACGCTTCCCGAGGACCGCGCCTATCCCGAAGGCATCGCGCTGGACGCGCGCACCGGCGACGCCTATGTCGGCTCGTACACGACGGGTGCGGTGTACCGGGCCGCGCGCGGCAGCCGTGCGGCCGAGGTCTTCCTCCCGTCCGGCACCGACGGCCGTACCACCGCCAACGGCCTGAAGGTCGACCTGGCCGGCCGTCTGTGGGTCATCGACTCCACCGCCGGGGTGGACGTCTACGACCTGCGCACCCGTGCCCTGCTCGCGCGCTTCACCGTCCCCGGCAGCGACCCCTCCTTCGTCAACGACCTGGCGCTCGGGCCTGACGGCACGGCCTACCTCACCGACAGCTACCGCCCGGTGGTCTACCGCGTCACCCCGGCCGACCTGGGCCGCGCCCGAGGCGGCGGCGCGACGCTCGACGCCGCCTACGACCTGAGCGCCGTGGCCCCGTCCGACGGACTCTTCCTCAACGGCATAGTGGTCGACCCGTCGGGCCGGCACCTGCTCGCCGTCGGCATGACGGACGGCGGCCTGTACCGGGTGGAAACGGTCTCCGGATCGGTACGCCAAGTGGCCTTGCACGGCGGTGACTTGAAACACGGCGACGGTCTGGAGCTGGCGCACGGCACGCTGTGGGCCGCGCACAACGCCACCAACGCCCTCAGCCGCTGGCGGCTGTCCCCGGACGGCACCTCGGCCCGCCTGGAGCGGCAGTTCACCGACACCGCCCTGCAGATACCGACCACCCTCGCCCGCACCCACGGCCGGCTGCTGGTCGTCCGCTCGCAGTTCGACAAGGGCGGGCCGATGGGGCCGGGGGTGCCCGAGGAGCCGTTCACGGTGGCGTGGGTGGACGGGATCTGAGGGCCGGCCCGGCGGCCCGGTCGGGCGGCCGGTTTTCGGGACGGCACCGGATCATTGCCGCAGCTCGCACCGGCTCGCCTCGTGCACGGCCCGCGCGAGGCGCACTGGGCGGCCTCGACGGCCCAGCCGCAGCCGCCCCTCGGTGGCGCCGCCGAGGCGGGCGACCGGGAGGGATCCCGACTGCCCGGCGGCGGGTTCGCGGCTCAGCGGGGCGGGCGCCGGGAGGAGACGGTTCAGTCGCGGAAGCCCGTGCGGCGGGTGCGCTTCTCCCAGGCGAGGACGTCGTCGCGTACCTGGTCGAGGTGGTCGAGGACCGCGCTCACGCCGTCGTCGCCGAGCGGCAGGCGCAGCGGGGTCTGTCCCGCCTCCAGCGCGGCCAGGATGAGCGCCGCCGCCTTGGCCGGGTCGCCGGCCCGGTCGTCGAAGCCGGCGTCGACCATCGCGCGCGTGCCGCCCACGGTGGCGTACGCCCCGCCGTCGGCGCTGGCCTGCGTCCCGTCGTACAGCGACGTACGGAAGGCGCCCGGCTCGACGACGAGGACCTTGATGCCGTACTCGGCGACCTCGCCCGCGAGCGCCTCGGACATGCCCTCCAGGGCGAACTTCGTCCCGCTGTACGCCGAGAAGCCGGGGTAGGACGTCTGCCCGCCCATGCTGCTCATCTGCACGATCGCGCCCGAGCGGCGCGAGCGCATGTACGGCAGTACGGCGCGCACCAGGGCCGCCGGGCCGAAGACATGCACGTCGAACAGGGCGCGCAGCTCGTCCTCGGTGGTCTCCTCGAAGGCACCGACATGGCCGCGGCCGGCGTTGTTGACCAGGACGTCGATCCGCCCGTGCCGTGCCACCACGTCCCGTACCGCCGGTTCGGCGGCGGCCGTGTCGGCGACGTCCAGGCGCAGCGCCTCGACCTGGTCGGGGTGGGCGGCCACGAGGTCGTCCAGCCCCTCGGGCCGCCGCGCGGCGCCCACCACGACGTCACCGTCGGCGACGGCCGCCTCGGCGATGGCCCGCCCGAGTCCGCTGCTGGCACCGGTGATCAGCCACACCTTGTTCACGACAACCCACCCTCTCCGAGCAACGCCGCGAGTGCCTCCCTGGGCAACTCCTGAACCAGGCTGCTCCTGTGGCGAGTTGTCCGTCCAAGACCTACGGTGACAACCGATGGCTATGACCACGGACGTTCATGTGCGGGATCTGCGGTACTTCGTCACGGTCGCCGAGGAGCTGCACTTCACCCGCGCGGCCGAGCGCTTGTACGTCTCGCAGCCCGCGCTGAGCAAGCAGATCCGGGCGCTGGAGCGGCAGTTGGGGGTGGAGCTGCTGCGGCGCGACCGGCACGGCGTGGCGCTCACCGCGGAGGGCGCGGCGCTGCTGCCGCACGCCCGGCGGGTGCTGGACGCCTGGGCGCAGGGTGCGTCCGTGATGGCTCAGGCGCGGGCCGCGCAGCGCAGCACCCTGGTGGTGGGCATGAGCACCAGCCCCGGCCGAGGCGGTCTGCTGCCCGCGATCCGCTCCCGCTTCACGGCCTCACATCCCGAGGCCGCGGTCCGTCTGCGCCAGGTGAGCTGGGACGACCCGTCCGCGGGCCTGGCGGACGGCGACACGGACATGGCCTTCGTCTGGCTGCCCCTGCCCGGCCAGGACCGCTACGCCTGGACGGTCGTCGCCGAGGAACCCCGCCTGGTAGCCCTCCCCGACACCCACCCGCTCGCCTCCCGACCCGAGATCGACTTCACGGACCTGGCCGAGGAGCCCTTCCTGGCCCTCCCGAACAGCGCGGGCCCGCTGCGGGACTACTGGCTGGCGGCCGAGGAACGCGACGGGCGCCTCCCCCGCATCGGCGCGGAGATCGCCAGCACGGAGGAGACCTACGAGGCCCTGGTCGCAGGCCTCGGCGTCTGCCTGGTGGCGGCGGGCAACGTCCCGCTGATCACCCTGGGCGGCGTGGTGACCCGACCGGTCCGCGGCCTCGCACCCAGCCGGTATGTGCTGGCCTGGCGAAAAGGGGACCGCAGGCCACTGGTACGGGCGTACGCGGAGGCTTGCCGACAGGTGACGGAGCGGTCCCGCGGGCGGCCCGGCCACCCGTCGGAGACGCACACGAACGGCCACGACGACGGCACGTGAGCCTGCACCGGTCGAGCGGGCCGGGATCACGACCGCGGTGGTGAGCCGCGGCCTTCTGCGGCGGCCCAGGACCGGCTAGACGTTGAAGCGGAACTCCACCACGTCCCCGTCCTGCATCACGTAGTCCTTGCCCTCCATCCGCGCCTTGCCCTTCGCGCGGGCCTCGGCGACCGAGCCCGTCTCCACCAGGTCCTCGAAGGAGATGACCTCCGCCTTGATGAAGCCCTTCTGGAAGTCGGTGTGGATGACACCGGCGGCCTCGGGGGCGGTGGCGCCCTTCTTGATGGTCCAGGCGCGGGATTCCTTGGGGCCGGCCGTGAGGTAGGTCTGCAGGCCCAGGGTGTTGAAGCCCACGCGGGCGAGAGTGGTGAGGCCCGGCTCCTCGGCGCCGACGGACTCCAGGAGCTCCATGGCGTCCTCCTCGTCGAGCTCGGCGAGGTCCGCCTCGAGCTTGGCGTTGAGGAAGATCGCCTCGGCGGGGGCGACCAGGGCGCGCTGCTCGGCCTTGAAGTCCTCGTCGACCAGTTCGTCCTCGTCGACGTTGAAGACGTAGAGGAAGGGCTTCGTGGTCAGGAGGTGGAGGTCGTGGAGGAGCTCCTCGTTGCCGGAGCCCTGGGCGATGCCCGCCGAGAACAGCGTGTCGCCCTTCTCCAGGATCTCCTTCGCCGCCTCGACCGCCGCCACCTTGGGAGCCACGTCCTTCTTGATGCGCGACTCCTTCTGGAGGCGCGGCAGGACCTTCTCGATGGTCTGGAGGTCGGCGAGGATCAGCTCGGTGTTGATCGTCTCGATGTCGTCCTTCGGCGAGACCTTGCCGTCGACATGCACGACGTTCTCGTCCTTGAAGGCGCGGATGACCTGGCAGATCGCGTCGGACTCACGGATGTTCGCGAGGAACTTGTTGCCCAGGCCCTCGCCCTCGGACGCGCCCTTCACGATGCCCGCGATGTCGACGAAGTCGACGGTCGCCGGGAGGATGCGCTGCGAAGAGAAGATTTCGGCCAGTTTCGTCAGCCGGGCGTCGGGGACGCCGACGACACCCACGTTGGGCTCGATCGTGGCGAACGGGTAGTTGGCCGCGAGCACGTCGTTCTTGGTCAGGGCGTTGAACAGGGTCGACTTGCCGACATTCGGCAGACCGACGATTCCGATCGTGAGCGACACGTTGCGACTTCCCGTACGTGAGAGACATCAGGGGACTGGGGCGGTGGGCCCGGTCCTTCTTCGGTGCACGGGCGGGCCGATCCACCAGTCTACGGCGTACCCGTCCCCGCCCCGGCGCCCCGTCGAACGCTTGGCCAGGCTCCGCCCCTCGGCGTGTCTGATGGCCGATTGCACACATAAACCGACCTAAGTTGGTCCGGTGGAGCAACACGGGTCGGGACCACCGCACAACGGAGCACGACGCGGCACGCCCCCGCTGCCCCCGCAGGCGAAGCGCGGCGGAAGCGGCGGGGGTGCGGGCGGTGGTGGGCGACCTGCCGGACAGCGCCGTCCCGCGACCCGCCCGGCGCCCCGGCAGCCCGGCCCGCCGCCGGCCGAGGCCGTACGGCGGCTGCCCAACCCGCGGCTGACCGGGCTGGGCAGCGGCCTGTTCTGCGGGGCGGCGATGTTCACGCTCGGCTGTCTCGACCAGCTGCTGTTCGGGGCGTCGCTGACCCTGTACGGCGTGCTGTTCCTGCCGGTGTGCCTGCTGACCGCGGTCTGGGTGCGCAAGAGCGACCTGGCGACCGCGCCCGTCGTCGTACCGATCGCCTTCGCGGCGGGCCTGCTCCCGGTGGCCGACGGCAGCGGCGGGCTGCTCGGCCGGCTGATGGGCCTGGTGACGGCGCTGGCCACCCAGGCCGGGTGGCTGTACGGGGGAACCCTCGTCGCGGGCCTGATCGTCACGGGACGGAAGGCGGCCCTGATGCGACGCCGGCGCACCGGCGGCCGCCGTCCGCCCCGGTACTAGGGCCTGACCGAAGCCCGGCCCTGACTCTCCGCGGCGTGCATCGCCGCGCCGACGATGCCTGCGTTGTTCTGCAGCTGCGCCGGGACGATCTCCGCCTTGATGCCCTCGATGAAGGGCAGGAACTTCTCGGACTTGCGGCTGACGCCGCCGCCGATGATGAACAGGTCGGGTGAGAACAGCATCTCGACGTGGGCGAGGTACTTCTGCACGCGGTGCGCCCAGTGCTCCCAGGTCAGCTCGCCGTCCTCCTTGGCCTTGCTGGAGGCGCGCTTCTCCGCGTCGTGGCCGTGCAGCTCCAGGTGGCCCAGCTCGGTGTTGGGCACCAGGGTGCCGTCGACGAACAGGGCACTGCCGATGCCGGTGCCGAAGGTCAGCAGCATGACCGTGCCCCGGCGGTCTCGGCCCGCGCCGAAGTGCATCTCGGCGACGCCCGCCGCGTCCGCGTCGTTGACCACCGTCACCGGCAGGCCGCCCAGGCGGGAGCCGAACAACGCGCGTGCGTCCATGTCGATCCAGCTCTTGTCGACGTTGGCCGCCGTACGGATGGTGGATCCGCCGGTGACCACGCCGGGGAAGGTGAGGCCGACCGGGCCGGTCCAGCCGAAGTGCTCGACGACCTGCCGCACGCCGTCCGCCACGCCGTCGGGCGTCGCCGGGTGCGGAGTGAGCACCTTGCAGCGCTCCTCCGCCAGGTCGCCCTTGTCCAGGTCCACAGGGGCGCCCTTGATCCCGGATCCACCGATGTCCACACCGAAGATCTGCATGGCTCTACGTTACGACGGACGACTGACAGTCACTCCGGCGAGGTGCCGGTTCGCTCCGCGATCAGCGCCGCCGCCTCGTCCCGCAGATCCCGGCGGAGCTCCTTGGGCAGCGAGAACGTGATGGACTCCTCGGCCGCCTTGACGATCTCGACGTCCTCGAAGCCGCGCTGCGCGAGCCACTCCAGGACCTGCTCGACCAGGACCTCGGGGACGGATGCCCCGGAGGTGACGCCGACCGTGGACACGCCCTCCAGCCAGGCCTCGTCGATCTCGTCGGCGAAGTCCACGAGATAGGCCTCGCGCGAGCCCGCCAGCTTGGCGACCTCGACGAGCCGCTTGGAGTTGGAGGAGTTGCGGGAGCCGACGACGATCACCAGCTCGGCCTCGGCGCCCATCTGCTTCACCGCGAGCTGGCGGTTCTGCGTGGCGTAGCAGATGTCGTCGCTGGGCGGGGAGATGAGCTGCGGGAACTTCTCCTTCAGGGCGTCGACGGTCTCCATGGTCTCGTCGACGGAGAGCGTGGTCTGGGAGAGCCAGACGACCTTCGACTCGTCACGGACCTCGACCTTGGCGACGTCTTCCGGCCCGTCGACGAGCGTGATGTGGTCGGGGGCCTCGCCGGAGGTGCCGATGACCTCCTCGTGGCCCTCGTGCCCGATGAGGAGGATGTCGTAGTCCTCGCCCGCGAAACGGACGGCTTCCTTGTGGACCTTGGTGACGAGCGGGCAGGTGGCGTCGATGGTGGCGAGCTTGCCGCGGGCGGCCTCCTCGTGGACGACGGGGGCCACGCCGTGCGCGGAGAACATCACGATGTTCCCCTCGGGGACCTCCTCCGTGCGCTCGACGAAGATGGCGCCCTTCTTCTCCAGGGTCTGCACGACGTACTTGTTGTGCACGATCTCGTGCCGGACATAGATCGGAGCCCCGTACTGCTCCAGGGCTTTCTCGACGGCGATCACGGCGCGGTCCACACCCGCGCAGTAGCCACGGGGGGCGGCGAGCAGGACACGGCGGCCAGGCGAAGCAGTCATGCGGTCCATCGTAAGGCCGGGGCCGGGGGGCGTCCGGACGGGCTGAAGGACACTGCCCGGGCGGCCTGGAAGGGACTGCCCGGAGTTGTCAGTCGGGGCCGTTACGCTCGCCGCATGGCTCTCAACACGTCCGCAGAAGCGCCCCTGCCCGTCGGTGAGGTGTCGCGGCTCATCGGTGGGTGGATCGACCGGCTGGGGGCCGTCTGGGTCGAGGGGCAGATCACCCAGCTCTCGCGGCGGCCGGGCGCCGGGGTGGTGTTCCTGACCCTGCGGGATCCGTCGTACGACATCTCGGTCAGCGTCACCTGCTACCGGCAGGTGTTCGACGCCGTCGCCGATGTGGTGAGCGAGGGTGCGCGGGTCGTCGTACTCGCGAAGCCTGAGTGGTATGCGCCGCGGGGGCAGCTGTCCCTGCGGGCCGCCGAGATAAGGCCCGTGGGAGTCGGTGAACTCCTCGCGCGCCTGGAGCAGTTGAAGAAGTCCCTCGCCGCCGAGGGGCTGTTCGCGCCCGAGCGGAAGAAGGCCCTGCCGTTCCTGCCGCAGCTCATCGGGCTGGTCTGCGGCCGTGCGTCGGCCGCCGAGCGGGACGTCCTGGAGAACGCCCGGCACCGCTGGCCCGCCGTCCGCTTCGAGGTGCGCAACGTCGCCGTGCAGGGCGTGCACGCCGTCCCGCAGGTCGTGCAGGCGGTCAAGGAGCTCGACGAGGCCGGCGAGGTGGACGTCATCATCGTCGCACGCGGGGGCGGGAGCGTGGAGGACCTCCTTCCGTTCTCCGACGAGCAGCTCGTGCGCGCCGTCGCAGCGTGCCGTACCCCGGTCGTGTCGGCGATCGGGCACGAGCCCGACAACCCGCTCCTCGACTACGTGGCCGACCTGCGGGCCTCCACCCCCACCGACGCCGCCAAGAAGGTCGTACCGGACGTCGGGGAGGAGTACGAGCGCGTGCAGCAGTTGCGGAACCGGGCGCGGCGGTGCGTCGCGGCGCTCGTCGAGCGGGAGGAGCGCGGGCTCGCCCAGGCGCTCGCCCGGCCCTCGATACAGGATCCGCACCGGATGATCGACGAGCGGGCCGATCATGTCGCCTCGCTGGTCGACCGTTCGCGGCGCACGCTCGGGCATCTCCTCGACCGCGCCGCCTCGGAGCTGACGCACACGCACGCGCGCGTGGTGGCCCTCTCCCCCGCCGCCACCCTGAAGCGCGGTTACGCCGTGCTGCAGAAGTCCGACGGGCATGTCGTCCGCGCCCCGGACGAGGTGGGGGCGGACGAGACACTGCGGGCGCGGGTGGCCGAGGGCGAGTTCACGGTGGTCCGGGCCGACCGAGAACGCTGAGAACACGGGATGACGGCACGGTTCGAGTCGATGCATAGGGTGGGCGGATGACCAGCAAGGTGGATGAGGCGCTCGGCTACGAGCAGGCACGGGACGAGCTGATCGAGGTCGTACGACGCCTCGAGGCGGGCGGTACGACGCTGGAGGAGTCCCTGGCGCTCTGGGAGCGGGGCGAGGAGCTGGCCAAGGTGTGCCGGCGCTGGCTGGACGGGGCACGCGCCCGGCTGGACGCGGCCCTCGCGGAGGAAGAGGCCGCGGAAGAGGCCGAGGGCGAGTAGCGCACGACAAGGGGCGGTGGTGGCGGTCTGCTGTGAAGCGGATCACCACATCCCGATTATTGTTGAACCTTGAACCTTCCTTCGCGTACCGTCGGTCTCGTCAGTCGATCCGGACCACGGTCCGAATCGGATCCCGGCGCCACCCCGAGGAAGTTCCCGCATGTCTCTCGTTCTTGACCCCGCCGCCCAGGACCTGCTCTTCCGTGAGGCCCGTACCGCGAACACCTTCACCGACGAGCCGGTGACCGACGAGCAGGTCCAGGCGATCTACGACCTGGTCAAGTACGGCCCGACCGCCTTCAACCAGTCGCCGCTGCGCGTCACCCTGGTCCGCTCCGCCGAGGCCCGTGAGCGCCTGGTCAAGCACATGGCCGAGGGCAACCAGCCCAAGACCGCCACCGCGCCGCTGGTCGCGATCCTCTCCGCGGACAACGAGTTCCACGAGGAGCTGCCGACCCTCTTCCCGCACTTCCCGGCCGCCAAGGACGTCTTCTTCTCCGAGCGCCAGGCCCGCGAGGGTGCCGCGGGTCTGAACGCCGCGCTGCAGGCCGCCTACTTCATCATCGGCGTCCGCGCCGCCGGTCTCGCCGCCGGCCCGATGACCGGCCTCGACTTCGCGGGCGTCCAGAAGGAGTTCCTGGACGACGACCACACCCCGCTGATGGTCGTCAACATCGGCAAGCCGGGCGAGGACGCCTGGTTCCCGCGCTCCCCGCGCCTCGCGTACGACGAGGTCGTCACGACGGTCTGAGCGAACGACGGTCCGAGCGACCCCGCACGGAAGAGGCCCCCGGCCAGGAAGCCGGGGGCCTTTCCCGTGCGCGTCTCGCGTCTCGTACTCGCCCGTGCGCGGGCGGCTACGCCAGTTTCAGCGCCCGCGCCATCTCCGTCAGCTGCTGGAACGAGCCCGTGCCCGCGACCACCGTCGTGGAGCCCTTGCCCGGGAGCACGAGGGCGTCGTAGCGGCCGCCGGTGTAGCGGGTCCAGGTGCGGCCGGCGATCTCCTCGGTGGCCTTCGTCGCGTCCGCCCCCTGGGTGGCCTGGTCGATGAACGTCGACGGCTTCTGAGTCGACTGCTCGATCTGCACGTACTGGCCGTCGGGTGTGTGGAAGCCCAGGTGCCAGGCGTCGAACTGGTCGCCCTGGAAGCGGACCGAGGTCGCCTTCCAGTCCTTGGACAGGCCCTCGGGCGCGGCCACCGGGTAGGCGGCGGCGCGGCGCGCCGTGAGCAGTTCCACGCGGTAGTCGACCCGCGGGAGATCCGGAGGCGAGTCGTCGTGCGGGATGAACACGTAGATGAGTGCCGCCGCGATCCCGATGAGGCCCAGGGAGAGGATCATGTCCCGGACCGTCTTCTGCTTGCCGTTCGAACCTGCCACGTCCCCTATCGTCGCAGGTGCCCGGCCCGCTCATCCGTGGGGTCCCCTGCTCATTTTGTCGGACTGAGGATAGAGTCGAGGGTCGAACCCTCATCCGGCCGTCGTCGTATCAGAAAGGTGCGCCTCGATGACCGAGCATCATCACTTGCCGTCCGAGCTCGAAGTTCCCAGCGAAGCCCCCGACCGCAACCTCGCCCTCGAACTCGTCCGGGTGACCGAAGCCGCCGCGATGGCCGCGGGCCGCTGGGTCGGGCGGGGCGACAAGAACGGCGCCGACGGCGCAGCGGTGCGCGCCATGCGGACCCTCGTCTCCACCGTGTCGATGAACGGCGTGGTCGTCATCGGCGAGGGCGAGAAGGACGAGGCCCCGATGCTCTTCAACGGGGAGCGCGTGGGCGACGGGACCGGGCCGGAGTGCGACATCGCCGTCGACCCGATCGACGGCACCACCCTGACGGCCAAGGGCATGCCGAACGCGATCGCCGTGCTGGCGGCCGCGGACCGCGGGTCGATGTTCGACCCGTCCGCCGTCTTCTACATGGACAAGCTGGTCACCGGGCCCGAGGCCGCCGACTTCGTCGACATCGACGCGCCGGTGTCCGTGAACATCCGCCGTGTCGCCAAGGCCAAGCGCTCCACGCCGGAGGACGTGACGGTGGTGATCCTCGACCGGCCGCGGCACGAGGGGATCATCAAGGAGATCCGGGAGGCCGGGGCGCGCATCAAGCTGATCTCCGACGGTGACGTCGCCGGTTCGATCTACGCGCTGCGCGAGGGCACCGGCGTCGACATGCTGCTCGGGGTCGGTGGTACGCCGGAGGGGATCATCTCCGCGTGCGCCGTGAAGTGTCTGGGCGGGACGATCCAGGGCAAGCTGTGGCCCAAGGACGACGAGGAGCGGGCGCGGGCGATCGAGGCCGGGCACGATCTTGACCGGGTGCTCACCACCGACGACCTCGTCGCCGGCGAGAACGTGTTCTTCGTGGCGACCGGGATCACGGACGGGGAGTTGCTGCGGGGGGTTCGGTACCGGTCGGAGACCGCCACCACCGAGTCGATCGTCATGCGGTCGAAGTCGGGGACGGTGCGGCAGATCAACTCCGAGCATCGGCTCAGCAAGCTGCGCGCTTACAGCGCGATTGATTTTGATCGCGCCAAATAGCTCGGGGGCACTTGAGCGTTGGCGGGTGCGGGTGAGTCGTGGTTGATCGCGCCCACGCGGCGGAGCCGCAATTCGACACAGCCCCGCGCCCCCAAAACGCTGCAGCCCCGCCTGGCCCAACAGCGCCGGCAGACATAACAGCGATGGGGCGCCCCGGTGCGGAGGGGCGCCCCATCGGCGTGTGTGCGCTGGGCGGTCAACCCGCCGCTGCTATGCGGCCCTGCGCGCGTGCCGTCTTCTTGAGTTCCATCTCGCGGCGGCGCCTGCGCGCCAGGACCACGCGGCGTTCGGCGGCGGTAAGGCCGCCCCAGACGCCGTAGGGCTCCGGTTGCAGCAGCGCGTGCTCGCGGCACTCGACCATGACGGGACAGCGGGCGCAGACGCGCTTGGCCGCCTCCTCGCGGGAGAGCCGGGCGGCGGTGGGTTCCTTGGAAGGTGCGAAGAACAGGCCGGCCTCGTCGCGCCGGCACACCGCCTCGGTGTGCCATGGAGCGTCTTGGTCCCTGTCCCGCACTGGCACCCGCTGGGCCGGAACGGCAGCTACCTGCAGGGACGAATGCGGCGGTTGCAGCACGGTCTACTCCTGACGACGGCTTCGCGAGCGAGCGACGATGCAGCAAGGCCTACCCGCTGTGCGCGAGCCTATGCACTGAGTTCCGAACCGCTGGATTTCGCGTGCCCGTGAGCGCCTCGGGCGCGCGACCGCGGGTGGACCAATACCCTGCGGGCGCGCCCGGATTAGCAACCGTCAACGATTCAGGTGTTTGCGCAAAGTCTTGTCGACCTTGTGCTGGACGCGGTCGAGGATGTCCGCGACGAGCTTGCCCCGCTTCGGCCGCGCCTCGACGCTGCCCAGCACGGCCCAGCCGTCGACGTAGACCACCGGGGCGTTCGCATCGGTCGAGTCGAGGTTGTCGACCTCGAAGCTGCCGAGCACACCGCCGCCGGTGCCGCGCAGCGACACGTTCTCCGGGACGCGGACCTCGACGCTGCCGCAGAACGAGAACGTCTTGATCGCGACCTGCTGATACTCGAAGAGGGCCTCGCTGAGGTCTATCTCCACGCTGCCGAAGATCGCGTACGCGTGGATGCGGCGCCCCGCCCGCCAGCGGCCCTTGCGGACGGCGCTGCTGAACACCGCCACCACGTTGTCGTCGGGGTCGGCCGGGATCGCGCCCACCGGGGGGCGGCTCGGGGCGGCGGCGAAGGCGGGGGCCGCGCGGTGCTGATGGGCGGCGGGCAGGTCCCGTATGAAGACCTCCAGTTCGCCGACCGTCTTGGCGGCGAGCACGCCCTCGACGCGCTCGGCATGCTCGTCGGCGGTCAGGCGACCCTCGGCGAGGGCGTCGCGCAGGAGGTCGGCGATGCGGTCACGGTCGGCGTCCGAGGCGCGCAGTTCGGAAACCCGCGGGGCCGTGTCCTGGTGTCGTTCGCTCTTCTGAAGGTCCACGACAGCAGCGTACCCAAACGCGATAGATCGCGACTACCCCCTCATCGAGACCTGTGGAAAACCCGTACGGTTCTCGAACTGAGCCCTACCTCACAAGCTCCGTGTCAGCGGCAGGTTCTACGCTGGTGAGCGCCCGCCAATGACGGCGGGCGCCGTCTGTCGAGTGAGGAATGGGCTGAGATGCCTGAGTTCGCGTACACCGATCTGCTCCCCATGGGAGAGGACACCACCCCGTACCGGCTGGTGACCTCCGAAGGTGTGTCCACCTTCGAGGCCGACGGGCGGACGTTCCTCAAGGTGGAGCCGGAGGCACTGCGCAAGCTCGCCGAGGAGGCCATCCACGACATCCAGCACTACCTGCGGCCCGCGCACCTGGCCCAGCTGCGGCGCATCATCGACGACCCCGAGGCGTCCAGCAACGACAAGTTCGTGGCGCTGGACCTGCTGAAGAACGCGAACATCGCGGCCGCGGGCGTGCTCCCCATGTGCCAGGACACCGGCACGGCGATCGTCATGGGCAAGCGCGGACAGAACGTGCTCACCGAGGGCGGTGACGAGGCGGCGCTGTCGAAGGGCATCTACGACGCGTACCTCAACCTCAACCTGCGGTACTCGCAGATGGCCCCGCTGACCATGTGGGACGAGAAGAACACCGGCTCCAACCTGCCGGCGCAGATCGAGCTGTACGCCACCGACGGCGGCGCGTACAAGTTCCTGTTCATGGCGAAGGGCGGCGGCTCCGCCAACAAGTCGTTCCTGTACCAGGAGACGAAGGCCGTCCTGAACGAGGCCTCCATGATGAAGTTCCTGGAGGAGAAGATCCGTTCGCTGGGCACGGCCGCCTGCCCGCCGTACCACCTGGCGATCGTGGTCGGCGGTACGTCCGCCGAGTACGCGCTGAAGACCGCGAAGTACGCCTCCGCGCACTACCTGGACGAGATCCCGGCCGAGGGCTCGGAGCTCGGGCACGGCTTCCGCGACAAGGAGCTGGAGGAGAAGGTCTTCGAGCTGACGCAGAAGATCGGGATCGGCGCGCAGTTCGGCGGCAAGTACTTCTGCCACGACGTGCGCGTGGTGCGGCTGCCGCGGCACGGCGCCTCGTGCCCCGTCGCGATCGCCGTGTCCTGTTCGGCCGACCGCCAGGCCCTCGCGAAGATCACGGCGGAGGGTGTCTTCCTGGAGCAGCTGGAGACGGACCCGGCGCGGTTTCTGCCGGAGACGACGGACGAGCACCTGGAGCAGGACGGGGACGTCGTCAAGATCGACCTGAACCAGCCGATGGAGTCGATCCTCGCCGAGCTGACCAAGTACCCGGTCAAGACCCGGCTCTCGCTCACCGGTCCGCTGGTGGTGGCGCGCGACATCGCGCACGCCAAGATCAAGGAGCGGCTGGACGCGGGCGAGGAGATGCCGCAGTACCTCAAGGACCACCCGGTGTACTACGCGGGCCCGGCGAAGACCCCCGAGGGATACGCGTCCGGTTCCTTCGGCCCGACCACGGCCGGCCGTATGGACAGCTACGTCGAGCAGTTCCAGGCGGCGGGCGGCTCCAAGGTGATGCTCGCCAAGGGCAACCGCAGCAAGCAGGTCACGGACGCGTGCGACGCGCACGGCGGCTTCTATCTCGGCTCCATCGGCGGCCCGGCCGCCCGCCTCGCCCAGGACTGCATCAAGAAGGTCGAGGTCGTCGAGTACGAGGAGCTCGGCATGGAGGCGGTCTGGAAGATCGAGGTGGAGGACTTCCCGGCGTTCATCGTGGTGGACGACAAGGGCAACGACTTCTTCCAGGACCCGGCGCCGGCGCCGACGTTCACGTCGATCCCGGTGCGGGGGCCCGGGCTGGCGTAGCTCCCGGGGGTGCGGCGGGGGACGGATCTCGCCCCCGCACCCCGCCGCGCGTCGTGGTGTCCCGGGACGCCGTCGGAATGGCCGTACCGCATCGCAGAGCGCCTGCACGGCGTCCCAGTTCGTCCCAGGAACGGGTGGGACGGCATCTTTGGGAACTTCGCCGGAAACGCTCCGTGCTGACTGGATCACAGCCCGTGATCCGCAGGTCATCTCGGAGGGACAACCCATGATCCGACGCTCACTGCGCAACGGCCTCTTGGCCGCGTTCGCGGTCGTCGCCGTCTTCCCGGTGGCGGCCGTCGCCTCCGCCGGGCCGGCCGCGCAGGCCCATGCGCTGAACTCCACTCCCCCGCAGATCTCCGTGCCCGCGTGGCAGCCGGCCCCCGCGCCGTCCACGCTGCCCGCCAGGCCGAAGGCGCCCGCAGTTCCCAAGGCGCCGAAGTGCCACCACGGCCGCCACCACGCGAAGGGCCGCGCCGCACGCCACCACCAGCACATCCGGCACGTCCGGCACGTCCACGGCGTCCGGCGCATCACCAGGAACCACGCCTGGGGCTATGTCGCCACCCACCGTCTGCCGCTGAACGTCCGGTCCGGGCCGGGCACCGGCTACCGCGTCGTCGGCTCGCGGTCCGTGGGCTCCAGCGTGGCCCTCACCTGCAAGGTGCGGGGTTCCGGCGTCCGCGGCAACCACCGCTGGTACCGGCTCGCCCACCACAGGGGCTGGGTCTCCGCCCGCTACGTGCACAACCTCGCCACCGTCCGCTGGTGCTGACGCCCCCTCGACCGCACCGGTCGTGATTCCCGGTACCTCCCGGCGGGCCGCGCAGGCCCGCCGGGAGATGCCGTGAGGTAATCCGCCGATCACACCCCCACTCGGCGTAATCGCAGGTCAACTCAGTCAACTCCCCTTCATATTCCGGTGATCGCGGTATGGCCGGGCGCCGCCGCCGGGAACACATCAGGGCGGTCACCCCGGCATGGCGAGGGAGCGAGATGGAGAGCCACGTGACGGTCCAGAGGCAGCCGCTGCCCGACGCGTCGCAGGACGACGGGCGGCTCCTGACGGAGCGGCTGCGTGCCCTCAAGCAGCGGACGGGACTGAGCCTGGCCGCACTGGCCGGCGTCACCCCGTTCAGCAAGTCGACCTGGCACCGCTATCTGAACGGCGATCAGTTCCCGCCCCGGGCCGCGGTCGTGGCGCTCGTACGGCTCGCCGACGCCGACCCCGGCCCCCTGCTCGCTCTCTGGGACTCCGCCGCACAGGCGCAGGCCGACGGGGCGTCCGTCGCCAAGCGGCAGCCGGACCCGTCCGTGCCGCCCGTCACCCCGCGGCGCCGCCGCATCCCGCGGCCGAGTCGCGCCGTCGTCGCGCTCGCCACCATGGCCGCCACCGTGGCGGTCACCGCGGCCGCCGCGGACGTACTGGACCCCGGCCACACGGCGGCGCCCCGGACGGCCGCCTCCTGCCACGGCAGCGACTGCCAGGGGGAACTCCCCACCTCCGAGACCTGCGCCCGGGACGCGCGCACCGAGAGCACGGTCGCCAGGCCCGCCGAGGTGGTGCTGCTCAGGTTCTCGCCGTCCTGCGCCACGGTCTGGTCCGAGCTGCGCACCCGGACCGGCGGCGCGCGGGAGATCTGGATCAGGGCGGGCGAGGACGAGCTGTCCGCGGAGTACCAGGGCGACAAGTCGGACGGATACAGCAGCCCGATGCTGGCCGCGCCGGACCCGCGCGGAGCCCAGGCCTGCGCCGAGGTGGCCGAAAAGCCCGTATGCACCGGGCGCTTCGGCATGCCGGGCCGCTGACGGCGAAACCAGCCCGCGTGACAACCCCCGGCCGGCTCAAGGTGCGGAACATCCCCGCCTCTCCGATCGCTATACGGGCATGAGCGACGACTACCGCATCGAGCACGACTCCATGGGCGAGGTCCGCGTCCCCGCCGACGCCAAGTGGCGGGCCCAGACACAGCGTGCCGTCGAGAACTTCCCGATCTCCGGCCAGCGCATCGAGCGCGCCCACATCGAGGCCCTGGCCCGCATCAAGGGCGCCGCGGCGAAGGTGAACGCGCGGCTGGGGGTGCTCGACAAGGACATCGCCGAGGCGATCCAGGAGGCGGCCGAGGAGGTCGCCCGGGGTGACTGGGACGAGCACTTCCCGATCGACGTCTTCCAGACCGGTTCCGGCACCTCGTCGAACATGAACACCAACGAGGTCATCGCCACCCTCGCGACCGAGCGGCTCGGCAGGGACGTACACCCCAACGACCATGTGAACGCCTCCCAGTCGTCCAACGACGTCTTCCCGTCCTCCATCCACATCGCCGCCACCGCCGCCGTCACCCACGACCTGATCCCCGCCCTGGAACACCTCGCCGACGCCCTCACCCGCAAGTCCGAGGAGTTCGCCGACGTAGTGAAGTCCGGGCGGACGCATCTGATGGACGCCACGCCGGTGACCCTGGGGCAGGAGTTCGGCGGCTACGCGGCCCAGATCCGCTACGGCGTCGAGCGGCTGCACGCCGCGCTCCCCCGCCTCGCCGAGCTGCCCCTCGGCGGGACGGCGGTCGGCACCGGCATCAACACCCCGCCCGGCTTCTCCGCCGCCGTCATCGAGGAGGTCGCCCGCGTCACGGGGCTGCCGCTCACCGAGGCGCGCAACCACTTCGAGGCGCAGGGGGCGCGGGACGGGATCGTCGAGACCAGCGGACAGCTGCGGACGGTCGCCGTCGGACTGACCAAGATCGCCAACGATCTGCGGTGGATGGCGTCCGGGCCGCGGACCGGCCTAGCCGAGATCACCCTGCCCGACCTCCAGCCCGGCTCGTCGATCATGCCCGGCAAGGTCAACCCGGTGATCCCGGAGGCCGTGCTCATGGTCGCCGCCCAGGTCACCGGCAACGACGCCACCGTCGCCGCCGCCGGAGCCGCGGGCAACTTCGAGCTCAATGTGATGCTGCCGGTCATCGCCAGGAACGTCCTGGAGTCGGTCCGGCTGCTGGCCAATGTCTCCCGGCTGCTCGCCGACCGGACCGTGGACGGGATCACCGCGAACCGGGAACGGGCCCGCGAGTACGCCGAGTCCTCACCCTCCGTGGTCACTCCGCTCAACAAGTACATCGGGTACGAGGAGGCCGCCAAGGTCGCCAAGAAGGCTCTCGCGGAGCAGAAGACGATCCGTGAAGTCGTCCTGGAGAGCGGGTACGTGGAGCGCGGGGACCTCACGGCGGAGCAGCTCGACGAGGCCCTGGATGTCCTGCGGATGACGCATCCGTAACCAATCGTCGCACCGTCGCGAACCGTGACGCGCGCCGCAGCGTCGTATGCCCTGGGCACCTAATATCTGTGCATGGCAGAGGGTGGAGCGATGAGAGCGGAAGCGGACGCGGCTGCGGCGGTGCGCAGCGGCTTTTGGACCCCCGGGACCCAGGTCCTGTGGCGCTACCGGGAGAACGCCGGCGAGCGCTTCCACATCGCACGCCCCGTCACCGTCGTCCGGGACGACGACGAACTGCTCGCCGTCTGGCTGGCACCCGGCACCGAGTGCGTGAAGCCCGTCCTCGCCGACGGCACCCCGGTGCACGTCGAACCCCTCCGGTCCCGCTACACCAAGCCCCGTACCGTCCAGCTCGACCACTGGTTCGGCACCGGCGTGCTGAAGCTGGCCCGCCCCGGTGAGCCCTGGTCGGTGTGGCTGTTCTGGGAGCCGGGCTGGCGGTTCAAGAACTGGTACGTGAATCTTGAATCGCCACTGGTGCGTTGGGACGGCGGGGTCGACTCCGAGGACCACTTCCTGGACATCTCCGTCCACCCCGACCGCAGTTGGCACTGGCGTGACGAGGACGAGTTCGCGCAGGCCCAGCAGGACGGGCTGATGGACGCGTCGGCCGCCGAACAGGTGCGCAGGGCGGGCCGGTCCGCGGTCGAACTGATCCGCGCCTGGGGTCCGCCGTTCAGCGACGGCTGGCAGCACTGGCGCCCTGACCCGTCCTGGGCTGTACCGTCTTTGCCGGAGGACTGGGATCGTACGCCCGCGCATGTGTCCACGTGAGACTCTTGATGCGCCCCCGGTCCACAACCGTAGGATCGTCCTCCGCAAGGTGCAGTGGCAACTGCCGGAGCATGCGCTGGGCTTGACCGATCGTCACCGAGGGGCGGCAGGACGTGAGCGAGGGGTACGAGGGCAACACCGGAACGGCCGGTGAACGGTTCTCTGGTGGCACGACAACAGCCTCTGACCACGCGGGAATTCCGTTCCGGGGACACGTATTCCGGGTATCGGGATTCCTGCGGGACCAACTGCGCTCGCGATGCGCAGCCCCGGACGGACGGATTCGACACGCGTGACGGAGCACCCCATGTCCTTCGAGCGCCCGCAGCCGGGCGCCGACCCCGCGGACCCCCGCGGGGCGCTCCTGCACACCCAGACGCCCTCCCCCACGGCCGCTTTACCCGCACAGGCGCGCACCGGGGAGACCCCGTCGACGCCGGGTACGGCCACACCGTGCAGCAAAGGAAGCCAGGGAAAGGACCCGGTCTCGCCCCCCTCCGACACCACCGGCCCCGAGCACTCGCAGCCCGCCGCCGCAGAAGCCGTGGAACCCGGCACGCACCGCCCGCGCCCCGTGCCCGAGACCATCCCGGACCAGCCGGACGGCACGCAGGACCGGCCGCAGGGGTCCGGCGCCCAGGAGCGCCGTACCGGGCAGGGAATCACGACGCCCGGGCAGCCCACGCCGATGCGGCGGGACGGCGACCGGCTGCGGTTCGTCGGCGCCGCGACCCGGCGGATCGCCCGCGGCATCGACCTCGACGAGATCGTCATGGGTCTGTGCCGGGCCACCGTGCCGACCTTCTCCGACGCGATCCTCGTCTATCTGCGCGACCCGCTGCCCGTCGGCGACGAGCGGCCCACCGGCCCGCTCCTGCTGCGTCTGCGGCGCACCGACCGGATCCCCGCGGAGCGGGACACCGAGGGCGGCTTCTCGCCCGCCCTGCAGCCGGAGCCGCCGGAGATGACGGGGTTCGACGCGGTCGGCGCCGAACTGTGCGAGGTACGGCCGGGCAGCGCCCTCGCCGAGGTGCTGCGCGGGGTCCGCCCGGTCTTCACGGACGCGCCCGCCGCCCGTGCCGCCCTGCCCGAACTCCTGGGCGACGGAACTGAGTTCGCCGTGCCCGGCGGACAGCGCGCGATCCTCGCCCCGCTGCGCGGCCGCCGCCGGGTGATCGGCGCCGCGCTCTTCCTGCGCCGCCCGGAGCGCATGGCCTTCGAGGCCGACGACCTCCTGGTCGCCGCCCAGCTCGCCACGCACAGCGCCCTCGGCATCGACAAGGCGGTGCTGTACGGGCGCGAGGCGTACATCGCCGACGAGCTGCAGCGGACCATGCTGCCGGAGACCCTCCCGCGGCCCACCGGCGTGCGGCTGGCGTCCCGTTATCTGCCGGCCGCGGAGACCGCGCGGGTGGGCGGCGACTGGTACGACGCCATCCCGCTGCCCGGCAGCCGGGTCGCGCTGGTGGTGGGGGACGTGATGGGTCACTCCATGACGTCCGCGGCCATCATGGGCCAGCTGCGCACCACGGCCCAGACCCTGGCCGGCCTCGACCTGCCCCCGCAGGAGGTCCTGCACCACCTCGACGAACAGGCCCAGCGCCTGGGCACCGACCGCATGGCGACCTGCCTGTACGCCGTCTACGACCCGGTCTCGCACCGCATCACCATCGCCAACGCCGGCCATCCGCCGCCGGTCCTGCTGCATCTGGGCGGCCGCGCCGAGGTGCTGCGGGTGCCGCCGGGTGCGCCGATCGGTGTGGGCGGCGTCGACTTCGAGGCCGTGGAACTGGACGCACCGGCCGGGGCGACGCTGCTCCTGTACACCGACGGCCTGGTCGAGTCCCGGCTGCGGGACGTGTGGACCGGCATAGAGCAGCTGCGCGAGAAGCTCGCCGCGACCGCACAACTGACCGGGCCCGACCATCCGCCGCCGCTGGAAGCGCTCTGCGACGAGGTGCTCGACATGCTCGGCCCGGGCGACCGGGACGACGACATCGCGCTGCTCGCCGCCCGCTTCGACGGGATCGCCCCGAGCGACGTGGCGTACTGGTTCCTGGAGCCGGAGGACGCGGCACCCGGCCGCGCCCGCCGACTGGCCCGGCGGGCACTGTCCCGCTGGGGCATGGAGGACCTCAGCGACTCCGTGGAACTCCTCGTCAGCGAGGTCGTCACGAACGCCGTGCGGTACGCGTCCAGGCCGGTCACGCTGCGACTCCTGCGCACCGACGTACTGCGCTGCGAGGTCGGCGACGACGTACCGCAGCTGCCGCGACTGCGGCAGGCGCGGGCGACGGACGAGGGCGGTCGTGGGCTGTACCTGGTGAACAAGCTGGCCCGGCGGTGGGGGGCGACGCGGCTGAGCACCGGGAAGGTGGTCTGGTTCGAGCTGAACCAGAACTGAGCGTGGTACGCGAAAGGGCGCCCGGTGACCACCGGGCGCCCTTCGCTTTCGGCCGCTGCTACTGACCGTTCGGGTTGAGCGGGTCCGCCGGGTTCGTCGGCGTCTGCGTCGGCGTCTGCGTGGGGGTCTGCGTCGGCGTCTGCGTGGGCGTCTGGGTCGGCGTCTGCGTGGGGGTCTGCGTCGGCGTCTGGGTCGGCTTCTTGGTCGTCGGTGTCGCGCTGGGTGTCCGGCTCGGCGACAGCGTGGGCGACGGTGTCCAGGACGGCTGGACCGCAGCGCCCTGCGTGGTGTTCAGGTCGAACTTGAGCCCC
Organism: Streptomyces sp. NPDC001351; assembly: GCF_042896045.1. Taxonomy (NCBI): domain Bacteria; kingdom Bacillati; phylum Actinomycetota; class Actinomycetes; order Kitasatosporales; family Streptomycetaceae; genus Streptomyces; species Streptomyces sp. NPDC001351. The sequence continues at coordinate 610,357 of NZ_JBIAWS010000002.1, read as the reverse complement.
GTGGCGGAGACGCCGAAGGTGTACGCCGCCCAGATCTGCGCCGGGAAGGTGCCACCGTTGACGCGGGGCAGTCCGCCCGCGTGGTACATCGAGACCTGGGCGCCGCTCTTGGACTCGCCGAACAGGCCGACCGAGGTGACCAGGTCGGGCGTGTAACCGCTGAACCAGGCGGAACGGTTCTCGTCGGACGTACCCGTCTTGCCGGCGACCTTGCGGCCGTCGCGGTTGGGGTTGGCCTCGACCGACTTCTGGGCCGTACCGTCGTTGACCACGCCGGTCAGCACCGAGGTGACCGTGTCGGCGGCCTCGGGGCTGATGACCTGGGCGCCGATCGGGTCCGGCAGGGTCACCGAATGCCTGCTGTTCTCCACGGACTTGAGGATGGTCGGGGTGACCTGCTTGCCGTGGTTGTCGAGGGTCGCGTAGACCCCGGCCATCTGCAGCGGGCTCGCGCCCATGGTGCCGAGGGTCTGCGCGGGCACCGGATTGAGGCCGGCCGTGTCCATGCCGAGCTGGCTCGCGACCTTGAGCACCTTTTTCATGCCGACGTCGACGCCCATCTGCGCGAAGACGGAGTTCACGGACTGGTTCATCGCCGTCTGGACGGTGATGGGGCCGTAGCTCTGGTCGTCCTCGTTCGAGGGGGCGAAGCCGACCTTGTTGCCGTTGCTGTCCACGACCTGGCGCTTGCTGGTGCCGTCGTAGATCGTGTTCGCGCCGATGGCCTGGCCCTTCTGCGTCTGGGCGGCCTCGTCCAGGGCGGCGGCGAGGATGACCGGCTTGAACGTCGACGCGGGCTGGTAGTCCGTGCGGGTCGCGTTGTTGCGGTAGTGCTTGTAGTAGTCCTGTCCGCCGTACATCGCCACGACCGCGCCCGTCTTCGGGTTCACGGACGCCGCACCCGCCTGGACCTCACCGTCGACCGAGCGCTTCTTCGGGTCGAGCTTGCTGGTCAGCTGCGACTTGGCGGCCTGCTCCAGCGCCGCCTGCTTCTTCTTGTCGATGTTGAGCGTGATGGTCCAGCCGCCGGCCTTGACCATGTTCATGGCGTCGTTGAAGTTGTCGGCCGTGCCCTGGGTCACCAGCCGCTTGGCCAGCTGGTTGTTGGCCGCGTCCACCAGGTAGCCGGTCTGGCCGCCCATGCCGGGCGCGGCCTTGGGGGCCTTGGGGATCGGGAACTTCATCTCGTCCCGCTTGGACTTGTCCAGCCAGTTCTTCTCGACCATGTTGTCGAGGACGTAGTTCCAGCGCGCCTGCACCAGCTTCTTGCCGGTGTCGGTCGCGATCGCCCAGTCGTACTGGTTGGGCGCCTGGAGGAGGGCCGCGAGGTAGGCACCCTGCTGGACCGAGAGCTTCTGGGCGTCGACGTGGTAGTAGGCCTGCGCGGCGGCCTGGATGCCGTACGCGCCGCGGCCGTAGTAGCTGGTGTTGATGTAGCCGGCGAGGATGAAGTCCTTGGTCTTGGTCCGGTCCAGCTTCAGCGAGATGACCAGTTCCTTCAGCTTGCGCGAGATGGTCTGGTTCTGCGTCAGGTAGTAGTTCTTGACGTACTGCTGGGTGATCGTCGAACCGCCCTGCGCGCCCTTGCCGGAGAGCGTGTTGAGGATGCCTCGGGCGGTGCCCTTGAGGTCGACGCCGTTGTCCTCGTAGAAGGTCTTGTTCTCGGCGGCGACGAAGGTGTGCTGGACGGGCTTGGGGACCTTGGACAGGTCGACGATCTCGCGGTTCTTCTCGCCGTCGCGCGTCAGCAGCGAGCCGTCGCTGTACTTGTAGACGTTGCTCTGCAGCGTCGCGTCGAGGTTGCCGCCCTCGGGGACTTTGATCATCATGTACAGCGCGACGAAGGCGCCCATGCCGAGCAGGCAGAGCGCGAAGAAGGTTCCGACGATCTTCTTCCAGGTGAACAGCCGGCGTATGAAGCTCTTGCCGTCCTTGCCGTTGCCCTTGCCCGCCGTGCCGCGGCCCGCCTTGCCCTTGGCGGCCCTGCGCGCCGCGGCACGGCCGCCTATGACCGTGGGCTCGGGCCCGGAGAGGTCAGTCGGTCCCGCCGTACCGGACGAGCGCGTCGGGGGCGCCGCGCGGCGGCCACCACGCTGTCGCGCTCGTCTCTCTTCCGCTCGTCCCATGGGTCCGTTCCGCTCCGCTTCGTTCATGTGTGCTCATCTGTCACACAGGTTCGCCCGCACAGGTCAGCTCAGAAAGCTAACACCGGGAGATGTGACAAAGGCCGGTGGATCCGCTCTTTTGCGGACGTGACAATCAGCACCCGCCCCGATGGAACCGACGGCCGAGAAGGGTTCAGGGTTGCCTCCGAGGGGTAAAGTGATATCACTTAGCTAAGTGAGTGCTTTCGCTTGAAGGCACCGCAACCTGACCGCACCATGACAACGGGGACCACCCATGCCCATACACGACAACGCTCCCGACGCCGACATACCGGAGATGCCCGCGCCCCGCGTCCGCGAGTTCACCGCACACAGCATCGGCGGCGCGCTCGCGCTGCTGCTCGGGCTGCTCGGACTCCTGGTCGCCGGCGCCCTGTTCGCGGCCGCGCAGGCAAATCCGGCCTTCGCGGCCGGCGGTGCCGTCGTCCTCGTCGCGGCGTTGATCTCGCTGCGCGGCCTCAACACCGTGGCGCCGGGCGAGGCTCGGGTCGTCCAGCTCTTCGGGCGCTATCGGGGGACGATCCGGCAGGACGGCCTGCGCTGGGTGAACCCCTTCACCTCGCGCACGAAGATCTCCACCCGGGTGCGCAACCACGAGACCGCCGTCCTCAAGGTCAACGACGCCTACGGCAACCCCATCGAGCTCGCCGCGGTCGTGGTCTGGAAGGTGCGCGACACCGCGCAGGCCACCTTCGAGGTGGACAACTACCTGGAGTTCGTCGCCACGCAGACCGAGGCGGCCGTACGCCACATCGCCATCGAATACCCCTACGACGCCCATGACGAGGGCGGTCTTTCGCTGCGCGGCAACGCGGAGGAAATCACCGAGAAGCTCGCCGCAGAGCTGCACGCGCGCGTGGAGGCGGCCGGGGTGCAGATCATCGAGTCGCGCTTCACACATCTCGCGTACGCTCCCGAGATCGCCTCGGCGATGCTTCAGCGGCAGCAGGCGGGGGCGGTCGTCGCGGCCCGGCGGCAGATCGTGGACGGAGCGGTGGGGATGGTCGAGGCCGCGCTCGCCCGGATCGCCGAGCAGGACATCGTGGAACTGGACGAGGAGCGGAAGGCGGCGATGGTGTCCAACCTGATGGTGGTGCTGTGCGGGGACCGCGCCCCGCAGCCCGTGCTCAACACCGGGACCCTCTACCAGTGACGGACCCTTCCGAGGGGACCTCGCCCCGGCGCCGGCCGCAGCAGCGCAAGCAGGTGCTGCTGCGGCTGGACCCGTCCGTCTACGAGGCGCTGGCCCGGTGGGCCGGCGACGAACTGCGTTCTGCGAACGCCCAGATCGAGTTCTTGTTGAGGCGCGCTCTCGCGGAGGCCGGGAGGCTGCCCGGGGAGGCGGGGCCGATCCCCCGTCGTGGGCGGCCACCCGGGGGCTCCACCCCCGGACCCCCGTCGGCCTGAACGGCCTCGTCCTCAAACGCCGGGGGGCTGGATATGGCTGAGGGAGCCGTGTCCGTGCACGCCGGACGGGCTGGATGAGGCCGAGGCCGCCTGTCCGTACACGCCGAACAGGCTGGATGAGGCCCGCCCCGGAGTCGTTACTGAACCATGACAATCGGTCCCCACCTGCGAAGCTGTGAGTCGGCTGTACGCCCCGCCATGATCTAAACACCGGGCGTATACATGAGGCGTATACACGGTGTGTAGAGTCGTGGACATGTCCATCGGTCACACCCTTCTAGGGCTCCTGGAGTCCGGGCCCCGCCACGGCTACGACCTGAAGCGGGCCTTCGACGAGAAGTTCGGTCACGACCGGCCGCTGCACTACGGCCAGGTCTACTCGACGATGTCCCGCCTGCTGAAGAACGGGCTCGTCGAGGTCGACGGCATCGAGGCGGGCGGCGGGCCCGAGCGCAAGCGGTACGCGATCACCGACGCCGGGATCACCGACGTGGAGCGGTGGCTCGCGACGCCGGAGGCGCCCGAGCCGTATCTGCAGTCCACGCTGTACACCAAGATCGTCCTGGCGCTGCTCACCCACCGCAACGCGGCCGACATCCTCGACACGCAGCGCTCCGAGCATCTGCGGATGATGCGGATCCTCACCGACCGCAAGCGCAGGGGTGATCTGGCCGACCAGCTCATCTGCGATCACGCCCTGTTCCATCTCGAGGCCGACCTGCGCTGGCTGGAGCTCACCGCCGCGCGCCTCGACAAGCTCGCGGAGGTGGTCGCCAAGTGACTCCCGCAGGTTCTCTGCTCGTCGCCGACGAGCTGCGCAAGTCGTACGGGCCGACCACCGCGCTCGACGGCGCCGAGTTCTCCATCCACCCCGGTGAGGTCGTCGCCGTGATGGGTCCCTCCGGGTCCGGCAAGTCGACGCTGCTGCACTGTCTCGCGGGGATCGTGACGCCCGACTCGGGGTCGATCCTGTACGCCGGGCGCGAGATGGCGACGATGACCGATGCGGAGCGCAGTGCGCTCAGGCGCTCCGAGTTCGGCTTCGTGTTCCAGTTCGGCCAGCTCGTACCGGAGTTGACCTGCGTCGAGAACGTCGCCCTGCCGCTCAGGCTGAACGGCACCTCCCGCAAGGAGGCCGAGCGGACCGCCCTGACGTGGATGGAGCGGCTGGAGGTCGACGACCTCGCCAAGAAGCGGCCCGGTGAGGTCTCCGGCGGTCAGGGGCAGCGCGTCGCCGTCGCCCGGGCGCTGGTCACCAGCCCCCGTGTGCTGTTCGCGGACGAGCCCACCGGTGCGCTCGACTCGCTCAACGGCGAGCGCGTGATGGATCTGCTCACGGACGCCGCCCGGTCCACCAACGCCGCCGTCGTCCTCGTCACGCACGAGGCACGGGTGGCCGCGTACTCGGACCGCGAGATCGTCGTACGGGACGGGAAGTCCCGGGACATGGAGCGCATCGTATGAAGGTGCGGGGGCAGTGGGCCAGGGATCTGGCCATGGGGGTGCGGTTCGCCTTCGCCGGTGGGCGTGAGGGGTGGACCCGGGCCCTGCTGACGGCCGTGGGCGTCGGGCTCGGGGTGGCGTTGCTGCTGCTCACCACGGCGATACCCAACGCCCTGTCCGCGCGGGACAAGCGCAGCACCGCCCGGGACGACTTCACGTACAGCGGGAAGGTGCTGCCGAAGAAGGCCGACACGCTGATCATCGGCAGGGCCGACACGATTTTCCGCAGTACGGACGTCCGGGGCCGGCTGCTGGAGCCCGAGGGCGTGAAGGCACCGTTGCCGCCGGGCGTCGCCAAGTTCCCGGGCAAGGGGGAGATGGTCGTCTCGCCCGCGCTGCGGGACCTGCTGAAGTCCGGTTCCGGCAAGCTGCTGCGCGAGCGGCTGCCCTATCGCGTCGTCGGGACGATCGGGCACTCCGGGGTCATCGGGCCCGCCGAACTCGCCTACTACGCGGGGGCGACCGGGCTGGAGCACCATCTGTCGAGCGGCTCCGTCGAGCGGATCACCTACTTCGGCCCCTCCCCCGGGCACCAGCAGGACGGGCTCGACCCGATCCTGCTCCTGCTCGTCATGATCATCTTCGTGGTGCTGCTGCTGCCCGTCGGCGTGTTCATCGCGGCCGCCGTGCGCTTCGGCGGCGAGCGGCGCGACCGCCGGCTGGCGGCGCTCAGGCTGGTCGGGGCGGACGGCCGGATGGCGCGCCGGGTCGCGGGCGGCGAGGCGCTCGCGGGGGCGCTGCTCGGGCTCGTCCTCGGCACCCTCTTCTTCCTGGCCGGGCGGCAGTCGGCGGGGCTGCTGGTGGTACGGGACATCAGTGTGTTCCCCAGCGATCTCAACCCGTCGCCCCTGCTCGTCGCGCTCGTCGCCGTCGCCGTACCGGCCGCGGCCGTTGTGGTCACGCTGTTCGCGCTGCGCGGGGTGGTCATCGAACCGCTCGGCGTGGTCCGTACGGCGAAGCCGCCACGCCGCAGGCTGTGGTGGCGGCTGCTGCTGCCGCTGGGCGGTCTCGCGCTGCTGTACCCGATGATCGGGCAGGGCCGCACCAACGGGAACTTCAACGAATGGATGGTGATCAGCGGCACCGTGCTGCTGCTGATCGGTGTCACCGCGCTGCTGCCGTGGATCGTCGAGGCCACGGTGGCCCGGCTGAACTCCGGCTCGGTCTCCTGGCAACTGGCCGTCCGCAGGCTGCAGTTGAGCAGTGGTTCGGCCGCCCGCATGGTCAACGGCATCGCGGTCGCGGTGGCGGGGGCGATCGCGCTGCAGATGCTGTTCTCGGGTGTTCAGCACGACTACATCAAGGCCGCCGACAGCGATCTGCGCCGGGCCCAGCTCCAGGTGGACGTGCAGGGCCGGGTCGCCCCGGACCAGGTCCGCGGGCAGCTCGCCCGGACGAAGGGCGTACGCAGTGCGCTGGGTCTGGCCACGGGCTCGGCCGGGAACAAGGCGAAGGAACCGCAGAACTCGACGGAGGTCGCCGTCGGCAGCTGCAGGGAACTGCGCGAGGTGGCGCAGCTGCCGTCCTGCCGGGAAGGCGACGTCTTCCAGATCCTCGGCACCGGGTACGACGGCGACACCAAGAAGCTCGCGAAGCCGGGCACCACCCTCTGGTTCGACGGCGGGAGCGAGACCCGCACCGCGGCCTGGAAGGTGCCCGCCGGGATCAAGACGGCCGCCCAGCGCGAGGACCCGACCGGTTACGAGCGCGGCGGACTGCTGTTCGCCTCGGGCGCGCTGCCCCCGGCGACGGTGGCCGGCCTGAGCCAGGAGGTGTTCGTCGCGCTGGATCCCTCGGTGCCGGACGCCCGCGAGTACGCGCGCAACACCGTCGCGCGGCTGGATCCGCTGGCGGACGTGTACGCCCTGACGTCCGGCAAGGTGGACCTGCAGTTCCGCGCCATCCGCAACGGCCTGTTCGTCGGCGCGACCTGCGTGCTGCTGCTGATCGGCGCGAGCCTGCTGGTGTCCCAGCTGGAGCAGCTGAGGGAGCGCAGGAAGCTGCTGTCCTCGCTGGTCGCCTTCGGCACCCGGCGCCGCACGCTGAGCCTGTCGGTGCTGTGGCAGACGGCGATCCCGATCGCGCTGGGCCTGCTGCTGGCCTCGGTGGTCGGGCTGACGCTGGGCGCGGTGCTGCTGCGGATGACCGGCGAGACGGTGACCGTGGACTGGGCGAGCGTCCTGTCGATGACGGCCATCGGCGCGAGTGTCGTCCTCGCCGTGACCCTGCTCAGCCTGCCCCCGCTGCTGCGGCTGATGCGCCCCGACGGGCTGCGCACCGAGTAGCCGGCCCAGGGCCCCTCCCCGGCACGGGGAGGGGCCCTGTCCGTTCACAGGCCGTACTCCCGCACCACCCGCCGTACCTGCGCGAACAGCATCCCCACATTGACCGACTTGCGGCAGACGACGACGGCGACGACGTCCTGCTGCTCGTTCATGCGCACGAACAGGTGGGTGAGGTTCTCGCTGTTGACGAGGATCTCCTGGAAGAAGTGGTTGTCGCTCTGGATCCCACGGCGCTCCTTGAAGACGTCCTCGATCATCACGACCGTGCGTCCCTGGAACAGGTCGAGGGTCGCGCCGGCCAGCAGGTCGAGGACCTCCGGCGGGTGGTTGTCGACGGTCTCGTACGACAGCAGCATGCCGGTGGACATGTCGACGACGCCCGAGGCGAGACAGTCGGGGGCGTCGGTGCGGAGGGACTTGACCAGGCCCATCACCTGGTCGGAGAAACCTGGGGTCATACGCTTCGTCGCCATCCCTTCAGACTCCTTCTGCTGTCTTGTTCTGGTGCGTGAGGATCGAGCCGATGCGGTCCAGGGCGGGCTGAGTCACCCGGTGCAGTCGGTCGACGTCCATGCCCTCGTCGCCCACCACGACCATCAGCGCCGTGTCGCCGACGGCGTAGAAGGCGGCACAGCCGTGGCTGCCGTACGTCACGGTCCGGCGCAGCGTGCCGCGGGCGGTCGCCTGGGCGGTGCGGCGGGCGAGGCCGAGGCCGGCCGCGGCGAGGGCGGCAAGGCCTTCCGGGTCGATGGAGTCGGCGGTGTCGGCCGCGATCAGCAGTCCGTCGGCCGCCGCGACCGCGGTGTCGGTGATTCCGGTCACCTGCTCCCTCAGGCCACGCATTTCGAGCGCCAGAGCTTCGTGATCCATATGTTCAACTCCCCTATTTCTCTTCGCGTTTCTGGTGTTTCGCGGCTGCTCGGCTGATTCATTTCGGGGTTCCGTTCCGCAGGCGGAAGAAGCCGCCCGGTCTGCGCCGGGGCAGGTCGACGGGGGTCGGCGGTTGCGGTGGGGGCGGCGCGGGCGGTGGCGGGGTCCGGTGGCGGATGCCGTCGGGGGCCGCGCGGACCGGGATCGGCGCGGGCGCGGCAGGGCACTCCAGCAGCCCCTGGCCGAGCATCCGCGCGACCTCGACGGTGACGGTGTAGACGCCGCGCCCGGCGCGGAAGGCCAGGTCGCGAGCGGTACGGCGGCCGTCGGCGTGCTCCAGCAGCGCGCGTTGCAGCGCGGTGTGCGGGCCGCCGGAGTACGGGGCGGCCACGGGCCGTTCGCGGTCGGGATGGACGGGCCGGGGCAGGGCCGCGAGGGCGGCGAGTTTGCGGGCCGCGTCCTGAAGGAGCCGGGCGGGCGGCTCGCCCACGGCGACCGGGGCGGGCGGTTCCGAGCCGTCCGCGGCGCGTTCGCAGCCGTCGACGCGGCCCGCGAGGATCGCGAACGCCGCGTCCTGCAGCGCCATCACGCACACCACCCTGAGCTGGGCGGCACCGGCGTACCCGTGGGCGATCAGCCCGGCGGCCGGCCAGCGTGCGCCCCCGGCCTCCCGGACCAGCGCGGCCCACTGCTCGCCGTTCACCCGCCCGGACCGCAGCAGCAGTGTCTCGGGGCCCGGCGCGCCGGGCGACTCGGCGGCGACGACGAGCCCGTCCCTGAGATACAGGGCGCCGCCGGGTGCCCCGGACACGCGCAGCACACCGGTCCACTCGTCCCGCCCACAGGCGGCGAGGGCCCGCGCCAGCAGGTCGTAGCCCGACATCACCCGGGAAGGTGTATCAGTCCGAACGCATATTCCGGGTGCAGGTTTCCGAGCTGTCTTCAGGTGACGGAAGTTGAGCCGGGGGCTCGTTCAAATCGCTTTGTTCGGTGCGCATTTGATCGAGCCGGGGGCTCGTTTTCAGGCGCCGTCGGCGGGGGCTGCGCCCCCGGACCCCGCTTCGGCCTGAACGGCCTCGTCCTCAAACGCCGGACGGGCTGGTTCTTGCTGATCGGCAGGGAGCAGTCCCGCCGAATACGCCCTCAGGTACCCCACCACCGTGTTCGTCACCGCCACCAGCGGTACGGCGACCACCGCGCCGCCGATGCCGGCGACCATGCCGCCGGCCGCGACCGACAGGACCACCGCGAGGGGGTGGACGCGTACCGCACGGCCGAGGATGAAGGGCTGCAGGATGTGGCCCTCGATCTGCTGGACCGCGAGGACCACGAGGAGCGTCATCACGGCCGTGAACACGCCCTGGGTGACCAGCGCGACGACCACCGCCAGCGCGCCGGAGGCCACCGCGCCGACGAGCGGGATGAAGGAGAACAGGAAGATGAACACGGCCAGCGGGACGGCCATGGGAACGTTGAGGAAGTAGATGCCCAGTCCGATGAAGATGGCGTCGATCAGGGCCACCAGCACCGTGCCGCGCACATAGGCGGTCAGCGTGCGCCAGGCCCGCGGGCCCGCGCCCGCGACGCCGGGGCGGGCCGCCGCCGGCACCAGCTTCAGCGTCCACTCCCAGATGCGCCGGCCGTCGTAGAGGAGGAAGAGGGTCGAGAAGAAGGTCAGCAGGATGCCGGTGAGTGCCTCGACGACGACCTGGACGCCCTCCAGACCGAAGGACGTGATCTGGTCGGTGTTCGCGCCGACCGCCTCCCGCAGGTTCTTGGCGATCTGGTTGATCTGCTTGTCGGTGACGTGGAAGGGGCTCTTCAGCAGCCAGTTGCGCAGGTCGTCGATGCCGTTCTGGATCTGGTTGGAGAGGTTGTCGATGTTCTCCATGATCTGCCAGGTCACGAACCAGCCCAGCAGCCCCATCACGACGAACCCGAGGATCGCGGTGAGCGCGGTGGCCGGGCCGCGCGGGACGCCGTGACTCTTGAGGCGGGCCACCGTCGGCTGCAGCAGCGCCGTGATGAGCAGCGCCACGACGAAGGCGAAGACGACGAGTTGTACGGCGCTGATGATCCGCATCAGCACCCAGACGGTGCCCGCGAGCACCAGCAGCCGCCAGCCGGCCTCGGCGGCGACGCGCACGCTCCACGGCACGGCCTGCACGGGGTCGGGGCGCACGACGGGCGCGGGCGGCGGCGCCTCTGTCACGTGGTCCGGGGGCGGCGGAACCTGAGCGGCGGTCTTGCGGGGCGGGCGCGGTACGTCGTCCCCGGCGCTCTCCCGCTCCACCTCGGCGCGGCGCTCGTCCAACCGCTCACTCACCTCGGTCAGCCCGGCACCGATGCGCCCGAGCCACCCTGGCACTCGCGACATGATCCGTCCTCTTCCCCCGCGTCCCCGGGTGCTCCACACCACTCCCCCCTGGAGTCGTCGCAACGACCGTACAGGGCAACAGCCCCTCCCCCTATGACGGGGAGGGGCTGTTCAAGGTTGAGAGGCGAGACCGTGGGTCTCGGCGGCTCCGCGCCGGGCCTAGTACCAGTGGTTCGCGGCCCAGAAGGACTGCGCCGCGCACGGGCTGCCGTAGCGGCTGTTCATGTAGTTCAGGCCCCACTTGATCTGCGTGGCCGGGTTGGTCTGCCAGTCGGAGCCGGCCGAGGAGTACTTCGAGGCGGGCAGCGCCTGGAAGAGGCCGTAGGCGCCGGAGGAGGCGTTGACCGCGTGGTAGTTCCAGCTGGACTCGTGGTCCACGATGTAGCTGAAGCACTGGAACTGGCCGCCGGGCACCATCTGCCGTGCCATCGCCTGGATCTCGGCGACGGAGTACGAGCTCTGGATGGGGAAGTCACCGGCGCTGCGGCTGGCCTTCTCCTTGGCGTCGGCGCGCTCCTTGGCCTCCTTGGCAGCCTTCTCCGCCGCGGCCTTCTTGGCGATCGCGGTGTCGGCGGCAGCCTTGCGGGCGGCCTCCTCGGCGTCCTTCTTGGCGCTCGCGTCGGCCTGGATGGCCTGGGCGTCGGCCTGCTGCGTCAGGGAGGCGGTCTGAACCTGGGCCTGCTGGCCCGTGGGTATGTCCGCGAGCAGCGTGGTGTCGGCTGCCGTCGCCTCGGCGTCGTTGGGCTGGGCGGTGCTGCCCGAGGCAACTCCGACAACGCTTCCGACGGCGGTGACCGCGGTGGCCGAGGCCACTGCGAATCCCCGGACCGAAATCCGGCTCACACGGTTTCCTTCCAGCATCGCCCGCTTCGGTGACCCTGGCGGACGCAATCGTGCCCCTGACTCTGGCCTCCCAACTACGGGGTCACGGGAGGCGCGGGCCCGGTGGGCAACTCCCGCGAGGGAAGTGCCGCGTGGTGCTCGGGCGGCATACGACGACGCTGTGGAGTTAGCTGTGGTGCTCATGTGGTTCCGTACCGCTGGGGGTACAGGTGTGTCGTATGCGGGGCCTGACAGGAGTGAGACTCTGCCGTAACCGGACGCCGGGTGGCAATTCTGAGTTGCGTGTGAAAGCTCACATCCCGTTTGACCCCGGGGATTTTGAGAAACAGCAACACGCGAAGGCGCCGCCCCACTAGGCTCACAGCCTTTGCGGGACGGCGCCAACCGACCTTGAACCACCGCAGACTTGGCGGTCCGCGTCAGATCTGTCCGTCTTCGAGCATTTCGGTCACAAGCGCCGCGATCTGGGACCTCTCGGACCTGGTCAGCGTCACATGCGCGAAGAGCGGATGCCCCTTCAGCTTCTCGACCACGGCGACGACACCGTCGTAGCGGCCTACGCGCAGATTGTCCCGCTGTGCCACGTCATGAGTGAGAACCACCCGTGAGTTGGCGCCGATCCGGGACAGAACGGTCAGCAGCACATTCCGTTCCAGTGACTGCGCCTCGTCCACGATCACGAAGGCGTCGTGGAGCGAGCGTCCGCGGATGTGGGTGAGCGGAAGGACCTCCAGCATTCCGCGCGCGGTGACCTCCTCGATGACCTCGCGGCTGGTGACCGCGGACAGCGTGTCGAAGACCGCCTGCGCCCAGGGGCTCATCTTCTCGGCCTCGGAGCCGGGGAGATAGCCGAGTTCCTGCCCGCCGACCGCGTACAGCGGACGGAAGACCATCACCTTCTGGTGCTGGCGCCGCTCCAGCACCGCCTCGAGTCCCGCGCACAGCGCGAGCGCCGACTTGCCGGTGCCGGCCCGGCCGCCCATGGACACGATCCCGACGTCCGGGTCGAGGAGCAGATCGAGCGCGATCCGCTGCTCCGCGCTCCTGCCCTTGATGCCGAAGGCCTCCCGGTCGCCGCGCACCAGGCGGATGTTGCCCTCGGCGGTGACCCGGCCGAGCGCCTTGCCGCGCTCCGACTGGATGGTCAGCCCGGTGTGCACGGGAAGCTCGGACGCTTCGGGCACATACACGTGCCCTTCCTCGAAGAGGATGTCCACCTGTTCGCCGGGCAGGGTCAGTTCGGACATCCCGGTCCAGCCGGAGGAGTCCGTGATGGCGAGTTCGGCGCGGTACTCCTCGGCGAGGAGACCGACGGACGAGGCCTTGATCCTGAGCGGCAGGTCCTTCGACACGACGGTGACGTCGAACCCCTCGGCCTGCAGATTGCGGGCGACCGCGAGGATGCGGGAGTCGTTGTCCCCCAGGCGGTAGCCGGTCGGCAGCACGCTGGGGTCCGAGTGATTGAGCTCGACACGTACGGTGCCGCCGAGTTCCCCGATCGGGATGGGGGCATCGAGGCGGCCGTGCCGCACCCGAAACTCGTCCAGCAGCCTGAGGGCCTGCCGGGCGAAGTAGCCGAGTTCGGGATGGTGCCGCTTGGCCTCCAGCTCCGTGACCACGACGATGGGGAGCACTACCTCGTGCTCGTCGAAGCGGCTCAGGGCGTTCGGGTCGGCCAGCAGGACGCTGGTGTCGAGAACATAGGTGCGCCGGTCTGGCTTGTGGCGCTTTGTGCTGGTCACCACGGAAGGACGTACCCCCTCGGATGAGGTCGGGGAGCGACGGAGTGGAGCTGGGCCGGTCGACGGCCGCGATGCACGGGCCGAAAACCGGCCCTCCGCCTTGTCTTCCGTGCTGGAACCGCACGGTCGGGCTGGTGCAAAGGGCCTCCCGGGCGGACGGCCCCGTGCCGCCCGCTGAGATCCGACACCCGTGGTTCGGGCATCGACCTGACTGGCTTATGCCCTCGAACATGCGTCACCATGCCGACGCATATGACGGCACCCTGGTGAACTCCTTGTTACGGATGCCCCAAATCGGGGTACTCCCGCGCCCTTCGGAGGGGTACGGCGTGTCAGCCGCCGTAACGCCGGTGTCGCGCCGCGTAGTCACGCAGGGCGCGCAGGAAGTCGACCTTGCGGAAGGCCGGCCAGAAGACCTCACAGAAGTAGTACTCGGAGTGCGCGGTCTGCCAGAGCATGAATCCGGACAACCTCTGCTCACCGCTGGTACGGATCACCAGGTCGGGGTCGGGCTGGGCGCCGGTGTAGAGGTGGCGGCCGATCATGTCGACGTCGACGGCCTCGGCGAGGTCCTCCATCGAGGTGCCGTTGTCCTGGGCCTCCAGGAGCATCGAGCGCACCGCGTCGGCGATCTCCTGGCGGCCGCCGTATCCGATGGCGACGTTGACCAGTATCCCGTCGATGCCGGCGGTGGCCTCCTCGGCCTCCTTCAGGGTGGTCTGCATCTGCGGCGGGAGCAGGTCGGGGGTGCCGACGTGGTGCACCCGCCAGCGGCCGTCGGTGGCGAGGGTCTTCACGACGTCCTCGATGATGCCGAGCAGTGGGCCGAGTTCCTCCTGGGGCCGGTCGAAGTTGTCCGTCGACAGCAGCCAGAGGGTGACGACCTCGACGTCCGTCTCGCTGCACCAGCCGAGGAACTCCTCGATCTTCTCGGCACCGGCCCGGTGGCCGTGCTCGGTGGAGGAGCCCGCGGCCTTCGCCCAGCGTCGGTTGCCGTCCATGATGACGCCGATGTGCCCCGGCACCTGAGCGTGGTCCAGGTGGCCTTCCACCCGGCGTGCGTACAGCCTGACCAGCAGGCCGCGCAGCTTGTCGCGCAGGTTCACGTGATTGTCAGCCCCTCCGTACGGATCGGACAGGCGCGGCCCAGGAGTGTGGAGGGCGATCCTGTCCGTATGGCGGTCCCCGGAGGCGAAGCCTACCCCCGGCTCCGCCACGGCTCCCCCAAGGGGTGGTGGGGCGCACAGAAAACGGGCCGGTCCGTGGGGGGGAGACGGACCGGCCCGAGGGGGGGTTTCCACCATAACCCTTCGTAAGTGCTGCTGGGTGCATCGGCGTGCCACAACTACTCTCCGAATTCGAACGACGACGCGCCGATGGCCTTGGAGAGGCACTTTCATGGCGGGCTCATGGCCGGATCACAGCGGATTTCCAGGGGAAACGTGCGGGAACCGGAGTGATCCGGAGGGTTTGCCGCATCTTGGACCCTGTTCGGCGAGTTGTCCCTCGCTTCCCCCAGCCGGGTGACCCGGCCCGCGAACGCCGATTTGACGTGGATACGGCACCGCGCAGCCCCCTCCACTGCGCGGTGCCGCCGCGCAGCTTTGCTCACGCGAATTACCTTGGTCTGAACTTACGTGACCCATGGGACTTGAATCGACTCGAGGGGATAACGATGTGGAAACCGCCCCCCTCCGCACACCGGGCCTCGATCTAGGACAGAAACTGTCCTGCTTGGATCATACGGTCGTCCCATGACCCTGAGGATCAGCTGGAACGAGGCGAGCGCCCGCCGACTGGAACGGCAGTTCCTGGCCAACCCTGCCGGGCCGGGCACGGCGGTCGCCGATGTGGTCGGCGCGATGCTCGCCGCGCATGCGCAGGTGCCGTCGGCGGCCGAGGTGTCGGTGGGGGTGCGGACGGCCGGGACGGCCCGGGCCGATGTGCGCGCCGCGCTGTGGGAGGAGCGGACGCTGGTGAAGACGCACGGCCCGCGCGGGACGGTACATCTGCTGCCCGCGCGCGAACTGCCCCTGTGGTGCTCGGCCTTGCCCGCCGTACCGTCCGCCGCGAGCCCGTTCGCGCCGGCAGTACGGGTCACCGAGGAGCAGGCGCAGCAGATCGTGGCGGCGATCGGGGACGCCCTGGAAGGAGTCTCCCTGACCATCGACGAGCTGAGCGAGGAGGTCGTCGCCCGTACCGGTTCCTGGGCCGGCGACCGGGTGATGCCCGCGTTCCAGGACCTGTGGCCGCGCTGGCGGCAGGTGCTGCACCGGTCCGGCCAGTCCGGCGCCCTGTGCTTCGGCCCGAACCGCGGCCGCAAGGTGACGTACACCCGCCCGCCGCGCTTCACCCCGCTGCCGCCGGACGAGGCGGTGCGCGAGCTCGTACGCCGCTACCTGCGCGCGTACGGCCCCGCGACCCCGCAGAACTTCGCCAAGTGGCTGGCGGCGCCCGGGGGCTGGGCCGTCAAGCTGTTCGGCACGCTCGCCGGGGCGGGGGAGATCGAGGAAGTCGTCTTCGAGGGGGCGAGGGGGTGCTGGGTCATGGCGGGCGACACGGAGTTCCCGGAGGGGCGGGTGCCCGGGGTCCGTCTGCTGCCGTACTTCGACGCGTACGGCATCGCCGCGCAGCCCCGGGAGCTGCTGTTCCCGGGGGCCGCCTACGCACGCGCGCTGGCGGGCGGCCAGGCGGGCAACTATCCGTTGCTGCTGGTGGACGGTGTGGTGGCGGGGGTGTGGCACCAGCGGCGCCGCGGACGTCGTACGACCGTCACGGTGGAGCCGCTCGGGCGGCTGACGACGCGGCAGGAGCGGGAGCTGGGCGAGCAGGTGGAGCGGGTCGGCGAAGTGCTGGAGGCGGAAGTCGAGTTGGTGATCGGGGAGGTGACGATGGGAGCGCACGCATAGGGCTCACCGGTGGTGCGGCTTGCGGGCCTCGAAGAGGTGGCGGGTGCTGTGCGCGACGAACGGGCCCTCGGCCTCGATCTGTTCGTGCAGGGCGCGGAGCCGGTCCTCGTACGCCTCGACCGTGAAGTCCGGGACCATCCAGATCACCTTGCGGAGGAAGTGGACGACGGCTGCGATGTCGTGGAACTCGACGCGGAGCCGTTCGGCGCGCAGGTCGACGATCTCCAGGCCTGCGGCTTCGGCACGGGCGCGTTCGTGGTCGGGGTGGCGGTCGGCGCTGATCTCCGGTCCCAGGGGGCCGAGGAACTGCTCGACGAGTTCGAAGACGCTGCGTGGGCCCACGTGCTGGGCGAAGTACGTGCCTCCGGGCTCCAGCACGCGCTGGATCTCAGCCCACGGGGGACTGACCGGATGCCGGCTGCTGACCAGGTCGAAGGCGCCGTCCGCGAAGGGCAGCGGGGCGTCCTCGGGCACAGCGACCACCACGGTGCCGTGGGGGCGGAGCAGGGCGGTGGCCTTGGCGGCGTTCGGCGGCCAGCCCTCGGTCGCGGCGAGGAGCGCCGGGGTCTTCTCGGCCCGGCCGAGGGCGAAGTGCAGGACCTCGCCTCCGCCGGTCTGGAGGTCCAGCGCGGCGGTGGCCGCGGTGAGGCGGTCTGCCAGGGAGACGGCGTAGCCCCAGGAGGGCCGCTGCTCTGTGGCGCGGCCCTTGAACCAGGAGAAATCCCAACCTTCGGTGGGTACGGCTACGCCTTCTGCCAGGAGGGCCTCGAATCGGTGGGGTTCTCTGCAGTGCATTCTGCGGCTCCGTCGTGGCTGGTCGCGCAGTTCCCCGCGCCCCTGAAAGGGGCGCTGCCGAACCGCAGCGGACATCGTCCCCCGGAGGTCATGGAACTAGCGGTCTGACCTCTTCTGCTGCGAACCGTACGAAGCCCTCGGGGTCGGGCTCGTCGCCCGTCGGCTGCAGGATCACCCTGTCGGCGCCTGCGTCCGCCAGCCGCTGTACCGCCTTCGCCACGGCCGCGGCGTCTCCGGCGACCCCCAGGTCGGGGACGGGGTCGAGGCCCTCTTCGGCCAGTTCGGCGTGGAGCCGGGCGGCGGCGTCGGGGCCGGTTGCCGTGAGGAGGTACACGACCACCTGGTGCGGGTCGGTCCGACCGGCCGGCTCCCGTCCCTCGTCGATCAGGCGACGGGCCCGCCGTACGCCGTCGGCCGTGGTCGACGCGGTGAGGAGGGTGCCGTCGGCGGCCTCCCCCGCCAGTCGCAGCGAACGCGGCCCGGTGGCGCCGGCCAGAACGGGCACGGGTCCGGCGGGCGGCCAGTCGAGCGCGACGTCGTCGAGCCGGACGTAGCGCCCCTCGGTCGTCACCCGCTCACCGGCCAGCAGGGCCCGCAGCGCGACAAGGTGTTCACGGAGCAGTGTGAGGGGCGACTCGACCCGCGCCCCGACCTGCCCCATCCAGTCCTGCACCCCGTGCCCGACGGCGACGACGGCGCGCCCCGGGAACATCCGGTGCAGCGCGGCGGTCTCCATGGCGGTGATGGCGACGTTGCGCAGCGGCACGGGCAGCAGCCCTACGCCCACCCGGAGCCGCTCGGTCCAGGCCAGGGCGGCAGCGGCGGTGGAGATCCCGCCCTCCCGGAAGCAGTCCTCCCAGAGCCAGAGCTCTTCGAGGCCGCTCTCGTCCGCGAGGCGGGCGACGTCCCTGAGGCGCTCGGGAGGCAGTTGGGGGCGGAACACGGCACCGAGTCCAGTCATGCGTTCTTCCTATCCGGGCGGGCGCGAACCGGACAACTGCTTTATTCACCGCCGCCTTTGCACCGTACGCGCGGCACACTCACCCGCACGGTGGTCCGCCGTCAGGAGACCGCGAATGCGCCCAGCAGCAGCCCCGTGAACGCCCCGCCGATCATGAACGGGCCGAGCGGAATGGCGGACTTGCGGCCCGCGCGGCGCGCGAGAACCATCCCGAAGCCGTACACCGAGCCGTACAGAAGGCCCGCGAAAGCCCCCGTCAGCAGGATCTGCCAGCCGTACCAGCCGAGGGCCGTGCCCAGGGCGAGGGCGAGTTTCACGTCGCCGAAGCCCATGCCGGACGGGTTGACGAGGAAGAGGACGAGGTAGGCGGCGCCGAGGGTCAGGCCGCCGAGGAGGGCCGTCGGCCAGGATCCCGTGGCGGAGGGGAGGGCGGCGGCGACACCCAGGAGGGCGGCGGTCGTGGCGGCCAGCGGCAGCGTCAGAACATCGGGGAGGCGATGGACCCGGTGATCGATCAGGGTCAGCAGGACCGCCACGGGGGTGAGGAGCACCCATACGGCCGTCTCCGGGTGGGGCCCGGCCGCCGCGGCAAGGGCCGTACAGGCGAGGGCGGTTGCCGTGGAGACGGCCACCGCGCTCGGGCCGTACGGACCGCACACCTCTGTCCCCTCCGCCGCTTCGGTTTGTCGGCAGTCCGCCCTGCCCAGCCAGCCGGAGAAGGCGCCCGTGATCCGGTGGCCTCCGGGGCAGCGGTCGCTCCACGGCTGCTCCGGGCCGACCGAGAAGCGGTGGGCGGCGCGGGGCAGGAGCAGGCCCGTTCCCGCGCCCCACAGGGCCGCCACGAGGGTGAGGAGTGTGCGCACGGCGGGACCCTATGCCCGGCGCGGGCCGGGCGGCATGGGTCCCTGGGCCCCATGGGGGCCTACTCCCGTGCGGAGCGGAGCGGATACGTTCTGTTCCAGGCAGCAGACGGTGGCGGCGGTGGGAGGTGGCCTCGGGATGAGGCGGCAATGGGCCGACGGTCCAGGGAAGTTGATCGTACGTACGGAGGGTGGCGCGGGTGCCGTCGCCGTTCCGCTGGAGATCGCCACCTCCTACCGCGCCCGTACGAAGGGGTTGTTGGGGCGGGACTCGGTCGACGGGGCGATGCTGCTCTCCCCCGCCAACAGCGTGCACACGTTCCGGATGCGGATGCCCATCGACGTCGCCTATCTCGACCGCGACCTGACCGTCGTCGCCGTGGTCACCATGAAGCCCTGGCGGTTGGGGCTGCTCCGGGCCCGGGCGCGGCATGTGCTGGAGTCGGAGGCCGGGGCGATGCGGGGGTGGGGGGTCAGGGTGGGGGCCCGGGTGGAGGTGCGGGTCGGCGGCTGAGAGGGCCTGCGCCTTTCTGGCGGTTCTGCTAGAGACGTGTCGCGGTCCGGACGAGGCCCGCGACGGCCCGGGAGCGGCTGTGCGGTGGCCAGGCGATGACCGTCGTGACCTTCGGCGCGTCCAGCACCGGCACGGCGACGACGTCGTCGCGCAGCTGGGCCCGGCTCGACTCCGGCGCGATCCAGCAGGCGCGGCCTAGCGCGATCAGCTGGTACAACTGCGCGTGGTCCCGGGCCTGCGGTCCCGGTCCGTCGGGGTACTTGCCGTCCCGGCCGGGCCAGCGCGGCATCGGCAGATCGGGCAACCCGGTGACGTCGGCCATCTGCACATGGGGCCGGCTGGTGAGGGGATGCCCGGCCGGCAGGATCACGACCTGTCGTTCCGTGCAGAGCTCTTCGGTGTCGAGCCCTGCCGTCGCGTCGAACGGCAGGTGCAGCAGGGCCACGTCCGCCCGGCCGTCGCGCAGCAGTCGTTCCTGCTCGCCGATTCCGCACAGGAGCACCTCGACGGGGGCCGCATCGGGCTCGGCGGCGTAGGTGTCGAGCAGTTTCGCCAGCAGCTCGCTGGACGCTCCGGCCTTCGAGGCGAGGACCACTCCGGCCTGGCCGCCCGCGGCGAGGGCGGCGCGCCTGGTGCGACGCTCGGCGGCCTCTACCGCGTCCAGCGCCGCGCGGGCCTCCCGCAGGAGCACCGATCCGGCCTCGGTCAGGGTGACCGTGCGGCTGGTGCGTTCCAGCAAATCCGCCCCGAGGCGCCGTTCGAGTTGGCGGATCGTCCGCGACAGCGGGGGCTGTGCGATCCCGAGCCGCTGTGCGGCCCTCCCGAAGTGCAGCTCCTCGGCGACGGCGACGAAGTACCGCAGCTCACGCGTCTCCACACCGCAAGGGTACCGACAGGGAACGGGATCGATACCCGTGCGGTATCGCTGCCCACCCGATCGGTGTTGGCCTGCCCCCGCCCTGCCCGGACAGGATTGACGCATGAGCGAACAGACGATCGCGCTGGTGACCGGCGCGAACAAGGGAATCGGCTACGAGATCGCGGCCGGGCTGGGTGCCCTCGGCTGGAGGGTCGGTGTCGCCGCCCGGAACGAGGAGCGGTGCGAGTCCGCCGTGGCGAAGCTGCACGCGGCCGGCGTGGACGCGTTCGGCGTACCGCTCGACGTGACCGACGACGCGAGCGTGGCCGCCGCCGCCGAGCTGCTGGAGGACCGCGCCGGACGCCTCGACGTGCTCGTCAACAACGCCGGGATCACCGGCGGCATGCCGCAGACGCCCACCACGGTCGACCTCGACACGGTGCGGGCGGCCGTGGAGACGAACGTGATCGGCGTCATCCGCGTCACCAACGCGATGCTGCCTCTGCTGCGCCGGTCGGCGTCGCCGCGGATCGTGAACATGTCCAGCAGCGTCGGCTCCCTCACCCGGCAGACCACTCCCGGCACCGAAACGGGCCCGATCGCCGTTGCCTACGCGCCCTCGAAGACGTTCCTGAACGCCGTCACCGTCCAGTACGCCCGGGAACTGCGCGACACGAACATCCTGATCAACGCGGCCTGTCCGGGCTACTGCGCGACCGACCTCAACGGTTTCCGCGGCGTCCGCACCCCGCAACAGGGCGCGGCGATCGCCATCCACCTCGCGACCCTGCCGGACGACGGCCCGACGGGTCGGTTCTTCGAGGACGCGGGGGAGGTGCCGTGGTGACGTGACGCGGCGCCTACGGCCAAGTCCTGACGACAGGTGGAGCCGACGCCACGTCAATCGCTCCCCAGTCCCCCTCCACATGGAAAACCGAACCATTCCAGAAGAGCGCATCGATACCACCGAAGTCCTTGGCCCCGAAGGCGTCGACGGCCGGAGGTGTTCCCTGGTCGGCCCACATCAGGTTGCGCACGTTCGGGAATTCGATCGTCGCCCTCGCGTAACAGTGCTGCTCACCCGGGGCAGGCGACTCAACTCGAGGCGCATGCGTACATAGTTCGCGTCACCCGGGCCGGGCCGATGGCGCCCGTCGGGCTTCCATCCGTGCCGGGCGTAGAAGGCCTGGGCCCGGCCGTTGCGCTCCCAGGCTTCGAGCACGCCAGTCGTCAGGGAGGCACCTCGAAGCCGCTGCACGAATGCCGCGTGCAGTTGACTGCCGATCCCCTCGCCCCAACTCCCGGGGTGGACATGGATCTGGTAGAGCTGACCGGCAGTTGCGGCGTCCACGTCAGGGTCCAGCGGCGGTCCCATCGCCAGGATGCCAACGGTTTCGTCGCCTCCGCGCACGGCACACAGCACCGTCGTGGTGTCACTCTGGAGGGCACGCATCCACATCTCCCGGCGACGGGAACGCGCCTCGGGAGAGGTGAGATCCGCATCCGAGAATCCACCCGCCTGGTAGTACGCGGTGCGTGCCTGAGTGTGCAGGTCGGTGATCCGGTCCAGGTCGTCGAGGGCGGCAGTCCGCAGCAGAGTCTGGGAAGTCGTCACGATCAGACGACGTGCCTGGCTCGATGTGCGGTTCCGCCGTGAGCGACCGGCCAGGTTCCATGGGACACTTCCGCGCCTGCCGGGGCAGCCCGGTGAGCGACGGTGGCCTCCCGCATCCTGCGCCGCATCTCCGCGGACTCCTCGTCCGCCACGTAATGCCCGAAACGCTCGGCAAGCAGGGCGCGAGTACGGTTGTCCCGCTCCCTGATCTGCTCCGGAGTCAGCGTTTGAGCAGACATCGCCTGCATCGCAGTGTCACCGACTGACCCGCCCCGGGGTGAACCCGACGTCATCACCCATCTGCAGCACGCGTGGGAAACGTGCTGGTGTCGATCTTCACACGCTCCCCGGTGGCCAGAGTGAAACCGACCGGCTGCCCGTACGGGATCTCGACGACCCGCCCATACCCCGAGGCGTGCGGCTCCGACATCAGCGTGACCGTCTGCTTGAACGGGTCGGCGATCATGTAGAAGTCGATCCCGAAACGCCCGTACTTCCGGACGTTCCGCACGTAGTCCTTCTCGTCCTCCGGCTCGGACGGGACCTCGACCACCGCCAGCACGTCGATGCAGGAGTAGCTGTTCTTCCGCCGCTCGGCGTCGAATCCGACGATCGTCAGGTCCGGCGCGGCGTCGTTCTCGCCGGGAAACGTGATGAGTACGTCGCCGAAGACCCGCTCACGAGCGATGCCCGCAGCCTTCACGGCATCCTTGACGTCAGAGACAGTCCAGTCCTGCTCCGGGCTCTGCGGGGTCATGATCACCCTTCCGTCGAAGACCTCGACCTTGAAGCCCTCGGGGATACCGCCCCGCTCGATCAGGTCGCTCATGATGGACACGGCAGTTCACCTCCTACGAGCATTATGGCTGGCCGGAGACGAGCCGCCCTGCCCCTTCCTCCAGGGGGCGAAAGCCACTCTCCGGTGCGGGGCACGGCCATGGACTCGCGCAGCGTGATCCGGGAAGCGCCCGGTTGGGGCGAGGTCCGGCCGTCACCGCTCGCCCTCCCCGTCCGGGGGATGACAGCCGCAACCGCACCGGTTCTCCAGCAGCAGCCCCGGACTGTGCGGCAGCAGCACGTCCCGCAGCTGACGGCAGGCGCCGTGCACGTCCTCGTACCCGGCCCGCCCTGCCAGGGCGCACTCCGCCGACAGCGAACCCGCGTCCTCCATGCCGCGCGCCGTCACCGTTCGCCCCAGGCACGGGCGGACGCGTCAGCAGGCGGGAAGTGCGGGGCGCACGCCTGGCAGGCGTACACGGTGAAACCGGGGCCCGAGTTCTGGTGCACCACGCAGACCACGACCGGGGTTTCGGTGGTCACTTGGCAGCGCACGCACATCCGTACGGGCGGTCGCGTTCCCGTCTGCCGCGCGCTGGTCGGACCAGGCTCCGGCTCTGCGCCCGGGTCTGGCGCCCCCATCACGCCGCCCTCTCCGCGCCGACCACGTGCCGGTCGAGGTCGATGCCGAAGTCCGCCGCCAGGACGAGGGCGATCCTGCGCCTCCGGGCGCACTCCCGCTCCCGCTCGGCCGCCAGCACGTAGGGGCGGATCGGAGCGGTCGCTCGGCCGTCGAGAGATACGGGCAGGCCGTACGGGGAACGGTGGGCGGGAAGCCGTACAGGGGTGGGGCGGGGCGCCTGTGGGGCGCGGGCGGTGGCAGGGCGTGCGCTCGCCCTGCGCGTGCCGTGCCGGGCGCGAGGACGCCCAGGATCCACCGGGCGATGGCATGGATAATGCTCACTGTCGTCAACCTCCATGGGGTTGGTGGCCAATGCCCCCGGACGGCTCGTATCCGTCGCGGGGGTCTGCTCTCGCAGCAACTGTAGGCAACTTAGTACGTCTTGGCACGCGCCATGACGTTCTGACTGGACCTATGCTGACCCTGATCGGCCTTTTACGCTTCGAGACATGATCGAGATCGACCGGGAGAGCATCACTCCGATGTACGTGCAGCTGGCATCAGCCCTGCGCGAGCGGATTCGACGCGGCGAAATTCCGGTCGGCCGCCGCATTCCCTCCCAGAACGAACTGGAGCAGGAGACCGGGGGCGTGGTCAGCCGCCGCACCATCAAGTCCGCCATCGAACTACTGCAAGCCGAGGGAACCGTTCAGGGAGTCCAGGGCAAAGGTGTGTTCGTCATCGCCATGCCCTCCAGCCCGTCCTCAGACGACGAAGCTGATGGCTGACGAGCGCGGCAGACATACGGCAACCGGGGCCCGCCCCTCGCCTGTGACGGCATGGGACGGGCCCCGGCTCGTTCCTGTACGTCTCTGCGCTTGCGTCAGTTGCCACTCTCACTCCGTGGGAACGTGACCTCCACCCGCCGGTTCTTCCTCCGACCCGCCTCCGTCGAGTTGTCCGCGATCGGGTACTGCTCGCCGTAGCCGCGTACCTCGAAGGTGATGTTCGGGTCGTGCAGTTCCTGGTCCAGGACGTCCTGTACGGCGTTGGCGCGTTGCCGGGAGAGGACGTCGCCGTGGGCCGCCGAGCCCAGGTTGTCCGTGAAGCCGAAGACACGGACCTTTGTCGCGTTCTGCTTCTTGATCTCGTCCGCGATCGCGGCGATACGGGACTTCGCCTCGTCGCTCAGCTTCGCGCTGTCCTTGCTGAAGAGGACCTCGGCCTGGAGGGCGAATGTCACGTTGGTGTTGGTGTCCTCGCGGCGTTCCTCGCCGCCCTGGTCCTCCACGACGGACTTGATGTCCAGGACCTTGGGGGCGGCGAGGGTGGCGCCCTCGGGGAGTTTGAGGTCGGGGTCGTTGGGGTCGACTTTGACCGGGGCCGAGGCAGAGGGTTCAGTGCCGGGCGGGACGCTCGGGGTGTCGTCCGCGTGGGCCGTCACGGCGCCGAAGAGGTTGGTGGCGACCATGAGGGAGGCGGCGGTGAGGGTGAGAGCGAGGCGGGGTGCGCCAGCTCGGGCTGGGGTGTGGGTGACGGTCATGGCCGGCCTCACCCAGAGATCGCGATGTCAGCAGGAGCGAACATGGGCAGCTGGAAGGAAACTTGGGTCGTGTCCGTGGGCGGGGCGGGGAACTGCATGAACACGGGCACGGTTTCACCCGACTTGACGGAGGTGATGCCCGTCGTCGTCAGCGGGCGGCCATCCGTGTCACGCAGGACGTAGTAGCGCTTCTTCCCCTTGGAGTCCACCAACGTGGCTCCGCCGAGCGATCGGCCATTCCTGATGATCTCGGTCTCGTTGCCGCTCAGCTGTGCGGGAAGGGTGAGCGTCTTGCCGCTGTCGTTCTTCAGGACTCCGCTGACCGTGACGAATCCACCCGAGTCCCGCTTGGCCGAGGTGATCTGAAGCGATAGGCCATCCGGTCCCTTCAATTCGGCCAGGGGCTCGTCCGACTGCCCCTCCTGAGCACTCGCGTTTGATCCACTGCCCTTGGAAGCGGACGCCGTCGTGTCCGGCTTCTTGCCGTCGCCACCACCGCTTCCGCAACCGGCCACCCCGATGGCCAGACCGGCCGCAACGGTCAACGCGACCATCCCCCTACGGGCCTTCGCAGTGAACCGAATGCTCATGACTCCGCTTCCTTCATCACTCGTCGTTCGCTTGTCAGTCGGCCAGATGGACGTCGAAGAGGTCCTTGGGACCCGGCAGGCCGGCGGGGTCATCCGGGTTCAGGTCCCAGATCCTGTTGCCCTTGCAGGTGAGCTTCGGCAGTGGGTTGCCCTGGGTATCACCCCCGGGGAGCTGACAGAGCGGCTCGATCACAGCCTTGGCTGTCGCCTTCGCATGCCGGCTCTCCGTACCGGGGACGATGGAGTTGCCGACAGACTTGTTCGTCTCGACGTCGACCGTGTAGCTCAGATCCAACGGCTGGGGGACGCAACGCCCGTCGAGCACATGTGAGTCGTTCTGCTCTGCAAGCTGGTAGGCACGCCAGCACCCGTTGAGTTGCGCCGCGTTGCCGTCAAGGATGTCCTGCCACTTCGTGGGGTCGCCTACGACGTCCAACCACTGTCCAGCGAGCTTATCCCGGGTGTCCTGGGCTGCTGCTAGGGCAGCCGCATCGGCGGCAGTCTGGGCGCCGTTCCGAGTCGCCGCGGCCTGGCCGACCGCAAGGTACGCGAACGCAAGAAAGAGCAGGCCCGCCACCACCGTGATGTAGATGGGGAAAGCCTGCCCAGCATCGTCGTATCTGTGGGGCCGCATCAGCCGCCAGTAACCTGGGTGATCTTGTCCGTGATCGCGTTGAAGATCGTCTGACCGATGTCCGTACCAGTGATCGCCAACACGATCGCCACCACCACCGCGATGATCCCCAGATACTCCACCGCCGTCTGCCCCTTGTCGTTGTGGGCGGCGCGGGTCTGCAGGTACGCGACAGTGGTGTTGATCCAGTTGCTCATGGTGTTCCCCTCCGGGTCGGATCTCCGTGCCGCTCTCGGCACGAGAACCGTACGGTGCAACACCCCTCCCGCTGAAGGGTCCCAGGGCCCAATCAAGGGCCCAGAGCATGGTCCGGCCACGACCTCGCGGCCTCCCGTTCCCCCCTGCCGCCATCTCAGGTCACCCCACCCCTCGGCCCGAACCGGGCGCCGTGCCCAGCCATTTGGCGGCTGCCTCGGCGCGGCTGGTGCTGTGGAGTTTCGCGAAGATGCGGTTGATGTGGTTCTTGACCGTCTTCTCGCTGATGAAGCAGGTGGCGGCGATCTGCTGGTTGTTCATTCCGGACGCGATGAGGTGCATGATCTCCGCCTCCCTCGTGCTCAGTTGGAACCTTGCCCTGTCGGGAGCAGCCACCGGACGGCCACTCGCCCATCCAGACGACGACTGTCCCACACCCGGTTGCACCTGCGAAAGGTTTTTTGAAGAAATAGTGGAGGCCGAAGTGCCTGGTACCTTGAAATTAGCTGGTGGGGCGGGTTTTTGAGTAGATGCATGCGCATGCTCGGGGGGGTCATTTTCGTATGCAGATGCACTACCCAGACCTTCTGGGAGGGGGAGTTCCTCCTGTGCCCGGCGGAGCTGCGCGAGCAGCGCCCCCGCCGCCGTCGGCGTGAAGTGGGCCCTGCCCTCCTTGATGTCCCATACCGCCGCGACCAGTTGGTCCGCGGTGAACTCTCCGTGGACCAGGTAGCCGCCGGCGCCCCGGCGCAGGGCCTCCTGGACGATCTCCGACTCCCTGCTGTACGTGAGCATCACGACCGGGGCGATCTGCACCAGGTGCGGCAGCGCCGAGATGCCGTCCACGCCGGGCATGCGGACGTCCAGGAGGATGACGTCGGGGCGGTGTCGGCGGGCCGCTTCGTAGGCCTGGCGGCCGTCTGCCGCTTCCGCCACCACGGTGATGTCGGCGCGGCCGGAGAGGAGGGCCGTCAGGCCTGCGCGGACGACCGGGTTGTCGTCCGCCACCACGACCTTGAGCGACGCGGGCGCCGGGGACGCCTCGAACGGGCTGTGGGGTGGCTGCTGTTGGGGACCTGGGTGGGGAGTCGTGGGGTCCGGCATCGGGCGGCCTCCTCTCGGGAGGGGGAAGGACGGGGGGTGGGCGCGATGTCTACGTCGTCACCGCCGCCAGCGGGAGTTCCAGGCAGACCTCCGTGCCCTTGGTGTGGGCGCCGCGGCCGATGCTGATGCGGGCGCCCACCGACGTCGCGCGTTCGACCATGCCGACCAGGCCGAAGTGGCCTGCCTGGCGGAGTTGTTCGAGGGTGGTTCCGGAGGGCAGGCCGCGGCCGTCGTCGTGGACGCTGATGCGGAGGAGGCCGCCGTGGACGCCTGCCTGTACGTCCACCCGGGTCGGGGCCGCGTGGCGGTGGGCGTTCTCCATCGCCTCCGAGACGATGGTGAGGAGTTGCCGGGCCACGGCCGGCGGCATGGGCGGGACGGCCTCGTCGCCGGTGGGACGGCAGGCGGCCTGCACGCCGGTGCGGGAGGCGAAGTCCCGCGTGCGGGCGGCGAGTTCGGCCAGGATGTCGGTCGTGTGGTCCGGGTCTGATTCGCGGCGCAGGTCGGCCAGCAGCTCGCGGGATTCGGCGGCGGCTCGGCGGGCCGAGCGGGCGACCAGTTCGGCTTGCTTCTTGACCAGCTTCGGGTCGAGGTGAGGGCTGCCCGCCGAGCCTGCCAGGCCGTCCGCGGCGAGGGCCACGCCATGGAGGGTCTTCGCCACGGAGTCGTGCATCTCCCTCGCCAGACGGGCCCGTTCGGCGCTGACCGCCTCCGTCACCGCCAGCCTGGCCTGCATCGTGGTCAGGGCCTGCGTCGCGGCGCCGAAGCGGAACATGAGGTTGCGCAGGGCCGAGCCGACCGCGCCCGCGATCACGCACAGGCCGGGGAGGAGCAGGGTCTCCGCGGGGCGGCCGGAGTGCAGGTCCCGCGCCGCCGCGTGCACGAAGAAGAGGATCAGGGACTGGAGCGACGCGAAGACCGCGGCTCCTCGCCAGCCGTAGACGATGCCGGCCAGGAGCGGGGTGCAGACGCTGACGTAGGCGAGGGGGGTGTCCGGGCCCGCGGAGATCAGGAGCAGGGAGCCGAAGAGCATGTCCACGGCGAGGAGCGTGGGGTGCCGCAGGAGCAGGGGGCCGAAGCGCTCCCAGTCCCTGAACAGGACGTAGGAGCCCATGAAGGTGACCACGACCGCCGCGCCCACGAGGCGGGTGGCCAGGCCCGGCGCCGCGTGGAGGAGGGCGGCGGGGGCGGCCAGGGCGATCATGGCGAGGCGGAAGCCGAAGACCTGCCGGCACATGGCCTGGAGGGCGTTGACCTGGAGGGTGAGGGTGACGCCTTTGGGCACGGGTGCCTCGTCGGGCGCAGGTGGGTGGGTGGGCACGGGGCCTTCGGCCGGGCCGGGGTTCCCACCGGCACTCCCGGCGGCTGCCGGCCCCAGGACGTGCGGCTGCGCCGGCAACGCGGGCAGCGGCGCGTCCGTCCGTTCCCACCCCGGGGGCAGCTGCGGTGTCGCCGACGTCACCGGGACGTCGTGGGCGCCCGTGCGGGCGTGGGGCGGCAGGACCGTGCCCGCCGGTGGGGTGGTGATCTCCGGGGTCTTCGGACGTCGTCGTAGCAGCCGTGTGCGCTCCCCGCGTCCCGCGCGTTCCTCCGTCGTCGCCATCGTCCTCGCCACCCCGTCCCTACTTGCCCGTGAGTGAGCCGAAGTCGGTGCCGGAGCCGAGGATCAGGCCGGCCCCGAGGAGGAGCATCGTGGCCGGGACCATGAAGGTGGTGATCATCATGGTGGCCTTGGGGACCGCTCGGGCCGCCTTGCGCCGGGCGTTCTGCGCGTCCGTGCGGCGCATGTCCTTCGCCAGGGCCACGAGGGTGTCGACGATCGGTGCGCCCAGTTCCTCGCCCTGCTGCAGCGCCGTCACGAACATCGCGACCTGTTCGGAGTCGTTGCGGCGGCGCAGTTCCGCGAAGGCCTGGCGGCGGCTCATGCCGAGGTCCATCTGGCGGAGGGTGATGCGCAGTTCGTCCGCCCAGGGGCCCTCGTACTTCGAGGCCACCCGGTCCAGGGCCTGGCGGAAGCCGAGGCCCGCGCTCACCACGACCGCCAGCACGTCGAGGAAGTCCGGCAGGGTGCGCTCGATGACGTCCTTGCGGATGCGGATCGCCGACCAGATGCCGACCTCCGTCCAGAACGCGCCGAAGGCCAGCAGGATCAGGGCGACGATGAACTGGCCCCTCAGCAGGAACACCAGGAAGCCGAGGCCGCCCAGGAAGCCGTAGACCGCGCGACGCGCCGCATAGCGGTCGATGGTCAGGCCGCCGGGGTTGCCCGCCAGGTCGATCTTGCGACGGTACCTGGCGACCAGCTTCGGGCCCATCAGGCGCAGGACCGCGGGCGCGTAGCGCATGCCGAGGCGGTCGATGAGCGAGTCGACCGCGCCCGTGCGGGTCGAGCCCACCTCCAGGGCGAGCAGCAGGTCGCCGGGCAGTTTGGCGTCCGCGCGGTACATGCGGATACCGGCGAAGATGCCCGCGACGCTGAGGCCCATCACCAGTGCCAGCAGAAGTCCCAGTCCCATGGTCGTCCTCCCTCCAGAGTTCTCAAAGCGCTCGGGCGTCTCAGACGTCGATGCGGGACAGTCGGCGGATGAGGATGAAGCCGACCGCGTAGAGCGCGAAGGCGATGATCACCGCGGCCTGGCCGAGCGAGGAGCCCGTCATACGGTCCAGGGCGCCGTGCTTGACGCCGTTCATGAGGAACAGGGAGCCCACGCCGAGCACGGGGACGGCGTACGAGGTCATGTTGACCTGGGAGAGCTGGGTGCGGACCTCGCGCCGCGTCTCCTTGCGCTCCTCCAGCGTGTCCGTGAGGTTGCGCAGTGCCGTGACCACCTGTCCGCCCGCCCGGTTCGACAGCACCAGTGTCGTCACGAGGACGACGAGCTCGCGCGACGGCAGCCGGTCGGCCAGTTCGCCCAGTGCGTCGTCCATGGACGCGCCGAGTGCCAGCTGGTTGGCGACCTTGGCGAGTTCCTCCCCGGCCGGTGCCTCCAGTTCCTCCGCCGCCATGCCGATCGCGGTGCGCAGGGCCAGTCCGGCCTGGGTGGCGTTGGCCATGATCCGGGCCAGCTCCGGCAGCTGGTTGATGAACTTCTCGATCCGCTTCTGCCGCTGCCAGTTCAGGAACTGCAGCGCCACCCCGATGCCCAGCAGACCGGCCAGCGGGCCGAAGAAGGGCGCCAGGGACGCCTCGCCGACGAGCCACAGGCCCGCCACCGTCGCCAGCATGTACACGAAGAACTCGCCCGGCGTGATGTCCAGGCCGGTTGCCGCCAGCCGCAGTTCCAGCTTCTTGCCGAGCTTCGTACGCCGCAGTCGGCGGTCCAGGTTGCGGAAGCGCCGGCGGCGGACGCCCACCGGTAGCTGCCCGGCGGCCGAGAGGCGGTCGACGAGTGCCTGGCGCTGGGCCTTGCCGGTGGCGTAGGAGTGCAGGCCCAGGACCGCCAGGACGCAGGTCAGCAGGGTGATGCCGGTGGTGAGCAGGACTAGGGTGTGCAGATCCATCGGACGGTTCCTACCTGGCTTCTCGGATGGCGAGCTGGGCTGCGGACTCCGCGACGCCGAACGCCTGCGGGACCGGCTGGCTCGCCAAGTAGAGGCGGTCCGCGGTGCGGCGTGGGAGCGGGAAGTACTCGAAGGCGCCGTAGACGCGGCCGTCGGCGGCCATCGGCTGTGCGTTGAACCGGGCGACCGTCACCAGGCGGTACGGCTCGCTGCCATGGCTGTCCAGGATCGCGATCTCGGTGATGCGGCGGGCGCCGTCGGCGAAGCGGGTGAGCTGGATGATCACGTCGACGGCGCTGTTGATCTGGTCGTGCAGCGCCTCGAAGGGGACCTCGACCTCGGACATCGATGCCAGGGTCTTCAGTCGCATCAGCGCGTCCTCCGCGCTGTTCGCGTGCACCGTGGCCAGCGATCCGTCGTGGCCCGTCGACATCGCCTGGAGCATGTCGAGGGATTCTCCGCCGCGGACCTCACCGACCACGATGCGGTCGGGGCGCATACGCAGGGAGTTGCGCACCAGGTCGCGGATGGTGACCTGGCCCTTGCCCTCGACGTTCGGGGGGCGGGACTCCAGCCGGATCACATGGCTCTGCTGCAGCTGGAGTTCCGCCGAGTCCTCGATGGTGATGATGCGCTCGGTCTCGGGGATCAGGCCCGACAGCGCGTTCAGCAGTGTCGTCTTGCCCGTGCCCGTCGCGCCCGACACGATCACGTTGGACTTCGCCTGCACCAGCCCCGCCAGCAGATACAGAATCGGCTCGTCCAGCGAGCCGAAGCCGATCATCTCCTGGAGCGTGAAGGAGCGCGGGAAGCGGCGGATGGTGAGGGTGGCGCCCGTGAGGGACAACGGCGGGATGATCACGTTGACGCGCTCGCCGGACGGCAGGCGGGCGTCGACCATGGGGTTCGATTCGTCCACGCGCCGGTTGACCGTCGACACGATCCGCTCGATCGTCTGCATCAACTGGTCGTGGGAGGGGAAGCGCAGGGGCAACTGCTCCACCCGGCCGCCTCGTTCGACGAAGATCGCGTCCGGGCCGTTCACCATGATCTCCGTGATCGACGCGTCTTCGAGCAGCGGCTCCAGGATGCCGAGGCCCAGGGCCTCGTCCACCACCCGGCGGATCAGCTGCGAGCGCTCGACCGTCGACAGGACCGGGCCCTCGCGGCTGATGATGTGCCCGAGCACCCGCTCCAGGCGGGCGCGGCGCTCGGCCGCGGCCAGCGCGCTCATCTCCGCGAGGTCGATCTCCTCCAGGAGCTTGGCCCGGTAGGAGGCGACCAGATGGCCGTCCTCGCCCCGGTGGCCGTTCTCCTCGGGGGTGTTGATGCGTGCGCGCAGGCTCATCGTCGGTGCTCCTTGTTCCCGCGTCAGCCGGTGGTCGAGTGGGTCGAGTCGAGCGGCATGGTCGCGGTCTTCCTGGCGGGGTCGAAGTGCCAGCCGGGGACGAACTGCGGGATCTGGACGGTGGCGGTCACGGTGACGGTGTCGCCGTTCGGCGCGGCGACACAGGTGACGGACAGCCAGTCGCTGACGGCGTTCGCGCAGCCCTCCTGGGCGGTCCCCGGCTGCAGAGATTCCGCCCGCGCCCCGGCGCGGGCCGCCGTACCAGCCTGTTGTGCGGTGTAGGCGATCAGCCCGAGCTGCACGACCGCCATGCCGACGATCAGCAGGATGGGCAGGAACCCCAGGTATTCGATGGCGACCTGTCCGCGGTCGCGGAGCGTGCGGGCGTACGGCATCTCAGTTCTTCGCCTCCTCTACGGCACCCGCGTGGCCCCGCACCTTGAACGGAAGGCTGATCGCGCCCGGGAAGAGGACGGGAACGTTGATGCTGACGTCGGCATTGACATAGCCGTTCCCGGTCGTGCAGCCCGCCTCGGCACCGTCGCTCCATGCGCCCCCCAGCTTGTCGAGCCCCGCCTGCCGGCACTTGCCGTCACGGTCGTACTTCGCGGCCGTCCCCGCCCGTACCGCCTCGTCCGCAGCATTCCCCGCAAGGACAAACGCGTACCCCACCAGCACGAGCTGCCACAGCACCACCAGCGTGATGATGATCGTCGGCATCATGCCCAGGAACTCGATGGTGACCTGACCCCGGTCACGCTCCCCCGGGGACAACGACGGCAACGCCCGCATCCGCATCCCCCTCAGTCCCTGCGCCGCCGGAAACTCACCGACCCGCGGTCCCCCCGGAACCGCCCGCCCCGCTGCGCCCCCTCGACCGCCTTGACCAGCCCCAGCTCCCCCGCCAGCGCCCACAGCGCCTGCTTCACCGCGCCCCTGCTGTCCAGCTCGTGGACCCGGCCCGCGTCCACCGCCCCCTGCAGCTCCTTGAAGTTGGCGGGGATCGCGGTCCCGGCGACCGCCGTACCGGTGATCTTCTGGATCAGCGGCGGCTGGATCTCCGTACCGCGCGAGTGCCGGTTGACGACCACCGTCGTCTCCTCGGCCTTGCGGATCTGCAGCCGGTCCCACATCCGTACGGTCCGCTTGGCGCCGCGCACCGCGACCACGTCCGGTGTCGTGACCAGCAGGGCCGTGTCGGCCATCTCCACCGCCGCCGCTCCCGCCCCGCCGAGCTGGGCGCCGCAGTCGACGACGACGACCTCGTAGCGGGAGCGCAGGGCGCTGACGATCTGCCGGGCCGCCCGGTCCGTCACCTCCTCGCCGCGTTCGCCCTCCCCCGGCGCGAGCAGCAGCGCGAGGCCCGTGTCGTGGCGGAAGACCGCGTCCGCGAGCACCCGCGGTGAGATGTCGGTGATGGCCGCCAGGTCCACCACCGACCGGCGGAACTGGACGTCCAGGTACGAGGCCACGTCCCCCGTCTGCAGATCCATGTCCACCAGCGCGGTGCTGCGCCCCGAGGCCTGTGCCGCCAGCGCCAGTTGGATGGCGGTCAGGGTCGCACCCACACCGCCCTTCGCGCCGCTCACCGTGACGACGGTGCCGCCGACGCCGGTGAAGACGTCACCGCCGGAGCCGAGATGGCGCCGTACGCCCACCGACCACTGCGCCACGGCCTGGACGCGGCTGGCCAGCTCCTCGTAGCTGAGCGGGAGGGCCACCAGGCCCCGGGCGCCGTAGTCCATCGCCGCCTGGAACAGGCCGGGGCTCGCGTCCGAGGTGACGAGGATGACCCCGACCGCGGGAAAGCGCAGGGCCACCTCGCGGATGAGCTCCAGCGCCGGGACCGGGCCGATCCGTTCGTGCACCACCACGACCTCGGGCAGCTCGTCGACGGACTCGGCGGCGAGCCGCGCGAGGGTGTCGACCAGCTGGGTCGAGTCGACGACCGGGGTCACCGGCTCGGCGTCCGGGAGCTGGCTGAGCAGTGTCGTGATGGACCGGACCGCGTCCACGTCACCGACTGCCGGGAGGATCCTCGTGGGCATGGTGGCCTCTCACTTGTCCTTGGCGAGTTGGTACGTGCGGTCCTGCTCGGGGATGGTGCCGGTCTCGCTGGGCGCGACCAGCGCGAGCCGGACCCGCTTGGCGAAGGACTCCGCGTACGTCAGGCGCTGGGCGTCGAGCGCGGAGAGCGCGAAGGTGATGGGGACGGCCTTGGTGAACTGGCCGGTGCGGTTGTCGGCGTCGGGCTGGAGCGAGGTGAGGTCGCCGACGTCGAGGACCCTGGCGTTCGTCACGATGATCTTGGACAGGTCGGGGTCACCCTGCTTCTGTCCTTCGAAGGTGGCGTAGACGTTGACCTTGGAGTCCGGCGTTATCTTGCCCGCGACGCCGGTCGCCGCATCGATCATGATGGCGACCTCCTGCTGCCCGGGCTGCAGAGCGGGCTGATCGGCGATCATGTCGCTCTGCAGCAGGGAGCCCTTCTTCAGGGTCGTCACGGCGACCTTGCCGCGGAGGCCGGCGAGATCGGTGACCGCGTTCGCCGACAGCCACCGCTTGGGCATCTCGGTCTTCTCGAACTGCGACGCGCTGAGGCTGCTGTACGGCTTGATGTCGCTCTTGACCTCGTACGCCGTGACCTTGGGCCCGACCTGGGACTTCACGTCACTGATGACGGACAGGACGCCGACGAACGCGCCGAGGGCGCAGACGACCGACAGAAGCAGGAGTAGCACGCCACGGCGCTGACGGGAGTTCATGAACCGTACAACCTCATTGGGGGATATCGGTCGAGCGGACGGGATCGTGCGAGCGTTACGTCTGCGGCGCAGCCGGCGGGCGGTTCAGGAGCCTCTCCCCGCCGGGAGCTGGTTCTCCAGAAGGGGTGGCGGTCCGGCGGAGCAGAACACACAGCGGTCGCCGATGACGTCGATGCCGCACCAGTGGCAGGAGCCCTGCCGTACCGAGGTGACCAGCTGGTACAGCACGGACAGGTCGGGCAGGAAGGCGGCGAACTCGATCAGCTTGCCCGTCCCCCACCAGACCGCGGACTCGGCCGGCAGCGCGGCCTCCCGCAGCCCCTGCGCGTTCCACTGCGGGACGAGGCTCGCGGTGACCCAGTCCGACTGGAGCTGCCCCTTGGCGACCAGCATGGAGGTGCCGAACTCCGGCCCCGGGAGGGAAGCACCGGGGGCGAGCTTCACCAACTGCGGCTCGGGATGGGCGAGTACGGCGAAGTGCTGGCCCGGCACCCAGGACTTGGCGTGCTGCTTGAGGCCTACCTGTACGCGGTCGAGGCGGGCGACCGAGCCGAGCAGTGCTCCGGCGTGGATGTAATGGGTGAGCAGGCGCCCGGCGGAGGCGAGGACTCCGGGGCTGAGGTCGCAGGAGGCCAGCTGCCTCAACTGGCGGGCCAGGACGGCCAGTCCGAGCGGGGGCAGAGCGGGCCGGAACAGGGCGATTCGGTCGGTTTCCAGCAGGGAGCGGATCGTGTGCAGCCGCCGACCCGTCTCCGCGGAGACCGCCTGGGAGCAGACGACGATCAGATGGCCGTGCTGGTCGATCAGACTCTGCACACCCGCCAGCGCCTGCTCCAGCGGCTGCTTGTCCAGGTCCTGCAGGACGACGGCAGGCAGGGTCCGCTCGTCCTGCGGTGGCAGCGCCATGTCGGCACTGGTCACGGCGATGGCAGTTGGCACGCGCAGCTCCCCGTGGTACGCCCGTCGGCGGACCGGCGCGTAACTCCGGGACACCGAGGTGACTTCACTCCGTGACTACCTCAGCACTGTATCCACGCCTCTGTGGCCGGAGAACAGCGTTTGTGTAGCTGATGAGCAACTCGCGTTTCACAAGGTGCGTCAAAACGGGGCAGGTTCGAGCATCTCGCCGATCCGCGAGCGAGCCCGCGGCACATTTGGTCTGGACCTCTTGACAGGGGAATTGGTCTGGACCAACTTATTGTCATGTCCCCACAGAGACGATCTACGGCACGGCTTTCGACAGCACGGTTCTGGTCAGGAGCCGTCACCGCCGCCCTCGCCCTCACCTTCGCGGGCACGGGCCAGGCGTCCGCAGCGGACGTCAACAACGCCAGGAACGCCGGCTTCGAGGCGGGCCTCGGCAACTGGACCTGTTCCGCGAGCAGCGGTACGACGGTCTCCTCCCCCGTGCACGGCGGCGCCGCCGCGCTCAAGGCCACCCCGGCCGGGCAGGACGACGCCCAGTGCAGCCAGACGGTGGCGGTGCAGCCGAACTCGACGTACTCGCTGAGCGCCTGGGTACAGGGCGGCTACGCCTTCCTGGGCGTGACCGGCACGGGCACCACGGACGTGTCGACCTGGACCCCGGACTCGTCCTCCTGGAAGCAGCTGACGACGAGCTTCACCACGGGCTCGGCCACGACCTCCGTGACGGTGTACACGCACGGCTGGTACGGCCAGGCGGCGTACTACGCGGACGACGTGTCCGTGTACGGCCCGGACGGCGGCGGAGGCGGCGATCCGGCACCGACGGTCCCGTCCACG
Organism: Streptomyces sp. NPDC001351; assembly: GCF_042896045.1. Lineage (NCBI taxonomy): Bacteria > Bacillati > Actinomycetota > Actinomycetes > Kitasatosporales > Streptomycetaceae > Streptomyces > Streptomyces sp. NPDC001351. The sequence goes on along the minus strand of NZ_JBIAWS010000002.1, from coordinate 573,809 downwards.
CCGGGTGGCCTGTCGGTGTCCGGCACGACGTCCTCCTCGGTGTCCTTGTCCTGGACCGCGGTGTCGGGCGCGACGGGTTACAACGTCTACCGCGACGGCACGAAGGTGACGGCGGTGACGGGAGCGTCGGCGACGGTCACCGGCCTCACGGCCTCGACGTCGTACTCCTTCCAGGTCACGGCGACCAACTCGGCCGGTGAGTCGGCGAAGTCGACGGCGGTGACGGGCACGACGACCGCGTCCTCCGGGGGCGGCGGTGGAACCGCGCTTCCCAAGCACGCGGTCACCGGGTACTGGCAGAACTTCAACAACGGCGCCACGGTCCAGAAGATCTCCGACGTCTCGTCGCAGTACGACATCATCGCCGTGGCCTTCGCCGACGCCACGACCACGCCGGGCGCGGTGACCTTCAACCTGGACTCGGCGGGGCTCGGCGGCTACACGGTCGACCAGTTCAAGGCGGACATCGCAGCGAAGCACGCAGCCGGCAAGAAGGTGATCATCTCGGTCGGCGGCCAGAACGGCACGGTGTCGGTGAGCGACTCGACGTCGGCGACGAACTTCGCGAACTCCGTGTACTCCCTGATGCAGACGTACGGCTTCGACGGCGTCGACATCGACCTGGAGAACGGGTTGAACGCCACGTACATGTCACAGGCGCTGCGGACGCTGTCGTCAAAGGCGGGCTCGTCCCTGATCATCACGATGGCCCCGCAGACGATCGACATGCAGTCGACGTCGAACGCGTACTTCCAGACCGCGCTGAACGTGAAGGACATCCTGACGGTCGTCAACATGCAGTACTACAACAGCGGTTCGATGCTGGGCTGCGACGGCAAGGTCTACAGCCAGGGCTCGGTCGACTTCCTGACGGCCCTGGCCTGCATCCAGTTGCAGGGCGGCCTCGCCCCGTCCCAGGTGGGCCTGGGCCTGCCGGCTTCGACGAGCGCGGCGGGCAGCGGCTATGTCTCTCCGACGGTCGTGAACAACGCCCTCGACTGCCTGACGGCCGGCACGAACTGCGGTTCCTTCAAGCCGTCGAAGACGTATCCCGACCTGCGGGGCGCGATGACGTGGTCGACGAACTGGGATGCGGCCGCGGGGGGTTCTTGGTCGAATTCCGTCGGCGCGCATGTGCATGGGCTGCCGTAGCGGCCGAACGGCCATGAAACATTTCTCCGGGCCCACCGCGTCAATGAAGTGAGGGCGGCGCCGGCGGACAGGGGGAACGGGTATGAGACAGGCACGCGCGGACGAGTACGCGCAGTTCGCGGCGGTGCGTGCGGGGCATCTCTACCGGTCCGCCTGTCTGCTGACCGCCGGTGACACACATCTGGCCGAGGATCTGGTGCAGGAGACACTCGGGCGGCTGTACGTCAGCTGGAGGCGCGTGTCCCGCGTGGGGAACCCCGCGGGATACGCGCAGACCGTTCTCATGCGGACGTTCCTCACCCATCAGCGCAGGCGCAGCAGCACCGAGCGTGCCACGGACGTGCTGCCCGACATGCCCGACGACGGCCGCGACATGCCGCTGCGGCTGACCCTGCTGGAGGCCCTGGGCCAGCTGCCCGCCAAGGACCGGGCCGTGGTCGTCCTGCGGTACTGGGAGGACCGCTCCATCGAGGAGACCGCCCAGGCCATGAACGCCAGTTCGGCGGCGGTGCGCACGCGGTGCGTCCGGGCCCTTGGGCGGTTGCGGGAGCTGCTCGGCGAGGACCTCGGCGAGTACGCCCGCCCCTGAACGGCCTCCTCCACCTCACCTCTTCTTGATCCTTATCGCGAAACGGTGGTCCGTCATGCCCTTCGAACAGCACGACAATCCCCTCGGCCCCTTCGAGGAACGGTTCTCGGCGGATCTGCGGCAGGCCGGCGAAACCTTCGTCGCCGACCGGGCCGCGCTCGCCGCCGCGGGTGCGCTGCGGGGGCGGCGCCGCCTGCTGCTGCGGCGGCGGGCCGCCGTCGTGGGCGGCGTCGCCTCGCTCGCCCTCGTCGGTGCGGGCGGGGCGGTGCTGCTGCCGGGCGGCACGTCGCCGCACCAGGACGGGACCTCGGTCGGCACCGGCAAGCACACCGCCGCCGCCACACCTACCCCCTCGCCCGTCTCCGGCGACCAGATGATCAGCACGCTCGAAAGGCTGCTGCCCAAGGGGAAGTTCAGCAAGGCGGAAGCCCGCGGGTCGTATGTGCAGCTCGTGTACGAGGACGGAAGGGGCCCGGCGGCCATCAGCGTCAACCTGGGGCGGGTCGAGCCGGGCAGTGACGAGGCGCGCCAGACCACCGAGTGCCCTGGGAAGGTGTTCGTCCGCTACGACGCCTGCAGCACGACCCGGCTGTCCGACGCCTCGGTGGTCATGGTGCTGCAGGGGTACGAGTATCCGGACCGGCGGGTGGACACCAAGTGGTGGAGCGCCGAGCTCGTCACGCCGGAGGGTCAGCATGTCAGCGTGAGCGAGTGGAACGCGGCGGCCGAGAAGGATGCGCCGGTCAGCCGGACCGAACCACCTTTGTCAGCCGCCCAGTTGAGGAAGCTCGCCGCCGCCGGTGCCTGGCGGGACGCCATCGACGCGATGCCGCGGGACACGAGGACGCCGACCGCACAGCCGAGTGACACCGCGACGGCCGCCTCCGTGGCGGTCGCTCCGACCCTCAGGTCCCTCCTTCCCAAGGGGGCGTTCAAGGTGTCCGAAGGCAGCGGTGACGACTCCGGGTTCGGCTACCTCGTCCTCGACGACGGCAAGGGCAAGAGCCTCGTCCAGGTCAACGTCCAGCCCAATATGGCGGACGCCGAGAGCGACCTCTTCGGCTCCGACGCCGAGGTCCTCGCCGACGGGACAAAGGTCGCCGTGCACCAGGTGCCGGGCGAGAAGGGCGGCGCCGGTGTCGTGATGTGGACCGTCGACACCATCAGGACCGACGGGAGGCGAGTGGTGATCAGTGCTTTCAACTCCGGCGCCCAGGACACCGCCGCGACCCGCAAGACCCCCGCGCTGACCATGAAACAGCTGCGCACGATCGCTCTCAGCCCCAAGTGGTGGCGGTGAACGGCCGGACATGTCCCGGGGCGTGAGGCAGCAGTGCGGGAATGAGGGCCGTCAGGAGCCGCAGCCGTCCGCCCCGCACGTGCCCAGCTCGAACCACACCGTCTTGCCCTGTCCGTCCTGGTGGCAGCCCCAGCGTCTGGCCAGCGCGTTCACCAGGAACATCCCTCGGCCGCTCTCCGAGGCGCCCGCCTGAAGCACCTGCGGGGTGCGGCGGCCGCCGTCCCGCACCTCGCAGCGCAGGACGCCGTGTGCGGCGGAGAGGGTGAGCCGGAAGCGGCTCGCGGAGTGCAGCAGGGCGTTGGTGGCCAGTTCGCTGACGAGGAGTTCGGCGACGTCCACCAGGTCGTCCCGGTCGGCCAGCCCCCAGACCTCCAGCTGTCTTCGGACCTCTGCGCGAGCCTCGCGGACGGCGGTCGGGCGGGGATCGTACTCCACGCTCGAATGCCCTGCTCGCAGGGGTGGTTGAGGGTACGCGGCGAACTGAGCGTCCGAGTCCGGGTGGGGGGTCCCGGAGAGATCCAGCATGGTTTCAGGGTGTCCTCCCCGGTGGCGCGGCAAACGGGGAGGACTACCTGTTTCCCTACCTGCGTACGGGCAAGCGGTTACCCGTACTGCAGCCGTACGGTCGTCCCCGTCCCGTCGTCACGGACGTCGACGTAGGCGCAGACCTGCCGGGTGAACCACAGGCCCTGTCCCGGTTCCAGTTCGGGGACCGGCGGGGGGACGAAGCCGGCCAGCGGGTCGTCGAGGCGGTGGGGTGCACGCAGCTCACAGACGCAGGCGGGTGCCTCGCCCCACATCAGGGCGCCGGTCACGGAGCCGAGCCAGATGACCGCGGCGGTGACGGCCTCCGTGAACAACTCCGCGTCCGCGGGCGCCAGTCCACGGGCGGCGGCCGCCCTGCGTACGGCCTCCGGGTCCGGCTGCCTGAGCGGCTCCGCGGTGGCCGGGGGCAACGGCAGCGGTACGGAGTCCAGTTCGGCCGTGAGGCGGACCGGGTCCTCGTAGACCGCCGTGTCGGGGTGGGCGCGGCGGGCCGCCTCGATGATGGCCGCGCCGGCGGTGCGGGTGTCGTAGGCGCACAGGGCCGTGGTCGCCAGCGGTGCGAAGAGGAGGTTGGCGAGTGCCTCGTAGCGGATCCACTCGGTGGTCTCCCGGGCGGAGCGTCCTGCGCGGCCGTTCCAGACGGGTTCCATGAGGAGGTGGATACGGCCGCCGGGGCCCGCGTGCGCGGCGAGGTAACCGGCGCCCTGGGCCACGGCGTTGGCGGCCGAGCCGGTGTACCACTCGGTGTGCGGGACGAAGGTGACACTCTTCGTGTCACCGCCCAGGGCGTCACGCAGCAGGTCCAGCTTGTCGGGGGCGGCGATGGCCACCGGCGGGGGTTCGCCAAGGGCGCCAAGGCCTTCGACGAGGAACGGCAGCGCGGCGGCCACGAACTCGTCGTCCGCGCCGTACACGGCCATGCGGTGGTCGAACGGGGTGGGGGCGGGTGGTGTGCTGGGCATGGTTCTCCTCTCTGTGGGGGTGTGGGGCCTGGAGGGGAGCCTGGACGGGGCTCAGGTCTGGGCGGTCACCCAGGCCGCGATCTGGCTGCGGTTGCTGAAGCCGAGTTTGCTGAGGATGCGTTCCACATGGCCTTCGGCGGTACGCCGGGCGATGACGAGCCGGTCGGCGATCTGCTGGTTGGCGAGGCCCTGCGCGACGAGTTCGGCGACCTCGGTCTCGCGGCGGGTGAGTGTCCTGTCCTGCGGGGGCCGGGATCTGCGGCGGCCACTCGTCTCCCTTGCCGGTGCGGGGCGCCGGGGTTCCTCGTCCTCCGTCGCATACGCGACGAGTTCGGCGAGTCCCAGGGCGCCTCCTTTCTCGTACGACCGCTCGAACGCGGCCCGTCCCAGGGCGGCCGACGCCTGCTCGCCGGTGTCGCGGCGGATGGCGCCCAGGTAGGTCGAGCCCCAGCGGTCCCGGTCGATGTCGGCCCAGGTGCGGTCGGCGCCGCCGAGCAGGGCGGCCGCGTGGTCGTGGGCGCCCGCCCGGGTCGCGATGTGGGCCAGCAGGTCGAGGGTGAGGGCGATGCCGGTGACGTCGTTGACGGCGAGCTTGAGGCGCAAAGCCTCGCGGGCGTGCCGTCCGGCCTCGTCCCAGTCCTCCTTCACGGTGTGGGCGAGGGCCAGCATCCGCAGCACATACGAGCGCACCCACTCCTCGCCGTGCTCCTCGCACAGCCGGCGCGCCCGCTCGCAGACCTCGACGGCGCGGTCGGCCTCGCCCAGGAAGCCCAGGGCGCAGGCCAGTTCGACCTGGTCGAGGCCGTGCAGGCTGAGGTGCTGGCCGGGGACGGGGCCGCGGGCGACGGAGGCCTCGAAGTGCTCCAGGGCGGCGGGCAGTTCGTTGCCGAACAGACGGATGACGCCGATGACGTAGGCGGCGTGAGCGGCCTCTGCCTTGTCGCCGAGGTGCTCGGCCAGCGCCTGGGCGTCCCGTGCGCGGCGCAGGCCTCCGGTCATGTCCCGGGTGGCGCCCGCCAGCAGGCCGGCCACCCACAGTCCGCGAGCCCGCTCGACGGTCGGTTCGGGGTTGGCGTCGAGGGCCCGCTCCAGCCAGTAGCGGCCCTCGCGGGGTGCTCCGCAGGCGTGCCAGTAGAACCACAGGGTGCCCGCGAGGCGCAGGGCGGCGAGGCGTTCGCCGGGGGCGGTGAGGCCGAAGTCGAGGGCGGCGCGCAGGCTGTCCTGGTCGGCCCGCAGCCGGGCGACGATCTCCCGCTGCCCGGGCCCGAACCAGGCGCGTTCGCAGTCGGCGGCCCGCCGCTGCATCCAGTCCCGCTGCCGGCGCCGGGTGGCGTCCTCCTCGCCCTCCAGCTGCCGCAGCCGGTCGAGGCCGTAGTGCCGCAGGGTGTCCAGCAGCCGGTAGCGGACGCCGTCCGGTCCCGTCTCCCGCCCCAGCACGGACTTGTCGACGAGCCCCGCGACCGCCTCCAGCACCTCCTGCGGCCGCACCCTTCCCCCGCCTCCGGCCGGGGGGACCCCCCTCTCGCTTCGCTCGCCGTCCGCGCACACCGCCTCCGCCGTCTCCAGATCGAAGCCGCCGGGCAGGACGGAGGCCCGCGCCCACACCAACTGCTCCTCGGCGGTGCACAGTCCGTAACTCCAGTCGACGGCGGCGCGCAGGGTCTGGTGGCGAGGCAGGGCCGCGCTGCTGCCGGCCGTGAGAAGGCGGTAGCGGTCGTCGAGGCGCTCCAGGAGCTGTTCGACACCGAGGACCCGCATCCGTACGGCGGCCAGCTCGATGGCGAGCGGAAGGCCGTCCAGGCGGCGGCAGAGACGGGCCACGGCGGCGCGGTTGCCGGCGGTCAGCCGGAAGCCGGGGACCACGGCGGCGGCACGGTCGGCGAAGAGGGCGAGGGCCGGGTAGCCGTCGGCGGCCGAAAGGTCGCCGTCAGGGTCCGGGACGGGTAACGGCCGTACCTCCAGGAGGTGTTCCTCGGTGAGTGCGAGGCGGTGCCGGCTGGTGGCGAGGACACGGACGCCGGTGGTCCCGTGCAGCAGGGCGGCGGCGAGCTCGGCGCACGCCTGCAGCAGGTGTTCGCAGTTGTCCAGGACGAGCAGCAGGCGCCGGTCCCGTACCTGCTCGACCAGGGCGTCCAGTGGCGGCTGCGCGGAGTGGTCGTGCAGGCCGAGCGCGTCGGCTGCGGCGAGCGGGACGAGCGCCGGGTCGTGCAGCCCGGCCAGGTGCACGAACCGCACACCGTCCGGGAAGGCCCGTTCCACGCGGGCCGCGATCCGTGCGGCGAGGCGGGTCTTGCCCACGCCGCCCGGTCCGGTCAGCGTGACCAGGCGTGCCCTGGCGAGCAGTTCGCGGCCCTCGGTCTGTTCGCCGCGCCGGTCGACGAAGCTGGTGGTCTCGACCGGCAGGTGACGGTCTCGTCGCGGCGCTGATCCGCCCATGATCAGCCTCCCCTTGAAACGGAACCTCACTCTTCTCCGCAGTCGGCATATATGCACGTTCCGCTCACACCCGCGAGTGCACTTCGCCGGACGGCGCCTCTGCGGTGACGGCTGCGCGTACACTCCGGCCGGTTGCCGCTCGCTTGACCTGTCCATGCCATTCCATGACCCGAGAGGTATCCGACGTCCAGTGCCGGAGGTGGGTTCTACCCGCCCGACGAGGTCATCGAGCGGGAGACGTCACGGAACCAGGACGCGGTGCTGCAGTTGCTGGAGAACGCGGACTGTAGGTACCGGTCCATCGGCAAGGCGGCCCAGTACTGCAGCTAGTCGGCGTCCTCGGCCTCGGTGCCGTCGGTGTCCTTGGTTTCCTCTGCGCCGTCTTCGAAGTACGCGTCGAGGACCGCGTCCAGCTGTTCGTCCCACTCGCTGAAGCGTGCCCTGGCCGTCGCCTCGATCTCGATCGGGTACCAGCGGCGGTCAGGGGTGTGGACGGTGATGGTGAACCGCTTGCCGAAGCGGGGCGACTCGGTCTCCACGGCGCCGATCTCGTCCCAGCGGAACTCGCACTCCTGGTCGTCCAGGGTGAGCCGGACGCCCTTGTGATCGGCGACGATCTTCGCGCGCCGGTCGGAGGCCTCGAAGACGGGCCCTTCGGGGGCCTCGTCCTCGTCACCGTCCCCGGAGTCCTCGTCCTCCGCGACCGGCTCCTGCTCCTCGGACTCGGACTCGGCGTCCTCGTCCTTGAGCTCGGGCTCTGGCTCGGCGGGCGCGGTGTCCTCCGCCTCGACCTCCTCCGGCTTCTCGGAGACGGGTGAGGTGAGCCCGGGGATGAAGGCCGGGTCGAATCCGGCACCGGTCACGGGCTCGCCCTTCAGGGGCTGGCTGCTCGATCCTATGCGCTGCTCCACAGCGGGCAGTATGGTCGAAGATCCTGTGGCGGACACAGCCAGCCCCAACTTCGTTATGAGACGCCTACACGAACAGGCTGAGCACCGCCGCCACCGCGAACCCCACCACGGACAGCACCGTCTCCAGCACGGTCCAGGTCTTCAGGGTGTCCCGCTCGCTGATGCCGAAGTACTTGGCGACCATCCAGAAGCCTCCGTCGTTGACGTGCGAGGCGAAGATGGAGCCTGCTGAGATGGCCATGATGACGAGGGCGACGAAGGCCTGGGAGTGGTGGCCCTCGGTGAGGAGGGGGGCGACGATGCCGGCTGTCGTGACGATCGCCACCGTTGCCGAGCCCTGGGCCACGCGCAGGACCACGGAGATCAGATAGGCGAGGACGAGCACCGGCAGGCCCACGTCGTGGAAGGTGTCCGAGAGGGCCTGGGCGACGCCGCTCGCCTTGAGGATCGCGCCGAAGACACCGCCCGCGCCGACCACCAGCAGGATGTTGCCCACCGGCTTCAGCGAGGCCGTCGACACCGTCTCCAGGGACTTGCGGGACCAGCCGCGGCGGATGCCCAGCAGGTAGTACGCCAGCAGCAACGCGATCGTCAGGGCCACGAACGGGTGGCCGAAGAACTCGATCACCGAGCGGCCGGTGGAGGGGTCCAGCGCGATGGAGGAGAAGGTGGCCGCGAGGATGAGGATCAGCGGGGTGCCGATGATGCCCAGCACCGTGCCCAGCGGCACCGGGTGCTCGCGCGGCTCGACCCCCTGCTCACGCTGCTCGTTGATGACCGCCAGCTTCGCCTCCGCCGCCGCCTCCACCATGTCCTGCGGTACGGCGACGAAGATGCGGCGGCCGATCCAGGCGGAGAACGCCCAGGCGGCCAGTACCGCCGGGATGCCGCAGAGGATGCCCATCAGGATGACCCAGCCGAGCTGCACATGGAGCAGACCGGCCGCGGCCACCGGGCCCGGGTGCGGGGGCAGGAAGGCGTGGGTCATCGACAGGCCCGCGAGGAGGGGCAGGCAGTACAGCAGGATCGACTTGCCGGAGCGCTTGGCGGCGGCGTAGACGAGGGGCGCGAGGACGAAGATGCCCACGTCGAAGAAGACCGGGATGCCGAAGATGAGGCCCGTCAGGCCCATCGCGAGCGGGGCCCGCTTCTCGCCGAACAGGCCCAGCAGACGTGACGCCAACACCTCGGCGCCGCCGCTGACTTCGAGGATCGCGCCGAGCATCGTGCCCAGGCCGATGATGATCGCTACATGGCCGAGGATGCCGCCCATGCCGGTCTCGATGGTGGACACCGCGTCCGAGCGCTGGACCGTGCCGAAGAGCTCGGTGACCGAGAGGCCGGCGAGCAGACCGACGGCTATGGAGACGGCGAGCAGGGCGACGAACGGCTGGAGTCTGACCTTGATGATCAGGAAGAGGAGCAGGGCGATACCGATGGCGGCGACGGTGAGGAGCCCGGCCGTTCCGTCGACCAGGAGGAGCAGGCCTCCGGTGTGGGGTGGGGTCGCGGGGGCTGGGGCTGTTGCGGCGAGCGGGAGGGACATTGGGGGGTCCTCTACGTAAGTGCATGGCAAGGGGGTCTGGGGGTCTTCCCCCAGAAGGCGCGGCCGGGCAGGGGGGATCGCGGCACGGCGCCCCTTGGGATGACGGGCGCCGCGCCGTGAGTGCGTACGGTGTGCGGGAGTTGAGAGGTCGTCAGCCGAGTACGGCCAGCGCGTCGATCTCGATGAGGAGACCCGCGGGCAGGCCGACGTAGACCGTCGTGCGCGCGGCGGGCGGCTGGGTGAGGCCCTGTTCCTCGAAGTAGGTGTTGTAGAGGGCGTTCATCTCGGCGAAGTGGTCGACGTCCGTGAGGTAGACGCGGATCATCATCACGTCGTCCCAGCTCGCGCCGCCCTCCTCCAGGATCGCCTTGACGTTGGCGAGGGTCTGCAGGGTCTGTTCGCGCAGGGTCGGGCCGGCGGGCGTGGGGGGCTTGCCCTCCTCGGCGGGCAGGAAGCCGACCTGGCCGGCGACCTGGAGGATGTTGCCCTTCTTGACGCCGTGGGAGAACTTCGCGGGCGGGGTGGTGTGGGTCTTCGGGGTGAGCGCGATCTTCTCGGTCATGCGGTGCCCTTCATGTCTTTCATACGGTGTCTTTCATACGGTGTCCTTCACGGGCGTTCTTCCGGAGTACTCCCCGCTGATCGCGTCGGCCGTGCGGCGTACCAGGGGGAGCAGGGTGAGGAGTTCCTCGGCGGTGACGACGACGTTCGGCGCGGAGACCGACATCGCGGCGACGACCCGGCCGTCGGCACCGCGGATCGGCGCGGCGACGCAGTTGATGGACTCCTCGTGGCCGCCGAGGTCGGTGGCCCAGCCCTGTTCGCGCGCCTTGTCCAGCTCCCGTAGGAAAGCAGGCGCGTTGGGGGTGGAACGGGAGGTGTACATGGGGTAGTCGAGCTTGTCGGCGAGCGCCCGGCGCTCCGCTTCGGGCAGGTCGGCGAGGAGCAGTTTCGCCACCGCGGCGACGGTGATCGCGACCGGCTTGCCGATCCGTGAGTACATCCGGACCGGGTACCGGCTCTCCACCTTGTCGATGTAGAGGACCTCGGACTCCTCGTACACGGCGAGATGGACGGTGTGCCCGCACTGCTCGTTGAGGCGTACGAGGTGGGGGTGGGCGATCTCGCGGATGTCGAGGTTCTCCATGGCCTCCTGGGCGAGGGCGATGAGGCGGGCGCCGAGGCGGTAGCGCTGGTCGGACTGGCGGTAGACGAGGCCGTGCTCGTGCAGCGTGCGCAGCAGCCGGAGGGCCGTGGACTTGTGCACGTCCAGGCGGTCGGCGACCTGGCCGAGGTCGGCGGGGCCCTCGGCGAGCAGCGGCAGGATGCTGAGCGCGCGGTCGACGGTCTGGCTCATGGCGTACGTACCTCCTCGTCGGCCCGATCGACGGCTCGCTCCACGGCGTGATCATCGGCTTGCGTCCAGCCGGGGCCGAGTCGAAGTTTCCCCCACGCGTCGTCGTCGAGGGCGGCGAGGCGGTCGGCGTGGTGACGGGTGGGGGGTGGGGCCAGGTCACCGGGGGCGGTGAGGGCGGCTGCCGCCGTCAGGTGGCCGTGGCGCAGGCAGGTCCCTGCCGTCAGGCCCCGAAGGGTTGCCGACAGGAAACCGGCGGCGAAGGCGTCTCCGGCACCGACTGTTGCTACGACGTCCACCGAGAGGGCGGGAACAAAGGTGCCCGGCGTGGGGGCTGGGCGGGGGGAGGTGTCGCTGACCGGCGCTGGCCGGGTGCCGCCTTTCTTTGGGTCGGGAGCCGCCCTAGCGGCACGACTGCCCGCAGGCTCGGCGGAGTTGCGGCTGGCCGCGAGCGGTACGGCGTGGCCACCGGTGGGATTTAGGGGCGCGGGACTGTGACATGTGCGGCTCCGCCGCGTGGGCGCGATCGGCCCACGACTGCCCGCGGCCGACACGAAAGCGGTAGCCCCCACTCCTCCTTGCTTCACCACCAACACCCCCGGCTCCGGCAGCACCGCGCGCACCGCCTCCGGGCCGCCCCTCACCCCCCACGCCTCCTCCGCCTCGTCCTCCCCCACGAACACGACGTCGGCGCCGCGCGCCAGTTCCAGCAGCACCCCCGCCCCGTGGGCGTCCGGCCACAGGCCCGGCCTGTGGTTGACGTCGAAGGAGATCAGCGGGCGCCCGGCCCGCGGCGCGGTCAGCTCGCGCATCAGCCCCAGGCACCCCTGCGACAACGCCGCCGTGATCCCCGACAGGTGCAGTACCCGGCCCGCGTACACCGCGTCCAGGTCGGTGTTGCCGACCGTCATCGCGGAGGCCGCGGATCCGGCCCTGTAGTACGCCACCTCGTGGGCGTCGGTCGACCGGTCGCCGGCCGTGCGGAAGTAGATGCCGGTCGGGCGTGCCGCATCCCGTCGTACGGCGGTGACGTCGACGCCGTACGCCCCGATCGCCTCGACGAGGTGGTCGCCGAAGCCGTCGGCGCCGACCCTGCTCACCCAGCGCGCGGAGTGCCCGGCGGCGGCGAGGGTGCAGGCCACGTTGGATTCCGCGCCGCCGATGGCGCGGTCGAAGGAGGGGACGTCGGCGAGGCGGCCGGGACGGGAGGGAAGGAACGTGACCATGGACTCGCCGAGCGTGACGACATCGACGACCTCGACGGCACCGGCGCCGTCGGGGGCATGGAAAGGTCCGGTCGCGGTCACGATCGTCGTAGCTCCTCGGTGGTGCGTCGGGTGAGCGGGCGGTCGTTGACCCCGCGTTGGCCGAGATGTTAGACAGCGGTAAGCGACATACGCAATGAGCGTTGCATGCACTGCAACACACCTGATCAGGGAGGCCCAATGGGCACGGAAGACCTCGCCCGGCTCGCCGGGGAACGCGTCGACCACCGGTTCAAGGGCCTCCCGCCGGACGCCGACGGCCTGACCGTCGGCGAGCTCGCGGCCCAGCGCCGCAACCTCTTCACCGGCGGCTTCGCGACCCCCGTCCTCGCCCTGTCCGCCGAGCGCCTGGAGCACAACCTCGCGCTGATGGAGACGTATGCGACCCGCCACGGCCTCGCCTTCGCCCCGCACGGCAAGACCACCATGGCCCCCCAGCTGTTCCGGCAGCAGATCGAGCGCGGCGCCTGGGGCATCACCCTCGCGGTGCCGCACCAGGTGCGCGTGGCGCGGGCGTTCGGAACCCAGCGGGTCTTCCTCGCCAACGAGCTGGTCGACCCGGCCGGCCTGCGGTGGATCTCGGCCGAGCTCGACGCCGACCCCGAGTTCCGTCTCGTCTGCTACGTCGACTCCGTGCGCGGGGTGGAGCTGATGGACGCGGCGCTGCAGGGTGCCGCCCGGCCGCTGGACGTCGTGGTCGAGCTGGCGGCCGGTGAGGGCGCCCGTACCGGGGTCCGTACGGAGGCGGAGTGCGCGGCGGTCGCCGATGCCGTGGCCGGGACGGGGACGCTGCGGCTCGTCGGTGTCGCGGGTTACGAGGGCGAGGTCCCGCAGGCCGACCCGGAGCGGGTGCACGCCTGGCTGCGGCGGCTGGTCGCGCTGGCCGTGGACTTCGACAAGGCGGGGCGGTTCGCGGGCCTGGACGAGATCGTCGTGAGCGCGGGCGGCAGCGCCTGGTTCGACGCGGTGGCGGACGTGTTCGCGGAGATCCCCGAACTCTCCGCCCCCGTCCTGAAGTTGCTGCGCTCCGGCGCCTACGTCTCGCACGACGACGGCCACTACCGCAAGCTCACCCCCTTCAACCGGGTCCCGGAGGAGGGTGCCCTGGAGCCCGCCTTCCGTCTCTGGGCCCAGGTCGTCTCCCGGCCCACCGCCGACCAGGCCTTCGTCAACGCGGGCAAGCGGGACGCGGCGTACGACCTCGACCTCCCCTTCGCGCAGGTCGTCCGGCGGGACGGCGCCGAGCGCCCGGCGACCGGCATCTCGGTGACCGCGCTGTCCGACCAGCACGCCTGGCTGCGGACGACGGACGAGGCGGATCTGGAGGTCGGCGACTGGCTGGGCATGGGCCTGTCCCACCCGTGCACGTCCTTCGACAAGTGGCAGCTGATCCCGGTGGCGGAGGCGGACGGCACGGTGGTCGACTACATCCGTACCTTCTTCTAGGAGCCAGGCCGTGGAAGAGCTGGTCATCCGGGACGCGGACGTCGTGGACGGCAGCGGTGAGCCCGCGTACCGGGCGGACGTGGTGGTCGACGGCGGCAGGATCGTCTCGATCGTCAAGGAGGCGGCCGCCGCGGGCTGCCAACGCCCCAAGGCGCGCCGGGAGCTGGACGCGGAGGGGCTGGTCCTCTCCCCCGGCTTCATCGACATGCACGCCCACAGCGATCTGGCCCTGCTCCGCGACCCCGACCACAGTGCCAAGGCCGCGCAGGGCGTCACGCTGGAGGTCCTGGGCCAGGACGGACTGTCGTACGCCCCCGTCGACGACCGTACGCTCGCCGAGGTGCGCCGCGCGATCACCGGCTGGAACGGTTACGGCGACGACATCGACTTCGACTGGCGTTCGGTGGGCGAGTACCTGGACCGGCTGGATCAGGGGATCGCGGTGAACGCCGCCTATCTGATCCCGCAGGGGACGGTCCGGATGCTCGCCGTCGGCTGGGAGGACCGCGAGGCGACCCCGCAGGAGCTCGACCGGATGCGGCAGTTGGTCGCGGAGGGCCTGGAGCAGGGCGCGGTCGGCATGTCGTCCGGACTGACCTACACGCCCGGCATGTACGCCAAGGACGCCGAACTGACCGAGCTGTGCCGGGTGGTGGCCGAGTACGACGGCTACTACTGCCCCCATCACCGCTCGTACGGGGCGGGCGCCCTGGAGGCGTACGAGGAGATGGTGGCCCTGACCCGTCGGGCGGGCTGCTCGCTCCATCTCGCCCACGCCACCATGAACTTCGGCGTGAACGAGGGCCGGGCCCCGGAGCTGCTGTCGCTGCTGGACGAGGCGCTGGCCGCCGGGGCCGACATCAGCCTCGACACGTACCCCTACACGCCCGGCTGCACCACCCTCGTGGCGATGCTGCCGAGCTGGGCGAGCGAGGGAGGGCCCGAGGCAATCCTGAAACGGCTCGCGGACGACGAGACCGCGGAGCGGATCCGGCACCACATGGAGGTCGTGGGCGCGGACGGCTGCCACGGCGTGCCCATCGAGTGGGACACCATCGAGATCTCGGGCGTGGCGGACGCGGGGCTGGCCGATTTCGTCGGCCGTACGATCCTGCGGTCGGCCGAGGCGCGCGGCGAGGCCCCGTGGGCCACCGCCCGTCACCTGCTGCTGGCGGACCGGCTGGGCTCGACGATCCTGCAGCACGTGGGCCACGAGGAGAACGTCCGGGCGATCATGCGGCACCGCGTCCACACCGGCGGCTCGGACGGCATCCTCCAGGGCACGAAGCCGCACCCGCGCGCCTACGGCACCTTCCCGCAGTATCTCGGCCGGTACGTACGGGAGTTGGGGGTGCTGTCACTGGAGGAGTGTGTCGCCCACCTCACGTCGAGGCCCGCCGCCCGGCTGCGGCTGCCGGACCGGGGTCTGGTCCGCGAGGGCTACCGGGCCGACCTGGTGCTGTTCGACCCGCGGACGGTGGCCGCGGGCTCGACGTACGAGAATCCGCGCACGCTACCCACGGGCATTCCGTACGTCCTCGTCGACGGCCGCTTCGTCATCGAGGACGGCCGGCGGACGGACGTACTGGCGGGTCGGGCGGTCCGTCGCAGTCCCGTGCGACGGAACGCCACCCGGCGGTGAGCTACGGGACTACGGCTTGGGCAGGGTGCAGCCGGCGGCGCTGAGGTTCAGCTTGTTGCCGGCTCCGAAGCAGGCCGGGATCTGGTAGGTCTCCTCGGCGTAGTTGATGCCCTGACGGACCGTGACATTGCCGCTCGCGTCGACCTCGCACGGGTTGTTCTCGGTGCAGCGCTCGCCGTCCTCGTTGCCGGTGTTGTTGACGGCGACGACCTTGCCGGTGGCGTTGTCGACGACGGGCGAGCCCGAGGTGCCGCCGATGGTCTGGCAGGCGGAGGTGTAACGGAGCGAGTCCTTCCAGGTCCAGTCGCCCTCCTGGAGGCGGTAGACGAAGCCGTCGACGTTGCAGGCGTACGTCTTCTTCCAGTAGCCGGAGACGACCGTGATCGCGGTGCCCGCGGTCGGGTGCGTGTCCTGCACGGTGAGCGGGCTGATGCCGTAGGTGCTCTTGATCTTCGCGTAGGTGGTGGTGAGCTGGTAGATCGTGACGTCCGTGTCCGTCATCGTCGAGTACGCGACCTTGCTCGCGCGCAGCGTCCCGACCTTGGTGGCCGAGGCGTTGAGCAGGCTGAAGCTGCGGCTGGAGGCCTGGTCGACGATGACCTCGCCCGCCGCCGGGAATCCGGTCTCCAGGCAGTGGCCGTTGGTCAGGACGAGCGCCGGGTCGGTGTCCGCGGAGTTCGGGAAGCGGATGACGGAGCCGGAACAGTTGCTGAGCGCCACGGTGCCGGCGAAGTTGACGGCCTTGATGGTCGGCGTGGCCGTCTTCGTCGTCGTCTTCGTGGCCGCGCCGTCCGCGAGCAGGGGCGCCGCGACGGCGGGCGCCATGCCCGCCCCGGTTATCACCAGGGCCGAGAGCACGGCGAGGAGAGGCTTCTTCATGTGGGGGTCCCCTCTTGCGACTTGGGCGACCGGAGATTTTCCGGCCGCCCATAGATTTGACATGTGCATTGTGAAGGGAGAGGGGTGGTGGGGCAAGAACGTATCCAGCCCTACGGCTGCTTGGGCCCCTTGGTGCCGCCCTGACCGTGTCCGGGGTTGCTGCCGGAGCGGCCGGGGCCCGATGCCCTCGCGGTGGGGGTGGGTGTCGCCGTGGCACCCGCGGTGGACGCCCCGCCCGACGGCTCCCGGGTCACACCCCCGGACGCGGTCCGGCTCGGCGAGACGCTCGGACTCGGGGAAGCCGCCGGGGACGATGCCGCCCCGCCGCCGGGCCGACCGGCAACAGCACCACCCGGGACCTCCGAAGCCGTGGGCGATACGGAGTCCCCGGCCGTCGGCGCCGCACTCGCCTCTTTGCCCTGCACGCCACCCGAGGGCGGGGAGGAAGACCCGGCAAGAGAAAACCCCACAATCAGGGCAACAACGACACCACCGGCCACAACACCCCCCTTAAGGGGCGCGGGGAACTGCGCGACAAGCCCCCACCGGCCTGCAGGCGCCCGACGACGATTCCCCCGTCTTCCCGCGGAGCGTTTCCGCCGGGACGGCCTGTCCACCCCGGCCCGCCGAACCCCCTCGTCCACCGCCAGAGGCAGTTCCCGCGTCGAGTCATACGCATTCAGCCACCCATGCGCAACGGCCGGATCGGCATACTCCTCGTACGAGGGGGCCGGCTCCGGCTGCGGGTGGTACACGTTCGGCGGACCCTGAGGTGTCCCGTATTCGTACTCGGGTGGCCTGGACATGACCGCGCATTCTAGAGACGGACGGGACTGGTGGGACAGCTACCGGCGATAACGGCCCAAAACCCCATGTCTCACGTGGCGGATAACACGGGCCAAGACGCGTTACCGGGCCGTAAGCTCCCAGACATGCAGGTGATCCAGTCGACCAAGCTCGCCAACGTCTGTTACGAGATCCGGGGCCCGGTGCTCGAGGAGGCGATGCGGCTCGAGGCGGCCGGTCACCGCATCCTCAAGCTGAACACGGGAAACCCGGCGGCGTTCGGCTTCGAGTGCCCGCCCGAGATCCTGGAGGACATCCTCCGCAACGTGTCGACGGCGCACGGCTACGGTGACGCCAAGGGGCTGCTGGCCGCCCGCCGGGCGGTCGTCATGCACAACCAGACCCTCGGCATCGAGACCGACGTCGAGCACGTCTTCATCGGCAACGGCGTCTCCGAGCTGATCGTGATGGCCATGCAGGGCCTGCTCGACGACGGCGACGAGGTCCTCGTACCGTCGCCCGACTACCCCCTGTGGACCGCCGCCGTGTCCCTCTCCGGCGGCACGGCCGTGCACTACCGCTGTGACGAGCAGTCCGACTGGATGCCCGACCTCGCGGACGTCGAACGCAAGGTCACCGACCGCACCAAGGCGATCGTCATCATCAACCCCAACAACCCCACGGGCGCGGTGTACGACGAGGCTATGGTCAAGGGCCTGACCGACATCGCCCGCCGCCACAACCTGCTGGTCTGCTCGGACGAGATCTACGACAAGATCCTCTACGACGGTGCCACGCACACCCCGACCGCCGCCGTCGCCCCCGACCTGCTGACCCTCACCTTCAACGGCATGTCGAAGGCGTACCGGGTCGCGGGCTACCGGGTCGGCTGGATGTCGATCTCCGGGCCGCGCGCCCACGCGGACTCGTACATCGAGGGTCTGACGATCCTGGCGAACATGCGTCTGTGCGCGAACATGCCGGGGCAGCACGGCGTGGTCGCGGCCCTGAGCGGACGGCAGACCATCAACGACCTGGTGCTGCCGGGCGGGCGGCTGAAGGAGCAGCGGGACGTCGCGTACGAGCTGCTCACCCAGATCCCGGGCGTGACCTGTGTGAAGCCCAAAGGCGCGCTGTACCTCTTCCCGCGCCTCGACCCCAAGGTGTTCAAGATCAGGGACGACCGGCGGATGGTCCTGGACCTGCTGCGGCGCGAGAAGATCATGGTCGTGCAGGGGACCGGGTTCAACTGGTCCGAACCCGACCACTTCCGGGTCGTCACGCTGCCTTCGGTCGGGGATCTGCGGGACGCGGTCACCCGGATCGGGAACTTCCTCGACGGTTACAGCCAACTTTAGACGAAATCTAAGCTAGGATGGTTTCCTGACAGCACGGGAGGCCATCCATGTACGAACCGATCCGCACCAAGTCGGTCCACAGCACGATGGCCGGCACCACCTCCGACTTTCCGCACCGCTCCCGTGAGGAGGAGCTGGACATCCAGCTCGCGGGTCATCTCGGGGCGCTGCTCGCCGTCACGGACGAGCTTCGGGCGGCCTCCCCTTCGGAGGAGCTGGACGCCGCGGCCGAGCGGCTCGCCGGGCAAGTGGCCCGACTGCGGGGCGGAATGACGCCGGTCCGCATGTCCGTGGCCTTGTCGGACGAGGACCCCATGGCCCTGCACGAGCGGGCCCACGCTCTCGCCGGACGCGCCCTCGTCGTGGCGGCGTCCAGGGCGGACACGGCGGCGGCGATTCTTGCCGCCGAGCAGATGGACGTGCATGCGGCCGCTCTGGAGCCGCGCGAACTCTCGTCCCACTGAGCCCTCAGGGCTCTCCTTGACGGCCCCGGTCCGCGTGCTACCCGCAGCGTCGCGCGGACCGGGTGCCACAGCACTGCGTTGGCTTGACCCGGTGCGCCTATTCGCCGTGGGGTCCATGCTGCTTGGCGGCTGCGGGTTCGTCGTGGTTGCTCGCGCAGTTCCCCGCGCCCCTGAAGGGGCGCGGGGCTGTGTCGATCAGCGGCTCCGCCGCGAGGCGCGATCGGCCCCAACGGACCCGCACCCGTAAACGGCGAAGGCCTGCCGGGCCGCTACCGTCGGGGCGGACGGATGCGGCACGGCAGGCCCGAGCCACGTACGCCTTTGTACGCGGCCTCGCGCAACTCACCGCGGCCGGCCGTGACGATCACTGGTCAGGGCCCATCCCAACCGGCCGCGGAGCTTTCCCCGGAGGGGGCCTCAGCCCAGGCGCTCCACCAGCGCGCGGTACTCGTCCCAGAGTTCCTTCGGGGTGTGGTCGCCGAAGGTGTTGAGGTGCTCGGGGACCAGCGCGGCCTCCTCGCGCCAGACCTCCTTGTCGACCGTGAGCAGGAACTCCAGGTCGGACTCGGAGAGTTCGAGGCCGCGCGTGTCGAGGGCCTCCCTGGTCGGCAGGATGCCGATCGGGGTCTCGACGCCCTCCGCCTTGCCGTCGAGGCGGTCGACGATCCACTTCAGGACGCGGCTGTTCTCACCGAAGCCGGGCCAGACGAACTTGCCCTGGTCGTTCTTGCGGAACCAGTTGACGTAGTAGATCTTGGGCAGCTTGGACTGGTCCTTGTCCTTGGCCACGTCGATCCAGTGGCCCATGTAGTCGCCCATGTTGTAGCCGCAGAACGGCAGCATGGCGAACGGATCGCGGCGCAGCTCGCCGACCTTGCCCTCGGCGGCGGCCGTCTTCTCGGAGGCCACGTTGGCGCCGAGGAAGACGCCGTGGTTCCAGTCGAAGGACTCCGTCACCAGCGGGACCGCGGTGGCGCGGCGGCCACCGAAGAGGATCGCCGAGATCGGCACACCCTTCGGGTCCTCCCACTCCGGCGCGATGATCGGGCACTGCGCGGCGGGGGTGGTGAAGCGGGCGTTGGGGTGCGCGGCAGGGGTCTCGGACGCCGGCGTCCAGTCGTTGCCCTTCCAGTCCGTCAGATGGGCCGGAGTCTCCTCCGTCATGCCCTCCCACCACACGTCGTTGTCGTCGGTGAGCGCCACGTTGGTGAAGACGGAGTTGCCCCACAGCGTCTTCATCGCGTTGGCGTTGGTGTGCTCACCCGTGCCGGGCGCGACGCCGAAGAAGCCGGCCTCCGGGTTGATGGCGTAGAGGCGGCCGTCCTCGCCGAAGCGCATCCAGGCGATGTCGTCGCCGATCGTCTCGACCGTCCAGCCGGAGACCGTGGGCTCCAGCATGGCCAGGTTCGTCTTTCCGCAGGCGCTCGGGAAGGCTGCGGCGACGTACTTGGACGCACCGGTCGGCGGGGTGAGCTTCAGGATCAGCATGTGCTCGGCCAGCCAGCCCTCGTCGCGCGCCATCACCGACGCGATGCGCAGGGCGTAGCACTTCTTGCCGAGCAGGGCGTTGCCGCCGTAGCCGGAGCCGTAGGACCAGATCTCGCGGCTCTCGGGGAAGTGCGAGATGTACTTGGTCGAGTTGCACGGCCAGGGAACGTCCTTCTCGCCGTCCTCCAGAGGTGCGCCGAGAGTGTGCACGGCCTTGACGAAGAAGCCGTCGGAGCCGAGCTCGTCGAGGACCGGCCGGCCCATGCGCGTCATCGTGCGCATGGAGACCGCGACATAGGCGGAGTCGGTGATCTCGACGCCGATCGCGGAGAGGTCCGAGCCGAGGGGGCCCATGCAGAACGGGACGACGTACATCGTCCGGCCCTTCATCGAGCCGCGGAAGACGCCCTTCTCGCCCTGGAAGATCTCCCGCATCTCCGCGGGTGCCTTCCAGTGGTTGGTCGGGCCCGCGTCCTCCTCCTTCTCGGAGCAGATGAAGGTGCGGTCCTCGACGCGCGCGACGTCGGTCGGGTCGGAGGCCGCGTAGTAGGAGTTCGGGCGCTTGATCGGGTCGAGTTTCCTGAAGGTGCCCTTTTCGACGAGCTCCCCGCACAGGCGCTCGTACTCGGCCTCGGATCCGTCACACCAGACCACGTTGTCCGGCTGGGTCAGTGCTGCGATCTCGTTCACCCACGAGATCAGTTCCTGATGCTTGGTGGGGATGACGGTGGGAGCCGCGTTGTCGCGCGCCACGATTGCTCCTAAATGAGGGATTTTTGTTTTGGAGGCCCCGTGGGGGCTGCGGCCCGGATGCTTCGTGGCTGGATCTTCAGCGCTCATCCGGTGCCGACCGCACTCATTTGATCATCCGACTGATGCGCCCATATGTCCAGAGGGCCTCACAGGTGAGCGGAGTGGGGATCGTCACGCGGGAGAGTGTTTCCAAGCGTGTTTTTGCGTGCACGTTGAGTTCATCTGAAGGTTCTTTTGCCTGTCGGCCGGGGCGCCGACTGCCGTGAGATGATGGCCACTCTTGACCCGTTCTCGGCCCGCGCTCATCCGCAACTTACGGTCCCGTAGGTACGATGCGGGACATGACTGCGCCCGTCCCCGACACGCCGATGGACACGGCGGCCGCCGGCCGCGGTTCCGACGCGCCCTCCATCCCGAACCAGATCAAGCAGCACGCCCAGCAACTCGCCGAGCCGATCAAGCCGAAGCTCCGCGGCTGGCTGCATCTCGGCATGTTCCCGGCCGCACTCATCTCGGGCCTGGTGCTCACGGCCCTCGCGGACTCGACGAGAGGGCGCATCGCCTGCGGGATCTTCGCCCTGACGGCCTGCCTGCTGTTCGGCGTGAGCGCGCTGTACCACCGGGGCAACTGGAGCCCGCGCATGGACGGCGTCCTGCGCAGACTCGATCACGCCAACATCTTCCTGATCATCGCGGGCACGTACACACCGCTGACGATGCTGCTGCTGCCGGGCGCGAAGGGACAGTGGCTGCTGTGGGGCATCTGGGGTGCCGCGGCGGCGGGCATCGTCTTCCGGGTCTTCTGGGTCGGCGCCCCGCGCTGGCTCTACACCCCCTGCTACATCGCGATGGGGTGGGCCGCCGTCTTCTTCCTGCCGGACTTCATGCGCACGGGCGGCATCGCGGTACTGGTCCTGGTGATCGTCGGCGGTCTCCTCTACAGCGCGGGCGGCGTGATCTACGGCATCAAGCGACCGAACCCGTCACCGCGCTGGTTCGGCTTCCACGAGGTCTTCCACTCGTTCACGCTGGCCGCGTTCGTCGTCCACTACGTGGGGATCTCGCTGGTGGCGTACCAGCACGGGTAGTACCTCGCAGCGCCCCCGGGGCCACGGCTTCACAGCCGTGGCCCTTTTTGCATGCCCAAACCGATTGACAGCAACTAGATTTTGAGAGCTACTCTCATTTCATGGTTACTGCCACCTTGAACCCTCGGCGTTGGTGGGCCCTCGGGGCTCTGGTCGCGAGCATGCTGACGCTCGGCTTCGACATGACGATCCTCAACGTGGCGCTGCCGACGATGGCCGGCGATCTCGGCGCGAGCACCGGCCAGCAGCAGTGGATGGCGGACGCGTATGTCGTCGTCTTCGCGGCGCTGATGCTCCCCGCCGGGCTGCTGGGCGACCGGTTCGGGCGGCGGCGGATGCTGATCACCGGGCTCGGGATCTTCCTGGCCGGCTCGCTGGTGGGCGCGCTCGCCGGGGACGTGGACTGGGTCGTCGCGGCCCGCGCGTTCATGGGCGTCGGGGGCGCGCTGGTCACCCCGCTCGCCCTGTCCGTACTGCCGTCGCTGTTCGGCCCCGACGAGCGCACCAAGGCCGTGGGCATCATCTCCGCCGCCTCCGCGCTCGGACTGCCGCTCGGCCCGATCATCGGCGGCTGGCTGCTGGGCCACTTCTGGTGGGGCTCGGTCTTCCTGGTCAACGTCCCGATGGCCGCCCTCGGCATCGCAGCCTGCGTCTTCCTGCTCCCCGAGACCAGCGACCCCGCCTCTCCCAAGGTCGGCGTCCTGTCCACCGCGCTCACCGCGACCGGGCTCGGCGCCCTCATCTACGCGATCATCGAGGCGCCCGACCGCGGCTGGAGCGACCCCCTGGTACTGGTCATGTTCATCGTGGCGGTGGTGCTGATCGCCGCGCTGGTGCTGCGCGAGCGGCGTGCGGAGCGGCCGATGCTCGACATGACACTGCTCGCCCACCGCGGCTTCCTGTTCAACACGCTCGCCGCGACCCTGGTGATGTTCGTCCTCTCGGGCCTGCTGTTCGTGCTCCCGCAGTACCTCCAGGCCGTTCTCGGACACGACGCCCTCGGCACCGGTCTGCGGCTGCTGCCGATGATGGGCGGCCTGGTGATCGCCGCTCGCGGTGCGGGGCCGGTCGTCGCCAGGTTCGGTTCGCGCGCGGTGGTGAGCGCCGGTCTGGTGGTGCTGGCCTTCGCCGCGCTGCTGGGCAGCCGTACGACGGTCGACTCCGGCTACGGATTCACCGCGTTGTGGCTGTCGATCACCGGTCTCGGCTTCGGCTTCTCCGTGGTCCCCGCGATGGACGGCGCTCTGGGCGCCCTGCCCCGCGACCGGGCCGGCAGCGGATCGGGGCTGCTGATGACGCTGCGCCAGGTCGGTGCCGCGATCGGCATCGCCCTGCTCGGCAGCCTGCTCTCCGGCGTCTTCCGCGACCGGCTCGACGTCACCGGGCTGCCCGCCGAGGCGGCCGACACGGCCGGGAACTCCGTGGTCGCCGCGCACATCATCGCCGAGAAGGCGCACTCCGCCCACCTGGCCGCCTCCGCGAACGGCGCGTACGTCCACGGCATGAGCGTCGTCCTGCTGGTGTGCGGCATCGCCGCCCTGGTCTCCGCGCTGCTGGCAGCGGCCCTCCTGCCGCGGGGGACGGCCGAACGGCGGGCGGACAGCGCCGAACCCGACTTGGTCGGCGCCGCGGAGGATGCCTGACAATGAACCCCATGACGGCCGCACGCTCCTCCTTCTCCTCCCCCGCCGACCGCCCCCAGCTGGGCCTGCGGGAACGCAAGAAGATCAAGACCCGCGAGGCGATCCGCACCGCGACATACGCACTGATCAAGGAGCAGGGCTACGACGCCACGACCATCGAGCAGATCGCCGAGCGGGCCGAGGTGTCGCCGTCGACCGTCTTCCGGTACTTCCCGACCAAGGAGGACATCGTCCTCTCGGACGAGTACGACCCGCTGATGGTCGAGGAGTTGCGCTCCCGGCCCGCCGACGAGTCGTGGATGGACTCGCTGCGGCACGTGATGCACATCGCCATCGACGCGCTGATGGCCGAGGACCCCGAGTCGGTCCGGATGCGGGCGCATCTCGCGATCCAGGTCCCCGCCGTCCGCTCCCGGATCTACGAGAGCATGTCGGAGACCGCGCGGACACTGCGCGGCGCGATCGCCGAGCGCTTCGGCCTCGGCCCGGAGAGCTTCGAGGTGCGCGTCTACTCGATGTCCCTGATCGGTGGCCTGATGGAGGTCAACATGTACTGGGCCGAGAACGGCTGCGAGGGCGACCTGCGCGCCCTCGTGGACCAGGCCCTTGACGTCCTGGAGCACGGCCTCCCCACCGAAAAGCCCTGAGCCCGCCACGCCCCCGCGTGACATCCTGACCAGGTGAACGGTCCCGAGATCCACGTCGAGTTCGCCCCCGATCTGGCCCTGTTCGTGCCCAGTGAGCGCCGCCGGGGAGCCACCCGCGTCACCACCGACGGCGTCTCCTCCCTCGGCCACGTCGTCGAGTCGGCCGGTGTCCCGCTCACCGAGGTCGGGACACTGTGGGTCAACGGCCGCGAGGTGCCGCACTCGTACGTACCCGCCGCGGGCGACACCGTGCAGGTCCGGCCCGTCGAGCGCCCCCAGCAGGTCCCCGGCGCTCCGCTGCGCTTCCTCCTCGACGTCCACCTCGGCACGCTCGCCCGCCGGCTGCGCCTGCTGGGTGTGGACACGGCGTACGAGTCGACGGACATCGGCGATCCGGCTCTCGCCGCCCGCTCGGCCGCCGAGCAGCGGGTCATGCTCAGCCGCGACCGGGGCCTGCTGCGCCGCCGCGAGCTGTGGGCCGGAGGGTATGTCTACAGCACCCGGCCCGAGGAGCAACTCCGGGACGTCCTCGACCGGTTCCGGCCCGAACTGAGGCCCTGGACCAGGTGCACCGCCTGCAACGGCCTGCTGAAGGAGGCCACCAAGGAAGAGGTGGCCGACCAGCTGCACGGCGGCACGCACCGGTCGTACGACGTCTTCGCGCAGTGCCGGGACTGCGGCCGCGCGTACTGGAAGGGCGCGCACCACGAGCAGCTGGTGGCCATCGTGGAGCGCGCCCTGGCGCTCCGCTGGGACAGCCCTTGAAAAAAGCGCCGTGGGGAACTGCGGGCCGTCTGTGGCTGGTCGCGCCCCGGGGCGGAGCCGCAGATCGACTCCGCCCCGCGCCCCTTTGGGTCGCTCAGCGCCTCGTCAGGTCTTTCCTTCCGCAGGCGAGGCCGTCCTTGTTCGGGTCGAGGCCCAGCGGATCGTCCCTGCCGTTGACCTCCAGGCGGCCGTAGTCGTTCTTCTTCAGCCACTCACAGCGGGACTTGGCCGTCGCCTTCACGCCCGGCGGGAACACGGTCGGCACGCACACGTTGACCGAGCCGTAGTGCCGGTCGCAGCCGGAGATGGTGACGGGGACCTTCACCGAGGTGCGCTTCTTGCCGGGCCCCGCGACCTTGCCCGACAGGGAGTTGGCGAAGGAGTGGACGTGGGCGTCGGCGGTGGTGGCGCTCAGGGCCTGGGGGCCCTGGAGGTGCACCCACTTGGCCACCGACGGAACGCCGTTGGCGTCGACCGCGAAGAGCATGTACCAGCCGGGCGGGGCCACATTGGGGTTGCTCGTCACGTTCAGGTCGACGTTGTTGCCGTCGACGGACAGCGGCAGGTCGACGAACCGCTGGTTCGGGTCGGAGGAGTGGGTGACGGCGGCCGGGCGGATCAACTCGGCCTTGACGATGGGGTGGTCGACGGTGATCCGCTGGGTGTCGCCGTAGTGCCACTCCGTGTTGATCATCGAAGTGATCGTCGGGCGCTCGCCCTTGAGGAGATAGGGCGGGGTGTAGATCGACACGTTGTGGTTCCAGGTGCCGTTGCCCGGGTTGTCGCCGGTCGCCATCACACGGCCGTCGGGCAGCAGGAACGCGGAGGAGTGGTAGCCGCGGGCCTCCGGATCCGCGGCCACCGGGTCGAAGGTGTTGCTGTCCGGGTCGTAGATCGACGCCTCGTAGACCGGGTTGGCCCGGTTGTGCAGGCCGCCACCGGTCTCCAGGACCTTGCCGTCGGGCAGCAGCACGGCGGAGACGTACATCTTGCCCTGGGCGCCGGTCTCGGGGACCTTGCCGTTGCCGAGGTCGACCGTGCCCTGCGGGATCGGGGGCCCGGCGACGTAGGACGGGTTGGCCTGTTTGAGGTCGATGACATCCGTCAGGCGGTTCGCGTCCGGGTTGGATTCGATGTTGCCGCCGCCGATGGTGAGGACCTTCTGGTTCTGTGCCGGGGGCAGCAGCACGCTCGCGGACTGGTCGCGCTGGTCCTTGTTCTGCAGGCCCGGGATCTGCGTGACCGTGTTGGCGTTGTAGTCGTAGATCGCCGAACCGGTCCCCGGAATGTTGTTGCCGAAGACATGGCTGCCCGAGTAGAAGAGGCGGCCGTCCTGCATGAGGATCATCGACGGGTACAGACCCCAGTACGACCAGGTCTGGTTGACCTGCCACAGGGCCAGCCACTTCTGCTGGGCCTGCGACCAGTACTCGGCGGTCACCGAGCCGGTCGAGTCCTCGCGCAGGCCGCCGAAGGAGACGACGTCACCGTTGCCGAGCTCGGTCGCCGACGGGTACCAGTGGCCGTCGTTGAGGTCGTTGGTCTTGCTGTAGGTCTCGGTCGTCGGATCGAAGATGTACGAGTCCTTGTAGCCCTCGTAGCCGTGCGAACCGTCCGCCGCGGGGAACGCCTTGTTGCCGCTCAGCACCAGGACCCGGCCGTCCTGCAGCTGGATGTGCCCGGAGCAGAACATGTCCTTGGGGGTCGGGATGACCTTGTAGGAGCCGTCGGCCGGGTTGTAGACGGCGGAGGTGAAGGTGCCCGCGTTGAAGTTCTCCTCGCTGTTGCCGGAGCCCGCGATCAGCAGCACCTTGCCGTTGTTGAGGACCACGGAGTGCATGGAGCGGACCGGGTTCTGGGTGGGCAGCACGTCCCAGCGGCCGTTGGCGCACTCGTCCGCCGTGCCGGTGCAGGTGGCGGGCGGGGTGACGTCGGGGACCTGGTCCATCGTGTAGTCGTCGGTGGTCGCCGAGCCGGTGCCGTAGACGGAGACACCCCAGGTGATGCGGTCGGTGCCGGCCGGGATCTCGGGGGTCCGGACGGTTGCCTGGGTCCAACTGGACTGCATCTCCAGCGTCTTGAGGTCGGTCCAGTACTGCCAGCCGGCCGTCGCGTCGTGCCGGAACAGGGTGACGTTGGCGTCCGGTGTGGTCGTCTTGTACCAGAGCGAGAGGTCGTACTGCTTGCCCGCCGTCACCACGGGCGCGCAGTCCGTCGACTCGGTGATCAGCGCCTTGCGGTCGCCGTTCACGCGGCGGGTCAGCGTCACCTTCATCGCCTTGGAGCCGGAGTGGGCGTCCGCTGTCGTCTGGAAGCTGAAGTCGTTGTCGCCCCAGCCGGACTTCTCCCAGCAGTACGGCATCCCGTCGGTGCCGTCCGTCTCGAAGCCCGGGTTCTTGACGAGGTTGGCGGCCTCGGCGGGCTCGGGTGTGGTGAGCAGCAGACCGGCGGTCAGGGCCCCCACCCCGACCAGTGCGGTTCTCCTACGGTGTTTCTTCACACGGCTCTCCTTACTGTGGTGCTCTTCCGCGCCCCCTGCGCGGCAGATAGACCAGCGCTTCGGTCCCCACGAAGCGCAGGACGAACGTCGTCACCAGCGCGAGCGCGGTGGCGGACAGGGCGTCCAGCCCCAGCCGGTGCACGAACAGCGCGATCAGCGGGATGCGCAGCACCAGGTCGGCGTTGGCGAGCAGCGCGAACCGGCCGACGCGGTCCCACCAGCGCCGGTGGGCACGGCGGTCGCGGAACAGCAGATGCTCGATGAGCACGAAGTTCCAGGCGACGCCCAACTGGTTGGCGAGGATCTCGGCGGGCACGTAGTGCATGCCTGCGGCCATCAGGGCCCACAGGCCGACCAGGTTCGGCAGAAAGCCGCTCGCGCCGATCAGGCCGAAGGCCACCATGCGGGCGATGGGCGAGGCGGTGCGCAGACCGACGAGGTGGCGCAGGAAACGGAAGCCTTCCTGCGCGGACGACTTGGACTCCCCCGCGAAACGGTCCTGGAAGACGAACGGCACCTCGCTGACCTGGCGGGGGCGGCTGCGGACCGCCAGCTCCAGGAGGATCTTGTAGCCGAGGGGCTTGAGGGTCTCGGCGCTGATGTCGGCGCGCCGGATCGCGAAGAAGCCGCTCATGGGATCGCTGATGCCGCGCAGTCTGCGAGGGAAGAGGGCCTTGGTGAGCCAGGTGGCCCCTCGGCTGACGGCCACCCGGTAGCTGCCGGCCAGTCCGGCGCGGCTGCCGCCCTTGATGTACCGGGAGGCGACGACCAGCCCGGCGTTCGCGCGCTCGCCGGTGGCCACCAGCTCCGGCACCAGGGACGGCGGATGCTGGCAGTCGCCGTCCATGACGACGATCCAGTCCGACCCCGCCGCCTTCATGCCCTCGACGACCGCGCCCCCGAGCCCGCCGACCGGCTCCTCCCGGTGCAGCACGGTCACCGGGAACGGGCAGTCCCTGGCCGCCTCGTGGATCACCTCGGGGGTGTCGTCGGTGGAGTCGTCGACGAAGACGACCTCGCAGGGCAGCCGGGACGGCACCGACTCGGTGATCTGGTGCAGGAGTTCACGGATGTTCGCGGACTCGTTGAACGTCGGTACGACGATGGTGACGGCGCCGGGCTCGGCGACCTCGGCGCCGCGTACGGCGGGATCGTCGAGTTCCCCGGGTGCGGTGTACTCATGGGTCATCGGACGCCTCCCTCGGCGCTGCCGGCCGTCTGGATCTGCCGGATCTCGATACGGTCGGGGCCCTTGCCGAAGGTCGCGACCGGCTCGGAGTGCTCCATGGCCGCCTTGACGTTGGGCAGGTCCACCGCGTCGCGCCGCACCGTCGGGGAGGCGACCACGTAGTCGAGGTCCTTCCAGCCGTGCGGCATCGTCTTCGTCACGGCGGGGTCGAGGTCGGCCTTGTAGAACCAGATGACGCCGAGCCCGGGCCGGTATCCCTCGTGCACCAGGTCCAGCCAGAGCGCGTCGTCGACCAGGACACGGGTGTCCTTCGGGTGCGCGACCTCGGTGGCCAGCCACTTGGAGGCGGACCGGTAGGGGGCGTTGGCGTCGGCGGTGACGGCGGTGTGGTCGCCGTCGTACCAGCGCGGCACGACGTACGCGCCGGCGGCGATCGCGAGGACGGCCGCGAGGGCGTACCGGCCGCCGGTCTTCCAGCGCTGCTCGTCGGGGTGCCGCCACCTGCGCAGCACCGCCTGGGCGACGGAGGCGGCGCCTCCGGCCAGGACGAGGGCGAGGAAGGGCAGCGCCTGGATGATGTACATCGCGGGCAGATAGCCGTTCGGCCGCAGGGCGAGCGCGGTGAGGATCGCGATGGTGAGGGCAGGTCCGGCCAGCGCGCGGGCGGTGACCGACCAGCGCAAGGAGACCACCAGCAGCAGCGCGCCCGCGAGGCCGCCGAGCGGCAGGACGCGGTCGTAGTAGAGCCACGAGTGCAGGACGCCCCAGGAGCCGGAGCCACGGTCGAGGATGAAGCCCGAACCCGGCCTGGTCATCTGGTACTTGACGCCGTCGAAGAGGGAGACGTGCCCGCCGCCCGGGAACAACTCGCCCTTCAGCAGGGCGAAGAGGGGATAGCTCAGGCCGATCAGGGTGCAGGCCGTGACGGCTCCCGTCACCGCGAACTTCCGGGTGTCCCGGTGGCTGTGCCGCCACATGGTGACGAACAGCGCGGGCAGGACGACGAGCATCGTCTCCTTGGTGAGTACGGCCGTGGCGGCCGCGAGGCCCGCGCCGAAGTGGTGCCAGAGGTGGCGGCTCGGGGAGGCGGCGAGGGTGAAGGCGAGGAGCGTCCACATCACCGCGAGGTTGTCGAGGAAGATCTCGCGCTGGAGGACGACGGAGAGCGGCGAGAGGCCGAACAGGGCCATCGCGAGCCCGGCGGCCCAGCGCGGCAGCGACAGGCGGCGGGCGAGGACGTAGACGAGGACCGCGCTGACCGCGGAGACGATCAGCATGACCACGCGCATGGAGCCGACGGTCATCGAGGCCGAGCTGAGCCGGGACGGGATCCAGGTGAGCAGGGCTATCTGGATCCAGCCGAGGGGCGGATGGTCGTACCAGTAGGTGTAGTGGGCCAGACCCTTGCCCTGCTGGACCGCCCAGGCCTGGGCGAGGTAGGTGCCCTCGTCGTCGCTGAGCGTCGGGTAGTCGGCGATGTTCCAGCCCTGCACGACGAGGATCGCCACGAGGAGCGCGGCGCACAGCAGGAGGTCGGGGCGGGAGGAGCGGAGGCGTCTGGGCGGCGCCGTCGGGCCGGTCGAACCGGTTGAGGGCGCAGGCTGCCGCTGCGCGGGGACCTTCGGGGTGGTCACCGCGGGAAGGGTGGAGGTCACGCAGGTACGTCCTCTCGGATCACCGTTGTGTCGTTCAGATGTGCGCCGACGTGGCTGGTCAGCTCCCAGTCGTTGCGGCCGCGCTGCTCACGCCATACGGCGCGGATCGCGGCCCCGGCGAGGAGGACCTGGTAGAAGGGGCCGCCCACGACCAGCTTCAGGTAGTGGACGAGGCGGACGCGAAGCCCGTACTGCTTGCCGAAGTCGTGCAGTCCGACGACCTCGAAGACGAAGGTGACCGCCGCGGTGACCAGCGGCAGGAAGGTGAGGAAGGCGATCCCGACGGGCACGTCCAGGAAGAGCGCGACCGCCGCGTTGAGCGGGATGATCACCCCGGAGAAGGCCTGCAGGAACGGCGTCATCAGTGTGTACCGGGCGAGCAGCCGCTGTCCGAAGCCCGGCAGCTGCTTCCAGTCCTTCTTGCGGTAGACCTGGAGGAAGCCCTGGTTCCAGCGGGTGCGCTGCTTGAGCAGCGACATGAGGCTTCCGGGCGTCTCCTCGCGGGTCACCATGTCGGAGTCGTAGGCGACGACGACCTTCTTGCCGACGCTGGACAGCCGTACGCCCAGGTCGCAGTCCTCGGCCAGACAGTCGGGGTCCCAGCCGTCGGCTTCCCTGAGCACGTCCGTCCGTACGAAGACGGTGTTGCCGCCGAGCGGGATGAACCCCTTCTGGGCGTGCAGGTGCAGCCGGGAGCGGAACCAGAAGAAGTACTCCAGGCAGTTGCGCAGGGAGTACCAGCTGGAGTGGAAGTTGATGAGCTGGACGCCGCCCTGCACCACGTCCGCGTGGGTGGTGCGGAAGGCGTGGTCGACGTGCGCGAGGAGTTCGGGGTGTACCTGGTCCTCGGCGTCGAAGACCCCGACGACATCGCCGCGGCAGTGCGGCAGCGCCGTGTTCATGGCCTTCGGCTTGTTCTTCTTCTCATGGGTGTCGACGACCACACGGACGCGCGGGTCGCGTTCGGCGGCCGCCTCGGCCACCGCCGTGGTCTCGGGGTCGTCGTGCCCCACGATCACGATGATCTCGAAGTCGGTGTGGGTGGACTCCAGCAGCCGCTGGATGGTGTGGTCCAGCACGGCCTGTTCGTGCCGGGCCGGCAACAGCAGCGAGAACGACACGTGTTCGTCCCCGTCGGGCCTGCTGAACCGGGTGGAGGCGAGCACTTCGGGCGTTCGCCACGCGTGCATCTGCCACCACAGGGTGAAGGCCGCCATCCAGAACAAGGCCAGCGAGACGGCAGCGATGAAGACAGACGTCAGCAACAGATCCCCCCAGATCCCCAATGCCCCCTGCCGCAACAGACGTCACATCTGTCGCGTAACTGTGTAGACATTAGGGGTGATCTGTGAAGTCCGCAGGCTGTTTATATGAAGAACGCATTTCTTCACAACGGGTCCCGAGAGTGAACAATTGGAACACCGCTTACGTAACTGCCCTTTGCCCGCTGCCGTTTCAGCTGGTCAACGCGGCCCGCAACCGTTCCGGATCGGTGGTCGGGGCATCGCAGGTGAAGTTACGGCAGACGTAAGCCGCAGGTTGACCCTGCTGCAGCGGCCGGTCGGCAAGGAGCGGAAACTCGTCACCCTCCGGGAGTCCCACGGCCACGACCGCGCCCGGGGCGCTGCCCAGAAGTGCCGTGCGGTGCAGGGTCCTTGTGGCGGGATCGTCCAGCGCGGGGCCGACGATCGCGACCTCCCTCGGCCCGTCGAGAAGGGCCTCCGCGACCGCGAGCCCCCAGCCGATGAAGCGCGGCACCCGCGGCCCGAGCGCCTTGACCACGCCCAACGCCCTTTCGGCGGCGGCCCGATGCGGCTCGGCACCGGTGTGCGCCGCATAGCTCAGCAGGGCGCCCGCGGCGGCGGTCCAGCCGGACGGTGTGGCGTTGTCGGTGGGGTCCTGCGGCCGGCGGATCAGCTGCTCGGCGTCGGCGGCGGTGTCGTAGAGGCTGCCGGACTCCGCGTCGACGAAACGGGCCAGGACATGGTCGAGCAGGAACCCGGCGAACTCCAGCCAGACGCCCTCGCCGGTGACGGACGCCAGCGCGAGGAAGCCCTCGGCTACATCGGCGTAGTCCTCCAGCACGCCTGCGTTGGCGCCGGCCCGGCCGTCCTTGCTGGTACGGGCGAGGCGGGCCTGCTCGTCCAGATGCAGCCGTACGAGGAGATCGGCGGCGCCGACCGCGGCCTCGACCAGGTCGGGGCGGTCGAAGTAGGCACCGGTCTCGGCGAGGGCCGCGATGGCGAGCCCGTTCCAGGCGGCGACCACCTTGTCGTCGCGGCCGGGGGCGGGACGCTCGCTCCGCCTGTCGAGCAGCCGGTCACGGATGGAGGCGATCTTCTCGGCGTCGAACAGGCCGTCGCGCTGCGGGAGTTGGAGTACGGACTGGCCGTGCTCGAAGGTGCCTTCCTCGGTGACGCCGAAGTAGTGGGCGGCGAGCCGGCCGTCCTCCTCACCGAGGGCCTCGGTGAGCTGATGGGGCGTCCACACGTAGTACGCGCCCTCGACGTGGTGGCCCGTCCCGTCGTCGCTGTCGGCGTCGAGAGCAGAGGCGAACCCGCCCTCGGCGGTGCGCAGTTCACGCACCATGAAGTCGGCGGTCTCCAGCGCGACCCGGCGGGCGAGTTCCGAACCGGTGGCCCGCCACAGGTGCGCGTACACCCGGCACAGCAGGGCGTTGTCGTAGAGCATCTTCTCGAAGTGCGGGACGACCCACTCACGGTCGACGGAGTAGCGGGCGAAGCCGCCGCCGAGCTGGTCGTAGATGCCGCCGCGGGCCATGCGCTCGCAGGTGTCCACGGCCATCTGCAGGGCGCCCTCGGCGCCGGTGCGGGCATGGTGGCGCAGCAGGAACTCGATCACCATGGACGGCGGGAACTTCGGCGCGCCGCCGAAACCGCCGCGCTGCGGGTCGTACTCACGGGTCAGCCCGAGCAGCGCCTGCGCGAGCTCCTCCTCGCCCGGGACCTGAGCGTCGCCGTAGGAGATCTCCCGTCCGGCGAGGTCCCGCACGATCTTCCCGGCGACCTCGGCGACCTCGTCCCGCCGGTCCGACCACGCCGCGCGGACGCCCTCCAGGACCTGCCGGAAGGAGGGGCTGCCGTGGCGGGGGGCGGGCGGGAAGTAGGTGCCGAAGTAGAAGGGCTCGGCGTCCGGCGTGAGAAACACGGTCATGGGCCAGCCGCCCTGGCCGGTGGCGGCCTGGACGGCCTCCATGTAGACGGCGTCGACGTCGGGGCGCTCTTCGCGGTCGAC
Organism: Streptomyces sp. NPDC001351; assembly: GCF_042896045.1. Taxonomy (NCBI): domain Bacteria; kingdom Bacillati; phylum Actinomycetota; class Actinomycetes; order Kitasatosporales; family Streptomycetaceae; genus Streptomyces; species Streptomyces sp. NPDC001351. The sequence goes on along the minus strand of NZ_JBIAWS010000002.1, from coordinate 540,190 downwards.
CTTGACGCTGACGAAGTGCTCGTTGAGGAAGTCGGCGGTGGCCTGGTCCTCGAAGGACTCGTGGGCCATGACATGGCACCAGTGGCAGCTTGAGTACCCGACGCTCAGCAGGACCGGTTTCCCGCTCTTGCGCGCCTCCTCGAAGGCCTCGGCCGACCAGGGCCACCAGTCGACGGGGTTGTCCGCGTGCTGGAGCAGATAGGGGGACGTCTCGTGAGCCAGTCGGTTCGGCATGAGGTCCATCCTGCCGCAGTACCCCCAGCGGCACGCGCCAGGCATGCACCGGACGCCGGTGATCGCTGCCCTCTGTCGCTCACGCCTTCCCCGAAGGACACTCGTACGCAAAGGAGTTGCCGCCGGAGGGGGACGTGACATGCGGGACAGCCATCGGGCGGATGCCGAACGGCTGTTGGCCCGGGCCGTGGAGGAAGAGGTACGACGTTCGGGCGGACGCACCGACGGAGCGGTGCTGCTGTCGCGCTCGCGCGGCGCGCTGGACACGATGGCCCAGACGGCCGCCGAGGAGTACGAGGCCTACACACGCGCGCTGGACGAGGCGGAGGGCGACCGGCTCACCTTCGGACAGCGCTACGCGAAGGAGGGCTCCGGGACTCCCCTGCTGGTGGCGGTCGTTGCGGCGGTCGCGGCGGCGGTGGCCGACCTGGCCTTCGGCACGGACACCGGCACGGCGGTGGGGGTGGGCGTGACGGTCGGCGTGGTCGGCGCCGCCGCGACCGTGATCAAGGTGGCCGGTTCCCATCTTCCCGCGGCGCACCACCGGGCCGGCGCCGCAAACCAGCCCGGCGGTCCCGAGCAGCTGCGGCTGCAGTGGCTGACGGCACTGGAGGTGCGTGGCATCCGGCCGTTCCTCGACCAGCAGCGGGTGCGCGCCGCGTCCACCGGCCCGAAGAAGCCGGGACCACAGCTGCGCGGCACCGACAAGAGCGCGGCGGCCCGCGGGCGGAACGTGCTGGCGCAGTCGTTCGCCCAGCTCCCGGAGCCCGCCGGAGCGTTCGCGGGGCGGCGGCAGGAGATGGCGCGCATACGGCAGTGGGTGCAGGCGTCCCGCGCGAGCACGGACACCCGGCCCACGGTGGTGATCCTGCACGGGGCACCCGGCAGCGGCCGAACGACCCTGGCGATGCGCGCCACGCACGACCTGAAGGACTACTTCCGCGGCGCCTGCGTGGTCGACCTGCGCGGCGGCAGCCCCAAGGAGCCGCCGCTGTCCACCCGGGACGCCCTGCTGCACCTGCTGAACCGGCTCGGCGCGCCCCGCGAACAGTTGCTGTTCCGTGAGCGTTCCTCCCCCGACCAGCAGGTCAAGCGGCTGAGCGAGCTGTACCACCAGCATCTGACGGGCCTGCCGGTCACGGTCGTCCTGGACGACGCCTCGGACCCCGAACAGATCCGTACGCTCGTCCCCGAGCGCTCAGACAGCCTGGTCCTGGTCACCGCCCGCGAGCCCCTCGAACTCCCCTCCGACCTGCAGGCCCATGTCCACGAGCTGCCGGTCGAGGCGCTGGACGCGGCGGGCGCGGAGGAACTGCTGGACGCGGCGGCGCAGGACAGCTCGGGGCCGTACGACGCCGATGCGGCGGACCGGATCCGGGAGCTGTGCGGCGGGCTGCCGCTGGCGCTGAGCATCGCCGGTTCGTCGCTGGGCTCGCGCTCCCCGCGGCAGCTGGCCACGGATCTGGCGGCGTACGGCCCCGTGGAGCCGATCGAGCGCGTGCTGTGGCTGCGCTACACCGACCAGTCGGAGGCGGCCCGCCGGCTGCTGCGCCGGCTGGCCCTGGCCGGGCGGGCCTCCCTCGGTGCCGCCGCGGCCGCCTCCCTGCTCGCGACGGACGAGACGGAGGCGACCCGGCATCTGGTGGCGCTCTCCCGGGCCGGCCTGATCGACCATGTGCGCGGCAGCCGCTACCGCCTCCACGACCTGGTGCGGACCTTCGCCCACGCCCGCCTGCTGGACGAGGAGGAGGCGGGCGAGCGCACGGCCGCGCAGGAGCGCCTGATCGTGAACTACGCCGACCTGGCCGACTCGGTGCTGCGGCTGGTCGACGGCAACATGTCGACCCGCTCGGACCGCTTCAGCCCGCACGGCTTCACCTCCCTGGACGAGGCGCTGCGCTGGCTGGACGACGAGTCGAGCTTCATCACCTCCACGCTGCGCCACGCGGAAGGCGTGAACCAGGCGGCGGTGCTGAACCTGCTGGGCGCGCTGTGCGACTACTGCCTGCTGCGCGGCGACCTCTACCGCCTGGGCGAGATCAGCGAACTGGCGCAGGCCGTCGACCAGGGGCTGCTGGTCCGCTCGGTGCAGTGGCGCACCGGCATCGCGGCCCGTCAGCTGGGCGAGCTGGACAAGGCGCGGACGACGCTGACCTCCGTGGTCGACCTGTACATGGAGGCCCACCACGACGCGGGCGCGGCCCGCGCCCTGTGCTCCCTGGGCATCACCCTGCACCACCAGGGCAACCTCACGGAGGCCGCGGCGAAGCTCCGCGAGGCGCTGGAACTGCAGGCCGCCCCCGAACTGGCGACGGACCGCGGCTGGACGATGCACGCCCTGGCCGCCGTGGAACGGGACCGCGGCCAGGTCCAGGAGGCACTGCGCCTGCTCGCCGAGTCCCTGGTCCTGCACCGCGCCGGTGAGTCCGTGCACGGCGAGGCCTGGGCCCACTTCCAGCTCGGCCAGCTGTCCCTGCGCATGGGCGACGTCCCGCGCGCGGAGTCCGAGCTGAACGCGGCCCTCGACCGCTACGGCCGCACCCGCGACGCCCGCGGCGAGGCCTGGGCCCTCACCCAGCTCGCCCGCGCCCGCCTGGTCGCCGGCGACCCGTCCCAGGCGGTGGACGGCCTGCGGCAGGCGGCGTCCCGGCACCGGGAGAACGAGGACGCCCGCGGCGAGGCCTGGACGGTCTACTACCTGGGCCAGGCCCTGGAGGAGACCGGCAACCTCGACCACGCGGTCCGCGAACTGGAACGCTCCCGCACGATGTTCTCCCGTATGCGCGACGTCTACGGCCTGGCCTGCGCCCGCCATCACTCGGCTCGGGTCACCCGCGACCAGCGCGCCGCCCAGACCGGCTCACTCAGGAACTCCGGCTTCGCCCGCCAGCTCCTGGTCGACGCCCGGGCCGACTTCCAGCGCATCGGCGTCGCCCACGGCGAGGCATGGACCTGCCTGGAACTCGCGGTCGTGGACGCGGGCAACGCCCGCAACCAGCAGGCGCTGGCGCTGTGCGACGACGCGGTGGACCTGTTCACCTCGTACGGCGACCAGCGCGGCGCGGACTGGGCGCGCTTCCTACGCTGCACCCTGCTCCCCTACGCGGCACCCGGCGGCGTGGAGATCGGCACGGCCGTCGCCCAGGAGGAGCTGGCCCAGCTCTCCCGCACCGGCCATCCCCTGCGGGACCGGAAGCTCGACGACTACGTGGAGGCGTATCAGCTGCTGCTGGAGCGGGGCGTCAACCTGGAGGAGGGCTGGCAGGCCTGGCGGCTCGGGATGGTGCCCAGCCGGCATGCGCGGGAGGTGATGGGGGTGGCGGTACCGGCCAGTCACTGACCGCCGGCCACCCCCGCTCCCGCTGCGTCAGCTCCGGCGCGCCTCGGAGTCGGCCGAGGACTCCGCGGACCCGGCGTCCGCGTCGGCCGGCTCCTTGAACTTCACCTTGCCCATGTGCCGGTTCATCGACTTCATCAGGGCCCACACCGCCAGGGCCATCGCCGCGAAGACGATGAAGCCGAGGACGCCGGGGGTGACCTTGTTCTCGTCCACCTCCTTGGCGAGGGGGACGAGGTGCGTCATTGCCAGGCTCACGCTTGCGCTCATGTCAGGCATTGTCGCGGACGCCCGCAAAGAGGTCGTCCTCGGGGAGGGAGGTATCGACGAGGGACTTCGCCAGCTCGTACTCCTCCGTCGGCCAGACCTCCTTCTGGATCTCCATCGGGACCTTGAACCAGCCGCCGTCGGGGTCGATCTGCGTGGCGTGCGCGATCAGCGCCTTGTCACGGATCTCGAAGAACTCGGCGCACGGAACATGCGTGGTCAGCGTGCGCTCGACGCGCTCGAACTCGCTCCAGCGCTTGAGCCAGTCCCCGTACGGCGACTCCAGGCCCCGGTCGAGCAGCGCGTTGTGCAGCGCCTCGGTGCGGGGGCGGTTGAAGCCCTGGTTGTAGTAGAGCTTGAGCGGCTGGTAGATCGGGCCGAACTCGGACTCCGGGTACTTCTCGGTGTCCGCCGCGCCCTCGAACGCCACCATCGAGATCTTGTGGGTCATGATGTGGTCGGGGTGCGGATAGCCGCCGTTCTCGTCATAGGTGGTGATCACCTGGGGACGGAAGGAACGGATCTGCTTCACCAGCTCGCCGGCCGCCTTGTCGACGTCCTCCAGCGCGAAGCAGCCCTCGGGCAGCGGCGGCAGCGGGTCGCCCTCGGGCAGACCGGAGTCGACGAAGCCGAGCCACTCCTGGCTCACCCCGAGGATCTCGCGGGCCTCGTCCATCTCCTTCTTGCGTACCTCGTGGATGTGCTCCTCGATGTACTTGTCGCCCTGCAGCTTGGGGTTGAGGATGGAGCCGCGCTCCCCGCCCGTGCAGGTCACGACCAGCACGTCCACCCCCTCGGACACGTACTTCGCCATGGTGGCCGCGCCCTTGCTCGACTCGTCGTCGGGGTGGGCATGCACGGCCATCAGTCGCAGCTGGTCAGTCAAGACTCAATCCTCGGTAAGTCGGCGCCCGGTGTGAACCGGCGCGATCGGCGGCTTCTATAGTGACCGAATCGGGGGGAGAAAAATTCCGGGGCCCGGTTTCGGAGAGGACGATCATGAGTACGGCGAGCACGCGGCTGCCCGAGGGCCGCTACGGCCGCTCCTCGGACGAGCGCGCCGACCGCAAGCTCAAGATCGCCGGGGCTGTGCTCGGGACCTTCCTGCTCGCGCTGATCGGCTACTTCGCCTACCACTACGTCGCCCAGAACAAGATCAGCGCCGAAGTGATCGCCTTCGACGCGCAGAAGGACGCGGTGAAGGTGCATCTGGAGGTCCGCAAGGACGCCGGCACCTCCGGCTACTGCACCATCCGCTCCCAGTCGAAGGACGGGGCCGAGGTGGGCCGGGCCGACTTCCACTTCGGCGGACACGCCACCCGCATCGACCGGGTCGTCACGCTGCGTACGACGTCCGAGGGCACCACGGCGGAACTGCTCGGCTGCCACGCCGACTGACGTCAGCCGGAAATACACAGGCCGTGACCTGCATTGATGTAATTCTGATGGCTTATGTCCTCCCCCTTCAGCCGCTGAATTGTTAGGCTCGTGGTTTCGCCCATCCGTGAAGGACCATTCTTCTGGGTAGGGCGATGCTTTGTATTCCCAGTACCTACGAGGAGCACCTGTGACCCAGACCAGCGAGAACGTCACCTGGCTGACCCAGGAGGCGTACAACCAGCTCAAGGCCGAGCTGGAGTACCTGTCTGGTCCTGCGCGCACGGAGATCGCCGCCAAGATCGCGGCCGCGCGCGAGGAGGGCGACCTGCGTGAGAACGGCGGGTACCACGCGGCCAAGGAAGAGCAGGGCAAGCAGGAGCTCCGTGTGCGCCAGCTGACCCAGCTTCTGGAGAACGCCAAGGTCGGCGAGGCCCCGGCGTCGGCGGACGGCGCCGTGGCCCCCGGCATGGTCGTGACGATCGCCTTCGACGGCGACGAGGACGACACGATGACCTTCCTGCTCGCCTCGCGCGAGTACGCGAGCTCGGACATCGAGACGTACTCGCCGCAGTCCCCGCTGGGTTCCGGCGTGATCGGCCACAAGGTCGGCGAGGACGCGGAGTACGAGCTGCCCAACGGCAAGAAGGCCTCGGTGACGATCCTGAAGGCCGAGCCCTACGCCGGCTGATCCGGTCTGCACGTCCTTCGGTGCCCCCGGCGTCCTGGTGACGCCGGGGGCGTCGTCATTCCGTCGGTCACGCCGTCGCCGAGCGGTACTTCCGCACCGCCAGCGTCCTGAATATGACGATGATCAGGACCGAGTAGATCAACGAGGCCCACACGGGGTGCGCCATGGGCCAGGCGTCCGAGGGCGAGACGCCGGGGTTGCCGAAGAGCTTGCGGCAGGCCTGGACCGTCGCGCTGAACGGGTTCCACTCGGCGATGTGACGCAGCCAGGGGGTCATGCGGCTGGAGTCCACGAACGCGTTCGAGATGAACGTGACGGGGAACAGCCAGATCAGACCGCCGGAGGTGGCCGCCTCGGGTGTGCGCACGGACAGGCCGATGACCGCGCCGATCCAGGTGAACGCGTACCCCGTCAGGAGCAGCAGTCCGAAGGCGCCGAGCACCTCGCCGAAGTTGGTGTGGGTACGCCATCCGACCAGCAGGGCGACCATGGCCAGCACGAACAGCGTGAGCGCCGTCTGCACCAGGTCGGCCAGCGTCCGTCCGGTCAGCACCGCGCCGCGCGCCATGGGCAGCGAGCGGAAACGGTCGATGAGCCCCTTGTGCATGTCGTCGGCGATGCCCGCGCCCGCACCCGCGGTGGCGAAGGTGACCGTCTGGGCGAAGATGCCGGCCATCAGGAACTCGCGGTAGACCTGGGGGTCCGTGGTGCCGCCGATGTTCATGGAACCGCCGAACACATAGCTGAACAGCACCACGAACATGATCGGCTGGATGAGGCCGAAGATGACCATCTCGGGGATCCGTGACATACGGATCAGATTGCGTTTGGCAACGACCAGCGAGTCGCGGATCGACTGGCTGACCGGGTTCGCGGGCGGCGCGACCCGCACGGCGTCGGTGACGGCGCTCACTTGGCTGCCTCCTTCTTCTGCTTGCGGTCCTTGGTCTCCGCCGGCGTGCCGTTCTCCTCGTCCTTGACCTCCGCCACGTGTCCCGTCAGGGACAGGAAGACATCGTCGAGGGTGGGGCGGCGCAGGCCGATGTCGTCTATCTCGATGCCGCGGGTGTCCAGCTCCCTGATGACCTCGGCGAGCAGCTTCGCGCCGCCGGTGACCGGCACGGTGAGCTTGCGGGTGTGCTCCTCGACGGTGAGCTCGCCCTTGCCGAAACCGGTGAGGACCTCGCCGGCGGTCGTCATGTGCTCGCGCTCGTGCACCACGACCTCGACGCGCTCGCCGCCGGTGCGGGCCTTGAGCTGGTCGGAGGTGCCGCGGGCGATGACATGGCCGTGGTCGACGACCACGATGTCGTGCGCGAGGTGGTCGGCCTCCTCCAGGTACTGGGTGGTGAGCAGCAGGGTCGTGCCGCCGGAGACGAGCTGTTTGATGACCTCCCACAGCAGCTGGCGGTTGCGGGGGTCGAGGCCGGTCGTCGGCTCGTCCATGAACATCACGGGCGGCGAGACGACCAGGGCCGCCGCGAGGTCGAGCCGGCGGCGCATGCCTCCGGAGTAGGTCTTCGCGGGCCGGTCGGCGGCGTCCGCGAGGTCGAACTGGTCCAGCAGCTCCCCGGCCCTGGCCTTCGCGGCCCTGGCCTTCATCTGGTAGAGCTGGCCCACCATCTGGAGGTTCTCGCGGCCGGTCAGGTACTCGTCGACCGCGGCGAACTGGCCGGACAGGCCGATGGAGCGCCGCACCTCGTTGGGCTGCTTGAGGACGTCGAGGCCGGCCACGACCGCCCTGCCGCTGTCGGGGCGCAGCAGAGTGGTCAGGCAGCGGACGGCCGTCGTCTTGCCCGCGCCGTTCGGCCCGAGCAGGCCCAGCACGGTGCCCTCGGGGACATCGAGGTCGACGCCGTCCAGAGCCCTTACGTCGCCGAAGGTCTTGACCAGGCCTTCGGCATAGATGGCGCCTGGCATATGAGTCTCCACGTCGTCAGGGAATCTTCGGAAAGCCTTGGTTCGCGCACTTGCTCCGCCTGTCGGGTGCCGCGGCAGGCGGCCGCCACGACACTCACCATAACGCGATGTATCGCGTCTCTCAACGCATTTACTCGATCGAGCGACGAAGAGCCTCTGAGCTGGGGTTCCCGCCCAGCCCGGGGTGCCGGGCGGCTCAGTCGATGACCGTGTAGCCCGCCTCGCGCAGCGCCCGGCCTACCTCGGCGCAGTGCTCCCGGCCCTTGGTCTCCAGGTGCAGCTCGACCTCCGCCTCCGTGAGCCCGAGCCGTGGGTCGGTCCGTACGTGGCTCACATCGAGGACGTTAGCGTCCACCACTGACAACACCCCGAGAAGCGTCGCGAGCGCCCCCGGCCGGTCCGTCAGCCGCAGCCGAACGGCCAGGTAGCGGCCCTGCGCCGCCATGCCGTGGCGCAGGACGCGCTGCATCAGCAGCGGGTCGACGTTCCCGCCGGACAGCACCGCCACCACCGGGCCCTCGAAGGCTCCCGGCTCGCTCAGCAGCGCCGCCACCGGGCTGGCACCGGCCGGTTCGACGACCAGCTTGGCCCGCTCGAGGCACAGCAGCAGCGCGGTGGACAGGGCGTCCTCGGAGACCGTGCGGACCTCGTCGACCAGCTCCCGGACGATGCCGAACGGCACGTCGCCGGGACGCCCCACCTTGATGCCGTCGGCCATGGTCGCCGGTTGCTCGACCGACACCGGGCGCCCGGCCGCGAGCGAGGGCGGGTAGGCCGCCGCGCCCTCCGCCTGCACGCCCACGACCCGTACGTCCGGCCGCAGCGCCTTCACCGCGATCGCTATACCGGCCGCGAGGCCGCCCCCGCCGATGCCGACGACGACGGTGCGCACCTCCGGGCACTGCTCAAGGATCTCCAGGCCGACCGTGCCCTGCCCCGCGATGATGTCCGGGTGGTCGAAGGGGTGGATGAACACCGCGCCGGTCTCGGCCGCGTACGCCTGCGCGGCGGCCAGCGTCTCGTCGACCACCTGCCCGTGCAGCCGCACCTCGGCGCCGTACTCGCGGGTGGCGCTGATCTTCGGCAGCGGGGCGCCCTGCGGCATGAACACCGTCGCCCGCACGCCGAGCAGCGAGGACGCCAGCGCGACGCCCTGCGCGTGGTTGCCCGCGCTCGCCGCCACCACCCCGGCGGCCCGCTCCTCGGGCAGCAGTCCGGCGATCCGGACGTAGGCGCCGCGCAGCTTGAACGAACCCGTGCGCTGAAGGTTCTCGCACTTGAAGTGCACCGGGGCGCCCACCAGCTGGGACAGATGCCTGCTGCCCTCCATCGCCGTCACCCGGGCCACGCCCGAGAGCATCTTCTGGGCGCCCCGCACGTCGTCGAGGGTCACGGGCCGAAAGGAGTCAGCCGTGCTGTAGCTCATGACCCAAGCATCGCAGTTCACAGGCGCGCACGGTCGCTGTGACCAACGTCCGAGACTGGTTTGCGCAGCGCCGGTACGGCTTGCCCCCCGGCCGCGTACTCTGTCCCCCATTCAAGACAGCCCCCCTTCATGAAGTGAGCCTCCGGCCATGCCCACAACACCTGAAATGTCGATGGACATGACGACCGTCGGTGACACCGGTCTCCTCGACACGCTGCAGCACGAGGTGGCGGTCTTCGCCCGCCGTGCCGAACAGACCCGGCTCGGCGGCGTCGGGCAGGTGCGCAACTCCATGGACCGCGCCGCATACCTGCTGCTCAACCGCCTCGACAAGGAAGGCCCGATGGGCGTCAAGGCGCTCGCGGCGAGCATGGGCATCGACTCCTCGACGGTCACCCGGCAGGTGGCTCCGCTCGTGGACACCGGGCTCGTCAAGCGCACCTCGCACCCCGAGGACGGGCGCGCGGTGGTGCTCCAGCTGTCCCCGCGCGGCCAGTCACGCCTGGAGGAAGTGCGCTCCTCCAGGCGCCAGTTGATGGCGGAGCTGACACACGACTGGGCGCCGGAGGAGCGCGAGGCGTTCTGCACGCTCCTGACGCGCTTCAACACCGCTCTCTCCTCCCGGATGGGGGCCCAGGGGATGCCGGCGCCGGAGGCGTCCTCGGCCTCGTAGCCGCCGCCGGCGGGCGCGCCCGCCATGCTCGGTACACGCGCGTGCCGCGCAGCTCTTGACCGAAAGGCCACCCCTGGCCTCAGATGAGACCGGGCCCCGTCGTACGCGGTTGTGCACCCCGTACGCGGCCGGGTCCCGTTCGGTCAGGGTCGCGTCAGGGCGGGAGGCGCGGTGCGACAGCGGCAGGCGTTCCAAGGTACCCGCCGGGCCCGGGAGTTCGAGGCGTTCGTAGCGGGCGCGGCAGGGCGGCTGCTGCATGCCGCCACGCTGCTCACGGCGGAGGCCCCGGACGACAACCCGCGCGCGCGGCGCCTGCTGACGCTGGCCCTCGCGCACACGTACGCGTGCTGGGACCGGCTGCGCGGGGAGGACCCGTACGACCGTGCCCGCCAGTACCTGGCGAGCCGTTTCGCACGCGGGGCATGGCACCAGTACGGCGGTTTCTGGCGGGCCCGCCCGCATCCGGGCAGTCCGCTGGCCCGGCTGACACCGCAGGAGCGTCTGATCCTTGTCCTCAGGCTGTACGAGGGGGTCGGCGAGGAGCAGGCGGCGGCGCTGCTCGGTCTGCCGACGGAACGCGTCCGCGCGATCTGCGACCGGGCCACGACGACGCTGGTGCATCCGCCGCGGAGCCCCGCACCGGCGGTCGGCGGGGCGAAGGTGGCGCCGTCATGAGGCGCGCGGGTGGAGGGGGACGTGCATGAACCGGACCGAGCGCGAGGCCGCCGCACGCCGGATCATGGAGCAGGTGCCGCCGCCGGTGCCGCCGGACCTGTACGGGGAGGTCGTGCGCCGGGGTGCCCGCAGCCTGCGCCGCAGGACGCTCGCCCGCCGCCTGATGTGGCTGCTGCTGTGCGCCGCGAGTGTGGCGTTCCTCGTGTGGGCCGTGATGGCCCGCCCGTGGGAGGAGCCGCCCTCGCAGACGACTCCCCCGTACACGGGCTGGTGAGCGGGCGGGTCGCCTAGCCGAGCGCCCGCTGCAGGTCCTCCAGGAGGTCGTCGACGTTCTCGATGCCGACGGAGAGGCGTACGAGATCGGCGGGCACCTCCAGGGCCGAGCCGGCCACGGACGCGTGGGTCATCCGCCCGGGGTGCTCGATCAGCGACTCGACGCCGCCCAGGGACTCGCCGAGCGTGAACACCTTGGCGCGGTTGCAGACCTCGACGGCCGCCTCCTCGCCGCCCTCGACGCGGAAGGAGACCATGCCACCGAAGGACCGCATCTGCTTGGCGGCGACCTCGTGACCGGGGTGCTCAGGCAGGCCCGGGTAGAGAACACGCGTCACGCGTGCGTGCCGGGTGAGCATGTCGGCGACCTTGGTGGCGTTCTCGCTGTGCCTGTCCATACGCACGGACAGCGTCTTCGCGCCGCGCAGCACCAGCCAGGAGTCGAAGGGGCCGGCAACCGCGCCCATCGCGTTCTGGTGGTACGCGAGCTCCTCGCCGAGCGCCTCGTCGGCGACGACCAGCGCACCGCCGACGACGTCGGAGTGGCCGCCCATGTACTTGGTCAGCGAGTGCACGACGACGTCCGCGCCGAGCGCCAGCGGCTGCTGCAGGTAGGGCGTGGCGAAGGTGTTGTCGACGACGAGCTTCGCGCCCGTGTCCCGGGCGATCTGCGCGACCGCGGCGATGTCGGTGATGCCGAGCAGCGGGTTGGAGGGGGTCTCCACCCACACGGCCTTGGTCTTCGGGGTGATGGCGGCCCGTACGGAGGACGGATCGCTGGTGTCGGCGACCGACCACTCCACCCCCCACCTTGCGGCGACCTTCGCGAACAGACGGAACGTGCCGCCGTACGCATCGTTGGGGATGACCACGTGGTCGCCGGGGCTGAGCAGCGTACGCAACAGGCAGTCCTCGGCCGCCAGTCCGGACGCGAACGCGAGGCCGCGACGGCCGCCCTCGAGGGCCGCGAGGTTTTCTTCCAGGGCGGTCCTGGTGGGGTTGGCGCTGCGGCTGTACTCGTAGCCGCCGCGCAGACCGCCGACGCCGTCCTGCTTGTAGGTCGAGACCTGGTAGATCGGCGGGACGACCGCGCCGGTGAGGGGATCGGCGGTGTTGCCCGCGTGGATCGCGAGGGTCTCGAAGTGCTGACTGATGTGCCTGTCGCTCATGGGCACCGAGGGTAGTGCGCTCGCGGGGCGCGCGCCGGACGGCGAGGCGCGGGAGGCCTCACTGCCGGGTTTTCCCTCGGTTCCGGCGCCGGGTTCAGGGAGTTTTCCACAGGTCGCCGACCAGGTTCGCCAATTGTCACCGGCGTCTGGAACGCTTGAGCCATGGAATTTCTCTGGGTCCTGATCGCCGCCGTCATGCTGGGCTTCGTGCTGCTCCCCGTCCTGCGGCGCAGGCGGGGCATGATCGAGCAGGTCCCGGCCGGTCACCCGGACGCCGCCGACCCCGCGAACTACGGATTCGTGCGGGAGGAGGAGCTGGACCTCCGCATGCCCGGCCCCGACCAGGACCTGCTGGACGTCCTGGAACTGGTGCAGCGCACGCAGGACCACCGCGCGGCCTCCCAGCTGCTGGCGGGCACGGAGTCGGAGGGCGAGCTGCGCTGGCAGCGGGTGCAGGCCTTCGCGGGCGCCGCGTCGCTGGAGCTGCAGCGGCGGCCCGGCGGGGTCAGCGAGACCCCGGGTGGTCAGTGGCTCAGGGTGTGGCGGGCCGAGCAGCCCAAGGACGCGGGCGGCGCCGCGGTGCACGCGGAGTTCCTGGTCCAGCAGGCGTGGCGGACGTCGACGCCGGGCACGGACGAGTTCCGGATCATCATGGAGGAGGCGAGGGCCGCGTGCGGCGATGCGGCGCTGCTCGCCCCCGGGGACCCGGTCCCGTACATCATCGAGCTGTCGGTGGCCCGCGGGCTGGCTTACTCGCAGCCGGAGTTCGAGCAGCTCTGGCTGCGGATCCTGGACCGCGCCCCGGCCCACATGGGCGCGCATCTGGCCGCCCTGCACTACTGGTGCGAGAAGTGGCACGGCTCGCGCGAGCTGGCGAACTCCTTCGCGGAGGCGGCCGCCGCGCGCGCACCGCAGGGTTCCCTCCTCGCGGCGATGCCCCTGTTCGCGGTCTTCGAGCACCTGCCCGAGGTGAACCTGGTCAGCAGCTTCTACCAGAGCGAGACCGTGACGAAGGCGATCCACGGCGCGCTGCACGCCGTCCACTCGGCCCGCCCCGACGACCCGATGCTGGCGCACGTACGCCATCTGCTGGTCTTCTTCCTGGTCCGCGCGGAGCGCTGGGCCGAGGCCATGAACCAGCTCATACACATCGACGGCCACGTCGGCGCCCTCCCCTGGACCCTGTCCGCCGACCCGGCAGCCGAGTTCGCGGTCTACCGGGCGCTGGCGGTGGCGGGCTACGAGGCGAACGGCGGCAGCCCGGCGACGCTGCCGCGCTGAGGGCCGGCCCGGGGGCTCAGCCCTCCGTGCGGGCGGGCAGCCGCCATCCCGGGCGGGGGAAGTGGCAGGTGTAGCCGTCCGGGTAACGCTGCAGGTAGTCCTGGTGCTCGGGCTCGGCCTCCCAGAAGGGGCCGACCGGCTCCACCTCGGTGACGACCTTGCCCGGCCACAGGCCGGAGGCGTCCACGTCCGCGATCGTCTCCTCGGCGATCCGCTTCTGCTCGTCGTCCACGTAGTAGATCGCCGAGCGGTAGCTGAGGCCGATGTCGTTGCCCTGACGGTTCTTGGTGCTCGGGTCGTGGATCTGGAAGAAGAACTCCAGCAGCGCGCGGTAGTCGGTCTTCTCCGGGTCGAAGAGGATCTCGATGGCCTCCGCGTGCGTGCCGTGGTTGCGGTACGTCGCGTTCGGCACGTCACCCCCGGTGTATCCCACGCGGGTCGCCGTCACGCCCGGAAGCCGGCGGATCAGCTCTTCCATCCCCCAGAAGCATCCGCCCGCCAGCACGGCCCTCTGCGTCTGCGCAGCCATTGCAGCCCTCCAAAATCTCTCAGCTCGGTCACTCGGGCGACGCGGCTCGCACACCATCGGCATCCCGAGCCCACCCCCCTCAACGCGCGAGGGTTCCAGGCGATTCCACGACCGCCCGGCCACCCCCCGTTCGAAAACCGGTCGCCGCGCGGGGCGGCGGTCCCTCACGCTGTAGGCCATGGAAGATCCACAGCGCGGCATCCGTGCGGTCTACACAGAGTCCACGATCATCGTCTACCAGGCCTACCCACCGGAAATCGGCGGGCCCGCGGTCCGCAAGGGACGTTTCCCTGCCACGTGGAAGCGGGACCGGATGACCTGGGTCATCAAGCCGCGTTGACAGACCACTGCGCGTCAGCCGGGCAATGGGGAGCGGCTGCGGCTCTCAGAGGCCGGCTGGGTGGCTGGAAAGCCAGTCTGTGTGTTGGCCACGCACACAGTCACGCTCTGCAGGCGTGGCAAGGATGACGTCTGCGCCGCCGTCGTAGGGATGGTGGATGCGCTGCAGTTCCGTGTCGGCAACGAAGACTTCGACGAGCGCCTCGTCCGCGACGGCTCGCAACAGCCCGTCGAGGCAGCCACGGTTCCACCGGCGCTGGTCGGCGTACAGACGTGTGTGGGTGTGGAACTCGGGGTCGGGGTCGTCTTGCTCCGACTCTGTCCACCAGCGGATGCCGTCGGGGTGCAGTGTCTGTCGTGGCGTCGGGTGGCCCGCAGGCCCGGTCAGTGTGTTCGACCAGTCCATGGTCACCACGAACACGTCCGTGCCCGCGAACAACTCGTCGAGGATCGTGTTGTACCGGTCCAGCACGATCGCGTACTCGTCCTCAGACTCCGGGTAACGCTTCGAGCCAGGAAGGCTGTGGAAGCGCACCCAGCGATCCGCGTACCTGGTGCGGAACGTGTGAGCGACGGGAGGGCCCGACGGATGCCGTTCCAGCCACAAAGCCGCCAGGTAATCAGGCTCGATGGCGACACTCCCCCCTTGGTCGGAGCCACACCGATCGGGCAGGAGACGCCGGTCCCGCCGTGGCCGTTGATGTCGCGGTCAAGATACTGCCAGGGGTGGCCGTTCGCCGGGCAGAACGTACCGCCAGCCGAGCAAGACCTCACAGACACCGCCCATGCTCCTGATGGCCTGCCGGAGAAGGCCGGCCGGGGTGGAGGGCCGACGTGCGAGGCGAGCCAGGTGGCTGCCTGGAGAGGATCGCGGGTGGCTAGTGGGGGCCCGAGGGCCCGACAGTGCTGCTGAGTCGTATGAGATGAGTGGTTCTGCCGTCAGTCGAACGCCACGACCAGGCGGACGCCGTCATCGCCGAAGCGGCCTGCCATGGCCTTCATCACGGCGAAGACATGTGGCCAGTGCGTTTCAGGTCCCAGGACGGCGCCGACCGTCAGCGGTTCGTATGTGCACATCACTTCGTCGGTGGTCCACTCCACGCGTCCTGTCGCGCTGTGCAGGTCCGCGGGTGGGGTGCCTACCGCGGACAGAGTCTCCGACGGCCAGGAATCGGACACGAGTTGTTGATGCAATGTCGATGGCAGCGATTTCGTGCGCCAGGTCAGCCGGCCGATGAAGTGATCAGGCGCGGTCGTGAGATCCATCGAAGCGAGCTCCGCCCAGCTGACCCAGGTCGCGCCATGAAGGTCGTCCGCTGCAACCCAGGACCCCAACTGCGAACGCATCCCGCTCGACAGGTCGGCGGGAAGGCCGCGGTCTGGCGCGAGAGGTCGGAAGCCCGCGTAATTGCGCACTCCGAAGAGGCAGCCGAAAGCCGCGTAGTCGGTCTGGTCATACAGCGGCCAAAGATCCATGGCCGCTACCCACGGCTCGCCGTCGTAGTAGTCGGTGCCGACGCCAGGGTGACGAAACTCGATGCCGCCATGGATGTCCGTACTCACGGTGCGGCACCGTAACAGCGCCGCGCTGGACAGGCACCCGAGTTTGTCGGCAGGTCAGCGACGGAGGCGGGCCGTGTCTCCGTAGATGCGCAGGATGCAGCCTTTGAAGCACTGTCGGCTGGTCGATCCCGTACTCGCGTAGTTCACCGACCGGCAGTTCTCCCTGCACGAGCCACCACGCCTTGGTCGCCCTGGGCCTCCCCGGCCTTCGAGACCGAAGGCACGCTGGCGCGGTGATCGCCGAACGGTGCATCGCGGCCCGGCGTATGGATCATGGAGTGTTGATGAAGTGGACCAAGGAGGAGGCGCCGTGAAGCGACGAAGGCGTGAACCGGTACTTTCCGCGTACCAAGAGGCCATGCGGGATCGGCTCCTCGCCGCCCCTGTGGTGCCCGCGCCCGAACCCTGGCAGCGTGTCTTCCAGTACGGCGTGCCTGTCGGTGGACTTCTCGGGATCGGCTTCGCGTCGCACCCCGACAGCGGTCACGACCTGGTGATGGTCGTTTCGCACCAAGGTCACGGGCTCTTCGACGCCGTCACCGGGGAGAAGATTGCCCGGGACCACGACCCCGACCCGGACCCGGACGAGGACACTCCCGACGCATCCTCCGACCTGTCATGCCCTGGGTTGGGTCCGATCGCCGGGAGCAGGGTGCGGATAGCCGGGCTCTTCGGGGGAGGACTTGACACGGTGACCGCGGACGGCTGGACCCTGGAGGTCGTCACCCCGGCCTGGCCCCATGATCGGGTCCTGCTGTCCCGGGACGGGGGATTGCCTCACACCGGTCCGCACGGAGAGCAGTGGTGGCACATCTTCCACGCCGACTACTCCGAGTTCCGAGCCGCCGGCTTTTCTCCCTCCGGTCAGACCATAGCCGTGGCGACGAGCAGCGATCTGTGTCTGTGGACACGCAGACCGGCCTGAACCCGGCCTCCCGCAAAGGTTTGCGAGCGAGGCTTGACGTGGATCAAGCCGTCGTTCCTCTG
The DNA here is from genome assembly GCF_042896045.1 of Streptomyces sp. NPDC001351. NCBI lineage: Bacteria > Bacillati > Actinomycetota > Actinomycetes > Kitasatosporales > Streptomycetaceae > Streptomyces > Streptomyces sp. NPDC001351. The sequence goes on along the minus strand of NZ_JBIAWS010000002.1, from coordinate 523,449 downwards.
GATGATGTACCGCTGCGGCTGGGGTACCAAGGCAGGCCAGGAGACCGTGCTCGCCGTGGAGATCGGCCGGGGCGGCTTCGAGTGGGCGTTGCGGCAGGCGTGTCTGTCGAGCTACGAACCTCAGGTGCATGCCGACCGTGCCACCTGGCAGCGTGCGTTGAAGAGGGCGCCGGCTCGTGTGCAGTGGGATCCCGAGCGGGATCTGCGGCTGCAGCCGCTGCCGTACCGGTCGCTGCAGCTCGGTCTCTCCGGTGAGGCCGTACGCCGCTACGCGGACGAGTGGACGGTCGCCATCAGTGATGTGACCCCGCTGGCCCGGGAGATACGCGCGTACGTGGACGGCGGCGACCTCGGCTCGGCGGCCCGGCTGCTTCCGCGGGAGCGCCCCTACCCTGCGGCGGACGAACTCCTGGCCCATCTGCGTCCGTCGGCCCCGTCCGGCCGCCCGCTCGGCGAGCGACAGCGGACGCCCGCAAATTCAGTTGCCGCGCCGTGTGCCGATGCGGGCTAATGCCACGCATGGCTGACATCCAGGGCTCGTACGACGATCTGTTCACCGCGGTGCCCAACCGGCTGGCGGAGTTGCTGGACGCCGGGGACACGGGCGGCTCGGTGGCCGTTTTCGTGGACGGGGAGCCGGTGGTGGACGTGTGGGGCGGGTTCGCCGACGCCGGGCGCACCGTGCCGTGGGAGCGGGACACGATCGTCAACGTCTTCTCCGTCACCAAGACCATGACGGCGCTGTGCGCGCTCGTCCTCGCCGACCGCGGCGAGATCGACCTGGACGCGCCCGTGACCCGGTACTGGCCGGAGTTCGCCGCGGCGGGAAAGGAACGGATCCTCGTCCGGCATCTGCTGTCGCACACCGCCGGTCTGCCCGACTGGGACGGGCCCGTCGAGGAGATCTACGACTGGCCGGCCGCCACGGCACGGCTCGTCGCGCAGGCCCCGCAGTGGGAGCCGGGCAGCGCGGCCGGGTACCACTCGCTCACCCAGGGATTCCTCGTGGGCGAGGTGGTGTGGCGGGTCAGCGGGCGGAGCGTGGGCGAGTTCTTCGCTCAGGAGATCGCCGGGCCGCTGGGGGCCGACTTCCACATCGGGCTGGCCGCCGAGCACGACCGGCGCGTGGCGCTCACGGTGCCGCCGCCGGGACGGGACGAGGAGTACACCGCGAGTGCGCCCGGCAGGGCGACCCCCGCCGCCGGGACCGCCCTGCGGGTCCGGGACGGCAACAGCGTGGCCTGGCGCCGTGCGCAGATCCCCGCGGCGAGCGGATTCGGCAACGCCCGGTCCGTCGCGCTCGTGCAGTCGGCAATGGCCTGCTCGGGGACGCTGCGCGGAGTGCGGCTGCTGTCGCAGGCTGGGTGCGAGCGCGCCCGGGAGGAGCAGTTCAGCGGCGACGACCGGGTGCTGGGCATGCCGGTGCGCTGGGGGCTGGGCTACGGGCTCTTCGGCAGCACCTACGGGTGGGGCGGCTGGGGCGGGTCGCTGGTGATGATCGAACCCGAGGCGCGGATGGTGGTGGCGTACGTGACGAACCAGATGCGCGAACCCGCCGACGACAACCGGGGATTGGAGATCGTCATGTCCGCCTACGACGGTCTCGTGGGACTGCGGGCCTGAACATGCCTGAGCCCCGGCGCGTCCCGGACGGACGCGCCGGGGCTGCCCATCGGTGCCCCGACCTTCAGATCAGCTCCCGCTGCCGTACGGCCTGGTGATGATCTCCAGGTTGTGGCCGTTGGGGTCGTCGAAGTACGCGCCCCGGCCGCCGTCGTTGTGGTTGATCTCGCCGCGGCGGTGGTGGTACGGGTCCGCCCAGTAGGTCAGCCCGGCGTCCTGGATGCGGCTGAAGATGGTGTCGAAGTCGTCCTCGGACACCAGGAACGCGTAGTGCTGCGGCGTGATGTCGCCGTCCGCCTCCATGTAGTCGAGGGTCACCCCGTTCGGGATCTGGACGGGGATGAAGGGGCCGAACGGCGGGCTGGGATCCAGCCCCAGAATGTCGGCGAGGAACTGGGCCGACGCCTTCTTGTCATGAGCGGCGACGATGGTGTGGTTCAGCTGCACGTTCATCGTGTGGGCCTCCTCACGCCCAAGATACTCCGCAGGACAGACGGGGTGATTCTCGCCTCAGAACGGCGAGAGGCCCCGGCGGCACGTTCCGCCGGGGCCCCACCGATCGGACCCGTCAGATCGTCGCGGTGTCGATCACGAAGCGGTAGCGGACGTCGCTCGCCACCACCCGCTCGTACGCCTCGTTGATCTGGTCGGCGCTGATCACCTCGATCTCCGCGCCGAAGCCGTGCTCGGCGCAGAAGTCGAGCATCTCCTGGGTCTCGGCGATACCGCCGATCATGGAGCCGGCGAGGGTCTTGCGGCCGGCGATCACCGAGAAGAGGTTGAGGGCGATCGGCTCCTCGGGGGCGCCGACGTTCACCAGCGCGCCGTCCCGCTTCAGCAGCGACAGGAACGCGCCGAAGTCGAGCGGGGCCGAGACCGTGGAGATGATCAGGTCGAAGGAGCCCTGCAGGTCCTTGAAGGTCTGCTCGTCGCTGGTCGCGTAGTAGTGGTCGGCGCCCAGCTTCAGGCCGTCGTCCTTCTTGCGCAGGGACTGGGAGAGGACCGTGACCTCGGCGCCGAGCGCGTGGGCGATCTTGACGCCCATGTGGCCGAGACCGCCCATGCCGAGGATGGCGACCTTCTTGCCGGGGCCGGCGTTCCAGTGCTTCAGCGGGGAGTAGGTGGTGATGCCGGCGCACAGCAGCGGCGCGGCCACGTCCAGCGACAGGGCGTCGGGGATGCGGACGACGAAGTTCTCGTCGACGACGACCTTCTCCGAGTAGCCGCCGTAGGTGGGCTCGCCGTCCTTGCCGATGGAGTTGTACGTGCCGACGTTGCCGCCGGTGCAGTACTGCTCCTCGCCGGCCTTGCAGCTCTCGCACTCCCGGCAGGAGTCGACCAGGCAGCCGACGCCCACACGGTCGCCGACCTGGTACTTGGTGACGCCGGCGCCGACCTCGGAGACGATGCCCGCGATCTCGTGGCCCGGGACCATCGGGAAGATCGCCTCGCCCCAGCCCTCCTGCGCCTGGTGGATGTCGGAGTGGCAGATACCGGCGAACTTGATGTCGATCAGGACGTCGAACTCACCGACCTCGCGGCGCTCGATCGTGGTGCGCTCCAGCGGAGCCTTCGCGGCGGGGGCGGCGTAAGCGGCAACAGTGGTCATGCCGAAGGGTCTCCTAGCAGTCATTACGCGCCCGGCTGCCTTCTGACCGGGCATGTCGTTCAGCATGCCGGACCGCACGGACCTCACCCAGCCCACGCTTCTGCGTACGTCCGCTGTGCCTACCACTGGCGGGGTCAGGATGGTGTGCGTACGACAGTGAATACTTGAGGCATGGACGAACAGCCCCATCCCGTACCCGAGCCCGCGGGGGCTCTGGACCGGCGGGCCGAGCTCAGTGAGTTCCTGCGCACCCGGCGCGCCCGGCTGAAGCCGGAGGACGTGGGGCTGCCGGACTTCGGCCGGCACCGGCGGGTGCCGGGGCTGCGCCGCGAGGAGCTGGCGCAGCTGGCGGGCGTCTCGGTGGCGTACTACACGCGCCTGGAGCAGGGCAACGGGCGGAACGTGTCGGCGGAGGTGCTCGACGCCATCGCGCGGGCGCTCAGGCTGACGGACGCCGAGCACGCGCACCTCACGCACCTCGCGAAGCCGAAGCAGCACAAGAAGAAGCCGGCGGCGCGGTCGCAGCAGGTGCGGGGTGCGCTGCGGCAGCTGCTGGACTCCATGGACGGGGTGCCGGCGTACATCTCCGGGCGGCGGTCGGACATCCTCGCCTGGAACCGGATGGCGGCGGCCGTCTTCGGCGACTGGGGGGATCTGCCGGCGCACGAGCGGAACTGGGCGCGGCTGGTGTTCCTGAGGCCGGAGTACCGGGAGCTGTTCATCGACTGGGAGCAGAAGGCCAGCGACATCGTCAGCTTTCTGCGGATGGACGCGGGCCGCTGTCCGGACGACCCGCGGCTGTCCGCCCTCGTGGGCGAACTCTCCGTGAAGAGCGAGGAGTTCAGGCGGCTGTGGGCCACGCACGACGTGAAGGAGAAGGGCTACGGGGTCAAGCGTCTGCACCACCCTCTGGTCGGTGATCTGACGCTCCAGTTCGAGTCGTTCCGGTCCGCGGACGACGACGGTCAGGCGCTGACGACGTACCACGCCGAGCCGGGGTCCGCGTCGGCGGAGGCGTTGCGGCTGCTGGCCAGTTGGGGGGCGGACGCGACTCGGGCGGGGCAGTCGGCGACGTCCGGCTGAGGGGTGCCCTGCGGTTGGCGCGCCGCTGCTGGGGGGCTGCCGCCCCCAGACCCCCGCTGTCGGCCTGAACGGCCTCGTCCTCAAACTCCCCCACTCTCGGCTTCGCTCGAGCGGGGGGACCCCCACGACGGGCTGGATTACTCACCGGCGCTCAAAGACGTCACCCCTGATACGGCGGCATCGTCCCCCACGTCCACCGCGGCACCGGCTGCTCCGCCGGCGGCTTGGCGTCCGGGCCGGAGAAGTACACCGCCAGCCTCGTCCCCCACTCCACATACGCCAAGAACGCCGACCGGAACTCGGCGTCCGTAGGGAGGCCGGCCTCGTCCGCCGCGTCCTCGATGAGGTTGACCCAGCGGCGGCGCTGCGGCTCGGTGATGTGCTTGCCGAAGTGTTTGGCGACCATGTGGCCGTGGCCGCCCTGGGTCAGGGAGTAGGTGGCGGGTCCGCCGAAGACCTCGCCGAGCCAGAGGGCGACGTGCTCCGCGTGGTCGGGGGCGAGGTCGGCGAAGAGCGGGGCGAGGAGGTCGTCCTTGAGGACCTTGTCGTAGAAGACCGACGTCAGACGGGTGAAGGCGGAGGCGCCCCCGGCCCAGTCGTACAGCGTCGGCACCGAGGAGCCCGTACCCCGTACCGTCGTCGGCTTGTAGTGGCGCATCTCCTCGATGTCGCCGACGTACGGGCGGATCTCCGTGAGGAAGTCGGAGAACAGGTCCGAGCTGCGGAAGCCCTCCAGGTGGTCCTCGGTCGACGTCCAGGTGATGCGCAGGATGTAGTGCTCGAAGTCCTCCTCGCAGCGAGCGAGTTCGTAGTTCACGCACTGCGGTGCCGCGGCCAGCTGGACCGCGGCCCGGGTGTAGGCGGCGAGGAACTCCGCCGAGCGGTCTTCGGGGATGCGGTAGCGGATGTACTCGACGGTCTGTGTGGTCATGCGCCCACGGAAACACGGACCGCCCGCCGGAAGCTGTAGTTCCGGCGGGCGGTTCGCTCAGCGCTCAGCGAACCTGCGGCTCACTTGGCGTAGTACGCGTTGTAGATCGAGATCGTCGACTTGTTGTTCTGCTTGTCGGTGATCTTGGCGTGGAAGGAGATGGCCTGCCCCTTCTCCGGGTTCTTCACCTTGATCTTGCCGCCCACGACGTCGAGCTTCGTCCAGGTCTGGCCGTAGTCGTACGACACGTACACGGACAGCGACTTGAGGTTGCCGCCCTTGGCGGCGCCCTCGACGGTGACCGGGATCGTCACCGTCTTGCCGGCCTCCACCTTGTTGTCCAGGCCGGTGGTCGCGTTGAAGCGGACCATGGACGCGGGCAGGGTGGCCACGTCGGAGGTCCTCTTCGAGCGGAACGTCCAGCTCGCGTCGATGCGAGTGGAGGCCTCGGCGACCAGGACGCTGCGCTTCACGGACGTCGTCAGCTTGTACTCGGCCTCGCCGGACGGGACCTTGAACTCCTTCTCACCGAACAGCGGGTCGTCGTTGGAGCCGACCTTGGTGCCGTTGCGGTAGAGGGTCGTGGCGACCGCGGTGAGGTCCGAGGAGCCGGCGTGGCCCGCCCCGTCGGCGAACAGCGGCAGGGAGCCGTAGATGCTGTTGCCTTCGCGGAAGAGCCCGAAGTACTTGTTCAGGTGCGGGCCGAAGACCGCCGTGTTGAAGGTCTTCGTGTACTTCTGGCCGGCTTTGAAGGTCTGCGGGTCGCCGAGCGTGGCGGACGCCTCCGGGATCGGGAGACCGCTCGCGTCATGGCCCTTGATCTGCACGAAGTCCCACGTCCACTGGATCTTGTCGGACGTCGACAGGTACAGCGTGCGCGCACCCGGCAGCTTCTGCTCGACGCCGTTCGCGAAGACGGCGTCCTCGGGGAACAGCCCGACGGGCTGCAGCGCGCCGGTCTTGCCGGGGGTTCCCGAACCGAGGTTGTTCTTCACCGTGGCGAGCTCGCTCGCCGTGAAGTGGCGGACCTTGTCGCCCTGGATCTTCTTGACCTTGGCGGTGGTGGCCACGTCGTACTCGGCGTCGTCGCCCTTGGTCCACTGGCCGTTCCAGGTCTGGTGCAGGCCCGTGACCTCGCCGCCGAGCGGCGCCATGCGCACGTCGGCGAAGGACTTCAGGCCGAAGCCGAAGCCGCCCGCGGGGTCGTAGCTGTAGCTGATCATCCCGAGCTGCTGCTTGGCCGCCGCGTCCGGCACCGTGATGTCGGCCGCCTTCGTCCTACGGGCGTCGATCGTCACCGTGGTGTTCTTGGTGACGCTCAGCTTCGGCTGGACCAGCCAGTCGAGGCCGCCCTCGAAGTTCACGAAGTCCTTCGCGATCCAGGCGTCCAGCAGGTAGTCGCCCTTGGGCAGACGCATCGTGGTCGTACCGGAGTCCGAGACGGTCACCGGGTAGCCGCGGCCCTCCGCCAGGCCCGAGTAGCCGATCAGGAGGTCGTTGTAGTTCCCGGTCGGCTGCCCGTCACGCCCGATGTGCTTGAACGTCACGCTGTACGACTGGATCTCGCGCTGCACACCGGCCGCGGTCCGCACGGTCTGGCCGCCGCCCGTCGCCGTCACATACGCGGAGTACGCGCCGTCGAGCGTCCCGCCCAGCTTGGTGTTGACCGTCAGGTTCACGGACGCCTTGCCGCCCGCCGGGACGGTCAGCTTCGTCGCGGCGAGCTTGAAGAAGCCCGCGGGGGCCGCCTGGCCCTTGGGGTTCGTGGCGGCGGCGGACAGGTTGAGCGTGACGTCCTTCGTACCGAGGTTGCGGTACGTCAGCTGCTTGGTGACCGGCTTGTCGTCGGTGTGCGGCCACTGCTGCACACCGAAGCTCACCGACACCGGGTCGGCGATCACCGACTGCTTGATGGCCTTGTCGACGGCGATACGGCCCGCGCCCTGCTGGAACGCCGTGTACTTGCCGCCCTTCGCGGAGCCGGTCAGCGCGCCCTTGAGCTCGGAGAACTTCCAGTCCGGGTGCTCCTGCTTCAGGATCGCCGCGGCACCCGCCACATGCGGCGTCGCCATCGACGTACCCGAGATGGTCAGATAGCCGGGCGGGTTCTCACCGACCTCCTGGTCGATGACGCTGCCCTTGGCCGCGGCCGCCGTGATGTCCACGCCGGGCGCGGTGACGTCCGGCTTGATGGCGCCGTCGACGGTCGGGCCGGTCGAGGAGAAGTCGGCCAGCTTGTCGTGGTCGTCGACCGCGCCGACGGTGATCGCGTCCTCGGCGCTGCCGGGCGAACCGACCGACTCGGGGCCGGAGTTGCCCGCGGCGATCGCGAAGAGGATGCCCTTCTGCTCGGACAGCTTGTTGACCTCGGCCTCGAGCGGGTCGATGCCGGGCGCGTCCTGGCCGCCGAGGCTCAGGTTCACGATGTCGGCGCCCTGGTCGGCGGCCCACTCCATGCCGGCGAGGATGCCGGAGTCGTCACCGGAGCCGGTGTCGTCGAGGACCTTGCCGTTGAGGATCTTCGCGCCGGGCGCGACACCCTTGTACTTGCCGCCCGACTTGGCGCCGGTGCCCGCCGCGATGGAGGCGACGTGTGTGCCGTGCCCGAAGTGGTCGGTGGCGTCGGCGGCGGTGGAGAAGTTCTTGGACTCGATGACCTGGGTCGCCAGGTCCGGGTGGGTCGCGTCGACACCGGTGTCCAGTACGGCGATCTTGACGCCCTTGCCGTCGTAGCCGGCGGCCCATGCCTTCGGCGCGCCGATCTGCGGGACGGATTTGTCGAGGCTGGCCTTGCGGGTGCCGTCGAGCCAGACGTGCGCGATGCCCGAGGCTGCCTTGCCGCCGTTGGTGACGGCGTCCCACAGCTCGGGGGTTTCCTTCTGCGGGGTCTGAACGGCGTCCGCGTTCAGGGACTTGAGGGTCCTGCGGAGGGTGCCGGCGTCACGGACGTCGGCCTTCGCGGCGGTCGCCGCGCCCTGGTAGCCGACGATGACCTTCAGGCCCTTGGCCTGGGACTTGCGGGTCGCGGACTTGTTGAGCTCGGTGATGTCGAACAGCCGCTGGTCCAGTTTGCCGGTGGCGACCATCCGGGCCGCGTCCGCGGGTACGACGAGCGTGTGCCCGCCGGCCTTGCGGAACTGAACGGGTATGTGCTCGCGCCCCTTCGCCCGCTCCAGGCCGACGACCCGGCCCTTGGAGTCGACGACCACGCGGTCGCCGGTGATCAGGGTGATGCGGTGCTTGGACGTGAGCTGAGTCTGCGGAGCAGTCGTCGACTGTTCCGGTCTCGCGGACGCCGGGCTGGTCATGCCCGCCGCCAGGGCCACGGCGGCCGCCGTGGCAACGGTGGCCGCGCATGCTCTTTTCACTTGTCTGCGCAAGTCTCCCCCTGGAGATGAAGTACCGGGCGTTTTCCCCTGTCACCCGGCCGGGGGCGGTCCCGCACACATGAACGCGTGCACCCCCCGGAACACGCAGTATGCCGGGGGGTGATCAGGTAGCTCAATAGTTGAGAGGGAGGTAAGAGGCGAGCCTGGGGACTGTTACGAGCCGGTCCCAAAGCCGTTACCGTACCGCGCAGTTACGCGCCCCCGTTCTCCTTGACGGTGAGCTTGCCCTTACGGATCGTCGCCAGCCGCGGGGCCTTCTTCGCGATCGCGGAGTCGTGGGTGACCATGATGAAGGTCAGCCCGAGCTCCTTCCACATGCGCTCCAGCACCTCCATGATCTCGTCGCGCATCGACTCGTCGAGATTTCCGGTGGGTTCGTCGGCGAGCAGCACCTTCGGCTGCTTGACGAGTGCTCTGGCTATGGCGACGCGCTGCTGCTGTCCTCCGGACATCTCGCCGGGCAGGTGTCCCAGCCGCTCGCCGAGTCCGACCGAGGTCAGCGCCTCCGCGGCCCGCTCGCGTCGCTCCTTCACCTTCACGCCGAGGGGTACGAGAGCGGTTTCGACGTTCTCCTGGGCGGTGAGGGTGGGGATGAGGTTGAAGGACTGGAAGACGAAACCGATGTTCTCGCTGCGGACGTTGGTGAGCTTGGCCTCGGAGAGCCTGGCCAGGTCGGTGCCGTCGAGGACGACTTCGCCGGAGGTGGGGCGGTCGAGACCGCCGAGCATCTGGAGGAGGGTGGATTTGCCGCCGCCGGTGGGGCCCTGGATGACGAGGCGGTCGCCGTCGGCGATGGAGAGGTCGACTCCGTCGAGGGCGTGGACGGTGTCCTTGCCCCGGGTGTAGCGCTTGGTGAGGTTTCTCAGTTCGTACATGAGGTGACTCCCGGGTTGTGTATGGGGGTTGGGGTGGTGCGCGTCGTGTCTTTGCTGCGGGCGGGTGGGGGCTGATCGCGCCCACGCGGCGGAGCCGCACATCGATACAGCCCCGCGCCCCTGAAAGCCGCTCAGCCGCCGGCAGCCGAGCAGACCCGCCCTACCCGCCCCAGCCGCAGCAGACGTTCAGCTACTCGACGCGCCTCAGCGCATCCGCCGGACGCAAGCGCGACGCCCGCCAGCCTCCAAAGGCACCGGCGATCAGACCGCCGGCCACCGCGAGGGCAACCGCCAGCGCAATGGTCGTCACGCTCACCGGTGCCGTCAGCGCGACCTCCAGCGTCTTCGCCGCCCGCCGCCCGGGCCCGCCGAAGCCGCCCCCAGGACCACCCAGCCCGCCCGTACCGCCGCCCAACTGCGCCTGCAGCGTGGGGCTGACGCTGGTCACGACGTACGCCCCCGCCAGACCGAGCGCGATACCGAGCGCACCGCCCAGCAGCCCGTTGACCATGGCTTCGCCGACGACCTGCCGGGTCACCCGCCCCGACTTCCACCCCAGCGCCTTCAGCGTGCCGAACTCCCGCACCCGCCGCGAAACGGCGGAGGACGTCAGCAGCCCCGCCACCAGGAACGCAGCCACCAGCACGGCGATCGACAGCCACTTGCCGACGTTGGTCGCGAGGGACGACGCCGTGGACAGCGACCCGGAGACCGTCTTCGCAAGGTCGGTGGACGTCGTGACCGTCGTACCCGAGACGTTCTTCTGGATCGTCGACTTGACCGAGTCGATCTGCTGGGAGTCGGTCGCCTTGACGTAGACCGTGGTGATCTTGTTCTTCTCGCCGGCCAGCGTCTGCGCCTGCCGCAGCGGGATGTACAGGTTGGCCGCCGCGTCACCGCTGTCCGCGGTCGCGATGCCGATCACCTTGAACTTGACGCCCTTGATGGTGACGGTCGAACCGACCTTGTACTTCTTCTCCTTGGCGTACGCCGAGTCCGCCACGACGACCTTCGCGTCCGTCTCGGTCGTCTTGAAGGTACGGCCGCTGGTGATCCTCGACGAGGTCAGCGGGCCGAGTGCCGTCTTCGTGACGTCGGTGCCGTACACCGTGTACTGGTTGATGTCGAAGTCCGCGCCGCCGCCCCGCACCTCGCCCTGCGGCTGCCCGGTGTCGCCGCCCGCGCCGCGTCCGCCCTGGCCGCCCCCGGAGTTCTGGTTCTGCTGGAACTGCCCGCGGGTGAACTGCCCGTCGACCTTCAGCACGTTGAGGCTCAGTCCGCCCACCGCAGACGAGACGCCCTTCTGGTCCCCGACCTCGGTGACGGTCGAGGCGGCCAGGGTCGTGAAGCCCTGCACGATGACCCGGTCGCTGCTCTGCGTCGAGGTGTCGTCGTTGCCCCGCGCGTCGAACTGGAAGCGCGGACGCTGGGAGTTGCCCGCCGTGGGCGTCGCAGCCTTGGTGACCGTCATGTCCGTGCCCAGCCCGTACAGCGACTGGAGGACCTTGTCCTGCGCCTTGCCCATGCCGGACGACACGGAGCTGACCACGATGACGAGCGCGATGCCGAGGGCAAGACCGGAGGCGACGACGAGGGCCGCCTTTCTGCGGCGGCGCAGTTCGCGCCTCAGGTAGGTGAAGAACATGCGCCGCAAGCTAGGGACGCCCCGTGATGACTCGATAAGGCGCCGATAAGAGACGCATGAGAAGGCGGTGCGGGGCCCGGAAACACCGATGCCGCCCCTGGGGGCGGCATCGGGAAGCTGTGAACCGACGGTGGGTCAGATGGCCGAACCGGCCTTCCACTGCGCCCAGCTGAGGTTCCACCCGTTGAGGCCGTTGTCCGGCTGGACGATCTTGTCGCCGGTGTTGGAGACGACCACGACGTCACCGACGATCGAGTGGCTGTACATCCAGTAGCCCGGCGTGCTGGTGTCGTTGGCGCCCTTGGTGTCCGAGAGGCCCACGCAGCCGTGGCTGGTGTTCACCGAGCCGAAGATGGACTTCGCGCCCCAGTAGTTGCCGTGCAGGAAGGTGCCGGAGTTGGTGAGGCGGATGGCGTGCGGCACGTCCTTGATGTCGTACTCGGCCTTGCCGTCGTTGTCCGTGAAGCCGACGGTCGTGCCGTTCATGCGCGTCTGCTTGTACTTCTCGGACATCACCATGATGCCGTTGTACGTCGTGTGCTCCGGAGAACCGGCCGAGATCGGGATGGTCTTGATCGTCTTGCCGTCCTGCGTGACCTTCATCTGCTTGGTCTTGGCGTCGACGTACGAGACCTGGTTGCGGCCGATGTGGAAGGTGACCGTCTTCTGCTGCACGCCGTAGACACCGGAGGCGCCCTCGACACCGTCAAGCGCGAGCTTCAGCGTGACGGTGGAGTTCTCCTTCCAGTAGTTCTCCGGGCGGAAGTCGAGGCGGTTGGCGCCGAACCAGTGTCCGACGACCTCCTGGCCGCTGGTGGAGGAGACCGTGATGCCCTTCTGGACCGCGGCCTTGTTGGTGATCGCCTTGTCGAAGTTGATCGACACCGGCATGCCCACGCCGACGGTGGTGCCGTTGTCCGGCGTGAAGGTGCCTATGAAGCTGTTGGCCGGGGCGACCGTGGTGAACGAGGCGTTCTCGTGCGCGACACGACCGGCGGAGTCCTTCGCCACCGCCGCGACCTTGTAGGTGGTCGAGCGCTCCAGCTGGGCGTTCGGCTTCCAGCTGGTCTTGTCGGCGGAGAGCGTGCCGGCGACGGCGGTGCCGCTCTCGGTCGTCATGGTCACGCCCGTGAGCGTGCCCTTGCTGACGGTGACGGCCGCGGAGTTGTTGATGGAGGCGTTGTCGGAGCCGTCCTTCGGCGTGATCTTGATGTTCGCCTCGGACGCCTTCTGGGCCGCCGCCTCGTCGGCCTTGGCCTGCGAGGTGTCCTTGCCCTTGCTGCCGGAGGCGTCGCCGCCGCCACCGCCGCCACCGGAACAGGCCGAGAGCACCAGAACCCCGCCGAGCAGTGCGGACGCGACCGTCAGGCCCCTGCGCCGCTTACTGTTCGTCATCACACGCTTCTCCATTGTTGCCGTATCCCCAAAAAGCCCCGAGAGCCCCCGTTAACGAACTTCAACGCTACGGCCGGTACGTCCCGTTCCACATATCCCGCAGGTGTGGGCCACGCCACGTCTCAGACGAAGAAACCCCGGACGGCGATTGCCACCCGGGGTCACGTTTTCCCAAGCCGCTCAGGAGACGCCGGCAGCCCCCTCGTCCTCGTCGTCCTCGTCGACATCATCCTCGTCCAGGTCCCAATCCGGCGAATCGGGGTCGTAGTCGATGGGCTCGCTCGACCAGGAGGCCTGCGCGAGGTCGACCCCCGGCACGTCGCTCACCAGGTCGAACGGGTCGACCAGAGAAGCCAGGGCCTCCGCCGTGTCTTCCGTCACAACGCCCTCGGCGTGCGCCCGCTCGTCGGCCGGCAAGTCGGTGTCGGCGGCGAGGCGCCGCAGCGCAGCCTTGGTCAGTTCGCCGGCGTCCTCGATTTCGAGGACAAGTTCCACTCGAAGGCGGACAAAACGTGATGTCTCTTCAGTGTTCATGCCCGGAGCGTAAGGCCCGGGGCTCCCGTGACTTTCCTGTGACCCGCGCCTTTCACTAACATCGCCCCACACGGCCAATTCGCCAGCGCCACAAGGGGATCGATATTCCGTGTCATCCGCTCGACGTCCGTTGCTGACCGCCACCGCCGCAGGCACCGTCCTGTGCGCCCTGTGGTTCGTTCCCTCCGCCAAGGCGACCGGGGAAGAACCGGCGAGAACAGCGTCGTCGGCTGCCCCGGCCTCGCAGGTCACAGCGCAGGCGCGGGCCGTCTCGGAGACCACGGACAGCTCCGGCACCCAGGCCCAACTCGCCGACACGGGAAGCCCCGACACCACTCCCTACGTCATCGGCGGCACTCTCTTCCTCGGGGTCGGCGCCGGATTCGTGGCGTATTCGGTGCGCCGGGAGCGCCTCGGCTTTTGAATGTGATTGACGCTTCCTTGACTCCACCTTCGTAGTCCGCGCATCAAGAGATCATCGAGGGTGCGTGCGGGCGCCACGGCTGCCGTGAGCGTGCTGTCGCTCGCCCTCATCACGGGTTGCGGCGGGAACTCGGACGACTCCAAGGGCTCCGGCTCCAAGGACTCCTCCTCGTCGACTGCGGCCGCGAAGGCGCTCAGCGCGGCCGAGCTGAAGAAGCTCATCATCAGCGGGGCGGACCTCGACGGCTACGACGTCAAGTCGGCGGACACCGGCGGGGTCCCCCCGCTCGAGCGAAGCCGAGAGTGGGGGAGCGCACCGCTCGCCTGCGTCCTCACCGGGTTCGCGCCGGGCGACACGAGCGCGTACGTCAACCGGATGGCCACGGAGAAGAGCGACAAGCCCACACCGACGGGCACCTCGGACAAGGACCTCGACGCCGCGATGAACGGCCTCCAGGACGTCCAGGAGTCCAAGTTGACGATCGTCTCGCTGTCCTCGTACGACGGCGGGGGCGCCCAGGACACGATGAAGTCCGTGTCGGACGCGGTGAGCGGCTGCGCGAACGGCTTCACGGTCTCGGCCAAGGGCCAGGACACCCAGAAGTTCACGAAGGTCGCCGAGGAGAAGTCCTCCGGCAGCGATGACGCGTCGGTGGCGTTCGCCGTGACCGGCAAGGCCGACGGCGACACGACGACGGTGCACGCCGAGGTGGTGCGGCACGACAAGTACGGCGTGCCCGCCGAGATCGTCAAGGCGCAGGCGGCCAAGCTCGCACAGAGCTGACCCGCGGGGAGGGCCGCCGCCGGGGGGAGACAGCGGCGGCCCTCGTACCTACCGGAGCGGTCAGGCGAGCGGTCCCGTCACCCGCTCCACCGCGGCGACCAGATGCCCGTCGCGCACGAACGCGTCCGCGGCGGCCAGATCGGGCGCCAGGAACCGGTCCGGGCCGGGGCCCTGGACCCCCGCCGCCCGTGCGGCCGCGATGGCCGCCTGCGAGGCGGGCGCCGGGGCCAGGCCCTCGCGCAGTTCGATGGCGCGGGTGGCGGCGTACAGCTCGATGGCGACCACGCGTGTGAGGTTGTCGACGGCCGTACGCAGCTTGCGGGCGGCCGACCAGCCCATGGAGACGTGGTCCTCCTGCATGGCGGAGGAGGGGATCGAGTCCGCGGACGCCGGTACGGCCAGCCGCTTCATCTCGCTGACCAGCGCCGCCTGCGTGTACTGGGCGATCATCAGCCCCGAGTCGACACCCGCGTCGTCGGCCAGGAACGGCGGCAGGCCGTGGCTGCGGTTCTTGTCGAGCAGCCGGTCGGTGCGGCGCTCGGCGATCGACGCCAGGTCAGCGGCGGCGATGGCGAGGAAGTCCAGGACGTACGCCACCGGGGCGCCGTGGAAGTTGCCGTTGGACTCGACGCGCCCGTCGGGCAGGACCACCGGGTTGTCCACGGCCGAGGCCAGCTCGCGCTCGGCGACGAGCCGTGCGTGCGCCATGGTGTCCCGTCCGGCGCCGGCGACCTGCGGGGCGCAGCGCACCGAGTAGGCGTCCTGGACGCGCGGCGCGTCGTCCTGGTGGTGCCCGGTGAGCTCCGAACCCTTCAGTACGGCCAGCATGTTGGCGGCGGAGGCACTCTGCCCCGGGTGCGGGCGGATGGCGTGCAGCTCGGGTGCGAGCACCTTGTCCGTCCCGAGGAGCGCCTCAAGGGACAGGGCGGCCGTGATGTCGGCGGACTTGTAGAGGGCGTCCAGGTCGGCGAGGGCCATGACCAGCATGCCGAGCATGCCGTCGGTGCCGTTGAGAAGGGCGAGGCCCTCCTTCTCCCGCAGTTCGACGGGGGCGATCCCGTGCTCGGCGAGCAGCTCACCGGCGGGGCGGACGGTCCCGTCCGGTCCTTCCGCCTCTCCCTCTCCCATCAGCGTGAGGGCGCAGTGGGACAGGGGTGCGAGGTCGCCGGAGCAGCCGAGGGAGCCGTACTCGTGGACGACCGGGGTGATCCCGGCGTTGAGCACGTCGGCCATGGTCTGCGCGACCTCGGGCCGCACGCCCGTGTGCCCCGAGCAGACGGTCTTCAGCCGCAGGAACATCAGGGCCCGTACGACTTCCCGCTCCACCCGCGGCCCGAGGCCGGCGGCGTGCGAGCGGACGATGTTGCGCTGCAGCTGAGCGCGGAGTTCCGGGCTGATGTGCCGGGTCGCCAGGGCGCCGAAGCCGGTGCTGACGCCGTAGACGGGCTCGGGCTTGGCCGCCAGCGCGTCCACGATCTCCCGGGCGGCGGCGAGGGCCGCCACCGCCTCCGCGGAAAGCTCGACCCGGGCACCGCCGCGCGCCACGGCAAGGACGTCGGACGCGGTCACCCCGGACGTCCCCACCACCACAGTGTGCATATCCATATTCAGGAGCGTACGCAGTGAAGACGAAGATGTCACTACTGGGTTGCGGGTACGCCCCTTACACGCGGGTAACTCTTGCGTTTGAGGACGAGGCCGTTCAGGCCGATACGGGGGCCTGGGGGCGGAGCCCCCCAGCACGTCACCCCGGCCGCCCCCGGAACCGCCGCCGCTCAGCCGGCACCTGAGGCGAAGGCTCGTCGGCCAACCGCACCACGGGGTCGTCGGGCCCCGCCCGCCCAGCCACCACCGGCCCACCCGAGCGGAGCGCCTTCGCCCGGTACTGGGCCGCGTCCGCCAGCCGGAACAGCCGCCGGGCCGACCGCACGGGCCCGATGGGATCCTCCGTGGAAGCCACCCCGCAGGCGACCCCGTCGCCCAGTTCCAACTCGGCGGCACGGCGGCACAGTTCGTCGGCCGCCTTGACGGCCTCGTCGGCGGGCGGGCCGACGGAGAGCAGACAGAACTCGTCGCCGCCGAGGCGGGCGGCGAGCGTGCCGGGGAGCATCGCGCCGCACAGGGAGAGGACGGAGCCGAAACGCTCCAGGAGGCGGTCGCCGACGGCGTGCCCCTGGGTGTCGTTGACGCGCTTGAGGCCGTTGAGGTCGCAGACGACGAGGCTGACGACCGTGCCGTCCGCGCGGTGCCGCTCGACGGCTTCGTCCAGCTTCGCATCGACCGCACGGCGGTTGGCGAGACCGGTGAGGGCGTCGGTGTAGGCGAGCCGTCTCACCTCCTCCAGCCGCTCCGCCTGGGCGATCCCGGCGGCGACGACGGCGGCCAGAACGGTCGCGAAGTCGGCGTCGCCCCGGTCGAAGACGGGAGCACCGGCGGGGCGGGCCACGTAGAGCTCGCCCCACGCGCGCCCGTGCAGCACGATCGGGGCGACGACACAGCAGCCGCGGCCCCGGCGGCGCAGGGCGGCGACGCGCTGGTGGAGGTAGCCGGGGCGGCCGCCTGCCGTGGGCCCCTGCGCCGTCTCGACCCAGGCGTCGGGCTCGCCGCCGCCGGCCCACCGCTCGTGCAGGAACTCGGTGATCTCGGGGAACTGGTGCACGGGGTACGACTCGTCCTCGGGGAACTCCTCCTCCCCTTCGGCCCGGTCCCCCACGTTCGCGAGGACCCGCAGCCGGCCGAGCTCCCGCTCCCACACCGACAACGCGGCGAAGCTCCCGCCGAGCGCACGGCACCCTCCGGCCGCCGCCGCCCGCCACGCCTCGCGCGAGCCATGCGCCGCCGCCATGCCCTGCGCCAGCGCGACGACCGCTGCGAGCCGTTTGTCCTCACCCATTACTCCAGGTTAGGGAGGTTTTGAGGGTTTCGGGACATTGGTGCGGCGGTGGGGTGACCTGCTGGGGGCTCCGCCCCCGGGCCCCCGTTCGGCCTGAACGGCCTCGTCCTCACACTCCCCCGGAGGGGGTGCCCCCGGACGGGCTGATGGACGAAACAACTACTCCCCCGGCCACTCCGGCCTCCGCTTCTCGTTGAACGCCGCCACCCCCTCCGCCCGGTCCCCCGAGAACGCCACCGACCGCCATGCCGCATCCTCGACCTCAAGCCCGGCTCGCAGATCGAGTCCGTGCCCCAGCCTCAACGCACGCTTGGCGGCCCGCAGGCCGACCGGGGAGTTCGCGGCGATGCGGGCGGCCAGGTCGAGCGCCGCCTCCCGGTCGCGGCCCTCTTCCACCAGCTCGTCGACGAGCCCCAACTCCCGTGCCTCCGCGGCCTGCAGACGCCGTGCGGTGAAGATGAGCTCGGCCGCCCGGGCGGCCCCCACCCGGCGCGGCAGCAGCTGCGTACCGCCGCCGCCCGGGATGACGCCCACGGACACCTCCGGCAGCCCCACCACCGCCGTACGGTCGGCCACGATCAGGTCGCACGACAGGGCCAGCTCGAAGCCGCCGCCCAGGGCGAACCCGTGCACTGCCGCGATCGTCGGCACCGGCAGCTCCAGGACCCCGGTGTAGGCGGCCCGCGCCACCGGCCGCTGCCGGAGCAGATCGGCGTCGGTGAAGGAGTTCCGCTCCTTGAGGTCGGCCCCGACGCAGAACGCCCGCTCGTGCGTGGACGTCACCACGACCACCCGTACGTCACGGTCCGCACCGAGTGCCGCGCAGGCCCCGGCGATCGACCGCGCCATCTCGCTCGACACCGCGTTCATGGCCTTGGGCCGGTCGAGGACGAGCTCCGCGACATGCCCGACGTCCCCGACGCCCTCGTCGCCGTGTCGCCGCACCACCACGAACTCCCCGAACCGCTCCTCGCCCATGACACCCTCCGGTTAACGCGGGTTAACAACCGTCGGCCCGATCATTGCAGGGTTTCGTTCCGTTGTCCCCGTTCGGGTGACATCCCGCCCAACTCCCGCCACACCGCCCATGGGAGCGCATACGGTGCGTCCGCCACGGCGCACAGGGGAGCGCGGGCGCAAGGGGGAGGGGACATGATGACGATGACGGCGGAGACATCGGTGAGGCGCGGCCGTCATCGCAGGCCCCGCCCCCGCAAACTGCTGTTCGCGGTCAGCGGTCTGGCACTGGCGGCCGGCGCCCTGAGCCTCGTCCGTATGGCACCGGATCCGGGAAGCGCGGGGTTGGGAACCACGGAGGCGGATCCCGGCCAGGATCCGGGCACCGACCAGTCGAGCAAGGCCGTGGCCGCCGTCGAGGCCGCACCCCGGGTGAGCCCGTCGGCGACCTACGCAATGGGCGGGGCGACCACGACGGCACCTTCCACCCTCGCACCCATGCAAACGGCGCCCCCGTCACCGAGCCTGCCGCCCACCCCGGACACCACAACCATCCCGGTCACACCGAACACCCCGACGCCCACGACCACTCAGCAGCCGCCTGAGACACAGACTCCCGCCCCACGCCCGACTCCGACACCCGCCCGGACGACGCCCCCGCCCACCCCACAGCCAGACGAGTCCGACCTGTGCGTACCGGTCATCGGCCTGTGCGTGGACTCACTCGCCAGGCGCTGAGGAGCGCCCCATGGGGGCGCGGGGCTGTACCAATATGCGGCTCCGCCGCGTGGGCGCGACCAGCCACAACGAAGCCGCATCCGAAAAACGCACCCCGCGGCGGAGCCGCAACCCAGGCATACCCGGCGGGGTGCTCAACCCCGCCGCGTCAGGAGCCACGGCTCCACCACACCAAGCCCCCGCACCGGCCGCTGCCACATCGGCTGCAGGGCAAACCGGTACACCGGAGGCTCCTCCCCCTCCTTCTCCGCCGCGGCAGCCGCCTCGGCCGCCTCGGCCTCGGAGGCCGGTGCCTCCCCGGTGCGGATCAGCTCCTGGGCGAAGTCGGCGTCGACCAGGACGGCGTCACGCGGGGCTATCGACGTCAGCCGGGAGGCGAGGTTCACCGTCGTACCGAACACATCGCCCATACGGGTGGTCACCGTGCCGAAGGCGATGCCGACGCGCAGCTCGGGCATCGTCTCGTCGTTCGCCATGGTCTCTATGAGACGCAGCGCGATCTCGGCGGCGATGCCCGCGTCGTCGGCCGCGTAGAGCACTTCGTCGCCCAGCGTCTTGACCAGCCGGCCGCCGTGCGCGGCGACCAGGTCGGCGGCGGTGGTCTCGAAGGCCTCGACGAGTTCGCCGAGTTCCTCCTCCTCCATACGGCGGGTCAGGCGGGTGAAGCCGACCAGGTCCGCGAAGCCGACGGCCAGTCGCCGGTCGACCATCTCCTCGTCGTCGGCGGCCTGCACGACCCGCCCGGCCGAGGCGGCGAGCTGGCGCCGCCACACGTAGACGAGGAACTCCTCCAGTTCGGGCAGGAGCAGTTCGACGATCGGGTACGTCACCTCGGTGCGCGTCATCCCGGGTTCCGGGGGCTCGGTCAGGCCCTCCAGGAAGGAGTCGATCTGCCACTCGGCGAGCCGGGCGGTGGTCTGCCCGGTGGACCGGGCCACCTGCACGGCCATCGCCTCGCTCAGCAGCCCCGCCTCGACGAGGCCGGACAGGCGGCGCAGCGCCAGTACGTCGGCCTCCGTGAGCGCCTTGGCCTGTCCGATGTCGGCGAAGCCCATGGCCCGCCAGAAGCGGGTGGCCAGCTCCACCGAGACGCCCGCGCTGCGGGCCGCCTGAAAGGGGGTGTAGCGTCGCTCCGCGCCGAGGATCAGGTGTTCCAGACGCAGGGCGAGCGGGTCCTCGCCGGGATCGGCGGCGTGGGGGTCCACCCGGCCGTCCGCGCCCGTGCCGGAGCCCGTGTCGTCGACGGTCACGCCTGCTGCCCTTCCGATCTGCCACGGTCAGGTATCGACCGGCCTCAACTGTACGGCAGGTGTGCCCTAGCTCACTCCCGGGAGTCGTGCACAGCTGCAGGCAGCCGTGCATCCACCCTCGGTCAGACGGGCCTCAGGTGCACGATGTCGCCGGCCCCCACCGGCTCCTGCACTCCGTCCTGCGTCGCGATCACCAGCCTTCCGTCGCCGTCCACCGCCACCGCCTCCCCGGTGATCGCCCGGTCGCCCGGCAGCTCGGCGCGCACCGTCCTGCCCAGCGTCGCGCAGCCCGCCGCGTACGTCTCCTGCAGACCGCTCACCGAAGGATCGCCGCCCGCGTCGCGCCAGCGCCCGTACCACTCCTCCAGGGAGCGCAGCATGGCCCGCAGGAGGGGGTCGCGGTCGGTGCTCACCGCTCCGGCGAGGGCCAGCGAGCCCGCCTGCGGCACCGGCAGTTCGCCCTCCCGCAGCGTGACATTGACGCCGACCCCGATGACGACCCCGTCGTCCCCGGCCCGCTCGGCGAGGATGCCGCCGGCCTTGCGTTCCTCGCCGCCGATGGAAACAAGCAGGTCGTTGGGCCACTTGAGTGCCGTGTCCACGCCCGCGGAGCGGGACAGCCCCGTCGCCACGGCGACCCCGGTGAGCAGTGGCAGCCAGCCCCAGCGGGCGACCGGCACCTCGGCCGGTTTCAGCAGCACGGAGAAGAAGAGGCCGGAGCGGGCCGGTGCCGTCCACTGGCGGTCCAGGCGGCCCCGCCCGGAGGTCTGCTCCTCGGCGACCAGGACGTGCCCCTCGCCCGCCTTGCCCGCGCCCGCCAGGGCGACCAGGTCGGAGTTGGTGGAGCCGGTGCTGCGCACCACCTCCACCTCGCGCCACAGCCCGCCCTCCTGCACCAGGCCGCGCCGCAGCGCGGCGGCGTTGAGCGGAGGCCGGTCCAGGTCGGACCAGCGGCTGTCGTCTGAAGCATCTCGCGGCGTCATGCAAGCCACCCTAGGTGTGTGAAACGCCGCACTGCTGATTCGTAGCGCCACCACTACTCTACGGATGAGTAACCGTCCCCCCTTTTGAGCAGGCAGGGAGCCGCGATCCCGATGTCCGAGCCGGAAGAGATCGATATCCACACCACCGCGGGCAAGCTCGCGGATCTCCAGCGTCGTATCGAGGAAGCGACGCACGCCGGCTCCGCACGCGCCGTCGAAAAACAGCACGCCAAGGGCAAGTTGACGGCCCGTGAGCGCATCGAGCTCCTCCTCGACGAGGGCTCCTTCGTCGAGCTGGACGAGTTCGCCCGGCACCGCTCCACGAACTTCGGACTGGAGAACAACCGCCCGTACGGGGACGGCGTGGTGACCGGTTACGGCACCGTCGACGGCCGCCCCGTCGCGGTCTTCTCCCAGGACTTCACCGTCTTCGGCGGTGCTCTCGGCGAGGTCTACGGCCAGAAGATCGTCAAGGTCATGGACTTCGCGCTGAAGACCGGCTGTCCGGTCATCGGCATCAACGACTCCGGCGGCGCCCGCATCCAGGAGGGGGTCGCCTCCCTGGGCGCGTACGGCGAGATCTTCCGCCGCAACACCCACGCCAGCGGTGTCATCCCGCAGATCAGCCTGGTCGTCGGCCCCTGCGCGGGCGGCGCGGTCTACTCCCCCGCGATCACCGACTTCACGGTCATGGTTGACCAGACCTCGCACATGTTCATCACCGGCCCGGACGTCATCAAGACGGTCACCGGCGAGGACGTCGGCTTCGAGGAACTGGGCGGCGCCCGCACCCACAACTCCACGTCCGGCGTGGCCCACCACATGGCCGGCGACGAGAAGGACGCCATCGAGTACGTCAAGCAGCTGCTGTCGTACCTGCCGTCCAACAACCTCTCCGAGGCCCCCGTCTTCCCGGAGGAGGCGGACCTGGCGGTCACCGCCGAGGACCTCGAGCTGGACGCGATCGTGCCGGACAGCGCGAACCAGCCGTACGACATGCACACGGTGATCGAACACGTCCTGGACGACGCCGAGTTCTTCGAGACACAGCCGCTGTTCGCGCCGAACATCCTCACCGGCTTCGGGCGGGTGGAGGGCCACCCGGTCGGCATCGTCGCCAACCAGCCGATGCAGTTCGCGGGCTGCCTCGACATCGACGCGAGCGAGAAGGCGGCGCGCTTCGTGCGCACCTGCGACGCCTTCAACCTCCCGGTCATCACCTTCGTCGACGTGCCGGGCTTCCTGCCGGGCGTCGACCAGGAGCACACCGGCATCATCCGGCGCGGCGCCAAGCTGATCTACGCCTACGCCGAGGCGACCGTCCCGCTGATCACGGTCATCACCCGCAAGGCCTTCGGCGGCGCCTACGACGTCATGGGCTCCAAGCACCTCGGCGCGGACCTCAACCTCGCCTGGCCGACCGCCCAGATCGCCGTCATGGGCGCCCAGGGCGCGGTCAACATCCTGCACCGCCGCACCATCGCGGAGGCGGAGACCGCCGGAGACCTGGAGGCGACCCGCGCCCGGCTGATCCAGGAGTACGAGGACGCCCTCCTCAACCCCTACATCGCGGCCGAGCGCGGCTACATCGACTCGGTGATCATGCCGTCCGACACCCGCCGGCACGTCGTACGCGGCCTGCGTCAGCTGCGCACCAAGCGGGAATCCCTGCCCCCGAAGAAGCACGGCAACATTCCCCTCTAGGAGCCGCCATGACGATCAAGGTCGTACGGGGCAACCCGACCCCGGAGGAGCTGGCCGCCGCCCTGGCGGTGGTCCGAGCCCGCGCCGCGGCGGAGGCCTCCGTCCCGCCGGGCGCGACACGAGACAGGGACTCCTGGTCCGACCCGGCCAGGATCGCCTCCCACCGCCTGCCCCAGCCGGGGCCGACGGCATGGAGCCGTACCTACTGGCCGGCGTAACGGCTTTTGCTTTGGGGGGCGCGCGGAACTGCGCTGCCTTTCAGGGCCGCGGGGAACTGCAGTTTTTAGGGGCGCGGGACTGTATCGATATGCGGCTCCGCCGCGTGGGCGCGACAAGCCCCCACCGGCCCGCAGACGAACAACAACGTCTGCGGGCCAAACTTGAGTACGCGTACTCAGGCACCGCCCCGGCCCAAGCCCCACGCTGGTGGCATGCTGTGGTCCGACCCTGAGAACGAACCCCCCAAGGAACTCCGCGACATGCAGGACATGTTGCGCCGCCTGGGCGTTCTCATGGCACTGGCCATGCTCCTGGCAATGATCGTGATCGGCCTGAAGTGAACCGCGACGGGCACGCCGATACCCTGACCCCATGACAGACGCGCCCCGCCGCCGCCTCATCCTCGCCTCCCAGTCCCCCGCCCGACTGAACCTCCTGCGCCAGGCAGGCCTGACACCCGAGGTCATCGTGAGCGGCGTCGACGAGGACGCTGTGACCGCCCCCACCCCGGCCGAACTCGCGCTCGCTCTGGCGGAGGCAAAGGCCTCCGTCGTCGCCGCCAGGCCGGAGGCGCACGGCGCCCTGGTGATCGGCTGCGACTCCGTGCTGGAGCTGGACGGCGAGGCCCTGGGCAAGCCCGCGGACTCCGAGGAGGCGACGGCCCGCTGGAAGTCCATGCGCGGCCGGGCGGGCGTCCTGCAGACCGGGCACTGCGTCTGGGACACCGCGAACAAGCGGTACGCGTCCGGCACCGCCTCCACCGTCGTCCGCTTCGGCGACCCCTCGGACGAGGAGATCGCCGCCTACGTGGCCTCCGGCGAACCCCTCCACGTCGCGGGAGCGTTCACGCTCGACGGCCGCAGCGCGCCGTTCATCGAGGGCATCGACGGCGACCACGGCAATGTGATCGGCATCAGCCTGCCCCTCGTCCGCCGGCTCCTCGCCCAGCTGGGCGTCGGCATCACGGAGTTGTGGGCGCCGGCGGAGAGCTGACGGGGGATCCCCCTTCACCCTTGCCGCCGTCGTTCCCGGGACCGGGTGCCGCGGGCGGGACCGCGTCGGTGGGTTCGGCCGGGCTGTCGTACGTCATCAGGAGCAGCACGATGAGGGCGAGCACGACCACCATGAACAGGAACGCGGTCCAGCCCACCAGCCCCCACACGAACGCCCCCAGCAGCCCGTGCACGACCGCGGCGCTGATCAGCAGGATGCGCCCGAAGCCGGCCGGCGGGCGGTTGCGGACCGCCACGAGGAGCGCGACCAGGCCGCACAGGGCGAAGTAGAGGCCGAAGACGATGCCGCCGATCTTCGAGGACACCGACATCATGTCGGGGTCGAGGCCGGCCAGCGACATGTCCTGCCGGTCGACGACGATCCCCAGGAACCAGTTCAGCGCCGCGATGCCGAACGCCTCCACGAAGAGCACGACCGCCACGACCCACGCCACCGGTCTGCGCACCACCGGTCCCCACCCACTTTCGACTGCCGCCCGAGCGGATCGGCCCAGGCTGTTGTTACCTCAAGTACGTACGAGACATCGCGAACGCTACTAACGGGTAAACCCCGGGACAAGGGTTCTGCGGGCGGCAAAGAATCGTTGGGCCATTCGTAGGGACTCCACAAAGAAACCGAGTGGCCCGCAGCACGCTCTCACAGAGACCTTGACCACATGAGAGAGCTAGGGTTTCCGGGAGGAGTCCTGCGTACCGAGGTGCGACAAGGGATTTCGCAGGTCGAGCAAGCCTCGCATCACGCTCCGTGTGGGCAAGCTCACCACTGGGGACGGGTCGTAGTGCCGTGTAGCCAGTCCCTAAACTCGGCTTGTTTCAAGGAGGGAGCCTCAATCGTGCGCAAGGTGCTCATCGCCAACCGTGGCGAAATCGCTGTCCGCGTGGCCCGGGCCTGTCGGGACGCCGGGATCGCGAGCGTGGCCGTCTACGCGGACCCGGACCGCGACGCTCTGCATGTCCGCGCCGCGGACGAGGCGTTCGCCCTGGGCGGTGACACCCCGGCGACCAGTTACCTGGTGATCGACAAGATCCTGAACGCGGCGCGCGAGTCCGGCGCGGACGCCGTCCACCCCGGATACGGCTTCCTCTCCGAGAACGCCGACTTCGCGCAGGCCGTCCTGGACGCCGGGCTGATCTGGATCGGCCCGCCCCCGCAGGCCATCCGCGACCTGGGCGACAAGGTGGCCGCCCGGCACATCGCCCAGCGCGCCGGCGCCCCGCTGGTCGCGGGCACGCCCGACCCGGTCTCGGGTGCGGAGGAGGTCGTCGCCTTCGCCGAGGAGCACGGCCTGCCGATCGCCATCAAGGCCGCCTTCGGCGGTGGCGGCCGCGGTCTGAAGGTCGCCCGCACCCTCGAAGAGGTGCCCGAGCTCTACGAGTCCGCGGTCCGTGAGGCGGTGGCCGCCTTCGGCCGCGGCGAGTGCTTCGTCGAGCGCTACCTGGACAAGCCGCGGCACGTGGAGACCCAGTGCCTGGCCGACCAGCACGGCAACGTGGTCGTCGTCTCCACCCGTGACTGCTCGCTGCAGCGCCGCCACCAGAAGCTGGTCGAGGAGGCCCCCGCGCCGTTCCTCTCCGACGAACAGGTCGCCGAGCTGTACTCGTCCTCCAAGGCCATCCTCAAGGAGGCGGGCTACGTCGGCGCGGGCACCGTGGAGTTCCTCGTCGGCCTCGACGGGACGATCTCCTTCCTCGAGGTCAACACCCGCCTCCAGGTCGAGCACCCGGTCACCGAGGAGGTCGCCGGCATCGACCTGGTCCGCGAGATGTTCCGCATCGCCGACGGCGAGGAACTCGGCTACGGCGACCCCGAGCTGCGCGGCCACTCCTTCGAGTTCCGCATCAACGGCGAGGACCCGGGCCGCAACTTCCTCCCGGCCCCCGGCACCGTCACCACCTTCGCCCCGCCGTCGGGCCCGGGCGTCCGCCTGGACGCGGGCGTCGAGTCGGGCAGCGTCATCGGCCCGGCCTGGGACTCCCTGCTGGCCAAGCTGATCGTCACGGGCGCCACCCGTGAGCAGGCCCTGCAGCGCGCGGCCCGCGCCCTGGAGGAGTTCCAGGTCGAGGGCATGGCGACGGCGATCCCCTTCCACCGCGCGGTGGTCAAGGACCCGGCGTTCGCCCCCGAACTCACCGGCTCCGCCGAGCCGTTCACGGTCCACACCCGCTGGATCGAGACCGAGTTCGTCAACGAGATCCCCGCGTTCGCCGCCCCGGCCGAGGCCGAGGCCGAGGAGGAAACGGACCGCGAGACGATCGTCGTCGAGGTCGGCGGCAAGCGCCTGGAGGTCTCCCTGCCGTCCTCGCTGGGCATGTCCCTGGCGCGCACCGGCCTCGCGGCCGGCGCCAAGCCGAAGCGCCGCGCCGCCAAGAAGTCCGGCCCGGTCGCCTCCGGCGACACCCTCGCCTCGCCGATGCAGGGCACGATCGTCAAGGTCGCCGTGGAGGAGGGCCAGGAGGTCAAGGAGGGCGACCTGGTCGTCGTCCTGGAAGCCATGAAGATGGAGCAGCCCCTCAACGCTCACAAGGCCGGCACCATCAAGGGCCTGAGCGCGGAGGTCGGCGCCTCCCTCACCTCGGGCGCCGCGATCTGCGAGATCAAGGACTGACCGCGCGCAGGCCCTGACACGGCACGGTCGTCCCGTACGACACCCCGAGGCGCCCGGCGGACTGCAGCAGTCAGTCGCCGGGCGCCTCGTCTTTCCCCGGTTCCCTGAGACGGTGAACGCCCTCGCCGGACCGCCGCGTTGAGACGGGCACTGCCGCCTGGGACGAGGGCACCCCGCCTCGGCCCCGTCCGGGAGGCCCGCTCGCGCATCCGTGATGGCATGCTGGACGCAGACGGGGGCGCGCGAGAGAGCAGGTGGGAGGCGTGGTGGGCACGACGTCGGCGGAGACCGCGCCGAACGGCGGCACAGCGGTGACGCCGACGCCACCGCGCGTCATGCGTGCCGACGCCCGCCGCAACTACGAGCGGCTGCTCACCGAGGCTCGTGCCGCCTTCGCCGCGCACGGCACGGACGCGTCCCTGGAGGACGTGGCCCGGCGCGCGGGCGTCGGCATCGGCACCCTGTACCGCCACTTCCCCAACCGTCACGCCCTGTTGAGCGCCGTCTTCGAGGAAGCGGTGAGCGACCTCCTGGACCGCTCCCACGAACTCCTGAACGCCCCCGAGCCGTGCACGGCCCTGGTGACCTGGCTGCGCGAGATCATCACCCACGCCGGCGAGTACCGCGGCCTGGCCCTGGCCCTCATGTCCGTGACCTCCGACACCACCTCGGCCCTGGCCAACTGCAGCACCCCGATGCACGAGGCGGGCGCGGCCCTGCTGAAGCGCGCACAGCAAGCAGCCAAGGTCCGCGAGGACGTCACCATCACCGACCTCCTCCAACTCACCAACGCCATCGCCTTGGCAGCGGAGGAGTCCCCGGGAGACCCGGACCTGGCAGACCGCTTGCTGACCCTCACCCTGCGGGGCTTGAAAGCCACGTGAGGGCAGCGGCTTTTAAGGGGCGCGGGGCTGTATCGATATGCGGCTCCGCCGCGTGGGCGCGAGCAACCACGAATGACCCGCACCCGCCCAACAACACGAGCCCCTACGGCGAATAGGCAAACAACCTAACGCCGCCGCAAATCGGCAACCCGAGCCCGTTCCCGCTCTCCCCCGGAGGGATCAAGCATCGCCGCCGTCCGAAGGCCCGATGCCGGCTGCCCCCGCCGCGGCCCCGGCAGGGCCACGTCCCGGCGCGCCTGCCGCGGGGGGACGGAATCACCGCCCGCATTCCCCGAGGCCCCGGCCACAGCGATCTGCACGCCCTGATCGGCGAGCGCCTGCAACTCGGTGGCGGCCCGATCGTCATGCACCGGCGGCTCATCGGTCACCAGCCGGGTGATCACATCCGTCGGCACGGTCTGGAACATGGTGTCCGTACCGAGCTTGGTGTGATCGGCGAGCACGACGACCTCCGCGGCCGCCTGCACCAGCGCCCGGTCCACGGACGCCGACAGCATGTTGGACGTGGACAGCCCGCGCTCGGCGGTGAGCCCGCTCCCGGACAGGAACGCGCGGGACACCCTGAGCCCCTGCAGTGACTGCTCGGCGCCGCTGCCCACGAGGGCGTAGTTGGAGCCGCGCAGGGTGCCGCCGGTCATCACGACCTCCACGCGGTTGGCATGGGCCAACGCCTGGGCGACCAGCAGGGAGTTGGTGACGACGGTCAGCCCGGGGATCCGGGCGAGCCGGCGGGCCAGCTCCTGGGTGGTGGTACCCGCCCCGACCACGATGGCCTCGCCCTCTTCCACGAAGTTGGCGGCGAGGTCGGCGATGGCCGTCTTCTCGGCGGTCGCGAGATGTGACTTCTGCGGAAAGCCGGACTCCCGCGTGAACCCGCCCGGCAGTACCGCACCGCCGTGCCGGCGGTCGAGGAGTCCTTCTGCCTCCAGTGCGCGCACGTCCCGCCGTACGGTCACTTCGGAGGTCTGGACGACGCGGGCGAGCTCACGGAGCGACACGGCCCCATTCGCTCGCACCATTTCGAGGATCAATTGGCGACGTTCTGCAGCGAACACGAAACTGACAGTAACCCCAACGACCGTCTGCTTTCAGCTGTTTGCGCCGAATAGCAGAAGTTGTTCGCACAGGAGGACGGGAAGTGGTATAGGGCCTACCCGCCCCGCCTATGCCGTACGCATGCTCGACAACTCCCTGTGACCAGCGAGGAGTCGGTTTCGGCCGTCAGACCTCGCCGCCGGTCTTGCGGGTGTGGAGCTGCCGGGCGACCTCCGCGATCGACCCCGAAAGGGAGGGATACACGGTGAACGCGTTCGCGATCTGTTCGACCGTCAGATTGTTGTCGACGGCGATCGAGATCGGATGGATCAGTTCCGAGGCGCGCGGGGACACGACCACACCGCCGACCACGATGCCCGTGCCCGGACGGCAGAAAAGCTTCACGAAGCCGTCGCGGATGCCCTGCATCTTGGCGCGCGGGTTGCGCAGGAGCGGGAGTTTGACCACCCGGGCGTCGATCTTGCCCGCGTCGACGTCGGCCTGTGTGTAGCCGACGGTGGCGATCTCCGGGTCGGTGAAGACGTTGGACGAGACGGTCTTCAGATTGAGCGGGGCCACCGCGTCGCCGAGGAAGTGGTACATGGCGATACGTCCCTGCATGGCGGCCACGGAGGCGAGGGCGAAGACGCCCGTCACGTCACCTGCGGCGTACACACCGGGAGCGGTCGTGCGGGAGACCTTGTCGGTCCAGATGTGCCCGGACTCGCGCAGCTTGACGCCGGCCTCCTCCAGGCCCATGCCCTCACTGTTGGGGATGGCGCCGACCGCCATCAGGCAGTGGGTGCCGGTGATGACACGGCCGTCGGAGAGCGTGACCTCGACGCGGTCGCCGACCCGCTTGGCGGCGGCGGCGCGGGAGCGGGCCATGACGTTCATGCCGCGGCGGCGGAAGACGTCCTCGAGGACGGCGGCGGCGTCCGGGTCCTCGCCGGGCAGCACGCGGTCCCGGGAGGAGACGAGGGTGACCTTGGAGCCGAGGGCCTGGTAGGCGCCGGCGAACTCGGCGCCGGTGACACCGGAACCGACCACGATGAGCTCCTCGGGAAGCTCGTTCAGGTCGTACACCTGCGTCCAGTTGAGGATGCGCTCGCCGTCGGGCTGGGCGTCGGGCACCTCGCGCGGGTGGCCGCCGGTCGCGATGAGCACAGCGTCGGCGATGAGGGTCTCCTCGGTGCCGTCGGCGGCGGAGACGATCACCTTGCGGGAGCCGTCCAGGGCCTGCATGCCCTCCAGGCGGCCGCGGCCGCGCATGACCCGGGCGCCGGCGCGGGTGACGGAGGCGGTGATGTCGTGCGACTGGGCGAGGGCGAGCCGCTTCACCCGGCGGTTGACCTTGCCGAGGTCCACGCCGACCACCCGGGCCGCCTGCTCCAGCGGCGGGGTGTCGTCGGCGACGATGATGCCGAGTTCCTCGTACGACGAGTCGAAGGTGGTCATCACCTCGGCCGTAGCGATAAGGGTCTTCGACGGTACGCAGTCGGTCAGCACCGACGCCCCGCCCAGACCGTCGCAGTCGACGACGGTCACCTCCGCGCCGAGCTGGGCGGCCACCAGGGCCGCCTCGTATCCGCCGGGTCCGCCACCGATGATCACGATCCGAGTCACGTACCCCATTGTCCCGCACCGTTCAAGGTGCTACTGCCCGGGGGCGGGGCAATGGGTTGGCAAGGGGCCGCTGATACGTCCGGGACGCGTGGGTCGGCTGCCGTACCCTCGACCCATGTCGCTCTACGCCGCGTACGCCGGCAACCTCGACGCGCGGCTGATGACCCGCCGCGCCCCGCACTCGCCGATGCG
Organism: Streptomyces sp. NPDC001351; assembly: GCF_042896045.1. Taxonomy (NCBI): domain Bacteria; kingdom Bacillati; phylum Actinomycetota; class Actinomycetes; order Kitasatosporales; family Streptomycetaceae; genus Streptomyces; species Streptomyces sp. NPDC001351. The sequence goes on along the minus strand of NZ_JBIAWS010000002.1, from coordinate 493,037 downwards.
TGCCACGGGCTGGCTGAACGGCTGGCGGCTGACGTTCGGGGGCGAGCACATGGGCTGGGAGGGCGCCCTGGCGACGATCGTCGAGGACCCCTTCTCGCAGGTCTTCGTCGCCCTGTACGACATCGCGCCGCCGGACGAGGAGTCCATGGACCGCTGGGAAGGGGTCGGCCTCAATGTCTACCGGCGGATGCGCGTGCGGGTGCACACGCTGGACGGCGAGGAGTCGGCGTGGACGTACGTCCTCGACGGGTACGAGGGCGGTCTGCCGTCGGCGCGGTATCTCGGAGAGATCGCCGATGCGGCCGAGTCCGCGGGGGCACCACACGATTACGTGATGGAGCTGCGGAAGCGTCCCTGCTGAGGGGGTCGGCTCCTAGACTTGGAGCATCGACGCACCAACGGGAGATCGCATGGCCCCCACCACGTATGACGTCTACTACACGGTGCAGGCCGCCGCGGCCCGCGACCGGCTCGACGACCGGCAGCGCATCGCGTTCGACAAAGGCATCGCCCTGCTGGCCCGCGACCCGTTCCTTTCGGTGTCGCGGCCCATAAGCTCCACCGGCGACGACCGCACGATCCGGCTCACGCAGAACGTGCTCGTCGAATACACGGTCAGCCGTGGGCGCCTGCTGATCTTCATCGTCGAGGTCTTCAACGACAAGGACGTCCTCGTCACGGACGAGTAGCTGCCCGGCCACCGCACAGCTTGACCACAGCGGCCGCAAAGGTCCCGCTGTGTCACCTGGTTCGTTGGAAACGACAAGACAACGATCGCCATCCCGTGAGCTCCGCCATCTACGCGCGTAGGCGTTGAGCGGCTACTCTCGACGCGTGAACGCATCTCTTCTTCCGGACGCCATCCAGGGCGACCCGTACGCCGCCGCCGACGCCGCCGCCACCCGCCTGCGCGAACTGACGGGCGCCGAGACCCACGACGTCGCCCTCGTGATGGGCTCCGGCTGGGCACCGGCCGTGGACGCCCTCGGCGACCCCGACGCCGAGCTCCTCGTCACCGACCTGCCCGGTTTCCCGCCGCCGGCGGTGGAGGGGCACGGCGGCAAGATCCGCTCGTACACGATCGGTGAGAAGCGGGCCCTGGTCTTCCTGGGCCGTACGCACTACTACGAGGGCCGCGGGGTCGCAGCCGTCGCGCACGGCGTCCGTACCGCCGTCGCCGCCGGCTGCAAGACCATCGTGCTGACCAACGGCTGCGGCGGGCTGCGCGAGGGCATGCGGCCGGGGCAGCCGGTGCTGATCAGCGACCACATCAACCTGACGGCGGCGTCGCCGATCGTCGGCGCGAACTTCGTCGACCTGACCGACCTGTACTCGCCGCGGCTGCGCGCCCTGTGCAAGGAGATCGACCCGAGCCTGGAGGAGGGCGTCTACGCCCAGTTCCCCGGCCCCCACTACGAGACGCCGGCCGAGATCCGGATGGCCCGGGTGATCGGGGCGGACCTGGTGGGCATGTCGACGGTGCTGGAAGCCATCGCGGCGCGTGAGGCGGGTGCGGAGGTGCTGGGTATCTCCCTGGTGACGAACCTCGCCGCGGGGATGACGGGTGAGCCGTTGAACCACGAGGAGGTTCTGCAGGCGGGGCGGGACAGCGCGACGCGGATGGGGTCGCTGCTGGCTCAGGTGCTCGGGCGGTTGTAAGGGCGGTACTGCTTGGGGCCGGTGCGGCATTTTCAGCCCGTCCGGCGTTTGAGGACGAGGCCCTTGGGGCCGAAAGGGGGGTCTGGGGGCGCAGCCCCCAGGGACCCGCACCACGAGACAACGAGAGGCTGACCCGGACGTGCACGACGAACTGCTCACCCGCGCCAACACGTGGCTCGGCGAGGACCCCGACCCGGAGACCCGCGACGAGCTCGCCAAGCTCATCGAGGCCGGTGACACAGCGGAGCTCGAAGAGCGCTTCAGCGGCACCCTCCAGTTCGGCACCGCGGGGCTGCGCGGTGAGCTCGGTGCCGGGCCGATGCGGATGAACCGGTCCGTCGTCATCCGTGCCGCGGCCGGTCTGGCCGCGTATCTCAACGCCAAGGGAGAGCGCGGCGGGCTCGTCGTCATCGGCTACGACGCCCGGCACAAGTCCGCGGACTTCGCGCGCGACACGGCGGCCGTGATGACGGGCGCGGGCTTCCGGGCCGCGGTGCTCCCCCGCCCGCTGCCCACACCCGTGCTCGCCTATGCGATAAGGCACCTCGGCGCGGTCGCGGGCGTGGAGGTCACCGCCAGCCACAATCCGCCCCGCGACAACGGCTACAAGGTCTATCTCGGCGACGGTTCGCAGATCGTGCCGCCGGCCGACGCGGAGATCGCCGCCGAGATAGACGCGATCGTCTCCCTGGACGACGTGCCGCGTCCGGAAGCCGGCTGGGAGATCCTCGACGACAGCGTCCTGAACTCCTATCTGGCCCGCACGGAGGCGGTGCTCGCCGCCGGTTCCCCGCACACCGCGCGCACCGTCTACACCGCGATGCACGGCGTCGGCAAGGACGTCCTGCTCGCCGCGTTCGCCCGGGCCGGTTTCCCCGAGCCCGTCCTGGTCGCCGAACAGGCCGAGCCCGACCCGGACTTCCCGACCGTCGCCTTCCCCAACCCGGAAGAGCCGGGCGCCATGGACCTCGCCTTCGCCAAGGCCCGCGCGACCGAGCCGGACCTGATCATCGCCAACGACCCCGACGCCGACCGCTGCGCCGTGGCCGTGCGGGACGGCGGCGACTGGCGGATGCTGCGCGGCGACGAGGTGGGGGCCCTGCTCGCCGCCCACCTGGTCAGGCGGGGCGCCCGGGGCACCTTCGCGGAGTCGATCGTCTCGTCCTCCCTGCTCGGCCGTATCGCCGAGAAGGCGGGTCTGCCGTACGAGGAGACCCTCACCGGCTTCAAGTGGATCGCCCGCGTCGAGGGGCTGCGCTACGGCTACGAGGAGGCCCTCGGCTACTGCGTGGACCCGGACGGGGTGCGCGACAAGGACGGCATCACCGCCGCGCTGCTGATCACCGAGCTGGCCTCCGAGCTCAAGGAGGAGGGGCGGGCCCTGCCGGACCTCCTCGACGACCTGGCCGTGGAGCACGGGCTGCACGCCACCGACCAGCTCTCGGTCCGGGTGGAGGACCTGTCGGTCATCGCCCGCGCCATGCGGCAGCTGCGGGAGCAGCCGCCGACCGAGCTCGCGGGCCTCGCCATCACCAGGGCCGAGGACCTCACCCGGGGCACCGAGAAGCTGCCGCCCACCGACGGGCTGCGCTACACGCTCGACGGCGCCCGGGTCATCGTCCGCCCGAGCGGCACGGAGCCCAAGCTGAAGTGCTACCTGGAGGTCGTGGTCCCCGCCGCCACACACGCCGACCTCCCGGCGGCCCACGCCACCGCGAACGACCTCCTCGCGGCGATCAAACGGGACCTGTCGGCGGCGGCCGGCATCTGAGCCGCACCGCTCGAACCGGCGTCACCTCAAAGGGGCGCCCTCGGCCATCGGCCTGAGGGCGCCCCTACGAGGTTCGCGCCCGCGGCTGTCGCCCCGGCCGCCAGGCCCCCGGCGCGGCGCCCGGGCACAGGCGGACCGGAACCGCACCGCCGACCGGCCCTGAAGCCCCCGCCGTGCCCACGACCCCAGGCCGGCCGACGCCGTCGCGGGCGCGGTGTTCGCGCTCACCGGCGGGGAGCCGACCCACACCACCGGGCTGCACGACCCGAGCGACACCGCGCCCTCCGGCCGAGAGCCGCGGCCCCACGACGCACCGTCCTCGCTGCGCCGGGCGGCCCCGCCCTCCTCGCCCACCTGCCCGTCCTCGCCCTCCGGGCCCACCGTCGGCACCACAGCGCCGGGCCGCTCCCGGCGGTCGAACGGGTCGCGGGCCTCGCGGCAGGACGCCGCGTCGCCGGGCCGATCAGGTCAGGCCGTCGCCAGCAGGATCGCCAGCAGTACCGCCCCGGCCACCGCCGGGCCCGCGATCTCGTACGCCCAGCGCACCGTCACCTCGCCCTGCGCCGTCTCCTTCTGCTCATGGGTCTCGAGCAGTTCGCGCAGCTCGTCCATGATCTTGTCGCCCTCGGCGCGGACGGGACCCGCCGGGACGGCGGTGCCGGACGAACGTTCGCCGGGTCCGAAGACACCGCCCATACGGCCCCGCCGGCCCAGGCCGCTCACCTCCGCCCTGGCCCTGGCCTCCTGCCGCGCCGCCCTCTTCCGGGCGCGCAGCGAGACGGGGACGGCCCACAGCTGGTACTTGCTCCCCGACTTCACGACGACCTCGTTGGAGTAGCCGGACCGCAGCTGGGCGACCTCGCTCCAGGGCACCACCACGATGCGGAAGGGGTTGCGGATGCGCAGCCGCTCCGCGTTGGCGTGGACGGCGGGGCGCAGCGTGAAGGCCAGGATCAGCGGCACCACGAGGATCAGCGTGGCGAGCGCCAGCCACGGGGCGCGGCCGTGCCCGGAGACGATCGCGTCGATCCCCAGCCAGCCCGCGATGGCGAGCAGCAGGACGCCGCCGGCGATACCCCCGGACGACCGGTAGACCCGGTCCTTGAACTCGGGGGCCGGGGGCTGCGGTGCTGGTGACTCGTGGTCCGGGGTCGTCATACCGCCGATTCTGCCCGACGGCCACGACGATGCTCGTACGTGGTGCCTGCGCACTTGATGAGCAGCGGGGGTGTACAAGCCGCTACGCGCGTAGATATGCTCGTCTGGTGACCATGCCCACCACTGCACCCACAGCACACGCTCTCGCTGACGTCGCCGCGTCCGACAGCACGCTGCGCCGCTTCCTCCACGGGCTGCCCGGCGTCGACGCGGTCGGCCTGGAGGCGCGCGCCGCCTCGCTCGGCACCCGTTCCATCAAGACGACCGCGAAGGCGTACGCGATCGACCTCGCCATCTCGATGGTCGACCTGACGACGCTGGAAGGCGCGGACACCCCGGGCAAGGTCCGGGCGCTCGGCGCCAAGGCCGTCCACCCCGACCCCACGGACCGCACGACCCCCGCGACCGCGGCCGTCTGCGTGTACCCCGACATGGTGCCCGCCGCGAAGGAGGCCGTCGCCGGCTCCTCCGTGAAGGTCGCCTCGGTCGCCACCGCCTTCCCGGCGGGCCGCGCCCCGATCGCCGTGAAGCTGGCCGACGTCCGCGAGGCCGTCGCCGCGGGCGCCGACGAGATCGACATGGTCATCGACCGCGGGGCGTTCCTCGCGGGCAACTACACGAAGGTGTACGACGAGATCGTCGCCGTGAAGGAGTCCTGCGGCGCCTCGGCCCGCCTCAAGGTCATCTTCGAGACCGGCGAGCTCTCGACGTACGACAACATCCGGCGCGCGAGCTGGCTCGGCATGCTGGCGGGCGCGGACTTCATCAAGACGTCCACGGGCAAGGTCGCGGTCAACGCCACCCCCGCCAACACCCTGCTGATGCTGGAGGCCGTGCGCGACTTCCGCGCGCAGACCGGGGTACAGGTCGGTGTGAAGCCCGCCGGCGGCATCCGCACCTCCAAGGACGCCATCAAGTTCCTCGTCCTGGTCAACGAGACCGCGGGCGAGGACTGGCTGGACAACCACTGGTTCCGCTTCGGCGCCTCCTCGCTCCTGAACGACCTGCTGATGCAGCGTCAGAAGCTGGCCACCGGCCGCTACTCCGGCCCCGACTACGTGACGGTGGACTGATCACCATGGCATCCGCATTCGAATACGCCCCGGCACCCGAGTCCCGCTCGATCGTCGACATCGCGCCGTCCTACGGTCTGTTCATCGACGGCGAGTTCACGGAGGCGGCCGACGGCAAGGTCTTCAAGACGGTCTCCCCGAGCACCGAGGAGGTGCTGTCGGAGGTCGCCCAGGCCGGTTCCGAGGACGTCGAGCGCGCGGTCAAGGCCGCCCGCAGGGCCTTCGAGAAGTGGTCGGCGCTGCCCGGCTCGGAGCGCGCCAAGTACCTGTTCCGCATCGCGCGGATCATCCAGGAGCGCAGCCGTGAGCTGGCGGTCCTGGAAACCCTGGACAACGGCAAGCCGATCAAGGAGACCCGCGACGCCGACCTCCCCCTGGTCGCCGCGCACTTCTTCTACTACGCGGGCTGGGCCGACAAGCTGGAGCACGCCGGCTTCGGTACGAACCCGCGCCCCCTGGGCGTCGCCGGCCAGGTCATCCCCTGGAACTTCCCGCTTCTGATGCTGGCGTGGAAGATCGCCCCGGCACTGGCGACCGGCAACACGGTGGTCCTCAAGCCCGCCGAGACGACCCCCCTGTCCGCCCTGTTCTTCGCGGACATCTGCCGTCAGGCCGGCCTCCCCAAGGGTGTCGTCAACATCCTTCCCGGCTACGGCGACACGGGCGCCGCGCTCGTCGCGCACCCGGACGTCAACAAGGTCGCGTTCACGGGCTCGACGGCGGTCGGCAAGGAGATCGCCCGCACGGTCGCGGGCTCCCGCAAGAAGCTCACCCTCGAACTGGGCGGCAAGGGCGCCAACATCGTCTTCGACGACGCCCCCATCGACCAGGCCGTCGAGGGCATCGTGAGCGGCATCTTCTTCAACCAGGGCCAGGTCTGCTGCGCGGGCAGCCGGCTCCTCGTCCAGGAGTCGATCCAGGACGAGCTGCTGGAGTCGCTCAAGCGCCGCCTGTCCACCCTCCGCCTCGGCGACCCGCTGGACAAGAACACGGACATCGGCGCGATCAACTCCGCGGAACAGCTCTCCCGCATCACCACCCTCGTCGAGCAGGGCGAGGCGGAGGGCGCCGAACGCTGGTCCCCGGCCTGCGAGATCCCGTCCTCCGGCTACTGGTTCGCCCCGACGCTCTTCACGAACGTCACCCAGGCGCACCGGATCGCCCGCGACGAGATCTTCGGCCCGGTGCTGTCCGTCCTCACCTTCCGCACCCCGGACGAGGCGGTCGCCAAGGCCAACAACACCCCGTACGGCCTCTCGGCGGGCATCTGGACGGAGAAGGGTTCGCGGATCCTCGCCGTCGCGAACAAGCTCCGTGCGGGCGTCGTCTGGTCCAACACGTTCAACAAGTTCGACCCGACCTCGCCGTTCGGCGGCTACAAGGAGTCGGGCTTCGGCCGCGAGGGCGGCCGCCACGGCCTGGAGGCGTACCTCGATGTCTGAGAAGACCGAAAAGACCGAGCGTTTCGACCGTCTGTCGGTCTTCAAGACCTACAAGCTGTACGTCGGCGGGAAGTTCCCGCGTTCCGAGAGCGGCCGGGTGTACGAGGTGACCGACAAAAAGGGCAACTGGCTCGCGAACGTGCCCCTTTCGTCCCGCAAGGACGCCCGTGACGCCGTGGTCGCCGCCCGCAAGGCGTTCGGCGGCTGGTCCGGCGCGACGGCGTACAACCGCGGTCAGATCCTCTACCGCATCGCGGAGATGCTGGAGGGCCGCCGCGAGCAGTTCGTCCGCGGAGTCGCCGACTCCGAGGGGCTGTCCAAGTCGAAGGCGGCCGTCGTCGTCGACGCGGCGATCGACCGCTGGGTCTGGTACGCGGGCTGGACCGACAAGATCACCCAGGTCGTCGGCGGCGGAAACCCGGTCGCGGGCCCGTACTTCAACCTGTCCTCGCCCGAGCCGACGGGCGTGGTCGCGGTCCTGGCGCCCCAGGAGTCGTCCTTCCTCGGCCTGGTCTCGGTGATCGCCCCGGTGATCGCGACCGGCAACACGGCGGTCGTGATCGCGAGCGAGGAGTCCCCGCTGCCCGCCCTGTCCCTGGGCGAGGTCCTGGCCACCTCCGATCTGCCCGGCGGCGTGGTCAACGTCCTCTCCGGCCGTACGGCGGAGATCGCGGCGCCGCTGGCCGCGCACCAGGACGTCAACGCCATCGACCTGGCCGGAGCCGACGACGTACTGGCGAAGGAGCTGGAGATCGCGGCGGCGGACAACCTGAAGCGGGTTCTTCGTCCACAGCCTGTGGACGAAGTCGACTGGTCGGCGACGCCGGGCATCGACCGCATGACGGCGTTCCTGGAGACGAAGACGGTCTGGCACCCGACGGGGTCGCTGGGCGCGTCGGGCTCGGCGTACTGAGCCCTCCGCAAAGCCGAGAGCCGCGCCCTCCCTCCGTCCGGGGAAGACGCGGCTCTCTCATGCGCCGGCCGGGTTCAGACCAGGCGAGGGCCGCCCAGCAGCATGGCGGCCGTGGTCAGCGCGGCCGGAACCGTACCGACCGGGCTCGTCTCGGCGAGGTAGCTCAGCCCGGAGAGCGGGCCGGCGATGTGGTTGTCCGTCGGGTCGACGGTGTTGCGGGTGAGGGCGTTGCGCCTGAGGCCCTGCACCGAGCCGGTGACGGACCGCACCTGACCGGTCGGCGCCTGCAGGCTCTTCTGCGGGTCGAGCTTGCCGAGCGCGTCGGCCGCGGCGACCGGCGACACGGGCACCTTCACGGCGGCAGTGGAGTCCGCGGACGCCGTCGCCGCGCTCGCGCCGAGTGCCGCCGAGACGGTGGCGAGGGCGATCAGGGCGCGCCGGGCGTGCGGCTTGGAGGGGGAAGCGTGTCGTGCCATTGCAGTAGTCACCTTGGATTCGCTGAGTAATCAGGTCGACACGAAGGGTAGTTGAGATGTGATGCGCGCACCAAAGCCGACCCGCGGGGTCGGCAGGGCGTACGGAATACGTCAAACTGGTGTCCCGTGAGCATCCATCTCCCCTCCTCCGCCCGCGTCGTGCTGCTCTGCGGCCCCTCGGGCTCGGGCAAGTCCCTTGTCGCCGCCCGCTCCGGCCTCCCCGTGCTGCGCCTCGACGACTTCTACAAGGAGGGCGAGGACCCGACGCTGCCGCTGGTGGCGGGAAGTTCCGACATCGACTGGGACCACCCGGACTCCTGGGACACGGACACCGCCGTCGCCGCGATCGCCGAACTGTGCCGCACCGGCCGTACGAAGGTTCCCGTCTACGACATCTCCCTCTCGGCCCGCACCGGTGAGGAGACCGTCGACATAGGGCGGACCCCGCTGTTCATCGCGGAGGGCATCTTCGCGGCCGAGATCGTCGAGCGCTGCCGGGAGTCGGGGCTGCTGGCCGACGCCCTGTGTCTGAACCGCGGCCCGGTCCGCACCTTCCGCCGCCGCTTCATGCGCGATCTCAAGGAGGGCCGCAAATCGGTCCCGTTCCTGCTGCGCCGCGGCTGGCGCCTGATGCGCCAGGAACGCACGATCATCGCCCGCCAGACCGCCCTCGGCGCCCACGCCTGCGACCGGGACGAGGCCCTCGGCCGGCTGGCCGCGGCCGCGGTGGGCCGGCGCCCCGCGGCGACCCCCACCCGCTGACCGCACCCCCGACAGCGGGAGCACAAAAAAAGCGGGACTGGACGGACCCCCCGGCCCTCCAGTCCCGCTCTCCCCCGTTCCCCCGTGGTGCTTCCCCCGTGAACCCCCGTTGGTCCCCCGTGAGTCCCCCCTCGGTTACCACTCCCCCGTACTTCCCCCGTTACTTGCTTCCCCCCGGCCCTCAGGCGACGAGCTCCCCGAAGGCGTCCTCCTCGTCACGGCCGAAGCTGAGGACCTCGTCCTCGCGCAGCCGACGGAGCGACCGCCAGATGCTGGACTTCACCGTGCCGACACTGATGTCGAGGATCTCCGCGATCTCCGGGTCCGTGCGGCCCTCGTAGTAGCGCAGGACCAGCATGGTGCGCTGGAGTTCGGGGAGGCGGGCGAGCGCCTGCCACAGGACCGCGCGCAGCTCCGTGCCGCGCATCGCGTCCGTGTCGCCGGGCGTCTCCGGCAGCTCCTCGGTCGGGTACTCGTTCAGCTTGCGGCGGCGCCACGCGCTGATGTGCAGGTTCGTCATGGTGCGGCGGAGGTAGCCCCCGACCGCGGCCTTGTCGCTGATCCGGTCCCAGGCCTTGTACGTCGAGAACAGCGCGCTCTGCAGCAGGTCCTCGGCCTCGAAGCGGTCACCGGTCAGGTGGTAGGCGGTGGCGTACAGGGAGGCGCGGCGCTCCTGGACGTAGGCGGTGAACTCCGCCTCCGACAGCGAACGGCGCTCCCCCGTGTCCTCCCTGTACGCGCTTCCCCCGTGCGTTTCCCCCGTGAAGGTGTCAACCACCGTCATGTACGCGGTGTGCTGACGCCCGGTGCCGCGAGCGCACCCCCGCCCGCTCACGGCACCGGACTTCTCGGAACCCCGGCCCCCGTTCACGTCGTGCAGGCGCGTGACCACTGCGCTGGTGCTGGTGCTGTGCAGCATGTTCATCTCGCGCCCCCCGTCGTGGACTTCCGGTGTTCGGCTTGCTCAGGCGGTGGATCTCCGCGATGTCTCGGCGGTGCTTCCTTGCCTGTGCCGAAAAGCTTGCCCTCGCACCTTCATGGCCGTGTCCGCCGACTGTCACAGACCTGTCACAGGGGTCGGCCACAGGGAAGACACAGCGCGGTCACAGAGCAGAGCGGTACGGGCACGCAGGAATACAGGTCCGCAGCAGGAGTCGAAACCCCGCCCCACCATGGGCCAGAATGAGCGCGTGCCTTCCCTGTTGCTGATCGAGGACGACGACGCCATCCGTACGGCCCTGGAGCTGTCTCTTACGCGCCAGGGACACCGGGTTGCCACCGCTGCCACCGGTGAGGACGGTCTGAAGCTCCTTCGCGAGCAGCGGCCGGACCTGATCGTGCTGGATGTGATGCTGCCCGGCATCGACGGGTTCGAGGTCTGCCGGCGCATCCGGCGCACGGACCAGTTGCCGATCATTCTGCTGACCGCGCGCAGCGACGACATCGATGTGGTCGTGGGCCTGGAGTCCGGCGCGGACGACTACGTGGTCAAGCCGATCCAGGGGCGGGTGCTCGACGCCCGGATCCGGGCCGTGCTGCGGCGCGGGGATCGTGAGTCGACCGACGCGGCGAGCTTCGGCAGCCTGGTCATCGACCGCGCGGCGATGACGGTGACGAAGAACGGCGAGGACCTGCAGCTCACCCCGACCGAGCTCAGGCTGCTCCTGGAGCTGAGCCGGCGGCCCGGGCAGGCGCTGTCCCGGCAGCAGCTGCTGCGGCTGGTGTGGGAGCACGACTACCTCGGCGACTCCCGGCTGGTGGACGCGTGTGTCCAGCGGCTGCGTGCCAAGGTCGAGGACGTGCCGTCGTCCCCGACGCTGATCCGTACCGTGCGCGGCGTGGGCTACCGGCTGGACACGCCTCAGTGACCGAAGCGCAAGGGGGGGTTCGCGGCTGGGCCGCGACTCGCAAGGGACATCTTTCACGCCTGCGTTTCACCAGTCTGCGGCTGCGCCTGGTCGTCGTCTTCGGGCTGGTGGCGCTCACCGCGGCCGTGTCCGCGTCCGGGATCGCGTACTGGCTCAACCGCGAGGCCGTGCTCACCCGCACCCAGGACGCGGTGCTCGGCGACTTCCGGCAGGCGATGCAGACCCGGGCCGGTACCCTGACCGCGCACCCCACGCAGGACGAACTGCAGCACACCGCGGGCCAGATGGCGAACAGCAGCCAGCGCTTCAGCGTGCTGCTCGTCGCGCAGGACGCCGACGGCAGGACGGTCTACGGCAGTTCGGGCGGCCTGGACGGCTTCTCGCTGCAGGACGTGCCGAAGTCGCTGCGCGCGGCCGTGACCAAGAAGCAGCAGGTCGACTCGGGGAACAAGTACGCCTACCACCTGTACTGGCAGCGCGTCGTCAGCCACGGCACGCCGTACCTGGTGGCGGGCGCGAGGGTGATCAACGGCGGGGCGACCGGCTACATGCTCAAGTCGCTGGAGCCGGAGGCCAAGGACCTCAACTCCCTCGCCTGGTCGCTGGGGATCGCCACCGGGCTCGCACTGGTCGGCTCGGCGCTGCTCGCGCAGGCCGCCGCCTCGACCGTGCTCAAGCCGGTGCAGCGGCTCGGGGTCGCCGCACGCAGGCTCGGCGAGGGCAAGCTGGACACCCGCCTCAGGGTGTCGGGGACCGACGAACTCGCCGATCTGTCACGGACGTTCAACTACGCGGCGGAGGCGCTGGAGAAGCGGGTCGAGGACATGGCCGCGCGGGACGAGGCGTCCCGGCGGTTCGTCGCCGACATGAGTCATGAACTCCGTACGCCGCTCACCGCGATCACCGCCGTGACGGAGATCCTGGAGGAGGAGCTAGAGGCGGACTCCGGGTCGATGGACCCGATGATCGAACCCGCCGTACGGCTGGTCGTCAGCGAGACCCGGCGGCTCAACGACCTCGTCGAGAACCTGATGGAGGTCACCCGCTTCGACGCGGGCACCGCACGGCTGGTCCTGGACGACGTCGACCTCGCCGACCAGATCACCGCCTGCATAGACGCCCGGGCCTGGCTGGACGCGGTGGACCTGGACGCCGAGCGCGGCATCCACGCCCGTCTCGACCCACGCCGCCTGGACGTGATCCTCGCCAACCTGATCGGCAACGCGCTCAAGCACGGCGGGTCGCCGGTGCGGGTCTCGGTGCGTCCCGAGGACGACGAGATCGTGATCGCCGTCCGGGACCACGGGCCGGGGATCCCCGAGGACGTCCTGCCACACGTCTTCGACCGCTTCTACAAGGCGAGCGCCTCCCGCCCGCGCTCCGAGGGCAGCGGCCTGGGCCTGTCCATCGCCCTGGAGAACGCCCATATCCACGGCGGTGAGATCACCGCCGCCAACTCCCCCGACGGCGGTGCGGTGTTCACACTGCGGCTGCCGCGGGACGCGTCCGCGCTGACGGAGGAGTCCGACAAGGACACGGGCAAGAACGGGAACGCCTCATGACCGGACGACGTCTCCTGGCGTTCCCCTTTTGCGTCGGCATGGCCGCGCTGATCACCGGCTGCGGCATCCGGCCCACCGAGGTGCCCACGGACTTCGGGGCGGCGCCCTCCCAGGTGCAGTGCTCGCCGGCCGAGCCGGACGTCTCGACACGCGCCGCGCGCGGGCTGCCGGTGCAGGTGTTCCTGCTCTGCGGGTCCTCGCTGGTCGCCGTGGACCGGACGGTACGGGTCCCGGACGGCTCCCCGGACTCGCAGCGGCGGGTGCTGGTGGCGCAGGGCCTGCTCGACCAGCTCGCGGCGACGCCGTCGGCCGCCGAGAAGGAGGCCGGGTACACCACGGACGTACGCGGCGGCATGACCGTGAGCGGCCCCCGCCCCGGCGACCCCGACGACACACTCCGGCTGAGCAACCCGCCCGGCGACCTCACGTCCTTCGCGCTGGCCCAGCTCGTCTGCACGTTCTCCGACTCGGCTGCGGCCGAGGGCGACGGCTCGGTCATCCTCGGCGGCCCCGGCAAGGAGCCGCTGCGCCGCTACGCGTGCACGGACGAGGTCCGCTCCCGCCCGGGCACGGAGCAGCCGCCGTCCAGCACGGTTACGGGCGGCTGACATACGGGTGTGACCCGCAGGGGCTGAGGCGCCCCGGAGGTGAACGGGCCATGAAAGGGGCGTGTGGCGGAGGCCTCGTACAGGTACCTCCGGGCAAGCCGGAACCGATCCTGCCGCACGCGGCGTCTACGGGGTCGTGCAGCGTCAAGGCTCCATCGGCGGCAACGCCGCGATCCGCATCCGTGTGACAGGGGGTGTCCTCCTTGTCGCACACCTCGCGTTCGTCGCCTGGCTCACGCTGCGCCCGCTGGATGTGCCCTGGGTGATGCCCCCCAACCTGCATCCGTTCGCCGGGATACGCGCCGACCTGGCCCTGGGCCGGCCGGAGGCGGTCCGCCGCATCGGCGAGGGCGTCGGCCTCCTCGCACCGCTCGGCGTACTGCTCCCGATGGCGCACGGCAGGCTGTGGGCCGTCCCGTTCGCCTCTTTCGTCCGTACGGTCGCCGCGGGCGCGCTGGTCTCCGCGGGCATCCTCCTGCTGCAGACCGGGGTGCCCGGCCGGGTCCCGGACATCGACTCGCTGCTGCTGAACACCGTGGGTGTGGCCCTCGCCCACCTTGCGGTCGTCCCCGCGGCCCGCTCCTGGCTCCGCCGCAGGTCCGAGCGGAAGGAGAGCGCGGCCATCCGCCAGGAGGAAGCGGTTCAGGGTCGAACCCCGACGTTTCCCAGGGTCGGGATCGCACCGTAGAGCGACGCTTTGCCCCCTTCGTCTCCGTAGCGTTGAAGGCAGATGAGGAAGCCACCCAGAAGCCCCTCCTCCCCCACTCTCGACTTCGCTCGAGCGGGGGACCGTCATCGCTCACGAAGGAGCCGCACATGTCCGCCCTCGTCCGCCCCACCCACGGCCGCATAATCGGCGGCGTGTGCGCCGGTCTGGCGCGGCGCTTCGGCACCTCCGCGACCACCATGCGCGTGATCTTCCTGCTGTCCTGTCTGCTGCCGGGCCCGCAGTTCCTGCTCTACATAGCCCTGTGGATCCTGCTGCCCTCGGAGGAGAAGGCCGCCCGCACCGCCTGGTGAGCCCCTTTTCGCAGATACGCCGATGGGGCGCACCCCCCGGGCGCGGGGGGTGCGCCCCATCGGCGCGTTCGCGAGGCGGCGCCTCAGCCGATCGGCATGCCGTTCACGGGCAGGCCGCGCGTGGGCAGGCTCGACTGCACCGGCAGACCGCCGAGCAGCCCGGCGACCGGCGCGGACCCGTCGGTGAGCGCACCGGCCGACGGCTGCACGGAGGACAGTCCGCGTTCGAGGGCGGGCTTGCCCTGGGCCACCGCCGCCTGGGCGCCCGGCAGCGCCTGGGAGACGTTCTGCGCCGGGAGCGCGCTGGTGACGGAGCCCAGCGTGCCGGTGGCGTCCGGGAGCGCCGGGGCCGCGTTCGCGGCGCCCGCGCCCGTGGCGGCGAAGGCGGCACCCAGAGCGGCGACACCGAGGGTCTTGGCAGCAGACTGCTTCATGAAATGCATCCTCGAAATGGGGTTGCGGAAATGTGAGCGGTGTCTCGACCGTAAACACGGGCACCCGCCCGCCGCAAACATCGAAATGGGGACGGGTTGTGAATACCCGTCCCCATTCCATACACCCCCATATCCCCGGTTACTCTTCCGAGGGCACAGAACCGCTGATGGAAGCGGTTTGCTGGAACAGCCATTCGGACTTCAGCTCGGCATACCCGGGCTTGATCACGTCATTGATCATCGCCAGTCGTTCATCGAAAGGAATGAACGCTGATTTCATCGCATTGACGGAGAACCACTGCATGTCGTCGAGCGAATAACCGAAGGCGTCGACAAGGTGCTCGAATTCCCGGCTCATACTCGTGCCGGACATGAGTCGATTGTCCGTATTCACGGTCGCACGGAAGTGCAGTCGACGCAGCAGCCCGATCGGGTGTTCGGCGTAGGACTGAGCGGCACCGGTCTGGAGGTTGGAACTGGGGCACAGTTCGAGCGGGATGCGCTTGTCCCGTACGTACGAGGCGAGCCGCCCGAGCTTCACCGAGCCGTCGGCGTGCACCTGGATGTCGTCGATGATGCGCACACCGTGCCCGAGCCGGTCGGCGCCGCACCACTGCAGGGCCTGCCAGATGGACGGCAGCCCGAAGGCCTCACCGGCGTGGATGGTGAAGTGGTTGTTCTCCCGCTTCAGATACTCGAAGGCGTCGAGGTGCCGGGTGGGCGGGTAACCGGCCTCGGCGCCCGCGATGTCGAAGCCCACCACACCCAAGTCCCGGTAGCGGTTGGCGAGTTCGGCGATCTCCAGGGCACGCGCGGCGTGCCGCATGGCGGTCAGCAGGGCGCCCACACGGATCCGGTGACCGCTCTGCCGCGCGAGCCGCTCCCCTTCCCGGAAGCCCTCGTTGACGGCCTCGACGACCTCCTCGAGGGCCAGCCCGCCCTCCAGGTGCTGCTCGGGGGCGTACCGCACCTCGGCGTAGACGACCCCGTCCTCGGCGAGGTCCTCGGCGCACTCGCGCGCGACCCGGACGAGCGCGTCCCGGGTCTGCATCACGCCGACGGTGTGGGAGAAGGTCTCCAAGTACCGCTCCAGCGAACCGGAGTCGGCGGCCTCCCGGAACCAGACGCCGAGCTTGCCGGAGTCGGTCTCGGGGAGGCGGTCATAGCCCGCGTCGCGGGCGAGTTCGACGATCGTCCCCGGGCGGAGGCCGCCGTCGAGGTGGTCGTGCAGCAGAACCTTCGGCGCCCGGCGGATCTGCTCCGGCGTCGGGGTGTTCGAGATGGTCTGGCTCGTCATTTCCGCACTCTACCTCCTACGCGCGTAGATCACGCGGTGTACAACTCTGTCGATACGTAACGGTGACCGCATGGACGGGGCACGTACACCCGCGCTTCTGACACTGTTCTGTCATGGCACACCAAGCGACGCCGGTTCGACGGGCCCGGCTGGGGAGGGCACTCGGCCCGGAACCGACGGCGGTGAGCGGAGTGGTTCTGCTGCTCCCCGGCGGCGACGAGGAGTCGGCCCGCAGACCGTCCCCCGTGCTGGCGACCGCCTCCGTCCGCGCGCTGGGCCGCCGGCTGGCCCGCGCCGGGCGGGAGGAGGGCCTCGCCACCCACGTCGTCCACTACCGCTACCGCGGCTGGAACGGCAGCGAGGCCCATCTGGCACAGGACGCCTCCTGGGCCGCGGACGAAGCCGTACGGCGCTACGGCGACGTCCCCGTCTGCCTCGCCGGCTTCGGCATGGGCGGCCGGGCCGCACTGCGCGCGGGCGGGCACGAGGCCGTCAACTCCGTGCTGGCGATGGCGCCTTGGCTGCCCGAGGAGGACGTGGCGGCTTCGCCCGAACCGGTGAAGCAGCTGGCGGGGCGGCGTGTGCTGATCGTTCATGGAACGAATGACGAGCGGACCGACCCCGAGTTGTCGTTCCGGCTGGCGGCGCGGGCGAAGAAGGCGAACCGGGACGTGTGCCGGTTCGAAGTGCACTCCGACGGTCATGGGTTGCATCAGTACCGGAGCGAAGTGCACGCGCTGGCGGAGGACTTCGTGATGGGGGCGCTGTTCGGGCGGTCGTTCTCGCGGCCGGTGGAGGATGCGCTGGCGGCTCCGCCGCCGTTGGGGTTGCGGATGCCGTTGGCTGCCGGTTTTGGCAAGTCGCTGCGCCGGTGAGAGCTCGGGGGTTCGGGTTCGTTGCGGGGTGCGGCTTGTACGTGGCTTGTCGCGCAGTTCCCCGCGCCCCTTCGAGGGCGCTGCCGCTTACGTAGGCAGCAAGTTGCCCCTTCGCGAGAGCAGGAACTTCTTGAAGGCGGCCACGGGGGGTGTGTCCGGGTGGCCGTCGAGCCAGGCGACGCCGATTTCTCTTGCCGCTCTCGGGGCCGTGACCGTGAGTTCCACAACTCCCGGGCGCGGGAAGGCGGGTGGGGGCAGGAGGGCTACTCCGAGGCCTGCTGCCACCAAGCCCCGTAGGGTCTCCGCTTCTTCCCCCTCGAAGGCGATCCTCGGCCGGAAGCCGGCCTCCCTGCACAGGGCGTCCGTGATGAGGCGCATGCCGTAACCCGGTTCGAGGGTCACGAAGGTTTCGTCCGCTGCTTCGGCCAGGCGGATGCGGCGGCGGGACGCGAGGGGGTGGTCGGCGGGGACGACCAGCCGGAGTTTCTGTTCGTCGAGGCGGCGGGCGACCAGGTCGGGGGCGTCGGGGACCGGGGAGGTCAGACAGAGGTCGAGTTCGCCCGCGCGCAGCTTCTCCAGCATCGCCTCGCCGTAGTTCTGGACGAGGCTGAAGCGGACGCGGGGGTGGTCGGCCCGGAAGGCGTGGATGAGGCCGGGGACCGTTTCGGCACCCATGGTGTGCAGGAAACCGAAGGCGACCTTGCCGGTGGCCGGGTCGGCGTCGGCGCGGACCTCCTCGGCGGCGCGCTCGATCTCGGCGAGGGCACGTTCGACGGAGCCGAGGAAGGTGCGGCCGGCCGGGGTGAGGGAGACGGTGCGGCCGCGGCGGGCGAACAGGTCGACGCCCAGGTCCTGCTCCAGCCGGACCATGGCCCGGGAGAGGGTGGACTGCGGGACCTGCATCTCCTGGGCGGCGCGCGTGACGTGCTCGGTGCGGGCGACACCGGCGAAGTGGGCGAGGCGCGGGGCGAGCAGCGTAACGATGTCCTCGGTGTCTTTTATGTCACTGGACGGTGACAGACGAGCTTGTGACCTCTGCTGATGCACCATGGGAACGATTATGGCGATTCCATGCATTGGACGGATGAGCAGGGCCGTACGTAGCTTCGAGGCATGTCTCCCGCCAGTACCGGGGCGTCCACCGTCGTGGGCGCCGCATCCGCTGTCCCCGTCGTCCCTGCCGCCCCTGCCGTCGATTCCCGTATGACGCCGGGCGGCCCCGGCTACCGCCGGATGAGCTTCGCGCTCTTCCTCGCGGGGGTCGCGACCTTCGCGCTGCTCTACTCCACTCAGGCCCTGCTGCCGCTGATCTCCGGCGAGTTCGGGGTGGCGGCGAGTGCGGCGAGCTGGACCGTGGCGGCGGCGACCGGTGGCCTCGCGGTGTTCGTCCTTCCGATGAGTGCGCTGTCGGAGCGGTTCGGGCGCCGTACGGTCATGACGGGCTCGCTGGCGGTCGCGGTGACGGTCGGGCTCCTGGTCCCGTTCGCGCCCTCGCTGCCCGCTCTGGTCGTGCTGCGGGCGGTGCAGGGGGCTGCGCTGGCCGGGCTCCCGGCGTCGGCGACCGCGTACCTCGCCGAAGAGGTCCGGCCGAAGGCGCTGGTCACGGCGATCGGGCTGTTCGTCGCGGGCAACAGTGTCGGCGGGATGAGCGGCCGGGTCATCACCGGGTGGGTCGCGCAGGAGTGGGGCTGGCGGGTCGCGGTCGGTGTGATCGGGGCGATCGCGGTGGTGTGCGCGGTGGCGTTCCGGCTGCTGCTGCCCGCTCCGCGCCACTTCAGGGCGGGCTCGCTGCGGCCGCGGGTCCTGGCCCGTACGGTCCGCGACCACCTGTCGAACCCGCTGCTGCGCCGGCTGTACGCGATCGGTGCGCTGTTCATGATGGTGTTCGGCGGGGTGTACACGGTGATCGGTTACCGCCTGACGGAAGCGCCGTTCTCGCTGCCGCAGGGCATCATCGGGTCGATCTTCCTGGTGTACCTGGTGGGTACGGTGTCCGCGTCCACCGCCGGGCGGCTGGTGGGGCGGCTGGGCCGCCGTGGATCGCTGTACCTGGCGGGCGGTACGACGGCGACGGGCCTGGCCCTGACCCTCGCGGGGTCGCTCGTGCCGGTGCTGCTGGGGCTGGTGCTGATCACCGCGGGGTTCTTCGCCGGGCATGCGGTCGCGTCGTCGGCGGTGAGCAAGACGGCGACGACGGGTCGTGCGCAGGCTTCCGCCCTGTACCAGTCTGCGTACTACGTCGGGTCGAGCGCGGGCAGCACGATCGGGGCGCTGGCCTTCCACGCCGGGGGCTGGGCCGGGACGGTGCTGGTCGGCCTGCTGGCGGTGCTGGGGGTCGTGACGATCACGGTGTTCGGGACGCGGGCGGCACGGGTCGCTGCACGACGGGCCCCGGTACCGGTGCACTGACTTTCCTGGCCGGACGGGGCTTGGTTTTTTCAGCCCGTCCGGCGTTCGAGGACGAGGCCGTTCAGGCCGATCGGGGGTCCAGGGGGCGGAGCCCCCTGGCGACGGGACCCCCACCCACCTGCACATTCCTCCGCTCGGCACGCCATTGTCAGTGCCCTGCGCTAGCTTCGGACGTGCTGGGCGCAAAGGCGCGACACAGAACGGCCACAGGGGTGGGTGGACCATGACGACAGACCTCGACGTCAGGCTCGAGAAACACCGCGTCGAGCTGACCGGCTACTGCTACCGCATGCTCGGCTCCTCCTTCGAGGCCGAGGACGCGGTACAGGACACGATGGTCCGCGCCTGGCGCAGTTACGAGAAGTTCGAGGGCCGCTCCAGCCTCCGCTCCTGGCTGTACCGCATCGCGACGAACGTCTGCCTGGACATGCTGACCGCCGGCAACAAGCGCGCCCGCCCGATGGACCTGAGCGAGTCGACGCCCCTCGCCCGGGCCGCCCTCTCCCCCCGCCCGGACAGCACCTGGCTCGAGCCGATGCCGGACGCCCGGGTGCTGCCGACCGTCGAGGACCCGGCGGAGGCCGCCGTCGCCAAGGAGTCCGTGCGGCTCGCCTTCATGGCGGCCCTGCAGCAGCTGCCCGCCAAGCAGCGCGCGGTGCTCATCCTGCGTGAGGTCCTCGCGTGGAAGGCCAGTGAGGTCGCCGAGCTGCTCGACACCTCGGTGGCGTCGGTCAACAGCGCCCTGCAGCGGGCCCGGGCAACGCTCGCCGAGCGCGAGCAGGGAGACAAGGCGGCGGCCGCGGCCGTCTCCGACCCTCTCGACGAGGAGCAGCGCAAGCTCCTGGACCGCTATGTGGCGGCCTTCGAGGGCTACGACATGACCGCGCTGACGGCGTTGCTGCACGAGGACGCCGTGATGACGATGCCGCCGTTCGACCTGTGGCTGACGGGCCATGACGACATCACGGGCTTCATGACGACCCTGGGCTCCGCCTGCGAGGGCTCCCGGCTGCTGCCGGTCCAGGTCAACGGCCTGCCTGGATTCGCCCAGTACAAGCCGGACCCGGAGAAGGGCGGCTTCACCCCGTGGGCGGTGCAGGTGCTGGAGATATCAGACGGCGGGCTCACCGGGTTCCACTTCTTCCTCGACACCCAGCGCTGGTTCCCGCTGTTCGGCCTGCCCCTCCACCTCGAAGCGGAGCCCGACCAGGTCGAGGAGGGCGTGTAAGGACGGGGCGGGATCGCGCAGCCGGATCCGGCCCCCGGCCCGCCGGGCGGCCAGCTCCAGCCGCGCCAGCAGATCCACGGCACCCAGCCCCGGCGGCCCTATGGCGGCGACGTCGACCACCACGGCCCCGGCACCGGAGGCCTCCAGCAGCGCCCGTACGTCTTCGCACAGCCCGCTCACCTCGTCACGGGTGACGGGGCCTGGCAGCACGAGTACGGCGGGTGTCATGGCATCCACGAGCGGTAGACCGGACGGACGGGCGGAACTCATCGCGGCGGATCCGCCTGCCCGGTGGGTCCTCCGACCGAGATCACATTGACCTGCCGTCCTCCTCCCCCGGAGGGTTGGGTGTATGCCGCAAGCATCAGCACCACCCCGGACACCCGACGGCCTCCTCCCCGTCGAGGGGGCACCGTGCAGGGAGTGCTGACGGGCTTCGCGGTCATCGCGGTCGTCATCGGGGTGGGCTACGTCATCGGACGGCAGGGGCATCTCGGCGAACACGGGCGCGAGGTGCTCACGAAGCTGGCCTTCCATGTGGCGTCCCCGGCGCTGCTGTTCACCACGCTCGCGCGGGCCGACCTGTCGGTGATCTTCTCCAGCCGGCTGCTGGTGACGGCCATGAGCACAGCAGCAGCGGCCGGTGTCTTCGTCGCGGTCGGTGTCGTACGGGGCTGGAGTGTGGGCCGTACGACGATCGGCGCCCTGTGCTCCAGTTACGTCAACTCGGGCAACCTCGGCATCCCGATCGCGGTGTATGTGCTGGGCGACGCCTCGCTGGTGGCGCCGGTGCTGCTGTTCCAGATCATCGCGGTCACGCCGATCGCCCTGACGGTCCTGGACCTGTCCGGCAAGGGCGAGAAGGGCCCGTTGTGGCTCCGGCTGCTCACGCCGCTGCGCAACCCGATCGCGGTCGGCTCACTGGCCGGAGTGGCCGTCTCGGCGCTCGGCGTGAAGGTCCCGGCTCCCGTCATGGACCCCCTGACCCTGATCGGCAACATGTCCGTCCCGGCGGTCCTGCTGGCCTTCGGCATCTCCCTGTGCGGCAGCACGATGCCGGGGCGTGGTGCCGACCGGTTCCCCGTGTTCCTGTCGGTCGCACTGAAGGCGGTGGGCCAGCCGGTGGCTGCCTGGTCGCTGGCGGCGGGGGTGTTCGGGCTGCACGGCCACCAACTCCTCGACGTGGTGGTGACGTCGGCGCTTCCGGCGGCGCAGAACCTGTACACGTACGCCAGTCGGTATCGGGTGGCGGAGGGGTTGGCGCGGGACTCGATCCTGGTGTCGACGGTTTTGTCAGTGCCGGTGCTGGTGGTCGTGGCGGCGCTGCTGGGCTGAGGACCTCAGCTCAGCGGGAAGATGCCTGTGTCCAGGACCAACTTGAAGGGTGCGGGCAGCGTCAGTTCCTCGCCATATTCCACCGAAGCGAGGACTCGATAGGTGCCGCTCTGCGGTTCTCCGTAGAGCGTCGCCGTGGGACGCCCCGACTGCCACGCATCCAGCAGGAGGTACAGAGGTACACCGGCGACAGCGTAACCATGCGCCTTCTTGATGCGGTCGTGGTTCGCATTGCTCTTCGACGTAACCTCTACGACGAGTTCGGCTTCCCCCGCATGCACGCGCGTTCCGCGGCGCAGAGCGGCCCTCGGCACCACGCACAGGTCGGGCATGAAGAGGCCGCCCGTCTCAGGGCATGCAAGACCGAGAGTCTGATAGACCCCCCAGTCGCAGCCGGGAGGCCGTGCGCCGTACAAGAGCTAGTGAAGCAGCTCAGCGGTGTCGTTGTGTTCTTCGGACGGCGGAGGCGACACGGTGACGATCCCTTCGATGATCTCCACCTTGCTGCCCTCGGGAGCGTCCGTCTCCTCCCAGACACGGACGAGTTCGTGCCAGTCCGTGTCCCCAGGGGATCCGGACTCGGCGGCGAGTGCGCTCATGGCGGTCTCCAATCGGTCGTCACCGATCCCCAGCATGCCGAACGGGACCGGCGGAGGTCCACCGATCCCGTTCACCCGAAGGAGGGCCGCACCCTTCAGCGGCCTCCGGCCGCGGGCCTGGTCAGGCGATACGTTCCAGCACCACCGGCGACGCCGAGAACTGCTCCCCCGCCGCCCCGATGTCGTAAGACCCCTCCACCGCCTGCAGCGCGTACTCGAAGCGCTCAGGGGTGTCGGTGTGCAGGGTCAGCAGGGGCTGGCCCTCGGTCACGATGTCGCCCGGCTTGGCGTGCAGCTCGACGCCCGCGCCCGCCTGCACCGGGTCCTCCTTGCGGGCGCGGCCCGCGCCGAGGCGCCAGGCGGCGACGCCGATGCCGTAGGCGTCGAGGCGGGTCAGGACGCCCGAGGACGGGGCCTTGATGACGTGCTGCTCGCGCGCCACCGGCAGCTGCGCGTCCGGGTCGCCGCCCTGGGCCGCGATCATGCGGCGCCAGACGTCCATCGCGGAGCCGTCGGCCAGGGCCTTCGCCGGGTCGGCGTCCTTCACGCCGGCCGCGTCCAGCATTTCGCGGGCCAGGGCGATGGTCAGCTCCACCACGTCCGACGGGCCGCCGCCCGCCAGGACCTCGACCGACTCGCGGACTTCGAGGGCGTTGCCCGCCGTCAGGCCCAGCGGGGTCGACATGTCCGTCAGCAGCGCGACCGTCTTCACGCCGTGGTCCGTGCCAAGACCCACCATCGTGGAGGCGAGTTCCCGCGCGTCCTCGATCGTCTTCATGAAGGCGCCCGTGCCCACCTTCACGTCCAGGACCAGGGAGCCGGTGCCTTCGGCGATCTTCTTGGACATGATCGAGGAGGCGATCAGCGGGATCGCCTCGACCGTGCCGGTCACGTCCCGGAGGGCGTACAGCTTCTTGTCCGCGGGGGCCAGTCCGTCGCCCGCCGCGCAGATCACCGCGCCGGTGGTGTCGAGGACGTTCAGCATCTCCTCGTTCGACAGCAGCGCGCGCCAGCCGGGGATCGACTCCAGCTTGTCCAGGGTGCCACCGGTGTGGCCGAGGCCGCGGCCCGACAGCTGCGGAACGGCCGCTCCGCAGGCCGCGACCAGGGGCGCCAGCGGGAGGGTGATCTTGTCGCCGACGCCGCCCGTCGAGTGCTTGTCGGCCGTGGGGCGGGACAGGGACGAGAAGTCCATGCGCTCGCCGGAGGCGATCATCGCTGCGGTCCAGCGGGCGATCTCACGGCGGTTCATGCCGTTGAGGAGGATGGCCATGGCGAGCGCGGACATCTGCTCGTCGGCGACCTCCCCGCGGGTGTACGCGTCGATGACCCAGTCGATCTGCTCGTCGCTGAGCTCACCGCGGTCCCGCTTGGTGCGGATGACGGAGATGGCGTCCATGGCCATGGGGTGCGTTCCTTCCGAGGTTCATGGAAGTGTGCGGCCCCTCCGCTCGAAGGGTTCAAGCCGGAGGGGCCGTACGGGAGTTACTTGGTGAGATGGTCCGGGCCGAAGGCCTGGGGAAGCATCTCCGACAGGGGCAGGATGCCCGCCGGTGTCTCCAGCAACAGGTCGGGGCCGCCGAACTCGTACAACAGCTGACGGCAGCGGCCGCACGGGACGAGGATCTCGCCGCGGCCGTCCACGCACGTGAAGTGCGTCAGGCGCCCGCCGCCGGTCCGCTGCAGCTCCGAGACCAGCCCGCACTCGGCGCACAGGCCGAGGCCGTAGGAGGCGTTCTCGACGTTGCAGCCGGTGACCGTACGGCCGTCGTCGACCAGGGCGGCGACCCCGACCGGGAAGCCCGAGTAGGGGGCGTACGCGTGGGACATGGCCTCGCGGGCCAGCTCCCGCAGCGCCTCCCAGTCGACGGCGGCCCGCGGGGTCACTTGCCCTGGCCCTTCCGGTAGCGCATGCCGTCCGCCTTGGGCATCCGCAGCCGCTGCGCGGACAGCGACAGCACCAGCAGGGTGACGACGTACGGGGTGGCGCCCACGAAGTCGCTCGGGACCTCGTCGGTGACCAGGTACCAGACCAGGACGCCCGCGCCCACCATCAGGCTGATGCCGCCCTGCCAGTGCGCCTTCTTGTACAGCTTCCAGCCCGCCATCGCCACGAGCAGCACCACCAGCAGGAGCAGCAGGGCGTGGACGGTCTGGCCGCCGTTGCGCAGCTGCAGCGCGTCGGAGTAGCCGAACAGGCCCGCGCCCATGGCGAGGCCGCCGGGCCGCCAGTTGCCGAAGATCATGGCGGCGAGACCGATGTAGCCTCGGCCGCCGGTCTGGCCCTCCAGGTAGGTGTGCGAGGTGACCAGTGCGAGGAAGGCGCCGCCGAGGCCGGCGAGGCCGCCGGAGACGGCGACGGCCGCGTACTTGTACTTGTAGACGTTGACGCCGAGGGACTCCGCGGCAATCGGGTTCTCACCGCAGGAGCGCAGCCGCAGACCGAACGGGGTGCGCCACAGCAGCCACCAGCTGCCGACGAACAGCAGGACGGCGAAGACCGTCACGACGGACAGGTCGGTGACCAGGCCTCCGATGATGCCGGCGAGGTCGGAGATCAGGAACCAGTGGTGGTTCTCGATGGAGTGCAGCCCGCTGGACAGGCCCGGTACGTCGAAGGTGGGCAGCGTGCCGACCGGCGGGGACTGCTTGGGGTTGCCGCCCGCGTCGGCCGCCTTGCCGTTCGTGAAGAACAGCTTGGCGAGGTACTGGGTGGTGCCCAGCGCGAGCAGGTTGACGGCGACACCGGAGACGATGTGGTCGACGCCGAAGGTGATGGTCGCCACCGCGTGCACCAGGCCGCCGAGGACACCGAAGCCGATGCCGCACAGCAGGCCGAGCCACGGGTTGGACTGCCAGCCGATCCAGCCGGCGCCGAAGGTGCCGAGGATCATCATGCCCTCGAGGCCGATGTTGACCACACCGGACCGCTCGGACCACAGACCGGCCAGACCGGCGAGGCCGATCGGCACCGCCAGACCGAGGGCGGCCGAGACCTGGCCCTCCGAGGTGAGCTGATCGGAGCCGGTGATGACGCGGACCGCGGCGACGAGCAGCAGCGCACCGGCGACGATCATGAGGATCTGGCCGAACGAGCGGCCTGAGCGGCCACCAGCGGTGTCCGCCTTGGGAGCCGCGGGGGGCGGCGTGTCGGTCATCGTGGCAGTCATCACGCCACCTCCTGCTTCTGGGTCGTGGCGGCCTGGGCGGCGAGCTCGGCGCCGACCCGCTGCTGCTGGCGCTTGAGGCCGTAGCGGCGTACGAGCTCGTAGGCGATGACGACGCACAGGACGATGACGCCCTGGATGACGCCGAGGATCTCCTTGTCGTACCCCTCGAACTCGAGGTGGTTGGTGGTGCGCTCCAGGAAGCCCCACAGGAGCGCGCCGAGCGCGATGCCGACCGGGTTGTTGCGGCCGAGCAGGGCGATGGCGATACCGGTGAAGCCGATGCCGGTCGGGAAGTCGTTGCTGAACTGGTGACTGTCGTTGAGCAGGGTCGGCATGCCGATCAGACCGGCCACCGCACCCGAGATGACCATGCTGGTGGCGATCATCTTCTTGACGGAGACACCGCTCGCCGTGGCCGCGCTCTCGGACTGGCCGACGGTGCGCAGGTCGAAGCCGAAGCGGGTGCGGCCGAGCACGAACCAGTACGCGACGCCGACGACCACGGCGATGACGATGAAGCCCCACAGCACGCCCGCCGGGCCGGTGTCGATCTGGAAGAAGTACGAGGACTGCGGCAGCGGCTTGGTGGAGATGACCGTGCCGCCGCTCTGCAGCTCGGCGAGCTTCCCCGGCTGCAGCAGGTAGGCGATGATCGCGGTGGCGATCGAGTTCAGCATGATCGTCGAGATGACCTCGCTGACACCCCGGGTCACCTTGAGGATGCCTGCGATGGCCGCCCACAGGGCACCGGTCGCCATGGCGCACAGGATGATCAGCGGGATGGAGATCCAGCCGGGCGTGGTCAGCGCGCCGCCGAGGACCGCGGCGAAGAACGCGGCGATCCGGTACTGGCCGTCGACGCCGATGTTGAACAGGTTCATCCGGAAGCCGATGGCCACCGAGACACCCGCCAGGTAGTACGTCGTCGCCTTGTTGAGGATGTAGACCTGGCTGTCGCTGGCGGAGCCGTAGGTCAGCATGTCGCTGAAGGCGGAGCCCGGGTTCTTGCCGGTGGCGAGGATGACCAGGGCGGTGACGACGAGCGCGGCGACGATCGCCAGCAGCGGCGCCGCGATGCCGAGGAGCAGCCGCTCCTTGTCGATGCGTTGGGTCAGCTTGTTCATCGGGCGTCGTCCTCGTGGTCCTCGGCGGAGTCCTCGGTGTGCTCCAGGTGGCCGGTGGCCGCACCCGTCATGGCGGAGCCCAGCTCCTCGGGGGTGATGGTGGCGGGGTCGGCGTCGGCGACCAGTCGGCCGCGGTACATCACCCGCAGGGTGTCGGACAGGCCGATGAGCTCGTCCAGGTCGGCGGAGATCAGCAGCACGGCCAGGCCCTCGCGGCGGGCCTCGCGGATGTGGTCCCAGATCGCGGCCTGCGCGCCGACGTCCACACCGCGGGTGGGGTGGGCGGCGATCAGCAGCTTGGGCGCGTGGCTCATCTCGCGGCCGACGATCAGCTTCTGCTGGTTGCCGCCGGACAGGGAGGCGGCGGTGACGTCGATGCCGGGGGTGCGGACGTCGTACGCCTGGATGATGCGCTCGGTGTCGGTGCGGGCGGCCTTGATGTCGAGCAGCTGACCGCGGGAGTTGGGCCTCTCGGTGACATGGCCGAGGATGCGGTTCTCCCACAGCGGGGCTTCCAGGAGCAGGCCGTGGCGGTGGCGGTCCTCGGGGATGTAGCCGACGCCGGCCTCGCGGCGGTCGCGGGTCGGGGCGTGGGAGATGTCGGTGCCGTCGAGGCTGATGACGCCGGCGTCCGGGTCCCGGATGCCCATGATCGCCTCGACCAGCTCGGACTGGCCGTTGCCCTCCACGCCTGCGATGCCGAGGACCTCGCCCTTGTGGATGGTGAAGGAGATGTCGTCGAGGATGATCCGCTCGACGCCGTCGAGGTCGGTCTGGGCCAGGCGCAGGCCGTCCAGCTTCAGCAGCGGCACGTCCGTGACCGTGGACTCCTCGGTCTCCGGGGTGGGCAGTTCGCTGCCGACCATCAGCTCGGCGAGCTGCTTGGGGGTGGTGCCGGCCGGCTCGACCGTGCCGACGGTGGTGCCGCGCCGGATGACGGTGATCTCGTCGGCGACGGACAGCACCTCGCCCAGCTTGTGGGAGATGAAGATGACCGTGAGGCCCTCGGCCTTCAGCTCGCGCAGGTTGTCGAAGAGGGCGTCGACCTCCTGCGGCACGAGGACGGCGGTGGGCTCGTCGAGGATGAGGGTCTTGGCGCCGCGGTAGAGGACCTTGAGGATCTCCACGCGCTGGCGGTCGGCGACGCCGAGCTCCTCCAGGAGGACGTCCGGCCGCACGTTCAGGCCGTACGCGTCGGAGATCTCCTTGATCTTCGTACGGGCCTTGGCGCCGATGCCGTACAGCTTCTCCGCGCCCAGGACGACGTTCTCCAGGACGGTGAGGTTGTCGGCGAGCATGAAGTGCTGGTGCACCATGCCGATGCCGCGGGCGATGGCGTCGGCGGGGTTGTGGAAGGTGACCGTCTCGCCGTTCACCGTGATGGTGCCCTCGTCCGGCTGCTGCATGCCGTAGAGGATCTTCATCAGGGTGGACTTGCCGGCGCCGTTCTCACCGCACAGGGCATGGACGGTGCCGGTACGGACGGTGATGTCGATGTCCTTGTTGGCCACGACACCGGGGAATCGCTTGGTGATGCCGCGCAGTTCGACGGCAGCGGGAGGGCTGGACGCGTTGATGGCGCACTCTCCTCGGGGAAAAGGGGCTGCGTAGGGGAGGGCAGGCGTCGGCGACGCTAGCGCGGCAACTCCATGCTACACGCGTAGAGTTGACACATTGTTATGGCTCGGCGAGGGGCTGTGGGAACGCGCCCTCGCCGAGCCGGGGTTCGGCGGGAACCGTCAGGTCACGGGGTGGTCTTGACCTTGACGGTGCCGTCGACGATCTTCTTCTTCGCGGCGTCCAGCTGGGCCTTGATGTCGTCGATGAAGCCACCGCTGGTGGCCAGGCCGACACCGTTCTTGGCGAGCGAGTAGACCTGGTTGCCGGTCAGCGGCTTGCTGTCGTGCACGGACTTGATGAAGTCGTAGACACCGACGTCCACGTTCTTGACCATCGAGGTCAGGATCGAGCTCTTGTAGGCGGCCAGACCCGGGATGTTGTACTGGTCCGAGTCCACGCCGATCGCCCAGGCGCCCTTGGCGCCGTGGACGGCCTCGATGGATCCGTTGCCGGAGGAGCCGGCCGCGGAGTAGATCACGTCGGCGCCGTTGTCGAGCATGCCCTGCGCGGCCGCCTTGCCCTTGTCGGGGCTGGAGAAGCCGGAGGTGTCCGAGCCGTGGGTCAGGTACTGGACGTCGACCTTGACCTTGGGCTTGGTGTCGTGGACACCCTGGACGTAACCCGCCTCGAACTTCTTGATCAGCGGGACGTCCACACCACCGATGAAGCCGACGTGGTCCTTCTTGGTCTTCAGCGCCGCCGCGACACCGGCCAGGTAGGAGCCCTGCTCCTCGGTGAAGGTGATGCTGTCGACGTTCGGGGAGGTCGCGACCGAGTCGATCAGACCGAAGTTGACCTTCGGGAACTGCTTGGCGACCTTGTCGACCGAGGCGGCGTAGGAGAAGCCGACGGCGACGATCGGGTTGTAGCCCGCGCTCGCCAGGTCGGTCAGGCGCTGCTCGCGGTCGGCCTCGGTGTCGGAGGGCTTGGCGGTCAGTTCCTTGATGGAACCGCCGAACGCCTTCTCGGCCTTGTCGGCACCGCGCGCGGCGGAGTCGTTGAAGGAACGGTCACCACGGCCGCCGACGTCGTAGGCCAGACCGATCTTTATGCCCTTGCCGCCGCCGGCCGGAGCGGAGGAGGACGAGTTGTCCTGCTGAGAGGAGGTGCTGCCACATGCAGTGGCAGTCAGTGCGAGAGCTGCGGAAACGACACACGCAGCAGAAAGCTTTGCTACCCGGCGCACGGGAAGGCTCCTTCACCTGACCTGAGCGCCTTGTCGGCGCTTCACGTGAGCACCTTGCCAGTGCTCGGGCCCGGACGCCCCTGCGGCGTCGGCTTCGCGGCATCGTAACGCGCGTAGATGTCAGAAAAACACCCCTCTCGAAGCCGTTATCGATTCGAGGCAAACGCTGTCTGAACTCAGACTCTTACCCCGTCGCACAGCCGGATTTCGATGCGTGCACGATTGGCTTACAAGCGTGTTGCGCCGGACGGCCGAGCGGTTCCCGAGGGGCCGCTCGGCACGTTCGGATCACTGAGCCGCGTCCAGCAGGGCCGCTGCCGTGAACAGCTCGACACCCACCGTGATCGCCGACTCGTCGGCATCGAAGTCGCCCTGGTGCAGATCGCGCACCGTGCGCTCGCCCGGGGTGCGGACGCCGAGGCGGGCCATGGAGCCGGGCACGTGCTCCAGGTACCAGGAGAAGTCCTCGCCGCCGAGGCTCTGCTCGGTGTCCTCGATGGACTGGGCGCCGCGACGGGCGGTCATGGCGTCGCGCAGCAGGTCGGTCACGTCCGCGTCGTTGACCACGGGCGGGACGCCGCGCACGTAGTTGATCTCCGACTTGGCGCCGTGCAGGTTGGCGACCTCGTCGATGGCGGCGACCACGAGGTCCGGGGCCTGCCGCCAGGCCTCGAGGTCGAGGCAGCGGACGGTCCCGGAGAGCTCGGCGTGCTGCGGGATGACGTTCGGGGCGTGCCCCGACTCGATGCGGCCCCAGGTCACGGCGAGGCCGGAGCGGGAGTCCATCCGCCGGCCGACGAGCGCGGGCACGTCGATGGCGACGCGGGCGGCGGCGGTGACCAGGTCGGTGGTCAGGTGCGGGCGGGCGGTGTGGCCGCCGGGGCCGTCGAGCGCGACCTCCAGCCGGTCGCAGGCGGAGGTGATGGCGCCCTGCCGCAGACCGATCCGCCCGGCGTCCACCCGGGGGTCGCAGTGCACGGCGATCATCCGCCCCACGCCCTCCAGTACTCCACAGTCGATCGCGTCGGCGGCGCCGCCGGGCAGCACTTCCTCGGCCGGCTGGAAGACCAGGCGCACGGGCCGCGGGAGCTTCCCCTGCTTGTGCAGCTCGGCCAGGACCAGGCCGGTCCCGAGCACCACGGTCGTGTGCACGTCGTGACCGCAGGCGTGCGCGCGGTCCGGCACGGTCGAGCGGTACGGGCACTCACTCTTCGTGTCCGGGATGGGAAGGCCGTCGATGTCGGCGCGCATGCCGAGCATGGGCCGCCCGCCGTCCCACTCCCCGATGTCACAGACGAGCCCGGTACCGGTGGCGAGCACGCGAGGCCGCAGGCCTGCCGCCTCGAGGCGCTCCTTGATCGCCGCGGTGGTACGGAACTCCTGGTTGCCGAGCTCGGGGTGCATGTGCAGGTCACGACGGAAGGCGACCAGTTCGGCATACAGCGCCTCGGGCAGCGTGCCGTCGAGCACCGCTTCCCCGGCGAGATCGACCTCGGACTCTGGTGACATCAGTTGCTTCACCCTCTTAAGCGTAGGACGCCGGGGTGGCCAACTGACCCTCGATCAACAAAAGTTCAGCCCCCTGAGGGGAAGAAAATCTGGCCGCTCGACGCTTGGGCAAGGGTCGTGATGGGTATACCTTGCCTTTCTCTACGCATACCACGCCCCGCGCCTGTCCGGTGGTTCCGTTCCACCTGTCGGGACCACACTGTGGGAGACAGGGGCTAGTAGGGTGCGGGCCCGTGAGCTCCGCGATACCGGGCAGCCCGGATTTCCTGCATGCCACCCGAACCTCGTACGACGCGATCGCCCGCCCGTACAGCGAGCAGTTCGCCGACCATCTGAGCGGCAGACCGCTGGACCTGGCCCTGGTCACCGCCTTCGCCGAGCTCGTCCGTGCGGCCGGTACGGCCCCTGTCGCCGATGTCGGCAGCGGGCCCGGTCATGTCACCGCCCGGCTCGACGCGCTCGGGGTGCCGGCCTTCGGGGTCGACGTGTCGCCCGGCATGGTGGCGCTGGCCCGGCAGGCGCATCCCGGGCTGCGGTTCCACGTGGGGTCGATGACCTCGCTGGACCTGCCGGACCAGACGCTGGGCGGTGTGCTCGCCCTCTACTCGATCATCCATGTCCCGGACGATCACCTGCCGGGGGTCTTCGAAGAGTTCCGGCGTGTGCTGATGCCCGGCGGGCATGTCCTGCTGGCCTTCCAGAGCGGTGCGGAGGACGGGCGGCTGCACCTGGAGGAGCGGTTCGGTCGCGAGATCTCGCTGGACTACTACTGGCGTACGCCGGATGCCGTGGCCGAGCAGCTGGTCAAGGCGGGGTTGCGGGTTCAGGCGCGGGTGCTGCGCGAGCCTGCCGAGGACGAGGCGCGGCCACGGGCCTTTTTGCTGGCCCGCAAGGGTGACTGATCGCTCCGCGGGTTGTGCGGCTGTGGGTTGTCCCTTCGGGGCGCGGCCTCAGGCCACCGTGACGGCCGACAGGCGGGTCACGTCCCTCGCCGTTCCCGTCACCCCCGACAGGAATCCCTGGGCCCGTGGTGAGGCGTTCTGGGTGAGCCACTCGGGGTCGATGTCGCACACCGCGACGCGGACCTCCGTGCCCGTCAGGGCCAGCGGGAGGGTGTGGACGACCGTCGAGGGGAAGCTGAGGATGGTGCGGCCGATGGGGCCGCGGCGGGCGATCAGTTCCAGGGGGAGGTCGGGGCGGACGATCTCCAGGCCGGTCTCGGCGGCCAGTCGGTGGAGTTTGTCGGTGCTCTCGCGGCGGTGGGCGAAGTAGCGGGTGGCGCCGTGGGTCTTCGCCAGGGTGCGGACGGCCTCCAGGTAGCGGTCGCCGTCCACCACGCCGGTCTCCACCAGCGAGGTGCCCACCATGTCGGCGCCCTTGGTGATGCGGGGCGGGCCGAAGCGGGCCCGGGTCCAGGCGAAGTCGTTCGCCGTCACCGTCACGCCCTCCGGCTTCTCGTCCATCGGCATGGAGGAGAAGATCTCCACGTGCCGCTTCGCGCTCGGGGTGAGCCGGCGGCGGGCGGAGGACGAGACGGGGGCGAAGATCAGGTCGCGGGCGCCGGGGCGGCCGCCCTTGCGGTGCCAGCGCACCAGGCGTTCGCCGCGGGCGAGCTGGGCGACGAACTCCATGGTCGCCGTGCCGTCGTCGACGACGACGAGGTCACGGGCCTTGGTGATGGTCAGCAGGAGTTGTACGTAGCGGGAGAAGGGGTCGCCCATCACGACCCGGCGGGCCCGCCGCAGCAGCGGTGTGAGGCCGCCGATGGTGTGGAAGGGGGCGCCCGGACCGCCGCGCGCCTCCTCCCAGCGGACCTCGTACCCCTCGTCCCGCGCCAGCTCGGCCATCCGGCGCAGCTGGCCGCGGGTCATGGGGTCGTTCGGGGACAGGACGACGAGGATGAGAGCCGGTGTCGTGCCACCGGCCGGATCGGCGCGCGGCGTCTGGTGCGTGCTGGGCGTCGCGCGCCTGGCCGGGGGCACGAGACCGGCTCCGCGCCCCGGGCCGGGTGCCTGCTGAGCCCCGAGGGCATGCAGGTGCGCCCACTCCAGCACGTTCAGCAGCTGTACCGGGCTCTCGACGAACGCGAGAGTGTGGGGGCCGGCTGACCCGGCGCGGCGGCTCATCCTACGTACGACCGTCCCGTCGTAGAGCGTTACAGGGTGTTCGGACCGTTCGGACTGTTCAGACCGAGACCGGCTCGCCCGCCGCGGCGGCGATCTCCGCCTCGGCGACGACGCCCGCGACGCGGCGCAGCTTCTTCATGGGGCCGAGCTCGGACTCGTAGACCCTCTTGACGCCGTCGCCGAGGGAGGCCTCGATGGTGCGGATGTCGCGGACGAGGCGGGTCAGACCCTGCGGCTCGACGGAGGCGGCCTGGTCGGAGCCCCACATCGCGCGGTCCAGGGTGATGTGGCGCTCGACGAAGGTGGCGCCGAGGGCGACCGCGGCGAGGGTGGTCTGCAGGCCGGTCTCGTGGCCGGAGTAGCCGATCGGGACGTTCGGGTACTCGGCCTGCAGGGTGTTGATGACGCGGAGGTTGAGCTCCTCGGCCTTCGCCGGGTACGTCGACGTGGCGTGGCAGAGCAGGATGTTCTCCGAGCCGAGGACCTCGACGGCGTGGCGGATCTGCTTCGGGGTGGACATGCCGGTGGAGAGGATGACCGTGCGGCCGGTGGCGCGCAGGGCGCGCAGCAGCTCGTCGTCCGTGAGGGAGGCGGAGGCGACCTTGTGGGCGGGGACGTCGAACTTCTCCAGGAAGGCGACGGCCTCGGTGTCCCACGGGGAGGCGAACCAGGCGATGCCCTTCTCCTTGGAGTACTCGTCGATCTGGCGGTACTCGTCCTCGCCGAACTCCACGCGGTGGCGGTAGTCGATGTAGGTCATCCGGCCCCAGGGGGTGTCGCGCTCGATGTCCCACTGGTCGCGCGGGGTGCAGATCTCGGGGGTGCGCTTCTGGAACTTGACCGCGTCGCAGCCGGCCTCGGCCGCGGCGTCGATCAGCTTGAAGGCGTTCTCGAGCTCGCCGTTGTGGTTGATGCCGATCTCGCCGACGACGTAGACGGGCTGACCGGGGCCGGCGGTCTTCGAACCGAACGTGCGCAGACGGGAGTTGGTGCTCATGGCAGGAACTGTCCTTACTTGTTTAGGGAGTCGAGAGAGGGGCCGAGGATCCAGCTGGCGATCTCTCGGATCGCGCCGTCGCCACCGGGGACGGTGGTGACCGCACGGGCGGCGCCGCGTACCACGTCGTGGGCGCTCGCGACCGCCACGGGCCAGCCCACGAGGGCGAAGCACGGGAGGTCGTTGACGTCGTTGCCGACGTAGAGCACGCGCTCGGGCGCGATGCCCTGCTCCTCGCACCACTGCTTGAGTGCGAGGTCCTTGCGGTCGATGCCGTGCAGCACGGGGATCTGCAGCTTTCGTGCGCGCGCGGCGACGACCGGGTTCTGCTCCGTGGAGAGGACCAGCATCTTCAGGCTGCTCTTGCGCAGCGCGGCGATGCCGAGCCCGTCTCCGCGGTGTACGGAGACGAACTCCTTTCCATCGGCGTCGATCAGCACCCTGTCGTCGGTCTGGGTGCCGTCGAAGTCCAGTACGACCGCGTCGATGTCGTCGGCGGTCGGGAGGGCGCCGGGCCGGTCGGCGTCGAAGAGCGGTGCCAGGGCCCGGGCCCGCGCGAGGTCGTGCGGGTCGTCGATCTCCAGCACCCGTGCCGGGTCGGTTCGTACGAGTTCGGTACGGCCGAAGAAGCGGTGCTGGTGCTTGCGGAAGCCGGAAGCGTCCATCGCGTAGGCGGCGCCGGTCTCCAGGAGGTCCTGGGGGCGGTCCTGGCGGCGGGGGCGGAAGGACTTGTCGTGGTTGACGCCGTAGCCGCCGCCGGTGGCCGCGTCGGCCTCGGCGACGGTGCCCGCGGCGACCTCGTCCTCGGCGTCCCGCCAGATGAACCCGTGGAAGGGGGCCACGGTCACCGCGGTGTCCGCACCGTTCTCGACGACCGCGCCGGCCACTCCGTCGATGTCCTCGCGGATGAGGAACGGGCTGGTGCACTGCACGAACACCACCACGTCGACGGCCGCGCCGTGCAGGGCCTCGTGGGCGTCCATGGCGTGCAGGACGGCGGCCTCGGAGGTCGCGGTGTCCCCGGCGATGGCCGCGGGCCGCAGCACGACCTCGGCGCCCGCCTGACGGGCGGTCGCGGCGATCGCCTGGTCGTCGGTGGAGACGACGACGTCCGTCACCAGCCGGGTGGCGAGACACTCCCGCACGGCACGGGCCACCAGCGGCACACCCCCGACGGGGGCGAGGTTCTTCGCGGGCACGCCCTTGGAGCCGCCGCGCGCGGGAATCACCGCGAGCACCCGGCGCACGGAAGCGCCTTGGCCCGCTTGCGGGTTGGACATGGGGACTACTCCTTGGGCTCCTTGCGGAGTCATCGGTGCGAACGCGGCGGGGCGCTCCGCGGGCTGGGCCGATGTGCGGCTCGGCCGCGGGGCCGCGCTGGGACGTCGGTCGTCTGCGGCGCCGTCGTGGTTGGTCGCGCTGTCCGGGGCGGGCAGTGCTCGCGCCGCAGCGTGTACGGCGGGCACGCCCTGTCCTGCCCCCGGGTGGGCGGTGCCCGCAACCCGCGCGCCGGCCGGCTGGAGCGCGCCTGTCTTCGCGGTGGACACCGCTCGTGCGACGGCCGCTTCCGCGGCGCCCGCGGTCGGTGCGGGCACGTTCGTCCTCTCGGCGCTCACAGCTCCCCCATCCGCCGTATGACAGGGGCCACCCGCTGTACGCCGTGCCGGTAGGCGCCGCGTGCCGCGCGGCGCACGATCTCGCGGACCGGGCCCGGCTCCTTGTCGTGGGCGGGGGCTCCGGGCAGCGGGCTGCCGTCGGGGCCGAGGTGGTGGCGGGCGAGGATGCCGGGCAGGTAACCGGGCGCGGTCGCCGGTGTGTAGTACGGGGCGAGCGGGGGCAGTTCGGGCGCCGCGAGCAGCTTGGCGATGCGCTCCCCCGCCACGTCGAAGGCGCTCTCGTACGAACCGTCCGTCGCGACGCCCTGCCGGGCCACCCACTCCTCGTCGGCCACCGGCCGGTGCCCGGCGTCCAGCTGGTCCCAGGAGGCGAGGCATCCCGAGCCGACGAAGTGGTGGTTGCCCAGGACCTCACGGATGCCGAGGTCGGTCAGGACGACCGTCGGGATGCGGCGGTGCAGGGACTCCAGCGCGGCCGTCGAGCTGATGGTGACCAGCAGGTCGGTGCGGTCGAGGACCTCGCCCATGTTCCCGTACACCAGACGGAAGTTGGCCGGCGGGTCGAGCCGCTGGACCAGCTTCTGGTAGGGCTGCTCCTCGATGTGCGTGGTGTGCTCGCCCGGCTTGGAGCGCAGCTTCAGCAGCACCTCGCGCTCGGGGTGCAGCCGGGCGTGCCGGATCAGCCGGTCGAGCAGGTAGACGCGGTCCTTGCGGCTGTCCGGGACGGACGGCTGCACGGCGAACACCACGGTGTACGGGTCGTGTTCGCCTTCGTAGGCCGCCCCGCCGAGGAACGGGAGTGCCACCTCGGTCACCGACGAGGCGTCGGCGCCCACTCCCTCGTACACGGCCCGGAAACGTTCCGCGTCCTGGCGCGAGTTGGCGAGGACGAGGTCCGCGCCGTGCCGCAGCAGGAGGCCGTCGGCGAGCTTCTCGTAGACGACGCCGACATAGCCGGTGACGACCACGGGGCGCCGCTCGCGGCCCTCCCACACGCGCCGCAGGCCGTGCAGCATCGCCTGTACGCCACCGCCGACGAGGGCGAGCACCACGACGTCGTACTCCTCCTCGGCCATCGCGCGCAGGAACTCGACGGCCGTGACCTCCCGGAGGGAGTCGGCGCGCACACCGACCTCCGCCAGCTGGCGGGCGGTGGGCGTCGCCCGCCCGCGCAGCAGGAACCCGCTCAGCTCGAGACCGACTTGCGCGGCCTCGCGGGGTGCGGCTTCCATGGACGGGCCCGGGGCGATACGAGCCGCGGTCAGCGCACCCCATTTCCAGCGGGTGTCGGAGTCCGCGAGCACGGCGATTCGCGTGGGCTTCGAGGTACTTGGTGGCACGACGAAGACGGTAAGAAGCAATTCCGAGGCGCGGCCCAACCGCACCTCAACAAAAAGTTAACAACACGCCGCCGAGAGCCGAACTGGCCCGCGAAATCCTCGGAGCTACAGGTGATGCACCGTTCCGACACATTGAGTTCACCCCCTGTACGGACACCGGAAAGTTACGCCGCCGACCTGCCTCTTACTCTTCTCGTGTGCCAAAGCTTTCCGTGATCGTGCCGTTCTACAACGTGCAGCAATATGCCCCGGACACCCTCAAAAGCCTTCGCTTGAACGCACAGCGGGATTTCGAGTTCGTACTGGTCGACGACCACTCGAAGGACGAAACTCCGGCGATTCTCGAACGCGCGGCCGAGGAACTCTCCGACGTGGCCCAGGTGCGGTATATCCGCCATGAGAAGAACGGGGGACTCGCCACCGCCCGCAACACCGGCCTGGACGCGGCGCAGGGCGAGTACCTGACGTTCCTGGACGGCGACGACTGGCTGGCTCCCGGCTACTTCGCCGAACTGGTCGCGGCCATCGAGGGGTTGGGCGTCGACTTCGTGCGCACCGACCATGTGCAGGCGACCGCCCGCGCGCGCAGCGTGAACAGGGTTCCCATCGGGCGCCGCTGGGAGGCGCTGAACCCGCGCGAGGCGATCCTGCCCGCCGACCGTTCGACCTCCGTGGACTACGCCTTCGCCTGGGCGGGCGCCTACCACCGCCGGCTCCTCGACCAGGGTCTGCTGCACTTCACCGACGGGCTGCGCACGGCCGAGGACCGGCCGTGGATCTGGAAGCTGCACCGCGAGGCGGAGTCGTTCGCCGTGGTGAGCCTGCTCGGCGTCTTCTACCGGCGCGGGGTGGCGTCCTCCCTGACGCAGATCGGCGACGTCCGCCAGCTCGACTTCATCCGCGCCTTCGACCAGGTCATCGAGGAGACGGCGAAGGACCCGGACGCGGACCAACTGCTGCCGAAGGCGGTGCGCACCTACTGCGCGATCATCGCCCACCACGTCTCGGACGAGGACAAGTGGGAGCCGTCGGTGTACCGGCAGCTGCGGGCCCGGAGCGCGGCCGCCATCCAGCGTCTGCCGCAGGACATGCTCGGCGACGTGCTCGAGACGATGGACCTGCACCGTTCCTCCAAGCTGCGGCGGCTGCGGCGCAGGATCACGACAGCGAAGGCGGCTGCCTGATGCCCCGTACCACCCGCATCTACTGCGTCTCGACCCTGTACGGCGCCGCCACCCTGGCCGCCGCGCTGGACTCGGACTGCTTCGAGGACGAGGACCGCAGTCTGCTGCTGGTCTTCAACAACTCGGCGACCCCCGAGACGACGCCGCCCGTCGACGAGATGCCGGGCTTCGAACCGCTGCGCGACCACTTCGACGAGATCCTGTCCTGGAACGAGGCCATCCGCCCCTTCCACCCGGGCGCCTGGACCCCGCGCCAGGACGACATCCCGCTCTTCGAGCGCTATCTGCGGCTGCTGTGGGGCCTGGGC
Organism: Streptomyces sp. NPDC001351; assembly: GCF_042896045.1. Lineage (NCBI taxonomy): Bacteria > Bacillati > Actinomycetota > Actinomycetes > Kitasatosporales > Streptomycetaceae > Streptomyces > Streptomyces sp. NPDC001351. The sequence continues at coordinate 454,368 of NZ_JBIAWS010000002.1, read as the reverse complement.
GACGACCGGGTGGAGCTGGTCGTGGAGTCCATCCAGGTCGCCCCGGCGCTGACGGTGGCCCAGCTGTTCACCGACGCGCCCGTGCATGTGTACGCCGACGGCCTGATGAGCTACGGCCCCACCCGCAACAAGATCGACCCGCTGGTCGGCACGCGCGTGCGGCGGCTGCTCCACCTGGACCTGGTGCCGGACCTGACCCCGCGGCTGCTGACCGAGTTCGACGTCCCGGCGGAGCTCGTGCCGACCGAGGCGTTCCTCAAGGTGATGGGCGAACTCGCCTCCTCCGTCCAGGACCTGCCGGAGCTGCCCGACAACTCGGCGCTGCTGCTCGGCCAGTACCTGTCCGCGCTGGGCATCCTCTCCCCCGAGGAAGAGGAGGACCTGCACGTACGGATGATGCGCGGGGCGGTCGAGCGCGGGCACCGCTCGATCGTCTTCAAGCCGCACCCCACCGCGCCGGCTCGCTACAGCCGCGCGCTGGAGACCGAGGCCGGGAAGCTGGGCGTGGATCTCACCGTCCTCGACCTGCCCGTCCTCGCCGAGGTGCTGTTCGAGCGGTCGCGGCCGGCCCTGGTCGTGGGCTGCTTCTCCACGGCACTCTTCACGGCCTCCGCGTTCTACGGCCTGCCGGTCGCCCGCATCGGTACGGCACCGCTGCTGGGCGGGCTCACGCCGTACCAGAACAGCAACCGGGTGCCGGTGGTTCTCGCCGATGCGCTGCTGCCGGATCTGGAGGGCGGCAAGGGTGAGAAGACGCTGGCCGCGGACACGGTGGACGGGCTGCTCGACACGTTGAGCTACACGATGCAGCCGCAGATCTACCCGTCCCTGCGGGCGGCTGCGGAACGGTACCTCTCCAAGCATCTGTCCGTGCGCACCAAGCGGTACTTCAGACGGAAGCGGCTCACTGCGCTGGGGCTGCCCGGGGGCATCCCGGAGCGCCTGGCGTTCCTCCCCCGCAACTCCACGGCCCGCCGGGTGGTGCGCCGGGCGCGGGCGCTGAAGAAGGCCGTGGGGCGACAAGCGCCGTAGGGCGACAAAGGAGGGCCCGGCCCCCACGGGAGTGGGGGCCGGGGGAATTCTGAGTGAACGCAAGAAGCCAGGGCGACACTCAGGTGAACTCCCCGGGACCACGCGGCCAATCATGGTTTTCCCGGCCAAGGCGTCACTGTCATTCGGACTAATGTGCTGTGAAGCACCCGTGAGAGTGAGCGCCCAGCGAGGGGAATTCTGTGACCAGCACGACCGTCCGACCCGCGCCCGTCGCGTCGGCGCACCAAAGGCCGGCACGGACGCAGCCCCGCGAAACCCGGCTCCGCGCCCTGGACGGACTGCGACTGATAGCCGCGCTGATGGTGGCGGCGTATCACTACGGAGGCCGCGGCGGCGAGGTCACCAAAGCCTGGGGCGCCTCCGCCAAGCACGAGTTCCCCGCGCTGCACGGCTATTTCTCCTACGGCTGCCTCGGCGTCCAGGTCTTCTTCGTGATCAGCGGATTCGTGATCTGCATGAGCGGCTGGGGCCGGCCCCTGAAGTCGTTCTTCGCCTCCCGCGCCTCCCGTCTGCTGCCGGCCTACTGGGCGGCGATACTCATCGTGTCGGCGGTGTTCGCGCTGCCGATGGTCGCCTACAAGGCCCTGTCGCCGAGCGACACCCTGGTGAACCTGACGATGCTTCAGCAACCGCTGGGCGTGAACCGGGTGCTGGGGGTGTGCTGGACGCTCTGGGCGGAGATCCGCTTCTACGCGCTGTTCGCGCTGTGCGTCGTACTGCCCGGGGCGAGCCGTCGCCGCGTGATCCTGTTCTGCGCCGGCTGGACGCTGGCGGCGGCGATCGCGCAGGGAGCGAAGATGCCGCTGCTCGACATCGTGCTCATACCCGAGTATGCGCCCTTCTTCGTCGGCGGTGTCGGGCTCTACCTCGTCCACCGCGACCGGCGCGACGTCTACGCCTGGGGCATCGTGGCCGTGAGCTTCCTGATCGGGCAGCACTACGCAGTGCGCGGCCTGTGGAACGCGTCGGACCCGAACGCCTTCGCCCACCGCTCCTCGCTCGGCATCATCCTCATCGTCGCCTTCGGCTTCATCGCGGTCGCCGCGATCGCCCTGGGCTGGCTGAACTGGGCGAACTGGCGCTGGCTGACCGTGGCCGGGGCGCTGACGTACCCGTTCTACCTGGTCCACGAGCACCTGGGCTGGGTGGTGATCCACGCCCTGCACATCGGCCTCGGCCTGCCGTCGGCGGCGACCTTCGCCCTCACGGTCGCGTCGATGCTGCTGCTGGCCTGGCTGCTCAACCGCTACGTCGAGAAGCGACTGACGCCGAAACTGCGAGCGGCACTGTCCGGACCGCGCTGATACGGACTGATGACGCTCGCGCCGCTCAACACCGGGGATCAGTCGTCGCCGTCGAGGAGCGTGTCGACGGAGAGTTCGAGGCTGACGCCGACGGACTCGGGCACGGGCACGCTCTGGCCGCGCTTGTAGCGGAGGGGGGCAGGGTACTTACCCTCGGCGGGGCTGTTGTAGAGGAGCACCTCGCCATGCTTGCGGTCAGCGATCAGGTACGCCGGAATGCCGGCCTCGGCGTAGCACTCAACCTTGGTATAGAGGTCGTCGGACCAGTTGGAGGACGTCACTTCTACAACCAGGCGGAAGACGTTCGCGGCGTAGCAGTTCTTCCGGACAAGGGCGTCACGGAAGTCTTCGTCCACGACGGAGAAGTCCGGTACTGCGAAGTCGTCTGGCAGCGAGGGCAGCCACAGCCCGATTCCCTGAACGTACCGAAGCCCAGCCTTCCGAGCGCCCGCCCCTGCGAATTCCTCGACCAGCCAGGTCAACGACAGGGCGTGCGAACCATCCGGCGGCGGTGTCACGATGAGCCTCCCCTGGAGAATCTCCACGCGACGGCCGGGCAGTGCACGGGCAAGCAGATCGGCAGCTTCGCCCACAGTCAGCTCCTGCCGCAGTTCTTGCTGCAGTACGGCCATGGCGTCCTCCTTTTCGGGGCCCACTCTGTAACGAGCGTAACCGGGATCATGCGGATTCCGCCCATGATCACCCATACGGAGTAACCGCCCAGCTCAGAACGCGTCGCTCGGCACGTAAGTCCCCCAGACCTCGCGCAGCGCGTTGCACACCTCGCCCACCGTCGCCCGCGCCCGCAGCGCGTCCTTCATCGGGTACAGGACGTTGTCCTCGCCCTCGGCGGCCTTCTTCAGGGCCGCCAGGGCGGCGTCGACCGCCGGCTGGTCACGCTCGGCGCGCAGCTTCGCCAGGCGTTCCGCCTGCTGGGCCTCGATGGCAGGGTCGACGCGGAGCGGCTCGTAGGGCTCCTCCTCGTCCAGCTGGAAGCGGTTGACACCGACCACGACCCGCTCGCCGGAGTCGGTCTCCTGGGCGATGCGGTAGGCGCTGCGCTCGATCTCGGACTTCTGGAAGCCGTGCTCGATCGCGTTGACCGCGCCGCCCAGCTCCTCCACCTTGGCCATCAGCTCGACGGCGGCCGCCTCCACGTCGTCCGTCATCTTCTCGATGACGTAGGAACCCGCGAAGGGGTCGACGGTGGCCGTCACATCGGTCTCGTAGGCCAGCACCTGCTGGGTACGGAGGGCGAGCCGCGCGGACTTGTCCGTGGGCAGCGCGATCGCCTCGTCGAAGGAGTTCGTGTGCAGCGACTGGGTGCCGCCGAGGACCGCGGCCAGGCCCTGGACGGCGACGCGGACCAGGTTCACCTCCGGCTGCTGGGCCGTCAGCTGGACGCCCGCGGTCTGCGTGTGGAAGCGCAGCATCAGCGACTTCGGGTTCTTCGCGCCGAACTCCTCCTTCATCACGCGGGCCCAGATCCGCCTGGCCGCACGGAACTTGGCGACCTCTTCGAGGATCGTCGTACGGGCCACGAAGAAGAAGGAGAGCCGGGGCGCGAAGTCGTCGACGTCCATGCCCGCGGCGACCGCCGTGCGGACGTACTCGATGCCGTCGGCCAGGGTGAAGGCGATCTCCTGCGCGGGGGAGGCGCCGGCCTCGGCCATGTGGTAGCCGGAGATCGAGATCGTGTTCCACTTCGGGATCTCGGCCTTGCAGTACTTGAAGATGTCGGCGATCAGCCGGAGGGAGGGCTTCGGCGGGAAGATGTACGTGCCCCGCGCGATGTACTCCTTCAGTACGTCGTTCTGGATCGTGCCGGTGAGCTGGGAGGCCGGCACACCCTGCTCCTCGCCGACCAGCTGGTACATGAGCAGCAGCAGGGCCGCCGGCGCGTTGATCGTCATCGACGTCGAGACCTTGTCCAGCGGGATGCCGCCGAACAGCACCCGCATGTCCTCGACGGAGTCGATCGCGACGCCGACCTTGCCGACCTCGCCGTGCGCGATCGGGGCGTCGGAGTCGTGGCCCATCTGGGTCGGCAGGTCGAAGGCGACCGACAGACCCATCGTGCCGTTGGCGATGAGCTGCTTGTAGCGGGCGTTGGACTCCACCGCCGTGCCGAAACCGGCGTACTGGCGCATGGTCCAGGGGCGGCCCGTGTACATCGACGGATAGACACCGCGGGTGAAGGGGTACGAGCCCGGATCGCCCAGCTTTTCGGCCGGGTCCCAGCCCGCCAGGTCCTCCGGCCCGTAGACCGGTTCGATGGGCAGTCCACTCTCAGTGGATCGAGCACTGCCCGACTCGCGCGCCATGGTGTGATGCCTCCCGCTGAGTTACTGGCCAGTACAGACCGACCCTCCTGCGGACTGTAGCGGGGTGCGTGCAGTCGGTGGAGGGGAGCACGCTGGGAGCTTCCTCACAGCGGTTTTGCGGTCTCCGTCACAACCATGCCCCGCCGTTCGCAACCAGTCATCCGCGGGCAGCATCTCAGGTGACACGCGGGGCTGTCAGTTGCATCGGTGAGACGACGGGGGGCGCTGTGCGTATGACGGGCATGGGGAGATCGGCTGCCGCTGCGGCGGCACTCGCGGCCCTGGCCGCCGTGTGCGGCTGCACCGTGCAGGGCACGGACGGCAAGGGGCACTCCCCCGTGCACATCCAGCTGCCGAGCAGCAAGGCCCCCTCCGGCGCGTCCGGCTCCGGCTCCGACGGCAAACCGAGCGCGTCCCCTTCGACCACCAGGCCGGCCGTGCTGCTGTCCCGCGGCGACTCCGGGAACGACGTGCGCGAACTCCAGGCCCGGCTGCGTCAGGTCGCCTGGCTCTACGACGGTCCGACCGGGACGTACGACGACCTGACCGAGGAGGCCGTGAAGGGCTTCCAGGGCAAGCGCGGGCTGCCGAGGACCGGACAGACGGACACCGTGACCTGGCAGCGGCTGCTGAGGATGACGCACGAGCCGGGGAAGTGGGAGCTGTATCTGATGGGCGGTCAGCCCGCAGGTCCTGCCGATCCGCGGTGTCTGACCGGCCGGGTGCTGTGCATCGACAAGACGAGCCGCACCCTGCGCTGGATGATCGACGGGCGGACCGTGTCGACGATGTCGGTCCGCTTCGGCGCGACGGGCACGCCCACCCGCGAGGGCGTTTTCCACGTGTACTGGAAGTCCCGCCACCACTGGTCGACGCTCTACGACTCGTCCATGCCGTACGCGATGTTCTTCAGCGGCGGGCAGGCCGTGCACTACTCGTACGACTTCGCGGCCCGCGGTTACGCCGGCGCCTCGCACGGTTGTGTGAACGTCCGGGACGAGTCGGCGATCGCGGATCTGTACGCGCAGGTGAACGACGGCGACAAGGTCGTCGTGTACCGCTGAGTCCCGGAGCCGGGAGAGAAGTGAGTGGGGCGCGGGCGGAACCGGGGGAACGTGTCCCGCCCGCGCCGATGCACGAGCCGTGGGTACGGGGGGAACCCCGGCTCTGTGCGACGGCCGATGACCAGTCGGCTCACTCAGTACTGCGCGGGTGGGGCCGAAAACGTTACTGGCGGGCCAAAGAAAATTTTGCGAGCCACAAAACCGCAGGTCAGAGCGCACTGTACGTCGGCTTCGGGGACGGAGCCGGTGTCGTCACCAGCTGCCTCGGGAGGAAGGGCGGGAGGGGGGACGGTGTGACGACGGGGCCGGGCGCTATGTGGTGGCCGTCGCCGTCACCACCCTGATCCCCCTGGTCGCCGCCCTTGCCGTTCTGGTTGCCCCGTCCGTCCTTGCCCTTGCCCTTGCCGTCCTTGTCGTCGGCGCCGTCGGTGCCGGCCAGGACGTTCTTGCAGTACTTCCAGACACGGGCCGCGCCGGAGCCGCCCGCCGCGCCCTCCAGGGCCCGCCTGCGGTCGGCGGTGAGTTCCCTGCCGTCGCGCACGTCGCGGCAGGCCGAGGGGGCGCCCAGCCACCAGCCGCCGCCGGTGGCCCGCCCGTCCTCGGAGCCGGAGCCGGGCTTGGCCGAGGAGCCGCCGGCCGGGCCGTGCGGAGCCGTCGGGCGTGTGGACGGGGAGCTGGAGGCGTCGGGGGTGGTGTCGCCCAGGGCGCTGTTCTGCGAGGGCGACACCAGCGGGCGGTCGGGGCTCGCGCCAACCGACACGGAGGCGACGGGGCCCGGCTCGTCGTGGCCGAACGGCCCCGGGAGCACTCCGGACGTCGCCGCGAACGCAACACCGCCGACCATGGCGGCGGCCAGTACGGCCGTCAGCCCGAAGCGCGCGGGCCGGCCCCAGCGGGAGCGCCGGGGGGCCGGGGCAAAGCCACCGATGCGGACGAGCCCGGCGTCGGAGGTCCGGGTGCGGGAACGGTGCCGGCCGGCGGCGGCCTGCTCGGCGAGCGCGCCGGAGCGGGCCGCGCGGAAGGCGGCCAGCGCGGCGGCCTCGCCGGGTAGTTCGGAGCTGCTCAGCGGGGCCTCGACGATCAGCCCGTCGAGGGTCTTCGCGAGCCGTTCGGCCTGGTCGCGGGAGGCGGCGTCGACCGTGTCGAGTGACTTTCGGCGCAGCAGGAGCTCCGCTGTTTCGCGGTCCAGCCACCGGTCGGGGGCCGGGCCCCCGGCGGAGCCGCCGGCGGACTCCGAATCCCCCGGAAAGGCACAGCGCTCGTCGGCCATCACATGTCCTTCTGCGTCCGCGCAACGCTTTGCGTCACACTCGCGGACGTCACCGCGCGGCCGCGCGGTTCCCTCTGGAGCGGCAGCCCGTCCAGGCCGACGCTCGATTCCGGATCCTCGCCGAGCAGTTCCGCGAGCCGCTTCAGACCGCGGTGCGCCGCCGTGCGTACGGCACCCGGGCGCTTGCCGAGCGTCTCGGCGGCGGTCTTGGCGTCGAGGCCCACGACCACGCGCAACACGACGGCCTCGGCCTGGTCCTGCGGCAGCCGGGCGATCAGCGAGAGGGTGTGGTCGGTGGCCAGGGACTCCATGGCCTCGCCGGCGGTGTCGGACTCGGCGGCCCTGCCGGTCAGTTCCGTTTCGTCGCCGCCGATCGCCGGGCGGCGGCCGCGCATCCGTATGTGGTCCAGCGCGCGGTTGCGGGCTATGCGGGCGGCCCAGCCGCGGAAACGGTCCGCGTCGCCGCTGAACCGGTCCAGATCACGGGCGATCTGCAGCCAGGCCTCGGAGGTGACGTCCTCGGCGTCCGGATCGCCGACGAGCGTGCGGACGTACCCGAGCAGCCGCGGATGCACCGCTCGGTACACAGTCCGGAACGCGGTCTCGTTCCCGTCCTGTGCCGCAAGCACCGCGGCGGTCAGCTCCGCGTCGTCCCCCAGCACCCGATGGTTCCTCGTTCGATGGTCGCGGCGTCGAGGCCGCCGATCGTTGCGATGGTCTGCGATGGTCGTTCGTCTTCCGCGCCCGGCGCGAAAGGCACGTTACGACCTGAAACCGCCGCTCGTCCATGTCCGTACCCCATGCAACCACCTCATGGAGGGGCGCGCTGTACCCGGGGTGTGACAGATACCGCACTCTCGGCGCTGTAGAGAGTACGGGCCGCCGCGCGGCCCGACCGCGCGACGGCCGGGGCCTCTCCTGTGGGGGGTGGCGGCCCCGGCCGTTGCTTCGGTTTCCCGCTCCCGACGGCGGACGTCCGGGGCGCGAGGGCCGTGCCGGGGCATGCCGAGTCGGCTGTTCCCGCCGCTCGCACCTTCAGCCGGTGGTCAGTTGCCGGTCCTGCCGCTCGCCTTGCCGGCGCTCTTGTCCGGCTTCCCGGACTTGCCGGAGTCATCGGCCTTGCCCTTGTTGCCGGCCTTCGCGGTGTTCTCGGCCTTGGCGGTCCCGTCGCCCTTGCCCGGCTTGGGGGCCGCCGTCGACTGCCCCAGCTGCTCGGCGCAGTAGGCAGGGACGTTCGCCTCGCCGCCCGCGGCCGCGATCAGCCGCTGCCAGGCCGTCGAGTCCAGCGCCTTGCCGTTGCCGTCGGCCTTCTTCTCGTACGCCCGGCAGTGCGCCTCGGTGTCCTTCGCCGTGTCCGGGCGGTCCGGCGTGGCGGCGGCACCGGGCGTGCCGGAGGCCGTCGCGGAGGGCGCGGCGGGCGCGTGCCGCCGCTGCCGGGCCGCCTGCCCGTCGTCGTGCGAGGAGCCGCCCACCGAGCCGATCGCCGCGAACGCGACACCGCCCATGGTCAGGCCGGCCAGGGCCAGCGTCAGGGTGGCCCGCAGGGAGCGGCGGGCCCGGCCGTGCTCACGCGGGCGCCAGTCGTCGCGGCGCCGGGTCCGCGCGCGGAGCGCCCCGGCGTCGCGGGCGGCCCGGAACGCGGCGACGGCCCGCTGCTCGGCCTCGGCGTCGAGGGCGCCGGAGCACATCGCGTCGGCGAGCAGACCCTCCAGTACGGGTCCGGCAGGCCAGTCCTCGGTGCCCGACAGGGTCCCGCCGGGGTGTACGCGCCGACGGCCGCCGGAGGCACTGCCGTCGCTCTGCCGTTCACCCATGTCCGTATCCATCCGTGTCCGACAGCCGGCCCTCGCGGCCGTCCCTGCCGTCGTAGACGTTCATCGCGCCATTGATGTTCATTCCGTCGTTGACGTTCGTTTCGCCGTCGACGTTCATTTCGACTCCCCCAGCGTCCGGGGATCCTCATTCGTCACACCTGGGGCGCCCAGCCGGGCCGCGAGGCGCTTGAGACCGCGGTGCGCGGCCGTGCGCACGGCGCCGGGGCGCTTGCCGAGGACGCGGGCCGCCGCGGGGCCGTCGAGACCGACGACGATGCGCAGCAACACGGCCTCGGCCTGGTCGCGGGGCAGGCTGCGGACCAGTTCCAGCGCGCGCTCGGTGGAGAGCGCCTCCAGCGCCTGGTCGTAGGTGTTGTGGGTACCGGGCAGCTCCAGCACGTCCTGTTCCAGCGCCGCGGACCGGGGCCGTACCTTCTGCCGGCGCAGATGGTCCAGGGCGCGGTGCCGGGCGATGGTCGCGGTCCAGCCGCGGAAGCCCGCCCCGTCGCCCTTGAAGCGCCTGAGGTCCCGGGCGATCTCCAGCCAGGCATCGGACGCCACGTCCTCGGCGTCGTCACCGACGATCCCGCGGAGATAGCCGAGCAGTCCGGGCTGCACGATCCGGTACGCGACCGCGAAGGCGGCCTCGTCGCCCTCCTGGGCCCGCGCGACGGCCGCGCCCAGCTCCCCGTCGTACGGCTGCACGGGGCGGGGTTCGCGTCCCTGGCGCAACAACTGTCCTCGTTCGTACGAGTGCGAAGGGGACTCTGCCGAGCCCGCGCCGCGCGTCACCTCGGTCCGTGCGCACGCCTTCACGACCCTCTGCGTCAGGCGTCACGGAAGTGTCACAGCACATCGGATGTCGCAGGTGTGCAGCCTGAGTGACGTTTGGCCAGGGCCGAGCGCTGTGTGTAAGTGCCACGTGTCTGTGACAGGTGTGGCAGTCATGGTCTTTCTTCTAGGGGTGGGGTAAGTGAGTCCTCGCGGTACGCGCGCGTACAGACCGCTGAGCATGAAGAGACGGGCGTGGATCACGCTCGGCGCGGTGGTACTGGGCGGCGGGGGTGTGGCGACGTACGCGGTCGCCGGGCCGTCCTCCGGGCACGGCCAGGCCAAGCGGCCGGTGAAGGTCTACGCACTGGCACTGAAGAGCGCGACGAGCGGCAAGCGGGAGCTGCCGCGCACGCAGACCCAGCGGTTCTCGATGCTCGGCGTCTCCTGGAAGGACGCCGGCAAGCGGCTGCACGGCACGGCACAGGTACGCACCCACAGCATCGAGACCGGCGAGTGGACCGCCTGGAAGGATCTCGAGGCGAACGTCGACCCGCTCGAGGACCCGGAGGCGGGCGCCGGCGCGCGCGGTGCCTCCGAGCCGCTGTGGGTCGGCCCCTCCGACGGCGTCCAGGTCCAGGTCGTGCACAAGGACGGCTCCACCAGCTCCGCCCTGCCCAAGGGGCTGGAGGTCAACCTGGTCGACCCGGGGGTGGCGACCGCCGCCGAGCAGAAGGCCGAGCCGGCCGCGTACGTGGCGGATGTGACGCCCACGGACTCCGCCTCCCCGACGGACTCCGCGTCGCCGACCGACTCCGTGTCGCCCACCGACTCGGCGTCGCCGACGGACTCCGCCTCCCCGAGCGACTCCGCGTCCCCCTCGACGAGCGCGTCCCCTTCGTCGAGCGCCTCCGCGAGCCCCACGGCCACCACGCCCAGCGCGCCGCCGTCGACCGTGCCCGAGCCGCCGATCGTCTCGCGCGCCGACTGGGGCGCGGACGAGTCGCTCAGCCCCGACCCCTCGGAGTACAACGCCGATGTGAAGGCCGTCTTCGTGCACCACACGGACGGCACGAACGACTACTCGTGCGCCGACTCGGCGGCGATCGTCCGGGGCATCTACGCGTACCACACGCAGACCAACGGCTGGAACGACATCGGCTACAACTTCCTGGTCGACAAGTGCGGCACGATCTTCGAGGGCCGCAAGGGCGGCGTCGACCTCCCGGTGCTCGGCGCGCACACCTACGGCTGGAACCGCGAGTCGGCCGGTATCGCGGTGCTCGGTGAGTACACCTCCACCGGCGCCACCGACGCGACCCTGGAGTCGGTCGCGCGTATCGCGGCCTGGAAGCTCGGCCAGTACAACGCCGATCCGGCAACGACCGTGCAGCTCAAGGCGGGCGCGACCCAGACGAACTACTTCGGGACCGGCTTCACCGCGGGCAACTCGTACACCTTCAACCGGATCTCCGGCCACCGGGACGGCTACAACACCCAGTGCCCGGGCAGCTCCCTCTACGCCCAGCTGCCGACGATCCGCGCCTGGGCGTCCGGCCCGGTGCAGGGGCTGAAGCTGGCCTCGCTGTCCGGTGCGGGCCTGTCCGGCTCGACGTACTACACCAAGGGCGCCGTCACGGCGAAGTGGTCGACGACCACGCCGGGTTCGCTGATCTCCAGGTTCGAGCTGCTGGTGGACGGCAAGGTCGCCGCCACCGCCTCCGGCACGTCGACCTCGGTGGGCACGACCCTCGCCCTGGGCACCCACACCGTCGCCGTGCGGGCCGTGCACCAGTCCGGCAAGACCACGACGACCGCCGCGCTGAACGTCGTCGCCGAGACGACCGCGCCGACCTTCACCACCGCGCCGAAGCTCTCCCTGCGCACCGGCACGGTCAACACCAGCTCCGTGCCGGTCACCCTCGGCTGGCAGGCGACCGACAACGCCGCCCTGAAGTCGGTGAGCCTGCTGACCCCGACGACGGCCGCCTTCGGACCGACCACCACCAGCTCCAGCCGCACCGCCGCGTCCGGCACCGCGAGCACCTGGTCGATGACGGCGTACGACTACGCGGGCAACACCCGTACCTCGTCCGCGTCCTTCACGCCGGTGATCCTCCAGGAGACCTCGGCCACCAAGTCCGGCAGCTGGACGGCCCGTTCCTCCACCAGCTATCTCGGCGGGAAGTCGTACTCCAGCGGTTCGAAGGGCGCGAGCCTGACCTGGACCTTCACCGGCCGCTCGGCCTCCTGGGTGGTCAGCCGTGCCTCCACCTCCGGTCAGGCGTACGTCTATGTCGACGGGGTGAAGGTCAGCACCGTCGACCTGAAGTCGTCGACCACCCTGTACCGCCAGGCGATCTGGACGAAGACCTGGTCGGCCGGCGCCAAGCACACGGTGAAGATCGTGGTGGTCGGCACCAGCGGCCGCCCGACGGTCACGACGGACGGCCTGGTCTACATCAGGTAGAGCCATCAAGTAGCCGTCGCCACAGGGCAGTTCACATCGCCGTGTCCACCGGTTCGGGCGTCCGCTCCTGCGCAGTTTGCGGGGTGGGCGCCCGGTCCGCGTTCACGACCAGGCCCGCGATGGTCGCGGCCAGCAGCAGCGAGCCCATCGCCCACCAGGTGGCGACGTTGAAGCCGTGCACGGTCGCCTCCGCCTGCAGCGAGCGCGGGTCGACGCCCGGCCCCGCATGCGCCGTCAGATACCGCGCCGTCACCGTCGCGGCGATGGTGTTCAGCAGCGCCGTACCGATCGAACCACCCACCTGCTGGGCGGTGTTGAAGGTGGCGGAGGCCGCTCCCGAGTCACGCGGAGCGACGCTGCCGGTGGCCAGCGAGACGGACGTCATCATCGCCGTACCCATGCCGAGCCCGAGCATCAGCATGCCGGGCAGGATGTGCGAGGCGTAGGCCGGCTCGGTCCCCACCTGGGCGATGATCGCGAGCGCGCCCGCCGCCACCAGCAGCCCCGGCACCATCAGCAGCCGCGGCGGCACCTTGCCCAGCCCCCGGGCCGCGATCTGGGTCGAACCGATGATCATCCCGGCGGTGATGGGCAGATAGGCGACACCTGTCTTGACCGGCGAATATCCGAGAACGCCCTGCATGTAGTACGTCAGGAACAGGAACACGCCGAACATGCCGACGGTCACGAGCAGCGTGGTGAGGAAGGCGCCGACGCGCTGACGGTCCTTCACCACGGACATCGGCAGCAACGGCACCCGCGCCCGCGTCTGCCACAGCCCGAACGCCGCGAGGAGCACGACCCCGCCGACGAGCAGCGCCAGCACCAGTCCGTCGTGCCAACTCCTCGACTCCGCCTCGGAGAAGCCGTAGACGAGGGAGAGCATTCCGGCCGAGCCGAGCAGCGCGCCCGGCACGTCGAGGCGGGCGTCGGGGTGGCGTTCGCCGGGTGCGAGCAGGGTCAGCGCGCCGAAGAAGGCGACCAGGGCGATGGGGATGTTGACGTACAGGCACCAGCGCCAGTTCAGGTACTGGGTGAGGAAACCGCCCGCGAGCAGGCCGACCGCGGCACCCGCGCCGATGATCGCGCCGAAGATGCCGAAGGCCTTCCCGCGGTCCTTGGGGTCGGTGAACGTCGTCGCGAGCAGCGACAGCGCGGACGGCGCGAGCAGCGCGGCGAACACGCCCTGCAGGGCCCGCGCCCCGAACAGCATCCCGGAGTTGACGGCGGCTCCGCCCAGCGCGGAGGCGGCGGCGAAGCCGAGCAGTCCGATCACGAAGGTGTTCCTGCGGCCGACCAGGTCGGCGACCCGGCCGCCGAGCAGCAGCAGCCCGCCGAAGGCCAGGGTGTACGCGGTGATGACCCACTGCCGGTTGCCGTCCGACATGTGCAGCGCGGTCTGGGCGGAGGGCAGGGCGATGTTCACGATGGTCATGTCGAGGACGACCATCAACTGGGCGAGCGCAATGACGACCAGCGCCCACCAACGGCGGTTCTCGGCCATGGAGGCCTCCCGAGTCGTACCGTCCCGAGGTCGCCTCCATGCTCCCTCCGCACACCACCGTTTGGGAACGCAAGCGTCTCTTATTACGGCGATTTTGCCGCCGCGGTCACCTTCGGACGCCGTCGGTCGCATCCCGGCACAGCAGCCGCAGCGAACCGTCCCCGGTCCAGCAGCGCCGGGCCTCGTCGAAGGGGTCCCAGATCCGACCGTCCGGGGTGCGTATCCAGTGGTCGCCGCCGGTCGCCCACCACTCGGCGCCCGCCTGACGGACGATCACCTCACCGGCGTACGCGCCGAAACCGCGCAACACGCTCTCCACCGCGGCGTACGGCGCCCCTTCCTGCCGTATCCCCTCGATCATCCGGTCGACGCGCCACAGGCTCTGCGCCGAGTAGTCGAGGCGCAGCCGGGCGCCCTCACGCATGGCCGCGACCGCGTCCGCCGCCCACCGCACGGGCTTCGTCGCCGCGCTCGGCCTGGTCTCGTGGAAGGTAGTCACATAGACAGAAGCGGGGTCGGCGGGCCATCCGTCACGCGATTTCCGGGGAGTTCCCGATACCGGCGCAGTACCGCCCCACCGCCGCCGCAGGACGGTCACAGGACTCCCTCAGGTGCGCGTTCTGCCCGGGAGTGACGCTTCGCCCCTTCCGTGCGCTCCTCTGACTGATGAGCCTGTACTTCCATCTGCGCGCGGTGCCGCCCTCGGCCCTGCGCAACAGCGCGACCTGGCTGCAACGGCTGTTCGAGGACGACTGGGACACCGTGCGCCGACGGATCGACCGCCACCGGGAGGAGATGCTGGACCACCACTACGTCGACCACGACACCCTCTACGCGGGCGCACCCCCGCGCCGCACCGGGGAGGGCCCCCGGGCCCACGTGGTCCTCGGCGGCCGCCCGGTCCCCCACCACGCCCCCGAAGCCCCACCTTTTCTCCTGCTGACCTCGGCCCAGGCGGCCCGGGTGGCGGCCTTCCTCACCTCGACCGACATCGAGACCCTGTGGCACGAGTCCCGCGACCAACTCCTCCCGCGCTACGGCGGCCCCGCCGCCGAACAGGAAACCCACACCCTCGTCACCGCCACCCACCGCGACCTGACGGCCTTCTACGCCCAGACAGCCGAGTACGGCGACGCAGTGGTGAAGTGCCTGCTGCGCTGATTTTCCCGGCTTGGGGCGGTTTTTCGTTCAGCGGCGCGGGAGACGGCCTCTCCCCGAGGGGCACCGGCAGCGGCTTCAGGCGCGCGGGGCTGTACGGATACGCGGCTCCGCCGCGCGGGCGCGACCAGCCACAACGCACCCGCACCCGCACCCGCACCCGCACCCGCACAACAACTCCCCCGCCCTACCCCCGCCGCGCCCGACGAGACACCACGGCCTGCAGAACCCGCCGCCCCTCGATCGACACCTCCAGCGCACGGCGCAGCCCACCCGCCCCATGCCCGGCAAGCAACTCGAGTACGGCGACCTGTCGCCGCAACTCCGCGGCGACGAGCGGCGACATCCCCTCCGTCCGCCCCTCCCGTCGGGTGTCGACCGAGGACGCCTCGTCCCCCAGTGGATCCAGCAACCGGTGTATCTGCAGCGCAGCGACCGAGCACGCATCGGCCCACACCCGCACCTGCGTCCCCGACCGCTCGACCGGCGCGGCCTCCAGCATCCGGCGGGCCAGCAGCGCCGCGTCGCCCTCGCCCGGCTTCTCGGCACCGCCGAGCTTCCCGCGGGCATGCTCCAGCCGCTCGCCCCAGTCCCCGACGTCACCGGAGTCCGCGAGGCTGGCCCACAGCGGCCGCAGGATCTCGTCGTCACCGCCCAGCAGCGGCACACACCGATCCAAACAAGCCAACCCGCTGGCGGCCAGTCCGCGGTCGTCGGCCTGAGCGATCAGTTCCACCAGGCTCATCCACGCCTCCTTCTGCGGGTCCCGTACCGGGCCCAGCAGGGCTCTTCCCTTACGGAGCCCACACTTCCCCTTACTGCGTGCGACGGCCCGGGAGTGTCACAGCGGCACCACACCCAGCCGGTCGAGCAACTGGAAAAAGAGGTTTTCGGCCAACGGATCGGCGTCGGCGGTCAGAATGTCCAGCAACGGCCCGGTGTCCACGTCGTGCCCCGCCTCGGCGGCCCAGGCGACCGCCCGGTCGGCCGCGTCCCGCGGCTCCAGGAAGTAGTCCTCGATCGTGAGCCCCTCGCTCGCGGCGCCGAGGTACCCGGCCATCGCGGCCCGCGCGAGACACGTCGTCCACGCCCCACTCTCGGGCGCCGCCGCCTCGACCACGACGCAGGCGCTGTCCATGACGTAACCGAAGAGCGCGGGCGCCCCGGTCTCGGCGGCGAGGACGTTCATGTTCCCGACCTCGCCGTCCCCGCTCGGGTACTCCCAGACCTGCCAGCCACCGGCCGCCGACGACCGCTGCAGCATGCCCTCCGCCCCGGCGAGCGCGTCGAGTTCCGCGAGCGGCCGCTCGCTGCGGCCCACGACGAAGTACCCCCAGTAGCCCATCCCGGCCCCCCACGGCTGTGTCACCTTCGGCTCGCGCCGAATACACCACAGTCGTACGACAGTTCGCAGCTGTATGGGCCAGAAGACCCCGCCGGCCGGGCGCGCTCAGCCCAGCCGGCCGGCCAGCGCCTTGAACTGTGTCCACGACAGCCCCGGCGGCCCCGGATCCCACAGCTTCTGCACCGTCGCCCGCAGCGGCATCCGGATCCCGGCCGCGACCTGGTCCTGCGTCTGGGAGTTCGACAGGTCGCACCACACGGCGAAAGACCCGCCGAGAATCTGCCCGTCGTACCGCGCCGGGATCGCCTGCGTGCCCCGCACGACGCGCGGCGTCCACTGCTCGTAGATCCGCTGCCCGGTCGGGTAGACGAAATTGTTGGGCTGCCCGAGGACGTAGTACAGGAACTCGTCGTTGTAGTTGATCAGCTTCCGTCCGGCGCTCAGATACTCCACCGGCTGCCGCGCGCCGATCTCCTTGCCCGTCCAGTACGCGACCTGCAGATCCTTCGCGGGCTGCACGGACGTCCCGCGGAAGAACCCGTCGTTCCACACCCGCATGGTCCGGTTGTGGGCCCGGATCGTGTCGGCACGGTCGTTGAGCCATCCGGTGGTCAGATCGGAGACGGTGCCGGTGGGCCCGTACTTGTTCACCGCGGCGGCGGCCAGCTGCGGATAGGAGGCGGCCGGGTTGGACGCCATCAGCGCCAGGTACTCGTCACCGCCGAGATGCCACTGGCTGCCGGGAAAGAGGCCGGCGTACTCGTTGAGCAGATCGTCGACGATCTTGGCGGCGGCCGGCTTGGAGATGTCGACGGCCCCCTTCGCCGCCACGCCCCGCGCATTGCGCAGCTGCAGATCGGGGTGAGCGGCGATGACGGCTCCCAGATGCCCGGGCGAGTCGATCTCGGGCACCACGGTGATGTGCCGGCTGGCGGCGAGATCGACGATCCGCCTCACCTCGGCCTTCGTCAGATGGGGCTGCGAGACGATCTCGGGGTGCGTGTCGGACTGGATCCGGAACCCCTGGTCGTCGGAGAAGTGCAGCCCCAGCTGGTTGAACTTCAGGTCCCCGAGTTCCCGCACCCGGTCCTCGATCCAGCCCGCGGTGAAGTGCTTGCGCGCGATGTCCAGCATGAACCCGCGCACCGCCTTGGCGGGCTGGTCGTTCACGACCCCCTCGGGCGCCGTGCCCCCGCCGTGCACCTCCTGCTTGAGCGTCCGCGTGCCGTAGAACACGCCGGCGTCCGTCGGTCCGCTGATGTTCACCCGGCCACCGCGCACGGTCATCGCATACGATTCCGGGTTCGCCCCCTCGCCGTCGCCCAGCGCCAGCCGTACGTCCCCGGCCCGCACGTCGCTCTTCTCACCCGCGTACGTCAGCCCCAGCTCACCGGCGATCAGACGCCCCTCGTCGGCCAGGTCGGCATCGTTCACGACGACCCGTTCCCCCCGCACCGGACGCCAGCCGGGCCCGCGCGCCGCGGTGTGGGAGCGCACGGCGGGGATGGTCTGAGGAGCCTTCGACAGGGCGTACGAACGGGTCGGGCGCGGCGCCGCACTCCCGCCGTCCGAGGTGCCGGGCGCCGCCGCGGATCTGCCGGCGGACGGCGACTGCTGCTGCGCGGACCCGGCAGGCCCGCTGTCGTCGCCGGAGACCCAGAACCCCAGGCCGATCCCGAGCGCGACGGTCCCGGCGAACGCACCCGCGATGATCATGCGCCGCTGCTTCACGTTCTGCGCCGGAGACCGGCGCCTGTGCTGGCTCACAGCGTCAACCTAAAGCCCACAGACAACACGATGCGTCCACCACACATTCCGAAACTCTCTCTTGCGAGTGAAATTCGGGCATCCGTCGGACACCTCGGGTCCGATCTCGATAACGTAAGACCACATCTCTCACGCTCTCACAGCATCCTCTGCCGAAACACACGTGACGCCCACACACCCTCCTGGCCGAGTCGCCGCCATACCGACGCTGCCCAGCATCCTGGACGCCTTCAACATCGCGCCCGCGGAAGAGGCCCGCAAGCTCCTCCTGGGCTGCCTCCGCAGCCTCCGCTGGGCCCGCCGGGTGGCCGACCACCGTCCCTACCCGGACATCGACTCCCTGCTCGCCGCCTCGGACGAAGCGGCGTACGACCTGTCCCCGGCGGATCTGTCGGAGGCCCTGGCAGGCGAGACATTGCCGCCACTGCCGGACGAAACGTACGCAATCGCCTACACGGCCCTGAGCGCGGCCCACGCGGCCTACGAGGCAAAATTCGGCCACGCCTTCGTGATCTGCCTGGAGGGCCTCTCTCCGGACGAGACGCTGGACCACGCCCTGGCAGGAATCCGCTCACGCCTGACAAACGACCCGGAGGAAGAACGGGTGGTTGCGGCAGAGGAGCTCCGGCGCCTGGCCAGGGAACGTTTGGTGCAGCTCCTCAGGGGCGCGGGGCTGTGACCATGTGCGGCTGCCGCCGCGCGGGCGCGACCAGCCACAGTGGACCCGCACCCGGCAAATAACAGGACACCCCACCCCAGAAGCCACAAACGCTAACCCATACGCGTGCCACTTTGATCACACCGGTAGGCCCCCCGTAAAGCTTGCGCCAGCGCGTCGCTACGATGCTGGGGGCCGGTGGACCGTACCCGGCCGGGCCCGACCGACAGGCAAAGCCGGCGCGGCCCCAATCCCCGCTCCCGGAGGGACTTCCGTGCCGGCTGGAACGCTGTACCGCGGCCGGGAAGGAATGTGGTCCTGGGTGGCTCACCGAGTCACCGGCGTCCTCATCTTCTTCTTCCTGTTCGTTCACGTGCTGGACACCGCTCTCGTCCGTGTCTCACCCGAGGACTACGACAAGGTCGTAGCCACGTACAAGACCCCGATCGTCGCGTGCCTGGAGTACGGCCTCGTCGCCGCCATCCTCTTCCACGCACTGAACGGCCTGCGCGTCATCGCCGTCGACTTCTGGTCGAAGGGCCCGCGCTACCAGAAGCAGATGCTCTGGTCCGTCGTGGGCCTGTGGGTCGTGCTGATGCTCGGGGCGATCTACCCCGTCCTCGGTCACGCCGCTCGTGAACTGTTCGGGAGCTGACACCGATGGCCACCACTGAAACCACCGCGTCCGGGATCGGCCCCGTCGAGGGCGGCTCGCTCTACAACGTCGACAACCCGGCGCCCCTCATCGAGGCCCCGCGCAAGCGCACCAAGAAGACCCCGAAGTCGACCCGGGGCAACTTCGAGATGGCCGCCTGGCTCTTCATGCGCCTGTCCGGCGTCGTGCTGGTCGTCCTGGTCCTCGGCCACCTGCTGATCCAGCTCGTGCTGGACGGCGGCGTGTCGAAGATCGGCTTCGCCTTCGTGGCGGGCCGCTGGGCGAGCCCGTTCTGGCAGGTCTGGGACCTGCTGATGCTGTGGCTCGCGATGCTGCACGGCGCCAACGGTCTGCGCACGGTCATCAACGACTACGCGGAGCGCGCGAACACCCGGCTGTGGCTCAAGGGCCTGCTCTACACCGCCACGGTGTTCACCATCCTGCTGGGCACGCTGGTGATCTTCACCTTCGACCCGAACATCCGCTAGGCACGGGGCTGAGGCAACCACCATGAAGATCCACAAGTACGACACCGTCATCGTCGGCGCCGGTGGCGCCGGTATGCGCGCGGCCATCGAGTCCACGAAGCGCAGCCGCACCGCCGTGCTGACCAAGCTCTACCCCACCCGCTCCCACACGGGCGCCGCGCAGGGCGGCATGGCCGCCGCGCTGGCCAACGTGGAGGAGGACAACTGGGAGTGGCACACCTTCGACACGGTCAAGGGCGGTGACTACCTGGTCGACCAGGACGCCGCCGAGATCCTGGCGAAGGAGGCCATCGACTCGGTCCTCGACCTGGAGAAGATGGGCCTGCCGTTCAACCGCACCCCGAACGGCACGATCGACCAGCGGCGTTTCGGTGGCCACTCCCGTAACCACGGTGAGGCGCCCGTCCGCCGCTCCTGCTACGCGGCCGACCGCACCGGCCACATGATCCTCCAGACGCTGTACCAGAACTGCGTGAAGGAGGGCGTGGAGTTCTTCAACGAGTTCTACGTCCTCGACCAGCTGATCACCGAGGTCGACGGCGTCAAGAAGTCGGCCGGCGTCGTGGCGTACGAGCTGGCGACCGGCGAGATCCACGTCTTCCAGGCGAAGGCCGTGATCTACGCGTCCGGCGGCTGCGGCAAGTTCTTCAAGGTGACGTCGAACGCGCACACCCTGACCGGTGACGGCCAGGCCGCCGTGTACCGGCGCGGGCTGCCGCTGGAGGACATGGAGTTCTTCCAGTTCCACCCGACCGGCATCTGGCGCATGGGCATCCTGCTGACGGAGGGCGCCCGTGGTGAGGGCGGCATCCTCCGCAACAAGGACGGCGAGCGCTTCATGGAGAAGTACGCGCCGGTCATGAAGGACCTCGCGTCCCGTGACGTCGTCTCCCGCTCCATCTACACGGAGATCCGCGAGGGCCGCGGCTGCGGTCCCGAGGGCGACCACGTCTACCTGGACCTCACGCACCTCCCGCCGGAGCAGCTGGACGCCAAGCTCCCGGACATCACCGAGTTCGCGCGCACCTACCTCGGCATCGAGCCCTACACGGACCCGATCCCGATCCAGCCCACCGCGCACTACGCCATGGGCGGCATCCCGACGAACGTCGAGGGTGAGGTCCTCAGCGACAACACGACGGTCGTGCCGGGCCTGTACGCGGCCGGCGAGGTCGCCTGTGTGTCGGTGCACGGCGCCAACCGCCTCGGCACCAACTCGCTGCTCGACATCAACGTGTTCGGCCGCCGGGCCGGCATCGCGGCGGCCGAGTACAGCCAGAAGGCGGACTTCGTCGAGCTCCCGGAGAACCCGGCGGAGCTGGTCGTCGCGCAGATCGAGCGGCTGCGTACGTCCACGGGCACCGAGCGCGTGGCGGTCCTGCGCCGCGAGCTGCAGGAGACCATGGACGCGAACGTCATGGTGTTCCGCACCGAGCAGACGATCAAGACCGCGGTCGAGAAGATCGCCGAGCTGCGCGAGCGCTACAAGAACGTCGCGATCCAGGACAAGGGCAAGCGGTTCAACACCGACCTGCTCGAGGCCGTCGAGCTGGGCAACCTGCTCGACCTGGCCGAGGTCATGGCGGTGTCGGCGCTGGCCCGCAAGGAGTCCCGCGGCGGTCACTACCGCGAGGACTACCCGAACCGCGACGACGTCAACTTCATGCGCCACACCATGGCGTACCGCGAGGTGGGCGACGACGGCACCGAGTCCATCCGTCTCGACTACAAGCCGGTCGTCCAGACCCGCTACCAGCCGATGGAGCGTAAGTACTGATGGCAACCCCCGTACTGGACAAGGTGGAGGCGGAGTCCGCCGCGTCCCCCTACATCACCGTCACCTTCCGCGTCCGCCGGTTCAACCCGGAGGTCTCGGCCGAGGCGACCTGGGAAGACTTCCAGCTGGAGATCGACCCCAAGGAGCGCGTCCTCGACGGCCTCCACAAGATCAAGTGGGACGTCGACGGCACGCTGACCTTCCGCCGCTCCTGCGCCCACGGCATCTGCGGCTCGGACGCGATGAGGATCAACGGCAAGAACCGTCTTGCCTGCAAGACCCTCATCAAGGACATCAACCCCGAGAAGCCGATCACGGTCGAGCCCATCAAGGGCCTGACGGTCCTCAAGGACCTCGTGGTCGACATGGAGCCGTTCTTCCAGGCGTACCGGGACGTCATGCCCTTCCTCATCACGAAGGACACGAACGAGCCCACGCGTGAGCGGCTGCAGACCGCCGAGGACCGCGAGCGCTTCGACGACACCACCAAGTGCATCCTGTGCGCCGCGTGCACCTCGTCCTGCCCGGTCTTCTGGAACGACGGCCAGTACTTCGGTCCGGCCGCCATCGTCAACGCGCACCGCTTCATCTTCGACTCGCGCGACGAGGCCGG
Organism: Streptomyces sp. NPDC001351; assembly: GCF_042896045.1. Taxonomy (NCBI): domain Bacteria; kingdom Bacillati; phylum Actinomycetota; class Actinomycetes; order Kitasatosporales; family Streptomycetaceae; genus Streptomyces; species Streptomyces sp. NPDC001351. The sequence goes on along the minus strand of NZ_JBIAWS010000002.1, from coordinate 432,333 downwards.
CGAGCAGCGCCTGGAGATCCTCAACGACCGCGACGGCGTGTGGCGCTGCCGCACGACCTTCAACTGCACGGACGCCTGCCCGCGCGGTATCGAGGTCACGAAGGCGATCCAGGAAGTGAAGCGGGCACTGATCACGCGCCGCTTCTGACGTTTCGTCACGGCAGGCATGACCAGGGCCGTTCCCCCCGGTGGCGGGGGGAACGGCCCTGCTGGCAATATGAGTCGCTGCTCCAGCAGCCCGATCGCGCAGGGCTGGTTCACGGCGTGGAAAACGGGGGACGACAGCGTGACCGAGCAGAATCCGTACGGCGGCGGAGCGGGCCAGTGGGGCCCGGGCACCCCGCCGCCGGCGCAGCCTCCCACGACCCCGCCGCCCGGCTACGGATACCCCAACCCCGGCCCGGCGTACGGCTATCCACAGCAGCCGGCCCCACCGCCCCACGGTTTCCCCCAGCAGTCGGCCGGCCCCACCCCCGTGGGCGGCGCCCCGCTCCTGTCCATCGGGGACATCACGGTGATGGGCGACCAGATCATCACGCCCGCCGGCAACCTCCCCCTGCGCGGCGCGGTGTGGAACGCCACCGACATGTCGCACACCGAGGAGAAGATCCCGACGCACGCCATCGTGCTCGCGATCGTCTTCTTCGTCTTCTGCCTCCTCGGTCTGCTCTTCCTCCTGATGAAGGAGAGGAAGACCATCGGCTACATCCAGGTCACCGTGACGAGCGCGGGCCGACACCACTCGACGATGATCCCGTCCTTCGGCCCACAGCACTTCGCCCAGGTCATGGGGCAGATCAACTACGCCCGCTCACTGAGCAGCATGTGATCTGACCCTTTTTCGTACACCCCGGGGACTCCGGGGAGACCGGGTCCGGGCTCTCCTCGGCAGACGGCCGGCTGCTCGCCCGGGCGAGTGACCCCGCACGGCCGGTCCCGACGGGGCGCGCACCCCGCTCCTATTCTGACGGTATGTCAGATGACCAGTCGTACGAACTGCTCGGATTCGACAACGTGCTGCTGCCCGTCGGGGACCTCTCCGTGGCGGTCGACTTCTACCGGCGCGCCGGGTTCACGGTGGGCTTCCGGTTCGACGAGGCCGGGATCGCCCTGCTGAAGGTCGGGGGCGAGACACCGGGGATCCTGCTGCGGCAGGAGGAGGAACTGGGGCACCGGTCGCCACCGTGGCCCTCGCCCCGCGTCTGGATCGAGGTGGCCGACGCGCGGAAGGCCACCGACTCCCTCGCCGCGGCGGGCATCCCCCTCCTCGACGACCCCTTCTCCGTCGCCACCGGCTGGACCGTGGAGATCGCCGACCCGTGGGGCAACGTCATCGGGTTCACCGACTACACCAAGCGCCCGGAGCTCGGCCGCCGCCCCTGAGGTCCCGCCGGCACCTCACCCCGCTTGAACGTGTTCAAAAACAGGTCTACAGTCACCCCTGTCAGCGTTTTGAACGCGTTCAAGAAGGGGTGGGGCATGGACCGCACGGTCATCGCCTACGTCATCTACCTGCTGGTCAGCATCGCGCTGACCATCTGGGTGGCCCGCACGCTCAGCCAAAACGGGCGGATCTTCCTCGCCGACGTGCTGAAGGGGAACGAGAAGCTCGCCGAGGCCGTCAACCACCTCCTGGTGGTCGGCTTCTACCTCGTCAACCTCGGCTTCGTCGCCCTGTATCTGAGCGGCGACGAGACCATCGAGGACACCCGGGGGATCTTCGAGGCCCTGTCGACCAAGCTCGGCGTGGTACTGCTGGTGCTCGGTGTGATGCACCTGGGCAATGTGTACGTCCTCAACAAGATCCGGCGGCGCGGGATGCTGGAGCGGGAGCAGGTGCCGCCGGTCGCGCCGCAGGACTGGGTCGGGGCGTGAGCGACGTGAGCGCCACGAGGGCGGACCGGGTCCCGGTCCGCCGGCTCACCGTCCTGTACGACGCCGAGTGCGCGCTCTGCGCCTTCCTGCGCGACTGGCTCGTACGGCAGCCGCAGCTCGTGCCGCTGGAGTTCGTACCCGCGGCGTCCGAAGCGGCCCGGCAGCGCTTCCCCGGCCTCGACCACGGCGCCACCCTCGACGAGATCACCGTCGTCGGTGACGCGGGGCAGGTCTACCGGTCCGCCGCCGCCTGGATCGTCACCCTGTGGGCGCTGCGCGAGCACCGGCCGCTCGCCCACCGGCTGAGCACTCCGTCGGGGGCGAGGCTCGCCAGGGGCGCGGTCCTCGCGGCGGCGAAGTGGCGGGGCGCGATGTGGGGCGGGAAGCAGGGGGGCGGGCAGCAGTGGGGCGGCCAGGTGTACCGCCGCGCCGACGGGTGGGCCTACCACCCGGGCCAGGGCTGGACGTACAGCGCACCGGGCTGCGACGGCGGCTCCTGCGTCACCCCGTAGGCTCTCTTTCCGTGCCTGCGAAGAACGACGGCCCCGACGAGGGCGGCAACCCCAGCAAGTCCGAGCAGACCCGTGCGCTGATCCTGGAGACCGCCATGCGGCTGTTCCAGGAGCGCGGCTACGAGAAGACGACGATGCGGGCCATCGCCCAGGAGGCAGGCGTTTCCGTCGGCAACGCGTACTACTACTTCGCCGGCAAGGAACATCTGATCCAGGGCTTCTACGACCGGCTCGCCGCCGAGCACCGGGTGGCGATCCGGGACGTCCTGGACCGGGAGACCGATCTGGAGGCGCGGCTCGCGGGCGTTCTGAAGGTGTGGCTGGACATCGCCACGCCGTACCACGAGTTCGCGGTGCAGTTCTTCAAGAACGCCGCCGACCCGGACAGCCCGCTCAGCCCGTTCTCCGAGGAGTCGGAGCACGCGCGCGTGGAGGCGATCTCGGTCCACCGGGAGGTGCTGGCGGGCGCGACGAAGACGAAGGTCCCGGAGGAACTCAGGGACGTCCTGCCCGAGTTGATGTGGCTCTCCCAGATGGGACTCGTCCTGTACTGGATCTTCGACCGGACCGAGGGCCGGGAGCGGAGCTACCGGCTGGCGGAGCGGGGCGCGCGGCTGACGGCCCGCGGGGTGTCGCTGGCCCGGTTCCGGGTGCTGCGGCCGCTGGTGCGGGAGGTGCACGAGCTGTTCACGGACTTCCTGCCGGGGATGACGAAGGTGCTGCCGGACCCCGGCAAGTCGTCCTGAGGCGCGGGACGCGGTCAGTTCACCGCGTCCACCTCCCCCTCCGCCAACTCCACGTCGAACACCAGCGGCCCGTCCGCCACCACGACCTGTGCCGCCCTGGAGCCGTACGACTCCGCGGTCGTCGCCAGCAGATACGCTCCCGGCCCCGGTACCGACACGATGTACGAGCCGTCCGCCAGTGACGTCACCCGGTCCAGCTGGCGTCCGCCCTTCGTCAGCAGCGTCACCGAGGCGCCGCCCACCGGCTCGCCGTCAACGGAGCGTATGAAGCCGTGGACCACGGAGGCGGGGCCTTCCCCGGGTTCGGGCTCGGCCTCCTCACTCGGCTCGACCGCCAGGTGCGGAAGCCGCTTCTCCAGCCAGGCCGGCAGCCACCAGTTGGAGTTGCCGAGCAGGTGCATCGCGGCCGGCACCAGTGCCGTACGGAGGATGAACGCGTCCAGGGCGACAGCGGCGGCCAGGCCCACGCCCGCCATCGCGGCCCCCGAGTCGCCGCTCAGGACGAAGGCCAGGAACACGCAGACCATGATCAGGGCCGCGGAGTTGATGACCCGGCTGGTCTCCGCCAGGCCGACCCGCACCGCGCGGGCGTTGTCGCGGGTGTGCACCCACTCCTCGTGCATCCGGCTCACCAGGAAGACCTGGTAGTCCATCGAGAGGCCGAACAGCAGGGACAGCATGATGACCGGCAGGAAGGCGTTGATCGGGCCCTCCTTGCCGAGACCCAGCAGGTCCAGGCCCCAGCCCCACTGGAAGACCGCGACGAGGACACCGAAGGAGGAGGCCGCGGCGATCAGGTTCATCAGGGCGGCCGTCAGCGGCACCACCAGGGAACGGAAGGCGATCAGCAGGAGCAGGAAGCCGAGGCCGATGATCGTCGCGATGAACAGCGGCAGACGGTCGCCGGTGACGGACGCGAAGTCCTTGGACACCGCCGTCACACCGCCGACGTGGGCCTCGGCCCCGGCCTTCGGGATCACCTCGTCCCGCAGCGTGTCGATCAGGTCGTCGGTCTCCTTGGACTGCGGTGACGTCTTCGGTACGACCTGGATGACCGTCACGCCCTGCGCGGGCGGCAGGGCGGCCACTCGCGCGACGCCGGGCGTCGACTCGATGCCCTTGACCAGCTGGGCCGTGTCGCCGCCCGCGGTGACCACCTGGAGCGGGCCGTTGAAGCCGGGGCCGAAGCCATCGGCCAGCAGGTCGTAGGCCTTCCTGGTGGTCGACGAGGCGTTGTCGTTGCCCTGGTCGGTGGCGCCGAGGCGGAGCGACAGCACAGGGATGGCGAGGACGGCCATGACGACCAGGGCGAGTGCGGCGATCCTGCGGGGCCGCTTCTCGACATTGGTGGACCAGCGGGCCGCGAGGCCGCTCGCCCGCTCCGGCTCGGGGCCGTCGGCGGCGAGCCTGCGGCGCTGGCGGCGGCTGAGCACGCGCGGGCCGAGGAAGCCGAGCAGGGCCGGGAGGAGGGTGGTGGCGGCCAGGACGCTGAGCACCACCGTCAGCGAGGTGCCGACGACCACGCCGTCCAGGAAGCGCAGTCGGGTGACCAGCATGCCGGCGAGTGCGATGCAGACGGTGCCGCCCGCGAACAGCACCGCCCGGCCCGAGGTGTTGAGGGCCGTGACCGCCGACTCCTCGGGGTCCAGGCCGCGCAGGATGCCGCGCCGGTGCCGGGTCACGATGAACAGCGCGTAGTCGATGCCGACACCGAGGCCGATCAGGGAGGCGAGCAGCGGGGCGATGTCGGGGATGTCGGTGGTGTGGCTGAGCAGCTGGGTGGAGAACAGGCCCATGCCGACACCGAAGACCGCGATGGCGATCGGCAGCATCATCGCGAAGAACGAGCCGAAGGCCAGGAAAAGCACGACGGCCGCGGCGATGATGCCGACCGACTCGGACAGGCCCTGTGGCGGCTGCTGGACGCGCTGGATGGCCTGGCCGCCCAACTCGACGTGCAGGCCGCTCTTCCTGGCGCCCTGCGCGGTGTCCATGACGTTCTGTACGAGGTCCTTGGGCACTTCGTTCGCGCGCTTGGCGAAGGTCAGCTGGGCGTACGCGATCTTTCCGTCACTGCTGATCTGCGCCGCGCCCCGGGGGCCGGTGTAGGGGCTGGCGACCGCGCCCACGCCCTTCATCCTCGCGATCCTGTCGAGGGCCGGCTGGATCCGGTCCTGGACCGCCTGGTCTTTCACCGATCCCTGGTCGACCTTCCACACCACCGTGTCGGTGTCGCCCGAGGTGTTCGGGAAGGCCTTCTCCATCAGGTCGTACGCGCTCTTGGAGTCCGTGTCCGGGAGAGAGAAGACGTTCGCGTAGTTCGTGCCCGCCGTCGAGGCCGAGAAGCCCAGGCCGAACAACGCCCCCACCCACAGCAACAGGACCACCAGCCGGTGCCGATAGCACCACCGTGCCAATGCCGCCACGATCAACGCTCCTTCGCAGTTCGTCGGTTGGTCCCCCCAGGTCCTGCGCAACAGGATTGGCGGCGCCGCGCGCGCGTGGACCCGAATGCGCATGACTCTCAAGGAACTCCAAAGACGGTTCCGGACTCAGCTGTCAGTGGCCCGCCCGATACTGGGGTCATGACGACGGCTCCAGGCACCGTGCTGGTGGTGGAGGACGAGCCGAGCATCGCGGACGTCCTCGCCATCGCCCTGCGCTACCACCGGTTCGAGGTGATGGTCGCGGGCACCGTCCGCGAGGCCCTCGCGCTCGCCGAGCGCACCCGGCCCGACGCGGCGCTGCTCGACGTCATGCTCCCGGACGGGGACGGGCGGGCACTGGGGCGCGAGCTGCGCGCCAGGCGGCCCGACCTGGCGCTGGTCTTCCTCACCGCGCGGGACTCGCCCGCCGAGATCGTCGGCGCCCTCGGCTTCGGCGACGACTACATCACCAAGCCGTTCAACATCGACGAGGTCGTCGCCCGTATCACCGCGGTGCTGCGGCGCACCCGCACGGCGGACGTCCTGCCCCAGCGGCCCCCGCTGCGCTACGGCGACCTGGAGCTGGACGAGACGACGTACAGCGTCCACCGCGCGGGCCGCTCCGTCGAGCTCACCCCCACCGAGTACGCCCTGCTGCGCTTCCTGGTGCGCAACGGCGGCCGGATCGTGCCCAAGGAGCAGCTCCTGCGCCATGTCTGGCAGTACGAGCACACACCGCCGGAGTCGACCGTCGTGGAGACCTACATCAGCTATCTGCGGCGCAAGCTGGAGACGCTCGGCCCGCCGATGATCACCACGCGGCGTGGTGTGGGATACGGGCTGGCATGAGGATCCGGTGGCCGCACTGCGAGCGCGGCATGCATTCGCTGCGCGCCAAGCTGACGCTGGCGAACGTCGCGCTGCTGGCGCTCGGCATCGTCGCGGCGACCGCGGTCAGCCTGATGGGCATGCGGTACTACCTGCTGAACCAGGTCGACGCCGAACTGAACAAGACCCGGCAGTCGCTGGGCGGTTCGCTCACGATGGACCAGATCGACGCGCTGGGCGCGCTGGCGATCGTCCGCGACCGGTTCATGCCGCAGCACGACGAAAAGGCCCGGCCGGACTCGATCCTCACCGCCGTCGACGCGCGCGGAAAACCGGAATCCCTGGCCCGTTTCGCACCGACGGACACCCAGCGCGCCCTCGCGGGCGCGGTGGCCGATCCCCGCGCCCTCGCCGCGGCCGCGGGCCCGCACGACATCAGGGTGCACGGCGCCCGCTACCGCGCCACCGCGACCCGTCTCGCCGACGGCACGTACATCCTGTTCGCCACCTCCACCGACGCCCTCCACCAGGGCATGCTCAAGGCGCTCAAGCTCGACCTCGCCATCGGCTCGCTGCTGCTGGCGCTGCTGGCCTGCCTCACGATGATGAGCGTCAGCCGCCGGATGCGGCCGCTGGAGGACATGGTGGAGACGTCCACGGCGATAGCCGAGGGCGACCTGACCCGGCGTGTGCCCTCCAGCCACCATCCGACCCAGGAGGTCGAACAGCTGCGGCTCGCCCTCAACTCCATGCTCCACCAGGTCGAGTCGGCGTACCGCACCCGCGAGCACAGCGCGGCCCAGCTGCGCCGCTTCGTCGCCGACGCCTCGCACGAGCTGCGCACCCCGCTGTCCGCGATACGGGGCTATCTCCAGCTGTACGACAAGGGCATGCTCAGCGATCCGGACGAGCGCAAGCGGGCCTGGGAGCGGGTGCTGGCGGAGACCGACCGCATGGGGCGGCTCGTCGACGAACTGCTCACCCTGGCCCGGCTCGACCAGCAGCCCGAGCTGCGCTTCAGGAACGTCGACGTGAGCCGTCTGGTGCGGGACGCGGCCGAGGACCTGCGGGTGCAGCAGCCGGAGCGGCCGATCAAGGTCGCGGCCGACGGCGCCGTGCTGGTGCACGCCGACGAGTCGGGGCTCAGACAGGTGCTGGGCAACCTGGTGGGCAACGTACGCACGCACACACCCGCGGACGTGGCGGTGCGGCTGAGCGTGGAGCGGGAGGACGGGGTGGTGCGGCTGTGTGTCGCGGACGAGGGTCCGGGGCTGTGCGCACAGGACGCGGCGCGGGTCTTCGACCGCTTCTTCCGGGCCGGCGGCGGCGCGGGCAGCGGGCTGGGCCTGGCGATCGTGCAGGGGGTGGTGGACGCTCATGGCGGTGAGGTGGCGGTGGAGACGGCGCCAGGCGAGGGCTTGCAGGTGACGGTCACGCTGCCGTCCCGGACGGCGGTACGGCCATGACCACCGGGCGGGGCTCAGGTGTTGACGACGACGAGCGCCCACACCGTCTTGCCGTGGCGCCCTCTGCTCCACACCCCCCAGGCCGCCGCGACGGTCTCCACCAGATGCAGGCCCCGGCCGCTCTCGTCCCCCTCGCCGACCAGCCGTGACCGGGGCTCCGGCCGGCCCTCGTCCGAGACCTCTATGAGGCAGGAGCCGTCGGCGAGCGCGGTCACCGCCACCTCGAACTCCCGCTCGAGGAGCGGTCCGTGGCGTACGACGTTGGTCGCCAGCTCGGACACCAGCAGCACCGCGTCCGCCAGCGCCGGATCGTCCGGCGCGTGCCCCCAGTCGGCCAGATGGTCCCGCACCCGGCGCCGGGCCATACCGACGGACGCCGGATGCCGGGGCAACCGGAAGGAGTTGCGTCTCACCACGTCTACTCCTCACCCCGCGCACACCTCCGCCACATGGTCCCGCGTCAGGTGAGCGTCCGACGTCACCGGGGCGAATGTCAACGCCGCGAGAAGCGTCAGATCCAGCCCAGGCTCCAGAGCCGGAACACACCGGTGCCGTCGTCGAGGTACTGGCTGCCGCCGACGTCCTCGGTGCTGAGGACGTACTCCTTGCCCTGCCACAGCGGGATGACCGGCACGTCGTGCGCGACGTCCTGCTGCAGCGTGCTGAAGTCGGAGGCGGCGTCGCCGCGGTCGGCGTACCGCTGGCTGGCCTGGATGAGCTGATCGACGGCCTTGTTGCTGTAGCCGGTGCTCATGGTTCCCTTGGTGCCGACGAGCGGGGCGCCGAAGGTGTCCGGGTCCGGGTAGTCGGCGACCCAGCCGACGGCGTACGCGTCCAGCTTGCCGGTGGCCCAGCGCTTCTGGAAGTCGGACCACTCGTAGCCCTTCAGGGTCACCTTGAACAGGCCGCTCGACTCCAGTTGCTGCTTGATGGTCTCGGCCTCCTGCTCGGCGGAGCCGCGGCCCTTGCCGTAGCCGTAGGTGAAGCGGACCGGCGTCGTCACACCGGCGGCGGTGAGCAGGGCCTTCGCCTTCTTCGCGTCCTGCTTCGGGTAGGCGTCGAAGAACGAGGTGGTGTGGCCGGTGATGCCCGTCGGGATCAGCGAGTACAGCGGGTCGACGGTCCCCTGGTACACCGTGGAGGCCAGCTCCTCGCGGTCGATCAGCCATGCCATGGCCTGCCGGACCCTGCTGTCGTGCAGGGGCGAGTTCGCGCGGGTGTTGAGGTAGAGGTTGCGGGTCTCGGCGCTGTCGGACTCGGCCAGGCGCTGGTTCGGGTCGCTCGCCGAGAGCCCGGCGAGGACCTTGGGCGGCAGCTGGCGGGTGGCGACGTCGACCTGCTTCGCGGTCCAGGCCTTGTCGAGGGCGTCCGAGTCGACGTAGTAGAGCAGGTCGACCGGCCGGCCCGTCTTCTGGACGGCGCCCTGGTAGTGCGTGTTCGGCGTGAGAGCCGCCTTCTTGCCCTTTGTGTACGACGTCAGCTCGTAGGGTCCGGTGCCGTCGGCGCCGGCGTCGGTGCGCAGACCCTTCTTCGGGTACTTGTGGCTGTCGACGATCGAGCCCGCCCCGGTGGCCACCTTGAACGGGAAGGTGGCGTCGGGCGAGGACAGATGGAAGGTGACCGTCAGGCCGCTCGCGTCGACCGAGCGGAGTGTGCTCAGCAGCGAGGCCGGGCCGACGTCGGAGTTGATCGCCTTGACCCGGTCGAAGGAGTACTTGACGTCCTCGGCGGTCATCGTGCGGCCGCTGGGGAAGGCGAGTCCCGTGCGCAGCGTGCAGCGGTAGGTGGTCAGTTGACTGCCCACGAAGTCGCAGCTCCGGGCCGCGTCGGGCACCGGCGCGGTGCCGCCCGGCTCGAAGGTCAGCAGTGACTGGAAAACGTTGCTGAACAAGGCCCAGGAGCCCGCGTCGTAGGCACCGGCCGGGTCGAGCGAGGTGACCTCGTCCGTCGTGCCGACCTCGATGGTCCTGTCGGTGTTCTCCTGTGACGGCAGCAGCTGCCAGCCGCCGACCCCCACGCCCGCCAGTACCAGCAGTGTCGCGAGAATCCGCATGCGAACCGAGCGCATCGGTTGCCCTCCCCGGCCCTGACGGGCCCCCACCCATATGCCACTCCCCTAGCGGCGCGGCTCACCTAATCACAGGTGTTTCACCTGGGGGAAGAGGGATCTGGCGAGTTGAGAAAGCCGTTACCGCAAGGGGTTTCGGGGAGATTTCACAGCGCTCTCACAGGGGGTGCGACGAGCGGTTTCGGTCAGGCCCGCGTCGAGGCCAGTTCGATCACGGTGATGTCCGAGGGCGCGCCCACGCGCGTGGGCGGCCCCCAGGCGCCCGCGCCCCGGCTGACGTAGAGCTGTGTGTCGCCGTAGCGCTCCAGGCCCGCGACGGTCGGGTTCGCGGCGGCCGCGATGAAGTTGCCGGGCCAGAGCTGGCCGCCGTGGGTGTGGCCGGAGAGCTGGAGGTCGACGCCGTGCTTGACGGCGTCGTGGATCTGGACCGGCTGGTGGGCGAGGAGCACGCAGGCGCGTGCCGTGTCCCGGTCGCCGAGCGCCTTGGTGAAGTCGGGCCCCTGGCCCTCGCTCTCGCCCGCGAGGTCGTTGACACCGGCCAGGTCGAACCAGGGCAGCTCGGTGCGGGCGTTCTCCAGCGGGTGCAGCCCGAGCCTCCGCACCTCCTCGACCCACTGAGCGGCGCCGGAGTAGTACTCGTGGTTGCCGGTGACGAAGTAGGAGGGCGCCTTCAGCTGCGAGAGCGGTGCCGCCGCGGGCCCCAGGTTCTTCACGCTGCCGTCCACCAGGTCGCCGACGACCGCGACGATGTCCGGCTGGGTGGCGTTGATCGTGTCGACGACCTTCTGCGCGAAGCCCCGGCCGAGCGTCGGGCCCAGGTGGATGTCGCTGACCACCGCGATGCGGTAGCCGTGGGCCGCGCGCGGGAGTTTGGCCAGCGGCACGGTGACGCGCTTCACGGCGGGGCCGCGCAGCACGCCGTAGGTGCCGTAGCCGACCGTTCCCACGGCGGCAGCGGCCGCGGCTCCTGCGACGACGCGCGAGACGAAGAGGCGGCGCGACGGCTCCGGGAGCGGTGCGGGCTCGGTCTCGGGCGCCTGCGGGGGTACGGATCCCGCCGGTACCGGCTGCGCCTGCGCTACGGCCGCCGTGGCGCGCGTCCGCCGCTCGGGCAGGCGGCGCAGCAGGGGCCGTACCAGCTCACCCGCCACCACGGCCAGCAGCAGATAGATCGACAGCGCGAGCCAGAGGAAGCCGGGCCAGGCCAGGACCTGCTGGAGCCAGAAGGGTGCGCCCGTGCGCTCGCCGACGACGGCTCCGACCGCCAGCAGCCAGCCACCCGCGATGCCCGCCGCACCCGCGCGGCGCGCGAGGCCCGGGCCCCTGGTCGTGTCGCGGAACAGACGCTGCCACAGGTACCGGTTCACGGCGACGAGAACGCCGAGCGCCAGCAGCGCGAACACCCCGAAGACGACGACCATCGTGCCGTGACCCCCGTTGCCGGTTCTGCCGTTTGTGTGTATTTGCCGCGAATTATGAGGTCTGGCGCAAAGCGCGCAGTCCGCGCAACCCGATGACCCCGATGACCGTCCCCCATACGAAGGAGACGACGGCGAGCGTCAGATGCACCCAGAAGTACGCCGTCGGGTGACCGTCGTCGAACGCGAGCCCGCTGCCGTCCTTGATGAGATTTTTAACGAAAGTGACCCAGATGACCCAGGACCACACCCCGAAGACGAGCAGGAACCAGGAGACCGGGCGGCTGAGCTTCATGCGTTCAGTATCGCCGCCGCCTCTTTCGTTCCGTGTCCGGGGTGGGGTGGGACGCGGGACTTCACGGCCCGTGGCATGTACTTTCTCGTCCGTGTCCGCTCCCAAGAAGACCGTCAGGCGATCCCTGCTGGTCACCTCCGCCGTCCTGTCCTCGATCGCGCTGACCGCGCCCGTCACCTTCGCGGCCCCGAGCCCCTCGCCGACTCCGACGGCCACTCCCCCGGCGGACATGTCGTCCGTGGGCGGCGCCCGTCTCGGGCAGCCGGGCACACAGGTCGATCTGGGCAGCGGTGCGCCCGTGCTCCCCAAGGACATCACCGCGCGCTCGTGGATCGTCGCCGACGCCGAGTCCGGCGAGGTGCTCGCCGCGCACAACGCGCACTGGCGGCTGCCTCCGGCGAGCACGATGAAGATGCTGTTCGCGGACACGGTGCTGCCGAAGTTCCCGAAGACCCAGGAGCACGAGGTGGTGCCCTCCGACCTCGCCGGCATGGGCGCCGGTTCCAGCATGGTCGGGATAAAGGAGGGCCAGACGTACACCGTGCGCGACCTGTGGCTCGGCGTCTTCCTGCGCTCGGGCAACGACGCGGTGCACGTGCTGTCGGCGATGAACGGCGGCGTCGAGACCACCGTCAAGGAGATGAACGAGCACGCCGAGGAGCTGCAGGCCCTCGACACCCACGTGGTCACCCCCGACGGGTACGACGCCCCGGGGCAGGTCTCGTCCGCGTACGACCTGACGCTGTTCGCCCGCTCCGGGCTGCAGAAGAAGGACTTCCGCGAGTACTGCTCGACGGTGCGCGCCAGCTTCCCGGGCGACACGAAGGAGAAGAAGGGCAAGTCGGTCCGCGAGTCCTTCGAGATCCAGAACACCAACCGGCTGCTGAGCGGCGACTCCGACATCCCCGTCTACCAGGGCATCGCGGGCGTCAAGAACGGCAACACGACGAACGCGGGCGCGACCTTCACCGGTGTCGCCGAGCGGAACGGCAGGGTGCTGCTCGTCACCGCCATGAACCCGGAGAAGCACGAGCACAACGAGGTCTACAAGGAGACCGCCAAGCTCTTCGACTGGGGCTTCCAGGCGGCCGGGAAGGCGCGGCCTGTGGGTGAACTGGTGGCGCCGAAGAGCGCCGCGCAGTCGGGCGGGCAGTCCGGCGGGAACGGGTCGGCGGGCCAGACGGGCGGGGCCGCCGGCAAGGCGTCCGGTTCGCCGGTGGCGAGCGCCTCGGCCGCGGGCCGCTCCGGCGGTATGGGGGTCGCCTTCGCCATAAGCGGTGGGGTGCTGGTGGTGCTCGCGGCGGCCGCGTTCCTGGTCAACCGCCGCTGGCCGCTGCCCGATCTGGTACGTCGCCGGTCGTCCCGTCCGTGAGGTCCGCCCCGGCGTCCTGCTGGTCGCGTTCCTCCTGTTCGTCCTGCTCGTCGCCCTGCGCCTGTTCGTGCTGCTCGCTCTGCGTCGCCGTCCAGGCGGCGCAGAACAGGACCAGCTTCGCCGTGAAGTTGATCCACAGCAGCAGCGCCACGGGCACGCCGAACGCGCCGTACATGCTCTTCGCGGCCACGCCCTGCAAATAGCCGCTCAGCAGCGTCTTCAGCAGCTCGAAGCCGACGGCGCCGGTCAGCGCCGCGACGATCAGGCGGCGGCGCCGCGGTTCGACGCCGGGCAGCAGCGTGAGGACGTACAGGAGCAGCAGGAAGTCGGCGAACACGGCGACGGCGAACGCGGCGATGTGGAGGAGGACCCCGCCCCAGCCGCCGTTGTCGATGCCGAGCTGCCGGGTGATCCAGCCGACCATCGCGGAGGCGACCGTGGAGGCGGCGAGCGTGGCGAGGACGGCGCCGCCGAGACCGACGAGGATGCCCAGGTCCTTGGCCTTGCGCAGGAAGGGGTTCTCCTCCTCGTCGGGCAGCTCCCACACCGCGCGCAGGCACTCGCGCATCGAGCCCGCCCAGCCGATGCCGGTGAACAGCAGGGCGGCGCCCGCGATGAGGCCGATGGTGCCGGCGTTCTGGACCAGGTTCTGGATGTCGAGCTGGTCGGAGATGCCGGGCACCTGCTCGGCGAGCTTGTTCTGCAGGTCGCTCTGCTGCTGCGTGCTGAGCGTGGCCGCGGCGATCGCGGCGGCCACGGTGAGCAGCGGGAACAGTGCGACGAAGCTGGTGAAGGTCATCGCGGCGGCCAGCCGGGTCCACTTCACCCTGTCCAGTCGTTCGAACGACCGCCAGGCGTGCGTGAGCATGAGGCGCGCGAGCAGCGGCCCGACGACGGGGAGCTTCTTGAGCCAGTCCATGATCAGACTCTCCCCCAGGTGTGGAAGACCAATGTGCGAGTACCCCGAAAACGCGGCAAAGTGCCGCGCGGCGGTCGGCGCGAGCACTCTCGGGGCGCCTCATTTCACCAGGGGGCGACATCCCATTAATCGCCCATTACGGGCATAGGCCTCCCGTTTCACTGCTGACTGCTCATATGGGGGCGATACGGTCACCGACATGCCCTCCGACACCGCTCCGGTCACCGTCCGGGGCTGCGGGGTCCGTCACCTAGGAGCTGCTGTCGTGAAGGATGCCTTCGGCCTCCCCCAGTCCCTGCTCGTCCTCGGCGGTACGTCCGAGATCGCGCTCGCCACGGCCCGCCGTCTCATCGCGCGCCGCACCCGCACGGTGTGGCTCGCGGGACGCCCCTCGCCCGGCCTGGAGCAGGCCGCGGAGCGACTGCGCGGCCACGGTGCCGATGTGCACACCGTCGCCTTCGACGCGCTCGACACCGACTCCCACGAGACCGCCCTCGGCAAGGTCTTCGCGGAGAGCGACGTCGACATGGTGCTGCTGGCCTTCGGGATCCTCGGCGACCAGGCGCGCGACGAGCGCGAACCGGCCTGGGCGGTGCGCGTCGCACAGACCAACTACACGGGCGCGGTGTCGGCGGCCCTGGTGAGCGCACGCGCGCTGCAGACGCAGGGCCACGGCTCGCTGGTGGTGCTCTCCTCGGTCGCCGGCGAGCGGGCCCGCCGCAGCGACTTCATCTACGGCTCCAGCAAGGCAGGCCTGGACGTCTTCACGCAGGGCCTGGGCGACGCCCTCTACGGCACGGGCGTGCACGTCATGGTCGTACGCCCCGGGTTCGTCCGCTCGAAGACGACCGCCGGCCTCGCGAAGACACCGCTCGCGACGACCCCGGAGGCGGTCGCGACAGCCGTCGAACTGGGGCTGCGGCGGCGCTCGGAGACGGTGTGGGTGCCCGGCACGCTGCGCGTGGTGATGTCGGCGCTGCGGCACGTGCCGCGCGGCTTGTTCCGCCGGCTGCCCCTGTAGCCGCCCGTGGTCACCGGGTCGGCAGGGAGCCGCGCTCCACGTGCCCGGCCTGCGGCGGCACCACCAGGCCGCCGAAGGCGTACTCCCGCAGCTTGCGCCACACGCCGTCCGCGCCCTGCTCGTAGAGGGCGAAGCCGGTGCACGGCCAGTCGGCCTCGTAGTCGGCGAGCTCCTCGAAGGCGCGGTCCATCGCCTCGTCGTCGATGCCGTGCGCGACCGTGACATGCGGGTGGTAGGGGAACTGCAGTTCGCGCGGGACGGGGCCCGCCGGGTCGCGGAGCTGTTTCTGCAGCTGGGTGCAGGCCTCGGCGCCCTCGGCGATCCGCACGTAGACGACGGGTGACAGGGGCCGGAAGGTGCCGGTGCCGGACAGCCGCATCGGGAACGGCCGGCCACTCGCGGCGACCTCGGCCAGATGCGCCTCCACGGTCGGCAGGTCGCTGCCGTCGACCTCGGTCGGCGGCAGCAGGGTGACGTGCGTGGGGATGCCGTGAGCAGCGGCGTCGCCGAAGCCCGCGCGCAGCTGTTGGAGCAGGCTGCCGTGAGGCTCCGGGACCGCGATCGACACGCCGATCGTTACGGTCCCCACGTCGTCTCCTGTCGTCGTGACGGATTTGTTCTCAGCCGTCGGTTATCGACTGTACGGCCACGGCCGGGTCGCGGGCAGGCGCAACCGTAGTGATGTGCAGCGCTCTGCCGAGTGGTGCATGCGTGCGCCGGTGCGCGTCAGTGCTTGGCGGGCAGGAAGCCCACCTTGTCGTACGCCTGGGAGAGGGTCTCCGCGGCGACGGCGCGGGCCTTCTCCGCGCCCTTGGCCAGGATCGAGTCCAGCGTCTCCGAGTCGTCCAGGTACTGCTGGGTGCGCTCCCGGAAGGGCGTCACGAACTCGACCATGACCTCGGCGAGGTCCGTCTTGAGCGCGCCGTACATCTTGCCCTCGTACTCCTGCTCCAGTTCGGCGATCGTCCTGCCGGTCAGGGTCGAGTAGATGGTCAGCAGGTTGCTGACGCCCGGCTTGTTCTCGGCGTCGTAGCGGATGACGGTGTCGGTGTCGGTGACGGCGCTCTTGACCTTCTTGGCGGTGGCCTTGGGGTCGTCGAGGAGGTTGATGAGGCCCTTCGGCGTGGACGCCGACTTGCTCATCTTGATCGACGGGTCCTGCAGGTCGTAGATCTTCGCCGTCTCCTTGAGGATGTACGGCTTCGGGATGGTGAAGGTCTCGCCGAAGCGGCCGTTGAAGCGCGTGGCGAGGTCGCGGGTGAGCTCGACGTGCTGGCGCTGGTCCTCGCCGACCGGGACCTCGTTGGCCTGGTAGAGCAGGATGTCGGCGACCTGGAGGATCGGGTACGTGAACAGGCCGACGGAGGCGCGGTCGGCGCCCTGCCTGGCGGACTTGTCCTTGAACTGGGTCATACGGCTCGCCTCGCCGAAGCCGGTGAAGCAGTTCATGACCCAGGCCAGCTGGGCGTGCTCGGGGACATGGCTCTGGACGAAGAGCGTGCAGCGCTCGGGGTCGAGACCGGCGGCGAGCAGCTGGGCGGCGGCGAGCCGGGTGTTGGCGCGCAGCTCGGCCGGGTCCTGCGGAACCGTGATCGCGTGCAGGTCGACGACCATGTAGAACGCGTCGTGGGACTCCTGCAGGGCCACCCACTGGCGGACGGCGCCCAGGTAGTTGCCGAGGTGGAACGAGCCTGCGGTGGGCTGGATTCCGGAGAGCACGCGGGGACGATCAGAGGCCATGTTCACCATTCTCTCAGGTCTGTCGAGCCGATCCGGAACTGGTCGGAAACAGGTGGGGACCGATCCGTCCGCTGCGGCCCGGCAGAGCTGCCGATATGCCGCGCGGCGGCCCGGCAGGGTGCCGGACCGCCGCGGGAGGAGCCACGAAAGCGCTGGTCAGCCCAGGTCGATCTCCGGGTACAGCGGGAAGCCGGCCACGAGGTCGGTGGCGCGGCGGGAGATCTCGTCCGCGATCTTCGGGTCGAGGACGTGCTGCGCCTTGGACGGGGCGCCCGACTTGGTGGTGCCCGGCTCGGCCGTCGTGAGGACGCGGTCGATCAGGCCCGCGACCTCGTCCATCTCGGCGGTGCCCAGGCCACGCGTGGTCAGGGCGGGGGTGCCGATGCGGATGCCGGAGGTGTACCAGGCGCCGTTCGGGTCGGCGGGGATGGCGTTGCGGTTGGTGACGATGCCCGAGTCGAGCAGGGCCGCCTCGGCCTGGCGGCCGGTGAGGCCGTAGGAGGTGGCCACGTCGATGAGGTTGAGGTGGTTGTCGGTGCCGCCGGTGACGAGGGTGGCGCCGCGGCGCATCAGGCCCTCCGCCAGTGCGCGGGAGTTGTCGACGATGCGCTGGGCGTAGTCCTGGAAGGACGGCTGACGCGCCTCGGCGAGGGCGACGGCCTTGGCGGCCATGACGTGCGGGAGCGGGCCGCCGAGGACCATCGGGCAGCCGCGGTCGACCTGGTCCTTGAGGGAGTCGTCGCACAGGACCATGCCGCCGCGCGGGCCGCGCAGCGACTTGTGGGTGGTGGTGGTGACGATCTGGGCGTGCGGGACCGGGTCGAAGTCGCCGGTCAGCACCTTGCCCGCGACCAGGCCGGCGAAGTGCGCCATGTCCACCATCAGGGTCGCCCCGACCTCGTCGGCGATCTCGCGCATGATGCGGAAGTTCACCAGCCGGGGGTAGGCGGAGTAGCCGGCGACGATGATCAGCGGCTTGAACTCGCGGGCGGAGACGCGCAGGGCCTCGTAGTCGATGAGGCCGGTGGCGGGGTCGGTGCCGTAGGAGCGCTGGTCGAACATCTTGCCGGAGATGTTCGGACGGAAGCCGTGGGTGAGGTGGCCGCCGGCGTCCAGGGACATGCCGAGCATGCGCTGGTTGCCGAAGGCCTGGCGGAGCTCGGCCCAGTCGGCCTCGGTGAGGTCGTTGACCTGGCGGGCGCCGGTCTTCTCCAGGAAGGGGGCCTCGACCCGGTCGGCGAGGACGGACCAGAAGGCGACGAGGTTGGCGTCGATGCCGGAGTGCGGCTGGACGTAGGCGTGGCGGGCGCCGAAGAGCTCCTTGGCGTGTTCGGCGGCGAGGGACTCGACGGTGTCGACGTTGCGGCAGCCTGCGTAGAAGCGGCGGCCGATGGTGCCCTCGGCGTACTTGTCGCTGAACCAGTTGCCCATCGCGAGGAGGGTGGCCGGGGAGGCGTAGTTCTCGGAGGCGATCAGCTTGAGCATCTCGCGCTGGTCGGCGACCTCCTGACCGATGGCGTCGGCGACCCGCGGCTCGACCGCGCGGATCACGTCCAGGGCGGCACGGAAGGCGGTGGACTCGGTGGAGAGGGGCTGCTGCTCTGACATGTCGTCGGCCTCCGGGTGGCGTGGCGTGCAAGCGGTCACGGTTCTCGGTCTGGCCCAGGCGCACGGCACTCGGTCACGCACGGGCCGCTCCCCGATGGTCCGTCCCATCCTTGCGCGCCAGTCACGACCCGTCGATCAGCCTACCGGGCGCGTCGAAAGGCAGAGGTCCCGCGTCCACCATGCGAGCGACGATAGGAAAGGGGCACCCGCACAGCACCTGGCACCTTCGGGAGATCCCGTGACCGCTACGGAGACACTCATCGCCGCCGCCGACGCACACAGCGCGCACAACTACCACCCGCTGCCCGTGGTCGTCGCCTCCGCGGACGGGGCGTGGATGACGGATGTGGAGGGGAGGCGGTATCTGGACCTGCTGGCCGGTTACTCGGCGCTCAACTTCGGGCATCGCAACCGGCGCCTGGTGGAGGCGGCGAAGGCGCAGCTGGAGCGGGTGACGCTGACGTCGAGGGCGTTTCATCACGACCGGTTCGCGGCGTTCTGCTCCGAGCTCGCCGACCTGTGCGGGATGGAGCTGGTGCTGCCGATGAACACCGGCGCGGAAGCGGTGGAGACGGCGGTGAAGACGGCCCGGAAGTGGGGCTACCGGATCAAGGGCGTGCCCGCCGAGATGGCGAAGATCGTGGTCGCGGGCAACAACTTCCACGGCCGTACGACGACCCTCGTCAGCTTCTCCACCGACCCGGAGGCGCGGGCGGACTTCGGTCCGTACACGCCGGGCTTCGAGATCGTGCCGTACGGGGACCTGACGGCGATGCGGTCGGCGGTCACGGAGAACACGGTGGCGGTGCTGCTGGAGCCGATCCAGGGCGAGGCGGGGGTGCTGGTGCCGCCGGCCGGCTATCTGCCGGCGGTGCGGGAGCTGACGCGGGAGCGGAACGTGCTGTTCGTGGCGGACGAGATCCAGTCGGGTCTCGGACGGACCGGAAAGACCTTCGCGTGCGAGCACGAGGGCGTGGTGCCGGATGTGTATGTGCTCGGCAAGGCGCTGGGGGGCGGGATCGTGCCGGTGTCGGCGGTGGTGTCGTCGGCCGATGTCCTCGGAGTGTTCCGGCCCGGTGAGCACGGTTCGACGTTCGGCGGGAATCCGCTGGCGTGCGCGGTGGCGCTGGAGGTGATCGCGATGCTGCGGACGGGCGAGTTCCAGGCGCGGTCCGCGGAGCTGGGCGGTCATCTGCACCGGGAACTGCGGGCGTTGACCGGCACGGGACGGGTGAAGGCGGTCCGCGGGCGGGGGCTGTGGGCGGGTGTCGACATCGCACCGCGGTACGGCACCGGACGGGAGGTGTCCGAGAAGCTGATGGAGCGGGGGGTGCTGGTGAAGGACACGCACGGGCCGACGGTGCGGATCGCACCTCCGCTGGTGATCGCGAAGGAGGACCTGGACTGGGGTCTCGCCCAGTTGCGGGCAGTGCTCGGGATCTGAGCCGCTCGACGGGGGCGGCGTACTCCCGTACAGCCTGGGCTTCGGGCTTCGGCTTCGGGACCTTCGGCCCTCGACGAGGGCCCGCGGAGGCCGGGAAACTCGGGCGGTACGGGCGCAGGAGACACGCGGCGAGAGGCATGTCCGTCATGGGCGAAGGCGGGTCGGGTGCCGTGCCGGCGGGTGCGGGGCGGGGGCTGCTCTTTCGGGGGCGTGACGTCGAGGAGTTGCACGCGCTGGTCAGCAAGCGGTTCGCGCCGCACCGGCTGACGGTGCTGGACGAGCATCCGGTCGACGGGCGGTTCCGGTGCGTGCACGAAGGGGCCGTGGCGCTGTACGAGTTGGGGTACGGGGCGGAGGTCGACGTCACGCCCGGCGAGTTGCCGGAGTTCTACAACATCCATGTGCCGCTCGCCGGGGACGGCATCGTCACCGCGGACGGGGTCGCCCTGGCTTCCGTGCTCAGCATCGTCAATCCCGGGCAGCGGCTGTCGATGCGGTGGAGCGGGGAGACGCTGAACCGGGTGCTGATCATTCCCCGGCAGACCGTCGACCGGGCGCTCGCGGTGCGGCTGGGTGAACTGCCCTCCGTGCCACTGCACTTCGCACCGGTGCTGGATCCGCGGATGGGGGTGGTCCGGGCGTGGTTGCGGGTGGTGCGGGCGTTCGCCGAGTTCGCCGACTCGGGGCTGGCGGCGCGATCGCCGCTGGCGGTGGGGCACTTCGAGCAGTTGCTGGTCGACGGTCTGCTGGACGCGCAGCCGCACCGGCTCAGCGAAGCGGTGGCGGGCCGCGGGCCCGCGGTGCTGCCCCATGCGGTGCGGCGGGCCGCGGACTTCTGTGCCGAGCATGCCCACGAGCCCATCTCGGTGGCCGACATGGCGGTGGCGGCGCGGGTGAGTCCGCGCAGCCTGCGCGAGGGGTTCCGGAGCCATCTGGCCACGACTCCACTGGCGTATCTGCGGCGCGTACGGCTGGATCTGGCCCGGCGCGATCTGCTCGTGATCGCCGACGGGCAGGCGCTGGGGACGGTCACCGAGGTGGCACTGCGCTGGGGGTTCGCGCATCTGGGGCGGTTCACCGGGCACTATCGGCAGACGTACGGGGAGACGCCGTCGCAGACGTTGCGGGGGACTGGGGCGGTCCGTGAGCCCGGCGCTATCCACAAAACGGCGGCTTTTCAGCCGTAACCGGATAGCCGGTCGAGGGGCGTCGGGGCGATGGTGGAAACCTGCCGCCCGGGTCGTGGACGGTGGTTCGGGGGAGCCGAGCCGGGCGGCAGCAGGGGCAGGGACAACGGCCCTCGCGGACATGCACCTTGCACCGGTGTGCAAAGCCAGAGATCGGTGAGAGCGGACACCGGGCGTCGCCGGTTCCCGTGCGTCTCCCCTACAGTCACTTTGTGATCTTTGGGATGGTGTGCGCGCTGGGCGCGGCGGTCTGCTTCGGTACCGCGACGGTTTTGCAGGCGGTTGCCGCGCGGTCGGCCGACACGGGTGAGGGCGGGGAGGCGGCGCTGCTGCTGCGGGCCTTGCGGCAGTGGCGGTATCTGGCCGGGCTGGCGCTGGACGGGCTGGGGTTCCTGTTCCAGATCGCCGCCCTGCGGTCGATCCCGATCTACGCGGTGGCCGCGGCGCTCGCGTCCAGCCTGGCGGTGACCGGGGTGGTCGCGGCGCGCCTGCTGCAGGTGCGGCTGAGCGGGACGGAGTGGGGTGCGGTCGGGGTGGTGTGCGCCGGGCTCGCCATGCTGGGGCTGGCGTCCGGAGCCGAGGGGGATCGCGAGGGGTCGACGGCGCTGAAGTACGCGATGCTCGCGATCGCCGTCCTGGTGCTGCTGCTCGGGTTGTTCGGGGGGCGGTGGTCCGGGCGGGGGCGGGCACTGGTGCTGGGCCTCGGCGCGGGGTTCGGGTTCGGGGTGGTGGAGGTGTCGGTGCGGCTGATCGACTCGCTCGCACCGTCAGAGCTGCTCACCAACCCGGCGACGTACGCCCTCGTCATCGGCGGAGGCGCCGCATTCCTGCTGCTGACCTCGGCGTTGCAGCGCGGCTCGGTGACCACGGCCACCGCCGGGATGGTGATCGGCGAGACGATCGGTCCTGCGGCGGTGGGTGTGGTGTGGCTCGGGGACCGCACCCGGGAGGGGCTCGCCTGGCTTGCGGTGCTGGGGTTCCTGGTCGCCGTCGCGGGGGCGCTGGCGCTGGCGCGGTTCGGGGAGGCACCGACGACGGACGCCCCGACCACCACGGAAGCGGCGGCGTGAGCGGTTCTTCCTCCGGCTGCTCATCCGCCGGTAGCCGCGGAGCCCGTCGGGCGGTTGCTCGTGGCCGGTGCGCGACGTCCGGATGCGCGGCCACGACCGGCACCGGGAGCGCTTTCCGCGGGCCTTGAGGGCTACACCTCCGGCAGTGCCGCGCACAGCGCGTCCAGGGTGCCCGCCCATGCGCTGTCCGGTGGGGTCCCGTAGCCCACCACCAGTGCGTCGTGCGGCTCCACGGTCGCGAGCGGGTGCCGGTAGCGGTGCAGCCCGTGCACCGCGAGGCCCTGCCAGGCCGCCGCTCGCAGCGTCGCCTGCTCGGTGCCCGGCGGCAGCCGCAGCACCACGTGCAGGCCCGCCGCGATACCCGTGGCACCGACCTGCGGGGCCCGCCGCGCGAGTTCCGCGACGAGCGCGTCCCGGCGGCGGCGGTAGCGCAGCCTGGCGGCGCGCACCTGCCGGTCGTAGGCGCCGGAGGTGAGGAACTCGGCGAGCGTCAGCTGGTCCAGGGCCCCGCAGGAGTCGATGTGCCCCTTGGCCTTCGCCGCCTCCCGGGCGAGGTCCGGCGGCAGGACCAGCCAGGCCAGTCTGAGGCCGGGGGCGAGGGACTTGCTGGCCGTGCCCGCGTAGACGACGTGGTCCGGGTCCAGGCCCTGGAGGGCGCCGACGGGCTGGCGGTCGTAGCGGAACTCGCCGTCGTAGTCGTCCTCGACGAGCAGGCCGCCGGTGCGGCGCGCCCACTCGACGGCGGCGGCGCGCCGGTCGCGGTGCAGGGTGCCGCCCATCGGGAACTGGTGGGCGGGGGTGAGCAGGACCGCGTCTTCGTCCGTCAACCCGCCCGGATTCGTGCCCCGTTCGTCGAACGGCAGCGGGACCGTCCGCAGCCCGGCCTGAGCCAGCAGGTCCCAGTGCACATACAGGCCGTACGACTCCACGGCGACGGTGCTCGCGCCGCGCGCCCGCAGGACCGCGCCGAGGATGCGCAGGCCGTGTGAGATGCCGGCGCACACCAGGATGCGCTCGGGGTCGGTGCGTACGCCCCGGGCGCGGGCGAGGTAGCCGGCGAGGGCGGTGCGCAGTTCGACGCGGCCGCGCGGGTCGCCGTAGTCGAGGGCCCGGTGCGGGGCCGCGATGAGGGCGCGGCGGGCGGCCTTGAGCCACTGGGCGCGCGGGAAGAAGGCCAGGTCGGGGGTGCCGGGGATGAGGTCGTAGGCGGGGCGGTCGAGGGTGCGGGGGCGGGGGGCGGGCGTGGCGGGCCGGCTCACCGTCCGGTCGGCCACCCGGGTGCCCGAGCCCTGCCGGGCCGTCAGCCAGCCCTCCGCGACCAGGTCGGCGTACGCGTCGGCGACCGTGTTGCGGGCGATGCCCAGGTCGGCGGCGAGGGTGCGAGAGGAGGGCAGCCGGGTGCCGGGGGCCAGCCGGCCGGTGCGTACGGCCTCGCGCAGGGCGTCGGTCAGACCCCTGCGAAGGCCAGGACCTGTCGGTTCCAGGTGCAGGTCGACGCCCAAAGTGGCCCAGGATTTCGCCATGGGAATGGACCATACCGCTGGGCTGCCTCCCTTCTAGGGTCGTGGGCATGACGACAGAAGAAGCCACCGCGTACGCGCCGGAGCAGCCCGCCCGGCTCCTGTGGGCCCAGCACGCCCCCGAGGTCTACAAGGCGATGGTCCGCCTCGACGCGGCCGCCCGGCAGGGCCTCGACCCGAAGCTGCTGGAGCTGGTGAAGATCCGCGCCTCGCAGCTCAACCACTGCGCGTTCTGCCTGGACATGCACACCAAGGACGCGCTCGCGGCCGGGGAGAGCGTCGAGCGGATCGTCCAGCTCGGCGCGTGGGAGGAGTCGAAGCACTTCTACACCCAGAAGGAGCTCGCCGCCCTGGAGCTGACCGAGGCCGTCACCGTGCTGACCGACGGATTCGTCCGGGACGAGGTGTACGAGCAGGCCGCCAAGCACTTCGAGGAGCCCGAGCTGGCGCAGCTGATCGCCGCGATCACGGTGATCAACGCATGGAACCGGTTCGGCGTGACCTGCCGCATGGCTCCCGGCCACTACGAGGCGGGACAGCACAAGTGAGCCGTACGTCATGAGGAAGGTGGATGTCTTCCGCGCGCTGCACAGGCGCCGCACCCCGGACGACCCGCTCGTCCTGCCCGGACCCTGGGACGCGGTGAGCGCCCGGGTGTTCGTCGAGGCCGGTTTCCCCGCCCTCGCGACGCCCAGCGCGGCGATCGCCGCCTCCCTCGGACACGAGGACGGCTCCACACCGGCCGACGAGATGTTCGCCGCGGTGGCGCGCATCGCGCGGGCCGTGGACGTACCGGTGTCGGCGGACGTCGAGGACGGGTACGGGCTCGCGCCCGAGGAGCTGGTGGAGCGGCTGCTGGAGGCGGGAGCCGTGGGCTGCAACCTCGAGGACTCGAACGGGGGTGTCCTCAAGGACCCGCACGAGCACGCCGAGTGGCTCGCCGAGGTGCGGTACGCGGCGGGCGACCGGCTCTTCGTCAACGCCCGCGTCGACACCTTCGCGTACGGCGACGGCGACCCCGAACGGGCCATCGAGCGGGCCGCGTTGTACGTCGCCGCGGGCGCCGACTGCGTCTATCCGATCGGCGCCCCGGCGGACGTACTGCCGCTGCTGCGGTCCGGGATCCAGGGGCCGATCAACATGCACGGCACGCTGGACGGCAGGGACCCCTCACCCGCCGGACTCGGTGAACTCGGGGCCACCCGCGTCACCTTCGGGCCCGGGCTGCAGCGGTGGGCGGCGCTGGCGCTGCAGGGGATGGCCGAGCAGCTGAGGAAGCTGCCGTGATCAGGACAGCCACGCCTTCCACGTGGACGCGTGGCTGTCCACCCACTTCTTCGCCGCCTGCTCCGGGGTCAGTTTCTGGTCGGCGATCATCAGGGAGACCTGGTTCTGGTCCTCGGTCGTCCACTTGAACTTCTTCAGGAAGGCCGCCGCCTTGCCGCCCCGCTTCGCGAAGTCGGCGTTGAGGTACTTCTGCAGCGGGGTGTGCGGGTAGGCGCAGGCGACCTTCGCCGGGTCCGTGTCGCAGCCCTCCTTGTACGGCGGCAGCTTCACCTCGGTCATGGGGACCTTCTTGAACAGCCACTGCGGCGCGTACCAGTACGTCAGGAAGGGCTTCTTCTCCTTGGCGAACTGTTTCATCTGGGTGATCTGCGCGGCCTCGGAGCCCGCGAACACCACCTGGTAGTCCAGCTTCAGGTTCTTCACCAGCGCCTTGTCGTTGGTGACGTAGGACGGTGAAC
Source organism: Streptomyces sp. NPDC001351 (assembly GCF_042896045.1). Lineage (NCBI taxonomy): Bacteria > Bacillati > Actinomycetota > Actinomycetes > Kitasatosporales > Streptomycetaceae > Streptomyces > Streptomyces sp. NPDC001351. Next base: position 407,073 of record NZ_JBIAWS010000002.1, on the reverse strand, counting down.
CGTCCATCAGCTGGCCCTTGCCGCCGCTCTCCGCGGTGCGGAACAGCGACGAATACTTGTTGAGGTTCTTCCAGTCGGTGATGTCGGGGTGCTGCTTGACCAGGTACGTCGGCACGAACCAGCCGATGTGTCCGGTCACCCCGAGGCCGCCGCCGCGCGTGATGGTCTTCTTGTCGTCGACGTAGCGCTTCTCCTGGTCGGGGTGGCCCCAGTCCTCCAGGATGGCGTCGACGCGGCCCTGGCTGAGGGCGTCCCAGGCGGGGACCTCGTCCACCTGGACGGTGTCGACCCGGTAGCCCAGCTTGTGCTCCAGGAGGTACTGGGCGACGGCCACGTTGGACTGCGCACCCACCCACGACTGGACGGACAGGGTCACGGACTTGGCGCCCTGCGCGTTGGCGAACGGGGACGCCTGCCTGGTCATGTCGGCGGCGCCGCAGCCGGTGAGCAGCACCAGGGAGCCCACCACGGCGGCCGTACTCAGAGCCGTACTCGTCTTCGTACGAAGTCGCATGTCACGCTCCCTTCTTCGCGCGGCGTTCGGTCGGCTGGGTCACCCGGTCGAGCATCAGGCCCAGGCAGACGATCGCGGCGCCCGCCACCAGGCCGGTCGCCAGGTCGCCCTGTGCCAGGCCGAAGACGGTGTCGTAGCCGAGCGCGCCGCCGCCGACCAGGCCGCCGATGACCACGACGGCGAGGACGAGGACCACGCCCTGGTTGACGGCGAGCAGCAACGCCGGCCGGGCGAGCGGGAGTTGCACCTGGCGCAGCTGCTGGGCGGGGGTCGCGCCGAGCGAGCGGGCCGACTCCAGGGCGGCAGGGTCGACCTGGCGCAGGCCCTGCGTGGTGATGCGGACGACGGCGGGCAGCGCGTAGACGACGGCGGCCGCCGCGGCGGGCGCCCGGCCCACGCCGAACAGCGCGACCACCGGGATCAGGTACACGAACTGCGGCATCGTCTGGAAGACGTCCAGAACGGGGCGGAGCAGACGCTCGAACCGGTCGCTGCGGGCCGCCGCGATCCCGATGGCGAAGCCCAGGACCAGGGTGACGGCGACGGCCGCCAGCACCTGGGAGAGCGTGTCGAGCGAGGGCTGCCACACGCCGAGCACGCCGATCGCGGCCATGGCGAGGACCGCGGTGAGCGCGGTGCGCCAGGTGCCGATCAGCCAGGCCAGGGCGGCGACGACGAGCAGGACCGACCACCAGGGCAGCCCCTGCAGACCGCTGCGGACCGGGTTCAGCACCCAGGTGGTGAAGTGGCCCGCCCAGTCGGCGGTGCCGCCCACGACGGGTACGCCCGAGTAGAGGTGCGCGGTCATCCAGTCGACGGCGCGGTTGACCGGCTCGGCGATGTCGAACGTCCAGGAGTCGGGCCAGTCGAGGCGGCCCGCCAGCCGTCCGGCGAGCGCGACGGCCACGGCGGCGGCCGCCGCGTAGAGCCACGGCCTGAGGCTTCCGGGCTCCTCGCCGGCCTGCTCGCCCGCGGCGCCGGTCACTCGGTCCAGCACGACGGCGAGCAGCACGATCGGGATGCCGGCCGCGAGCGCCGCGCCCACGTCCACGGAGGCCAGCGCCTGGTAGACGCGGTCACCGAGGCCGCCCGCGCCGATCACGGAGGCGATGACGGCCATCGACAGCGCCATCATGATCGTCTGGTTGAGGCCGAGGAGGAGCTCCTTGCGGGCCAGCGGGATCCGGGCGGTCAGCAGGCGCTGGGGCGCGGTGGCGCCGAGCGAGTCGACGGCCTCCAGGACCTCCTTGTCGGCGCCCTGCAGACCGAGGGCGGTGAGGCGGGCCATCGGCGGAGCCGCGTAGACGACGGTCGCGAGGACGGCGGCGGGCACGCCCATGCCGAAGACGAGGACGACCGGCAGCAGATACGCGTAGGCGGGCAGCACCTGCATGGTGTCGAGGACCGGGCGCAGGCCGCGGTCGAGGCGGTCGGAGAGTCCGGCCGCGAGCCCGAGCACCATGCCGACGACGACCGACACGAGCACCGCTACCACCATCAGCGCGAGCGTCTGCATGGTCGGCACCCACATGCCGAGCAGACCGCAGGCCAGGAACGCGGCGCCCGTGCCGAGGGCGAGCCGGACTCCGGCGACGCGCCAGGCGACGAGGGCGCCGAGGGCCGTGACGCCTGCCCAGCCCGCGGCGAGGAGCACCAGGTACACGGCGCGTACGGAGATCACGACCGCGTTGCTGAGGTAGCCGAAGAAGTAGAGGAACAGCGGGTTGCTGTCGCGGTTGTCGATGACCCAGTTGCTGGCGCTGGTGAGCGGCTTGGAGAGGTCGACGGTGAGGGCGGCGGGCCAACTGCCGCTGGCCCATCGGGCGTTGGCCAGCGGGACGAGGATTGCGGCGGCGAGGGCGAGGAGCAGCAGCTTCTGCACCGCGCGGTGTTTCAGCAGACCGCCGGGCAGTGCGCGCGGGGCGGATGCGGTGACGGTAGCCATCAGGCGGCCTCCTTCCTCGGCTCCGTTCCGGCGACGACGCCGAGCAGCCTCTCGTGGTCGACGACCCCCAGGCAGCGGCCGTCGTCGACCACACACGCCGGCTTGCCGCTCGCGGCCACGACCTTGATCGCGTCGGCGACGAGCTCACCCGGCGCGAGCGCCCCAGGATGCTCCGTGCCGCCGCAGTCGCCGGGCCGCATGGCCGTGCGTACAGTCATGACCTGCTCACGGGAGACGTCCCGGACGAACTCACGGACGTAGTCGTCGGCCGGGCTGCCCACGATCTCCTCCGGGGTGCCCAGCTGGACGACCCGGCCGTCGCGCATCAGGGCGATGCGGTCGCCGAGTTTCAGGGCCTCGCTGAGATCGTGGGTGATGAAGACCATCGTGCGGCCCTCCTCGCGGTGCAGACGGACCACCTCCTCCTGCATGTCCCGCCGGATCAGCGGGTCGAGGGCGCTGAACGGCTCGTCGAACAGCAGGACCTCGGGGTCCACGGCCAGGGCGCGGGCGAGACCCACGCGCTGCCGCTGACCGCCGGAGAGCTGGCTCGGACGGCGCTGCTCCATGCCGTCCAGACCGACCTTGGCGACGACCTCCTGGGCACGCGAGCGCCGCTCGGACCTGCCCACGCCCTGGATCTCCAGGCCGTACGCCACGTTGTCGAGGACCGTGCGGTGCGGCAGCAGGCCGAAGTGCTGGAAGACCATGGCGGCGCGGTGGCGGCGCAGTTCACGCAGCCGGGACTTGTCCATGGCGCGGACGTCCTCGCCGTCGATGGCGATCGTGCCGGCGGTCGGCTCGATCAGCCGGGTCAGACAGCGCACCAGCGTCGACTTGCCGGAGCCGGACAGGCCCATCACCACGAACACCTCGCCCTTGCGCACGTCGAAGGAGACGTCACGCACGGCGGCGGTGCACCCCGTGCGGGCGCGGAGTTCGGCGGGTTCCAGCGAGGTCAGCCCGGCATCGGCGGGGACGCGGTCGGCCTTCGGGCCGAACACCTTCCACAGCCCCTCGACGGAGAAGACCGGCTTGCTCATCACGTTCGTCGCGTTCATCACGCACCACTTCCGATCAGGTCTACGGCTTTCTCCCCGACCATCAGCACTCCGATCATCGGGTTCACGGCGGTCATGGTCGGGAACACGGAGGCGTCGGCGATGCGGATGCCGTCCAGACCGCGGATCCTCAACTGCGGGTCGACGACGGCCAGTTCGTCGTCGCTCGCCCCCATACGGCAGGTCCCGGCCGGGTGGTACACGGTGTGCGCGACCTTGCGCGCGTACTCGCCGAGCTCCTCGTCGCCGGTGAGGTGCGGGCCGGGCGCCACCTCGCGCTTGAGCCAGCTCGCCAGCGGCTCCGTCTGCGCGATCTCGCGGGCGATGCGGATGCCGTCGACCAGGGTGCGGCCGTCGTAGTCGTCCTCGTCCGTGAAGTACCGGAAGTCGAGGGCGGGCTTCGCCGACGGGTCGGCGCTGGTGAGGTAGAGCCGGCCGCGGCTCTTCGGCTTCGGGATGTTGGGCGTCATCGAGACGCCGTACCTGGGCCGTTCGTAACCCAGCCGCTCCGGGTTGTCCGTGAAGGGCACCTGGTAGAAGTGGAACATCAGGTCAGGGCCCTGGTGTCCGGGGTCACGGCGCACGAACAGCCCGGCGTCGCTGTCCATCGCGGAGTTCTCCGGCAGGGGGCCGTGAGTCTCCCAGACGATCACCGACTCGGGGTGGTCGAGGAGGTTCTCGCCGACGCCCGGCAGGTCGAGCGCCACGGGTATGCCGAGCGCCTCCAGGTCCTGCCGGGGACCGATGCCCGAGTGCAGCAGCAGCCGCGGGGAGTCGACGGCACCGGCGCAGAGCAGCACCTCGCTGCGCGCCCGTACGAGAATCTCCTCGCCGTCCTTGGTGCGGACGTGCACGCCCTCGGCCCGGGTGCCGTTCAGCTCCAGCTTGTACGCCCAGGTCTCCAGGAGGATCGTCAGGTTCTCGCGCTCGTCCATCACCGGGTGCAGATAGGCCACCGAAGCCGAGGACCGCTTGTTGTTCTCGGGGTGGTAGGCGAGGTCGAAGAAGCCCACGCCCTCGGTGAAGGGCGAGCGGTTGAAGCCCTCGATCCGGGGGACGCCGACCGCGTGCTGCGCGGCGTCGACGAAGTCCTGGGCGATGTCGTTCCGGTCCTTCTCGTCGACCGGGACGATGTTGTTCTTCAGCCGGGCGTAGTACGCCTCCATCGGCACCGCGCCCCAGCCCTTGGCGCCGGCCTCCTCCCACTCGTCCCAGTCGGACGGCAGCGGCTTGAACGCGATCAGCGTGTTGTGCGAGGAGCAGCCGCCGAGCACCCGGGCCCGGCTGTGCCGGATGTGCGAGTTGCCGCGTGGCTGCTCGGTGGTGGGGTAGTCGTAGTCCAGCTCGCCGCCCAGAAGGCCCATCCAGCGGCGCAAGGTCAGTACGTCCTCACGCCCGACGTCACTGGGCCCGCCCTCGATGACGGCGACGGTGACGTCCGGGTCCTCGGTGAGGCGGGAGGCAATGACGGACCCTGCGGTCCCGCCTCCGATGACGACGTAGTCGTAGATCTGGGTGTTCTCGGACATGGGGGGTGTAACTCCAAGGGGGATCGAACGCGCCCCATAGGGGCGCGGGGAACTGCGCGACCAGCCACAACGACGCCGCAGACGACCGACAACACATCGCGGCACATCCGTAGTCGCCCAGTTGACCCAAGTACTAACCGGCGAACCAGCGAACCGCCTTCGGCGCCAGGTTCTGATAGACGTGCTTGCTCTCGCGGTACTCGGCCAGCCCCGCAGGACCGAGCTCACGCCCCACCCCGCTCTTGCCGAACCCGCCCCACTCCGCCTGCGGAAGATAGGGATGGAAGTCGTTGATCCACACGGTGCCGTGCCGCAGCCGGCCGGCCACCCGCCGGGCCCGCCCCGCGTCGGCGGTCCAGACGGCACCCGCGAGGCCGTACTCCGTGTCATTGGCGAGGGCAACGGCCTCGTCCTCGGTACGGAACGTCTCCACCGTGAGGACGGGCCCGAAGACCTCTTCGCGCACGACACGCATCTCACGGTGGCACTGGTCGAGAACGGTCGGCTCGTAGAAGTAGCCGCCCGCGGGGCGCTCCTCGGACGGCTCGGGGCGCCTGCCACCGGTCCGCAGCACCGCACCCTCGGCCAGCGCGGAGGCGACGTACGACTCGACCTTGGCGCGCTGCTGCTCGGAGACGAGAGGGCCGCACTCGACGCCGTCCTCGGTGCCGCGGCCCAGGCGGATCCGGGCGGCTCGGCGGGCGAGCTCGGCGACGAAGCGCTCCCGTACGGACTCCTCGACGATGAGGCGGGAGCCGGCCGAGCAGACCTGGCCGCTGTGGATGAAGGCCGCGTTCAGCGCCTGGTCGACGGCGGTGTCGAACCCTTCGTCCGTCGCGCAGGCGTCGGCGAAGACGACGTTGGGGTTCTTGCCGCCGAGTTCCAGGGCGACCTTCTTGACGCTGGGGGCGGCGGCCTGCGCGACCTTGGTGCCGCTGACCAGGCCGCCGGTGAAGGAGACCAGGTCGACGTCGGGGTGCTCGGCGAGCCGGGCGCCGACCGTGTGGCCCGGGCCGGTGACGATGCCCGCGACGCCGGTGGGGAGCCCGGCCTCGGAGAGCAGGTCGATGAGCGCGATGGTGGTGAGCGGGGTGATCTCGCTCGGCTTGATCACGAAGGTGTTGCCCGCCGCGAGCGCCGGGGCGATCTTCCAGCTGGCCTGGAGGAGGGGGTAGTTCCAGGGGGTGATCAGCGCGCAGACCCCGACCGGTTCGTGGACGACGACGCTGTGGATGTCCGGCGAGCCGGCGTCGACGACCCGGCCCGGGGCCTCGCCGGCCACCAGGTCGGCGAAGTAGCGGAAGGCGTCGGCGACGCAGTCGATGTCGACCCGGCCCTCTTCGACGGTCTTGCCGGCGTCGCGGCTCTCCAGCAGCCCGAGCCGCTCGCGGTCGCGCACGAGCAGGGCGGCGACGCGGCGCAGCAGCGCGGCGCGCTCGGCCACGGGGGTGCGGGGCCAGTCGCCGTGGTCGAAGGCGCGCCGGGCGGCCGCGACCGCCAGGTCGGTGTCCTTCTCGTCGCCCTCCGCAACCAGAGCGAAGCCCTGGCCGTCCGCGGGGTCGATGATCTCGCGCGTGGCACCGGAGAAGGCCTCTCGCCACTCCCCTGCCACGTGGATGGTCGCCTGCGCGTCCAGCCCCTGGGTTTCCGCTCTCTCCGCCATGATCCGTATTGCCTTCCGTTCCTGTTCGGTACCCCTGAGTGACACGTGTGTCCCTCACGAGGACCGTGAGCGCCTGCCCCCCGCCTTCGGTTGCATGCGCAATCCATGGCGGAAAGTGCGCTGCGTCACTGAAAATGCGGGCAAATGGGGCGAAAGGGAGCGGATTGCGAACCAGAGCGGTCAGTCGGTCCCCGGATCCGGGTCGCAGGTCGTGTAGGGCGGGCAGAACCAGTCCAACGCCGTGGTGAGCTGGGCGAGTTGGTCCTCGTGGCTGCCGGAGTCGGGGCCGTAGGAGGCGATGGCGTAGATGTTTCCGTCCGCCGCGACGAAGCGCTCGTCGTACACGTGCCAGGTGCCGATGTCGGGCTCGCCCTTGAGCGTGTCGGCCTGGTACTCCAGCCGTGAGCCGGTGAAGGCGCCGTCGTCGAGCTTCTGCAGGTCGAGCTTCTTGAAACCGGCGGGCTTGGGCGTCTGGTCGGACAGATACAGCTTGAAGGAAGCGTCGGGGGACGACTCCTGCACCTGGTACACCTGCAGCCGGTGCTCCCGGTCGGCGCTGCGGTAGTTGACCACGGCCATCCCGTAGACGGAGGCGACGCTGCTGCGCGACCACCCCTCGGGTATCGCGATCCGGAACCCCTCGGCGTCATCACGCAGCTCGTACCCCGCGGGCGGCGCGGAGGCCGACGGGGACGGCGATGCCGTGCCGTCGGCGAACGGCGACTGCGACACGTCCGGCGACGCGGAGGCCGTGGAGGACGGGGCGGGACTCGCCGCCACGTGCTTCCTCCCCGCCCCGTCGTCCTTCCCGACCACCAGGGTCAGTACGAGGCTCACGGCGACCCCGACCACGGCGGCACCGACGACCACGGACCAGACGAGCCGCCGGTTGAGCCCTGGGGCGGGGGCGGGTGCGGGGAGCGGCTCGGGGGGCGGCCAGGAGACACCACTGGACCACTCGGGCACGGCGCCCTCGGTCCCCGGACCGTGCCAGGCGCTGTCCGCACCGCTGCCGGGCCAGCCCTGCGCCGTCCCCGCGGCGGGTGCCTCCGTCCCCGCGGTGGGTGCCTCCGTCCCCGCGGCGGGAGCCTGCGTCCCCACCGTGGGAGTCGAGGCCGGGGGCGCCGGGTAGACCGGACCGGTGACCGGCGGCCCCTCCTCCGCAGGCGTCGGCGTCGGCGTCGGCAGCGTCGGTTCGGCCACCGGGGGCCCGCCCGCGCCGTCCTCCCAGCGCTGGGTGTCCTCGTTCCAGTACCGCTGTCCCCCGCTCATGGTGTCCCTCTCACCGCCCCAGGAGGCCGGCCAGGGCGCCGGCGGAGGAGAGGAAGGTGACCAGGGCCTGGGAGTCGGTGAGCAGTTCCCGAAGGCGCTGGCGGCGCGTGGGCGCCGCCTGGCCGGTGCGGGTGATCTCGGTCTCCGTGTCGGCGAGCGCCTGGCCCAGCGCGACGGTCTGCTCGGTGCTGTTCACCAGCGCCAGGTCCTCCCGCAACTTCCGCACGGCCACGAGGAGTTGCCGGGTCTCCTCGTCCGGCTGCGCTCCCGTGCCCTGGTACACATGGCTCTCGGCGCTTGCGCCCCGGCCGGCGGCGACCGCGTTGTTGCTGCCGGAGATGTCACCGATGTTGATGCTCGGCTGTTCACTGGCCATTGCTGTCGGCCCCCTTCTGCGGCGCCGCGCCGCCCGAGACATTGGAACCAGAGGAGTGGGACGACGAGGCGGAGTTCTGCATGCCCGCCGCGATCGAGTTGTTGCTGCCGGAGATGTTGCCGATGTGGACGTCGCCGTTGCTGATGTTCACGATCTTCTGCATGAACTCGCCGGTCTCGTAACCGGCTTCGGCGAGCGCCGCGCGCACGCCGTTGGCGACCCTGTCCTGCACGCTCTTCAGATAGCGCGCCACGTCCATCTCCTGGAAGAGCGAACCGGTCTGCACGGAGCCCAGTTCGCGCACCGACAGCGCCGGGCCGTCGGGCAGCGCGCCCGCGTACCCGCCGGTCAGCAGCCGCCACACGTACACCAGGCCACGGCCGAGCTGGGCGAGCGAGCGGCCCGCCGAGGCGGGCACCAGGACGACGGCGCCGGCCGCCTTGCCCAGGACGTTGTTGTTGCGGAACCGGTGGGCCGTACGGTCGGCGTCCTTGAACTCCGCACGCACCGGCGTCAGCACATGCGGCGCTATCTCCAGCATCAGCATCCGGCCCTGCGTGTGGATGCGCACGAAGACCGTGACGACCAGCTCCTCCTCCCAGCCGCCGACGCGGATGCGCAGGAAGTGGCGCCGCTTCTCGGCACCCTCCTCGACCGCCCGCGCCCGGTGCTCCTCGAAGGCCTGCGGGGTGTACGGCGCCTGGTCCCGGGTGAGCAGCCCCTCCGCGGGCAGGAACACGCACTCGTCGATCTCCAGCCAGCGCAGCCGGTCGCGGACGCCGGGGCCCGCGTACTCGGCCGGGACGCGGAGCTGTTCGAGCAGCGGGCGGACCCGCTCCAGGATCGCGCGGTTACTGAGCGGCTGCTGCTCCTTCAGCTCGTCCCGCCGCAGTTCGACGGCCAGCACCCAGGTGTTGTACGCCGCTCCGGCCCCGCAGAACGGACGCGCCTCGTGGTACATGACCAGCGGTGCGTGCTGCTCGATGCGGATGCGCTGCTTCAGCCGCTGGAGGCGGGGGTTCTCGGCCTGCTCGGCGGGGTCGGAGGCGGCGTCCGGGAAGCGCTGCGGGGAGAGCTCGGCGGCCAGTGCGCGGCTGAACTGTTGGCGCTGGGAGTGCACACACCAGGCGATGAGCGCGAACACGGCGAGCGTGAGCCAGGCCTGCCACGGCCTGATCGCGTCGGCGATGCTGTTCGGCGAGAACGCGTCGCTGACGCTCGGCGAGTCCGAGTAGCCGTAGCCGGAGCCGTAGTCGGAGCTGTACGAACCGTAGGAGGAGCTGTCGTCCGAGCCTCCGCCGAACGCGGCGACGACCAGCAGGGCCAGTATCGTCGCGAAGAACGCACGGCCCCACCAGCGGACGAGGAACGCGGCGATCCGGCGGGGCAGCCACGGCTGTTCGCCGCGCCCCCTGATCCACGGCGCGAGGGCGAGCAGCACGCTCGGCCAGAGGAAGAAGAGCAGCAGCCCTCCGCTGAGGGCCGAGCCGACCACCCACAGCCCGAGGATCGCCCCGGCCCACAGCAGCTCCTGGCGGCGGGCGCGCAGGGCGTGCGCGAGGACGCGGGCCGCGTCGAAGCCGAGCGAGGGCGCCACGATCCGCTGCTCGTTGAGGTGCAGTTCCTCGATCACACGGTCGCGGTAACCGGAGTCCAGATAGGTGCCCGCGCACAGCAGCCGGGTCGCCTCGCTGGCGTGCGGCGGAGTGGGCGGTGGTGTCGGTGGCGCCCCTGTGGGCGTCGTCGGCTGCGGTTGCTGTGGCACAAATGCGGTGCTCACGCGAACTCCCCCGATGCGTGGAAAGACCGTTGTCAGACGTTCAGTTGACAAACCATCAGCATAGAGGGGCGAGTGGGACGGGTGGAAGCGGAATGCCAAGGGACGGACACGGAGAGCAGTGGACGGCCCGATATTCTTTGACTAAGGTCAAAGAATGGAGCCAGTGCATACGGAGCCGGTGCCGGCCGAGCAGGTGGCGGCCCTCCGCCGGTTCAACCGCTACTTCACCCGCCGTATCGGGGCCCTGGACGACCACTACCTCGGCCAGGACCGCCCGCTCGGCGAGGCCCGTCTGCTGTTCGAGATCGCCGAGAACCCGGGCGGGGTCTCGCTCCGGGAGCTCAGGAGCCGCCTCGCTCTCGACGCCGGCTACCTCAGCCGCATGGCGAAGGCGCTGGAGGCACAGGGCCTGGTCCGGCTCAGTGTCCACCCGGACGACAACCGGCTGCGCATGGTGGAGCCGACGCCCGCCGGACGCGTCGAGGTCAAGGAGCAGAACCGCCGGGCCAACGCCCTCGCGGCAGGCCTGCTGGACACCCTCGCCCCCGGCCAGCGCGCGCAGCTGATCGAGGCGATGGCCACCTCGCAGCGCCTCCTGCGGCTGGCCGCCATCACCGTCGAACGCGTCGACGGCGGCTCCCCGGACGCCCGCGCCTGCCTGGACGCGTATGCCGCCGACATCGACGCACGCTTCCCCGAGGGCTTCGACAAGTCCGACCTCGTGGGCCCGGAGGAGGTGTCCGGTGAAGCGGGCGCGTTCTTCGTCGCGTACGAGGAGGGCCGCCCGCTGGGCTGCGGCGCGGTGCGCCGCCTGGAGCCCGGCGTCGGCGAGATCCGGCATGTGTGGGTGCACCCGCGGGCCCGGCGCCTCGGCCTCGCCCGCCGGATCCTCGGTGCCCTGGAGGAGGCGGCGGCCACGCGCGGCTGCACCGTCGTACGCCTCGACACCCACGCGAGCCTCACCGAGGCGCAGGCGATGTACCGGGCGTCCGGCTACACGGAGATCCCCGCCTACGTCGACCACGTGTACGGCGACCACTGGTTCGAGAAACGGCTGTCAGGCCCGGCCGGCTGACCACTGGGCGAGCAGCTCCCGGACGGTCCGCCGCAGCCAGGCGTGCGCCGGGTCGGCGTCGTGCCGCGGGTGCCAGGCGAGGCCGAGGTGCAGTGGCGGGAGCTTGAGCGGCACGTCGAAGGTGACCAGGTCCAGGGTCGCCGCGGGCGGCAGGGCCCAAGAGTTGATCAGTCCGACGAGGTCGGTGTCCCGGACGATGAACAGTGAGGCCGGGAAGGTGGCGACCGCCCCCACCACCCGTCGCTTCAGGCCGAGTTCGGCGAGGGCCGTGTCCACCGGCCCGTGCAGCCTGCCCCGCCGCGACACGGTCAGGTGATCGGCCTCCGAGGCGAACCGCTCCGCCGTCAGCTCGCCCTCCAGCAGCGGGTGGCCTGCCCGTACGACCCCCACCATCCGGTCCTCGTGCAGGGCCTCCACATGCACCTCGGGTGCCGTCGTGTCCACGACCCCGATCTCGAGATCGGCGGTCCCCTCGCGCAGGACCGGTGCGTCCACATGGCTCTCCGCCAGGAACCGGATACGGATACCGGGCGCCTCCTCGGCGGCACGGGTGAACAGCGCGGCTCCGCAGGCGGCGGGGACGGCGTCGTGGCCGATGATCGTGAGGGTGCGCTGCACGGTCCTGAGGTCCGCGTCCCGGCCCGGCGCGAACAACGCCCGGGCCCGCTCCACCACCGCACTGACCTCGGCCCGCACGGCCAGCGCGTGCGGTGTCGGCACCATCTGCCGCCCGGCCCGCACGAGCACCGGGTCACCGAGCGCCTTGCGGATCCGGCCGAGGGTGCGGGACATGGCCGGTTCGGACAGATGCAGCCGGCGGGCGGCGCCGCCCACGCTCTGCTCCTCCAGCAGCACATCCAGGGCGACCAGCAGATTCAGATCCACACCGCTTGATTGCGTCACACGCATCGATCCCTTGCAGAACTTGCACTGGAGTGCAGGACACGACCGAGCCTACGGTGACAGGGCGTCCCACACCACCCGTCGAGCTCCTTGGGAGGAGCCATGCCCCCGCACGCCCTGAAACGGTCCACCCTGCTGGCGCTGTGCGCCTGCGTCCTGGTCGCCCAGAGCATGGTCGCCGCCGTCAACCTCCTGATCCCGCAGCTGAGTTCGTCCTCCCTGCGTCCCTCGCACGCCGAGATCCTGTGGACGGTCGACGCGTACGTCATCGCCTTCGCCTCCCTGCTGATCCCGGCCGGCGCGCTCGGCGACCGGTTCGGCCGCAAGGGCGCCCTGCTCGCCGGCCTCGGCCTGTTCGCGGCGGGCGCGGCCACCAGCGCGCTCGCGCCCGGCCCCGCCCTCCTCATCACCGGGCGCGGCATCTCCGGCGCGGGGGCCGCGCTGATCACCCCGGCCACGATGTCGATCCTGATGCGCCTCGCCGGCCCGGAACGCCGTGCGCAGGCGATGGCCTCCTGGACGCTGGCCATCGGCCTCGGCGGCATGGCCGGCAACCTCGGCGGCGGTCTGGTCGGCCAGTTCCTCACCTGGCGCGCCCTGTTCGGCGCGATGGTCCCCCTGGCCGCGCTGCTCGCCGTCACCGTCGCGTTCACCACGCCGCGCACGGAACGGGCCGCCGGCAACCATCTCGACCCCCCGGGCACCCTGCTGCTCACCGCGGCCCTGGTCGCGCTCCTCTTCGGCATCATCGAGGGCCCGGCGTACGGCTGGGGTTCCGCGCGCATCCTGGCCGTCTTCGCGACGGGCGCCCTCCTCACGGCCGCCTTCACGCTCCGCGCCCTGCGCTCCCGCACCCCCCTCTTCGACCCCCGGGTGTTCCGCTCCCCCGGCCTGCGCGCCACGACCCTCGGCATGACGACCGGCTTCTTCGGCCTCTTCGCCCTCTTCTACGTCAACTCCCAGTACCTGCAAGGCGTGAAGGGCTACGGCCCTGCCGTCACCGGGGTCGCGATCGTGCCCCTGATCGTCGGCATGGCGCTCGTCCCGAAGCTGGCGGCTCGCTGGGCGTCACGCCCCCGCCCGGTCATCGGCGCCGGTCTCGCACTGATCGGACTCGGTCTGCTCGGCGCGTCCACCGCGGACGCGGGCACGCCCTACGCCCTGTACGCCTGCTGGCTTCTCGTCATCTCGGCCGGCGCGGGCCTGTCCATGCCGGCCCTCACCCTCGGTGTCGTCACATCCCTCCCCGCCCACCAGGCGGGCCTCGGCTCCGGCCTCGGCACCTCGGCCCGCGAGATCGGCGCGGCCCTCGGCGTCGCCGTCACCGGCACGGTCCTGGCCTCCCACCCCACCTTCACCGACGGAATGGGCCCGGCCCTGCGGACGGTGGGTGTCCTGGTCCTGGCGGCAACGGCGGCAGTCGTGTCCGGCCACCGCGGAAGCACCGCCCCCTCTCGCAAGACGGCCTCGTCCCCCCGCCCCAAGGAGCCGGTCGCGTAACCGCCGGGCCTCAAGACCCGCCACGCACGACCCGCACAACCCTCAACACCGCGCCCCGGCCGGGCAGAAGGAGCCGACCGCCATCCTCAGCGGCGCCCGGACCCGCTCGGGAGCCAGGCCCGCGGGTCCGCTGGAGCGGATCGCGTAGAGCGTGCCGTCGGCCGCGCGGAAGCGGTGGTCGATGACCTGGCGGGTGCCCTTGTGCTGGTCGTCGTAGCGGTACGTCAGCTCCGCCCAGGTGTCGCCGTGGTCGCGCTCGACGACCCGGTAGCCGGGCTGCTGGGCGAAGCCGTAGCCGGGGTCGGTCTCGGCGAGGGTCAGCGACTCGTACGGGGTGGACTCGGTGACCTGGAAGATCTGCAGCTGACGGCCGTCGGAGGGGGCGTCGTAGTAGACGATCCGCGCGAGCTTGCCCTGCTCCTCACGCCGGGTCCAGCCCTTCGGGACGTCGACCGAGTAGCCGACGGGGTCCTGGGCGCGGCGGTAGCCGACCGAGGGGGACGAGGACGTCAGGAGCGAGGCGGACGCGGTGGGGGTGGGCGTGGGACTCTGCGGCGGGGTCGTCGTGGCCGTGACGCTCACGCTCGTCGCGGGCGCGGCCCCGGTGCCGCGCGCGTGGTCGCGGGTGAGGTACCAGGCGCCTGCTCCGGCGCCCGCGCCGAGGACGAGCGTGGCCGCGAGGACGGCCAGGACACGCCGGGCTCCGGCGCGCGGCTTCACGGGATGCGGCGGTGGCGGCCAGGTCGGCGGCAGGACACCACCCGTGTGGGTCGGCGCGAAGGCCCAGGGCGGTGGCGCCTGGCCCGTCCGCGTCTCGGCCGACGACCACGGGGGTGGAGTCACCGGCTGCTGGGCGGCCCAGGCCGCCTGGCCTCTCTCCTCGCTCGGTTCACGCTCCGGTCCGGAACCGGAGCGACCGTCCTCGTAGCCGTACCGACCGCTCATGGCACACCCCCCGAATCACCCCATTGGCTACCGCTTCTGACGGTAGCGGCGAAAACGGCCACGGGCCCCGTTCCGGAAGGAACCGGAACGGGGCCCGTGCAGGGTCGTGACAGAACCGTAAAGCCGTACGGCCCGGCTCAGATGAGGCCGAGACCGCGGACCGCCTCGCGCTCCTCCTCGAGCTCCTTCACGGAGGCGTCGATGCGGGCGCGGGAGAACTCGTTGATGTCCAGGCCCTGGACGATCTCGTACTGGCCGTCCTTGGTGGTGACCGGGAAGGAGGAGATCAGGCCCTCCGGGACGCCGTAGGAGCCGTCCGACGGGATGCCCATGGAGGTCCAGTCGCCGTCCGCCGTGCCGTTGACCCAGGTGTACACGTGGTCGATGGCGGCGTTGGCGGCCGACGCCGCCGAGGACGCGCCACGGGCCTCGATGATCGCCGCGCCGCGCTTGGCGACGGTCGGGATGAACTCCTCGGCCAGCCACTTCTCGTCGTTCACGGTCTCGGCGGCGTTCTTGCCGGCGACCGTGGCGTGGAAGATGTCCGGGTACTGGGTGGCGGAGTGGTTGCCCCAGATCGTCAGGCGCTTGATGTCGGCGACCGTGGAGCCCGTCTTCTTCGCGAGCTGGGTCAGCGCACGGTTGTGGTCGAGGCGGGTCATCGCGGTGAAGCGCTCGGCCGGTACGTCCGGGGCGGCGGCCTGCGCGATGAGCGCGTTGGTGTTGGCCGGGTTGCCGACGACGAGGACCTTGATGTCGTCCGCGGCGTGGTCGTTGATGGCCTTGCCCTGCGGCTTGAAGATGCCGCCGTTGGCGGAGAGCAGGTCGCCGCGCTCCATACCCTTCGTGCGGGGGCGGGCGCCGACGAGGAGGGCGACGTTGGTGCCGTCGAAGGCGACGTTCGGGTCGTCCGTGATGTCGATGCCCTGCAGGAGCGGGAACGCGCAGTCGTCGAGCTCCATGGCCGTGCCCTCGGCGGCCTTCAGCGCGGGCGTGATCTCCAGCAGGCGCAGCTTGACCGGCACGTCCGCGCCGAGCAGCTGGCCGGAGGCGATGCGGAAGAGGAGGGCGTAACCGATCTGGCCGGCCGCGCCGGTGACGGTGACGTTCACGGGAGTGCGGGTCATGGCGTTCTCCGTATGACAGCTGGCGGTGGGCGTCCTTGCCCTGGGGTGCGGACGGACGTACAAATGATCGATCTCTTGGTATCAAGAGAGATCCACCGGTCAGGCTATCGCGCATCCGGGATCCCGGACGTCCGGGTCCGTGTGGCCCGTCCCACAGAGTGGACCGGCGACTCAACCGGCTCAGAAGAAAAGCGGGACGGGAGGAATAGTCGTCCCCATCCCGGGCACGCGAACCGTACCCCCACGGGAGTCCGGCACGGTCGGTCCCCCCACGGCGGCCGCCTCAGTCCCCCCTCTCCCGGACGGGCGGCCGCCCCTTTTTCTGCCCTGCTTGGAGCGGGCTACTTCGTGCACCCCTTCTGCCCGGACGCCAGCGTCGCGCACGCCTTCGCCTCGCCCGCGTCCTTGACCGCGACCATCGGCGTGTAGGCGATGTTGTCCCCGGTGGCCGTGATGCTGTCGCTCTCCTTGGTCCCACCGGCGGTCACCTGGACGGAATCCCCTTGGGTGGCCTGGGTGACACGACCCCACGCCGCACCGCACGTCTTGCTGTACCGCACCTCGACGGTGGACGTGCCGACGACGGCGGTCTTGGCGGTGGTGACCGAGGCGGCGTCCTTGGTGCAGCCCATGGCCTCCGCGTCCTTGCCGGTGCAGGAGGCGCCGCTGCACTTCACTCCGGCCGGCAGGTCGGCCGGGGCGCTGACGGACGGGGACGGCTTGGCACCGCCCTCGTTCTTCTTGCCCGAGCCGTTGTCGGTCAGATAGAACACGGCCGCTATGACGACCAGTACGCCGACGAGACCCGCGAGGAACATCGTCAGTTTCCGCCTGCCGCCGCCCGAGGAGGGACCCCCGCCGGGCCGCGGGCCCTGCGGCGGCTCACCGAACGGACTCGGCGTCGTCTCCGGCGTCCAGCCCTGACCGCCGGCCGCCGGCTGCGGCGCCGGAGCCGCGGCCCCGGGAGCACGCGCACCGGACGGCGACGGGCCCTTGTACCCGGCCAGCCCCCACGAGTTGGCGCCCGAGGAGCTCTCCGGCGCCTCCGCGGCGGGCGAGGCTCCGCTCTCCCGCACCGCGTCCCGCACCTCCGGCCCCACCGGCTGCGGGGGCACCGTCGGCGCCACGCCCGCCGGTCCCGCGATTCCCGGCGTCGCCGTCGCGCTGCCGGACCTGCGGGCCGTCGCGCCGCTCTTGCTGCTCGCCTTGCCGCTCGCCTTGGCATTGGCGGGAGGCGCCCCGAACTCACCGAGCGCGGCGCGCGCCTGGGAGATGCGGATGGCCTCCATGGTCATGTCGTGGCGCATCTCCGAACGGCTCCAGGCGCGCTCGGCGAGCTCCCACATGGTCGTCAGATGGATCGGGTTGGTACCCGTGACCTCGGCCAGCGCCACGATCGCGCCCTTGGGCGCGAGCAGCCGGCCGTTCAGATACCGCTCCCAGGACGTCTTGCTGTAGCCCGTACGGTCGGCCACCGACGCGATGCTCAGGCCACTGCGGTCCACGAGCCGGCGCAGCTGGCTCGCGAACTCCCTGACCTGCGGATCGAGTTCGTCCGGCAAGGTCCTCCAACGAGGCATTGCTTCCCCCCTCTTCCCCCCGGTTGGTGCTGGTATTCCTCGCGTTCCCCCGCGCGTGGTGCCCGTTCTGGCTACCCACAGGGATGCGCCCAGTAAGGATCTCAGTTCCCGGGATGGGGGCGCACGGGAGCGTTGGGGTCGTTCGGCAGGCACCGTTGCACGCCGATCCGACCGCGGTCCACTGTCCCACCGGCGGCCCCCTCTGCCGTCCGGCCGGACCCGCCCACACTAGGGCCCTTATCGAACAACCCCGTGTCAATCCCGCAAACTTGTCATACATCGACACCGGAGACACACACGGACAACCTCGCCCGTCACGGGCGTATTCACCCCGCCCAGGGACACCTCAGCCGTTCGCGAGGACGCCCACGAGCGCGATCACCAGCATGAGGAGCAGCAGCAGTACGGCGTACAGCAGCAGCCGCCCGCCCTGCCGCCGGCGGGTCTCTTCGGGTGTGTCCCACCAGGGCAGGGTGGGATCGTCCTCGTACTCCTCACCGCCCGGCCCTCCCGCTTCCCCCGAGCCGTCGGCGGGTTTCACCGGAAGGGTGGCCTGGCGCGGCCAGGCCTGGACCGCCAGTTCCCAGCGCACCCCGAACCGCTCGGCCTCCGCCTCGGCGAGGCCCGCGATCCGGCACAGGGCGGCGACCGCCTGCCGGGGCGGGGGCTGGGTGGCGTTGAGATAGCGGTGCCAGGAGGACTTGCTGTACGCGGTGCGGGCGCCGAGCGAGACGAGGCTGAGCCCCGTCCGGTCCTTGAGGAGCCGCAGCTGCTCCACGAAGTGCCGCACCTCCGGCGGCAGATCGTCCGGCAGCGGCTGCCAGCCGCCCATCGCGCACCTCCACCAGATCCTTCGCGTTACCCGCCCTGACCAGGGGACGAAGCCGGGCCGCCGTTGGTTCCCCGCGCAGGAGGCTGGGCGTCGGCGACGACCGCGCCCCAAAGGGGCGCGGGGCTGTGTCGATGTGCGGCTCCGCCGCGTGGGCGCGACCAGCCACAACGGCCCCGCAGACGATCGACGGCCCATCTCGGCACAGGGAACGCCTACTGCGCGGCCTAACTGCTCACCGTGAAATGCAGCGTGTCCTTCAGGAACGGAATCTGCAGCCACGGATGCGGCTGCACCATCATCGCCAGCAGCACGATCGCGAGACCCAGCACGCCGTACGTGACGATGTCCGTGAAGCGGGAGCGCACGGCGAGCATGCCGACGTCGGGCAGGATCCAGCGCAGCGCAGCCCCGGCCACCAGGGCGACGCCGATCAGCAGGGTGCCGTACCGGAAGACGTCCAGCGCGGTCAGCAGCAGGCCGAGCCCGACCATGCCGAGGACGGCGAGGATCGGCCACTGCCGGGCGGGCGCGGGGGCGTCGCTGCGAGCCGCCCGGCCGCCGCCCTCGGGACGTGCGGTGTCCCTCGTGAACAGCGGGAAACGGCGCGTCGTGCGGCGCGGCCTGCCCTCGGCGTCGGGCGCGCTGATCGCGTCGCGGACGGTCTCCTCGGCCTGCAGCTCGGGGTCCTCGACCGCGCGCTCGGGCTGCTTCGCCGCACCCTCGGGGTGCTTCGCCTCAGCCGGCACTGCGCTCCGCCGCCTCGACCACGTTGACGAGCAGCTGGGCACGGGTCATCGGGCCGACACCGCCGGGGTTCGGCGAGATCCAGCCGGCGACCTCGGCGACGCCCGGGTGGACGTCGCCCACGATCTTGCCCTCGGCGCTGCGCGAGACACCGACGTCGAGGACGGCGGCGCCCGGCTTCACGTCCTCGGGCCGGATCAGATGGGCCGAACCGGCGGCGGCGACGATGATGTCCGCGCGCCTGAGGTGCGAGGACAGGTCACGGGTGCCGGTGTGGCACTGGGTCACGGTCGCGTTCTCGCTGCGGCGGGTGAGCAGCAGCGGCATCGGGCGGCCGATGGTGACACCGCGGCCGACGACCACGACCTCGGCGCCCTTGATCTCGACGCCGTACTGACGGAGCAGGGTGAGGACGCCGTTCGGGGTGCAGGGCAGCGGGGCCGGCTCGTTCAGGACGAGACGCCCGAGGTTCATCGGGTGCAGGCCGTCGGCGTCCTTGTCCGGGTCCATCAGCTCCAGGATCCGGTTCTCGTCGATGCCCTTGGGCAGTGGCAGCTGGACGATGTAGCCGGTGCACGCCGGGTCCTCGTTCAGCTCCCGGACGACCGCCTCGATCTCCTCCTGCGTCGCCGTCTCCGGAAGCTCGCGCTGGATGGAGGCGATGCCGACCTGGGCGCAGTCGCGGTGCTTTCCGGCGACGTACTTCTGGCTGCCGGGATCCGTCCCGACGAGGATCGTGCCGAGGCCGGGCGTGACGCCCTTCTCCTTCAGCGCCGCCACGCGGGCGGTCAGATCGGACTTGATCGCGGCTGCGGTGGCCTTGCCATCGAGAATCTGGGCGGTCATACCCCCCATCCTCGCGGATGACCGCCCCCCGGTTCCAATCCGGGTGCCGGACCGGCGGGACGGTCATGATCGGCAAGATTGCACTTGCACAACACATGCGAAATGCCACTGGACAAGGCGAGCAGCCGTAAAGAACGATGAACGGCGCAGTATCGCGGTTCGTGTTCGGGGGGCAAACCGCTCACATCGTGTGATTCCTCCGCGCAATCCGCAATGTCCCCATATGCGCAACGGAGGAATCCCGCCATGAGTTACGGCGACCCGAACAACCCCTACGGCCAGCCCCAGCAGCCGCCGCAGCAGCCCGGTTACGGCTACCCCCAGCAGGGCGGCCAGCAGCCCTACGGCTACCCGCAGCAGGCCCCGCAGGGCGTGCCGCCGCAGCAGCCGGGCTACGGCTATCCGCAGGCGCCGCAGGCCCCCGCCGGCTACGGCTACCCGCAGCAGCCGGGTTACGGCGTGCAGCCGCCGTACGCGAACTGGGGCCAGCGCTTCCTGGGCACGCTGGTCGACGGGCTCGTGTTCCTGGTCCCCTACATCATCGTCATCGTCGGCGGGGTCTCCAAGACCTGGGCCGTGGCGATCATCGGCTACCTCGCCCTCATCGGCCTGGCGATCTGGCAGCTGATCAAGGAGGGCCAGACCGGCCAGACGGTCGGCAAGAAGGCGGTCGGCATCCGCCTGGTGCGCGAGAGCGACGGGCAGCCCCTCGGCGTCGGCATGGCCTTCGTACGCCGGCTCGCGCACTTCCTGGACAGCCTCGCCTGCTACCTCGGCTGGCTGTGGCCGGCCTGGGACGCCAAGCGCCAGACGTTCGCCGACAAGGTCTGCTCGTCGATCGTGATCCGTACGAACTGAGCGCTGCTCCACCCCATTTCACGGAGGAACACCCCCCATGAGTTTCGGCGGCCCCACCAACCCCTACGGCCCGCAACAGGGCCAGCAGCCGGGCTACGGCTACCCCACGGCTCCCCCGGTGGGCCCCTACGGGGGCGCTCCGGTGATGACGACGATGCCGGGCAGCGTGAGCGCGGGTCGCGTGCTGCTGTGGGTGATCGTCCCGCTGCAGCTCATCGGCGTGGGCCTGTTCGCCTTCGTCGCCGGGGTGGTTCGCAGGACCTCGAACGCCGGCGTCGAGAACGACGCCTCCTTCGAGAAGATCAAGGAGTACTCGTCCGGCGTGCTGTGGGCGCTGGTGGTGTTCGCGCTGGCCTGGGCGGTGTTCGCGGCCGTGCTGGCGCTGAAGTTCAGCGACGGCGGCAACCGTGTCCGGATCACGGCCATCGTCTTCGGCGTCATCACCGCGATGCTGGGCCTCTACCCCTTCGTCGTCGTGGGTCTCCTCCACACGGTTCTCGGCATTCTGATAGCCGTGTTCGCCGGCAACGCGAACGGAACCGCCTGGTTCAACCGCGTACGCCAGTGAACTGCCCGGCGCCACTGAACAGTTCGCGCCAATAAATCGCCAAGGGCCGTGTCTCCCCGTCCGAGGGGGACACGGCCCTGGTGCGTCGCCCTACTCTGACGTGGGTAGCCGGCAGGCACGGGAGACGCACCTTGTACAGCATCATCGTGGTACCTCCGCCGACCACGGAGAACCAGTCCACTCGCACCCAGCTCAGGCTCGCGCCCGGCGAGCGGCTCACGTTCGGGCGCAGCGCCGACTGCGACGTGGAGATCCCCCACAAGGGCGTCTCCCGCAGGGCGGGTGAGATCACCGCGCAGGGCGCCTTCTGGATACTGAGCAACCTCAGCCGGGAGCAGACGTACGTCGTGGAGAATCCGGAGGGCGCCGGCGAGCACATGAAGGTCGGCCCGGGCCGCCTCGACGCCCCCGTCCCCTTCGAGTTCTCCCGGATCGTGCTGCCGGCCGCCGGGGACCTGCTGGCCGTCGAGGTGTGGGCGCCCCGCCACGACTACCTCCACTCCGAGGGCGGCCTCGACGGCGCCACCACCGCCCCCGCCTTCTCCGTCGACCGCACCAAGCGCTATTTCGCGGTCCTCGCGGCCCTGTGCGAACCCCGTCTGCGCGGCGAACCACACGCGCCCCTGCCCACCGTCGACCAGGTCGTCGACCGCCTGCGCCCCAACTGGCCGGCCGCGTCCCGCACGTCCGTGCAGTGGAACATCGACTACCTGGCGGTGAAGCTGCGCCTGAAACCGGGCCCGGACGAGGCGGACACCGGTCCGCGCCTCAACGGCAAGAAGGAGTCGCTGGTCTCGCTCGCACTCCGCTTCGACCTCGTCCGCGAGGACGACCTGGTGGTCCTGGCCGCCTCCCCGTCCGGCCGGGCGGTCCGGTGACCGAGCCGTACGCCGTGCCGGTGCCCAAGGGGTACCGGGTGGGCGTCTGGGAGGTGCGGGAGCCGATCGCGACGGGCGCCTTCGGGAGCGTGTACGAGGGCCGCCGCACGGGCGACGACCTGGCAGGCCCCGGCGAGGAGCTGCCCCGCACGGCCGCCCTGAAGTTCCTGCCGACCGGCACCGGAACCCCCCGCCAACTCGCTCACCTGCGCGAACTCATCGACCGCGAGGTCCAGTTGCACCGCCGCCTCAAGCAGCCGCGCCTGATCCGGATGTACGGCACCCTCACCGTCGACGACCCCGGCCGGCCGGAGTTGGACGGCGCCACCGTCCTCGTACTGGAGAAGGCGGAACGCTCCCTGTCGGCGCTGCTCGCGCACTCGCCGAGACCGAAGGCCGGGCCGGCGCTGCTCGCGCAGATCTGCGAGGGGCTGGCCCAGCTGCACCGGGCAGGCTGGGTGCACGGCGACCTGAAACCGGCCAATGTGCTGCTGATGAAGGACGGTTCGGCGCGGCTCGCCGACTTCAACATGGCGGCGGAGCTGGAAGGCACGCACGCGTACACCCCCGCCTTCTCGACGCCCGACTACACCCCGCCCGAACTCCTGTGGTCGGAGATCGGCACCCGCGGCCGCCAGATCCGCCCCTCCGCCGACGTCTGGGCCTTCGGCGTCCTGGCGCACCTGGTGCTGACCGACTCCTTCCCCCTCCCCGGCGGCACCCCGACCGCCCGCCGCGACGCGGCCGCCGCCTACGCCCGCGGCACCGACGAGCTGCGCCTGTCGCCCGAACTCCCGGACGCCTGGCGGCAGATCGTCCGCGACTGCCTCTCCCGCACGCACGCCGACCGCGTCGGCACGGACACCCTGCTGCGCCGGGTCGCGCAGGCGGCAGGCACGGACCGCCCGCCCCGCCTCCCTCGCCCCGGACGCCGCTCGACGGTGATCGCGAGCGCGACGGCAGCCACCGTCGCGATCGCCGCACTCGGCTACGGCATCAGCACCTGGGCCGACTCCGGCGGCAGCCCGCCTGCCGTCAAGAGCGCCTCCCCCACGGTGAAGATCACCCCCGCCACCTACGGCTCCGCCGAACTCCGCACGGACCGGGACATCCCGGCGGTCTACCGCCCGATGATCGTCGACGCGGCTCACCGCTGCGACCAGGCGGACGTCACGCCCGCGCTCATCGCAGCCATGCTCAAGGCGGAGAGCAACTTCGATCCGAAGCTCTCCGACCCCGGCAAGGACGAGTACGGCATCGCACGCTGGACCCCGAGGCTTCTGCGCTGGTGGATCCGGGCCGACGGCAGGCCGGTGAAGTCGATGCCCAAGCCACCCCTCTCCGTCCCCGACTCGATCACGGCCCTCGGCCACTACCTCTGCTACATCGAGCCGAACCTGACACCCAACCTGCCCGGCGACAAGCGGGTGCTGATCGCCGCCGCGTACCGGACCTCGTACAAGCGAGTGAACGCCACACGCGGGATTCCCCCCGAATACCGCGACTACTGCAAGCGGCTCACCCAGTACCTCAAGGAGTACACGCCACCCGGGAGTTGGTGACCCTGAGACTTCCGAGGTACCGGCCGGCGGGTGCCGGCGGCACGGTGGTACCACTCCGCCACGGCGGAACGACCACCAGAGTTCATGGGGGAAACATCGTGAACATCGCCAAGCCCGCCGCACTCTTCCTCGCGGCCACCGCCCTGCTCGCCGGCTCCACGGTCGCGGCCACCGCGGCCGACACCCCGGACGGCACCCGGGTGACCTCGACGCCGGACGGCATCCGCGTCAACAGCCTCCAGCAGACCGCCGACCAGGTGCTCACCGGCCACCCGAAGGCCCTCAAGTCCACCGCCGACGAGGTCAAGTACGACGGCCTGACCCTGACCCGCGCCCCGAAGAGCAAGCTCGGCGCCCAGGACCTGGCCTGTGACTACGGCCACCTGTGCATGGTCGTCAGGGGCACCAAGTTCGACTTCTACAAGTGCCAGACCTGGACCGTCAGCAACTGGACCGGCGACGGCCCGTTCACCAACAACCAGACGCCCGGCACGGTCGCCAGGTTCTACAACCAGGACGGCAGCGTCCGCTGGACGTCCACGGCGTACGAGGCGGGCACGGCCAGCTGGGACCCGATCTGGTCCCTGCGCCCCTGCTGACAGGGAACCCAACAGGCAGCGGTCTCCGGCTCCCTCGGGGGAGGGCCGGAGACCGCGTACGTCCGGCTGTTGTACGGTCCGGATGCCGCGCCCGAGACCAGGGAGCGGGACCTGTGGACAGGGGGCTCGTGAGCATGCAGCTCGTTTCGGCACCGAAGACGCCGCTGAGCAGGAGAAGGAGGACCGCGGTCGCGGTGGAGGCACTGATCGTGTCTCCGGTGCTGATGGCGGGCACGGCCTGCGGATCCAAGAACGCCGGCACACACGACACCTCGACGGCGGCCGCGAAACCTGCCGCCGGGCACAGCAGCCCGGCGGCGACCCCGGCGGCACAGACGTCACCCCCACCCGGCCCGGCACAGAAGCTGGCCGACCTCGACGGCAACCTTCGGCCTGCCGACCAGTACCAACAGGTACTGGCGGCACTGGCGCCACGCTGCACGGAGGACCTCCCCCACCTGACGACCGTCGTCGACACAACGCTCAGAGCCCTGAAGAAGAAGGGCGGCGCCGACGAGGACGAGTTCAGCGTGCTGCAGAAGCTGGAGGCCTGGGTGCCTGCGGGGAAGCCACGGACGGCCTGCGCGTCGAAGGCGGCGGCCTACGCCGCACAACGCGATCCGGTGACCCGGTAGTCTCTCGTCAACCAGTGGTGCCGCAGGGCTCGTTGGGGTGACCGAGGTCGACAGAGAACACGTCGGGGGATCCATGTCAGACGCCGCCCTCGCGGAGACGTGTGCGAGGCTCCTGCGGCCGGCCGACCCGGCGCGTATCGGGCCGTATGTGCCGTTGGGGCTGCTCGGCAGCGGTGGCATGGGGCGCGTCTATCTGGCGCGGTACGGCGACGGGACGCCCGGGCTGGCCGCGGTGAAGGTCGTTCGGCCCGAGCTCGCCGAAGATCCGCGCTTCCGGCGGCGGTTCGAGCGGGAGGCCACCGTGCACGCGCGCGTGGGCGCGCCGTACACGCCGGAGCTCTTCGGTACCGGGTTCGAGGCCGACAGCGAGTTGCTGTGGATGGCGACGGCGTATCTGCCGGGGCTCAATCTCGCGGACGCGGTACGGGACTGCGGCGTGCTGGAGCCGTCCGGGGCGTGGCGGCTGGTGGCGGATCTCGGCCGGGCACTGGGCGCGCTGGCGGCCGTCGGGATCGTGCACCGGGACTTCAAACCGTCGAACGTACTGCTCACTCAACAGGGCGCGCACGTCATCGACTTCGGCATCGCACAGGCCGTCGACGCCAGCGCGATCACCACCACCGGCAGCAGGGTCGGCACCCCGGCCTTCATGTCCCCGGAGTACCTCAGGGACGGCCGCTGCGACACGGCATCCGACGTGTTCTGCTGCGCGAGCACCGTGGTCCACGCGCTCACCGGGCACGCCCCGTTCGGCGACGGCACCGGCATGGACGTCCTGCACCGCGTCGCCTCCGAGCAGCCGAACGCCGAGATCATGGCCGAGGTCGCGGCCATCGACCCCGCCCTGGCCGCGCTCCTGACGGCCTGCCTCAGCAAGGACCCCGCGCTACGGCCCGGCCCACAGGACCTCATCGACACCGCCGCCGCACACCCACGGGCCACGTCCTGGCAGGAGCCCCTGGGCGGCCGCCTCCTCGCCCGTCAGAAGGCCTACGAGGTACTCCGGGCCGGCCCGGTGCCGGGCGGACACCCTCAGCAGACGCCGACCCAGCGGGTGACGTACCCGGGGGCAGGGCCGGGGTTCGGCCCACCGGTGACTCCGGTGGTACCGGTGCCCCCGCCGGCCGCACCGGCCGGGCGCCGCAGGAGGCCGTACGCCGCCGTCGCCGCCGTACTCGCGGTGTGCACGGTCGCCGCAACCGCCTTCCTGCTCACCCGCCCGTCGTCCTCCGACGCCACCGCGGGCGCCGCCTCCACCGCCACCACGGCCGACGACGGCGGCGGGCCCTCCGCGCCCTCCTGGAATCCGAAGGAGAAGGGGCAGCACAAGCCGAAGGGGCAGGGGCAGGGGCAGCTGGTGGACACGGGCGCCTCCGCCACCCCTTCCCCGTCCGGCAACAGCACTCAAAGCGCCGGCCCCACTCCCCACCCCACCTCCAGGACACCCGGCACCCCGACCCCCATCCCCTCGAAGTCGACCCCCGCCCCCGCGAAACCACCGTGGCTCACCGACTGCACCTACTACTCCGGCACCGAACAGACCCAGCTCGGGGACCGCGGCCAACGCGTCGTACAGGTGCAGTGCATGCTGACCAAACGCGGCTACAGCGTGGGCGGTTCGGGCGTGGACGGCGACTTCGGCAAGGACACCGACGCGGCGGTACGAAGCTTCCAGACCGCCAGGGGACTGGAGGTCGACGGCCAGGTGGGCCCCAACACCTGGGCGGCACTGCGCAGTTCGACCTGAGGCGCCTTACGGGTAGTACGGCGTGTAGGTGATCGAGGAGACCTTCAGATACCTCGCACCGTCTCCCGTGGCCCAGGTCGAGTCGTTGGGGTTGCCCGGCCAGTCGCCGCCGACGGCGGTGTTGACGATGAAGTGCATCCCCACACCCGCGGGAGTGGTGTACCACTTGGTGCCGGTGATGGTGCCGTCCACGGCGAAGTCGATGTGATCGGGCCACCAGGTGAACGAGTACGTGTGGTACGCGTTGGTCCAGCCCGCACCGTTCGTCTTCGAGAACTGGGTCTGGGCGTTGTTGGTGTCGTGGGAGGTCTGGTAGACGGTGTTCGCGTTCTGGCCGACGATTTCGGCGGCGTCGAACTCGGGCAGCCACGGATTCAGGTAGGCCGCCCACACCGCGGGCAGGAGGCCCTGGCCGTTGGGCATGTTCGCGGTGAAGCTGTAGGTGCCGTAGCCGTAGAGCGCCTTGGACTCGACCCGGCCCGAGTAGTACGTGCCGCCCGACCTGTAGGTCTTGATGACGAGGGTGTTGCCCTCGTACCAGACGCAGCCCGGAGTGTAGGTCTCCAGCTCGTTGTTGGCGGTCCACCGTGCGTTGATGACGTTCCACGAGTTGACGGTCTGGGGGGCTCCCCAGGACGCGGCGTGGGCTTGCGGCTGTCCCAGGAGAAGCAGGGACAGTGCCGCCAGGGCGGCCACTATGAGGCGTCCCGGCCGGAGAAGTGCAGCTGACATCGCGGCTCCATCGCTCGGATGACATGGGGGTGTGGGAGCGGTCCCACTCCCATCATCCGGACTGTAGGAGTCCGTTCAATGTTTGACAAGATGCGCGGCGCGGATCGCTTCCTGGCTTCCGGAGTTGAAGCCGGCGGCTGCCCTGTCCACGGGCGATACGCGGGCTGCTAGCCGAAATCCGGGACGGCCGGGGAGGTCCAGAAGGTCACAGCCGGCCCATAGGACCCGTCCTCCTCGTCGCCGACCTCGACGGTGATCTCCCGGTCCGGATAGCGCGCGGACAGGACTCCCTGCCAGCACTCCCCCAGAGCCAGCGCGAGCTGGGGCAGCTCCTCCCCGAGCTGTTCGTCGTCCGTCCGGGAAGCGTTGATGAAGACGTCCCACAATCTGACCTGATTGACGACTGCTTCGATGCGCTCCCGATCAGGGCCCACAGTCGTGAACCAGTTGTCGACAGTGTCCTGGCTGAAGTTCTCCTTGAGGAACACGCAACCGCGGTACTCGACCGTCTCGGGACAGAACAGCCAGGCCGCTGCCAGGACGAAGCGCAAGCCGCCCTCGTAGTCGAGGTAGTTGGAGGGGGAGAGCTCCTCGTCCTTCCATTCGGTGCGCCACCGCTTGAAGAACGCCGGCAGTTCGCGTTCGGACCACGCCGGTTTTCTGGTGCTCACGGGATCTCCCAGGGGAATGCGGCGCGCACTGACCTCGATGGGCGCACAAAGACCTCACCGGTCTTCGGATTGGTATTACGCGAGTATTCTACGACGTGCGGAGTCTCCACTCCGCCGTGCGAGGCGCCCTCCAGGTCCACCCGCTTCAGGGCACGGCCTTCGGAGTCGTAAGTCGTGTAGTTGGTTACTTTTCCGGTCTGCGGATCGGTCTTGTAGAGGGTTCCGTCTTTCGGACCGTTCTCCACCGGCAGATTGTTTCCCGCGCGACCGCCGGTGCCCTTGAACTCCTGACCATTCTTGATCAGATCGGACGCCTGCTGCTGTGCGGAGCCGCCGGCGCCGGAGCCCTCGCTGTTCATCTGCAGGGGTTCGACCGCGGAGTCGCTCGTGGCGTGCTGGGCAAGGTCCAGCGCGCCCGCACCCGCCATACCGACGCCTGTGGCGATCCCGGCGGCGGAGACGACGTTGAGGGGCACTCCGGCGATGGCGCCCGCGCCTGTCGCGTCCAGGAGAACGCCTACGCCCTCGCCGCCGGCGCTGACCCCGGCCAGGAGCATGCCGCCGAGCATCGCAGCGCTGTCGCCGGGATGCTGGAGCATGGCGTTCCCGAAGGAGGCGAGGTCGTTGACGACCGTCTTGCCTCCGTCCAGTAGTTCTTCACCCGCATCGCTGAAGAAGTCGCCGACCTTGGACCAGAATCCCGGGCGTTCCGGAGCGGACTCCGTGGCCTTCTTCACCAGCGTGGCCGCGGTGTGTCCCGCGCTGTCCACATTGCTGCGAGCGGTTTCGAGATTCCCGCGGGCCGTGGCACGGTCCGCCTCGCCGGGGTCGTTGAAAGGGATCTCGGAGTTGTCCCCTTTGCTGCGCGCCTGGTTTACCTGTTGCTCGTAGGCGCTTTTGGCGGCCTTGGTGGCTGCCTCGCCACGCGCGAATTGGGATATGGCCTCACCGGCGCGCTGCTGGGCCGACCGCAGGGTGTAGATGTAGTCGTACAGGGCGTTCGCGGCGGCATGGAATTCATTGCCCGCCTCGATCCATCTCGTCGGCTGACCATGGAATCGATCACGGAAGGCATCGGCGGCCTCGCCCCTCCAGCCATCCGCGGTGTCGATTTTCGCCAGCCCTTCACCGGCCTCTACGAGTACATCACCGTAGGCGAGCAGGGACTGGGCCGTCGTGGTCAGAGAGTCCGGTGCGCCGGGTACGAGCTCGCGGGGATCCGACGTCTCTCCGAGCTCGGCCATCAGGACGCCCCCGGGTCTTTGCCGGACGAGGACTCAAGAATTCCCTGCGTCGAGAGCTGGATATGCTGCTCGGCCGCTTCGTAGTTCGTGACGCAGTGGTTCAGCCGGTCGGAGACCTCCGCACCGTCAGAGGCCAGATGTGAGACGCCGATGTTCCACCGGTCACAGAAATCGTTGACTGCCGAGGCCAGTTCATCGTGTCCGAAGTCGTCCTTGGGAGCATCGATGTCGCTCACCTTCTTGGTGGCCATCGCGTTCAGAGTGGTACTGATCCCGGATGCGGCTTTGCGCAGCGCGTCGAGATCCACGGAGAACCCGTCCGACATCTTCCATACCCTCCCGATGCCCGGCGCCTGAACCAGTCGCCCGACATGCCCCCGTCGAGATGCCCCCTCAAGGACCGCAATCGAGAGGGGAGCCTAGCAACGGATCCGATGGGTCGGACCAGGCGGGCCTGACTTGGGAGCGCGGAAGAACCGCCCGTACGCGGCGAACCGCGTACGGGCGGATGAGACGGCATCAGGTGCGCGGCTCAGCGGAGGCGGCTCAGTGGAAGAAGTGCCGCGTCCCCGTGAAGTACATCGTCACGCCCGCCTTCTTCGCGGCCTCGACCACCAGCTCGTCGCGGACCGAGCCGCCCGGCTGGACGACCGCCTTCACGCCGGCCTCGATGAGGATCTCCAGGCCGTCCGGGAAGGGGAAGAACGCGTCCGAGGCGGCGTACGAGCCCTGCGCGCGCTCGGCGCCCGCCCGCTCGACGGCGAGCTTCGCGGAGTCGACGCGGTTGACCTGACCCATGCCGACGCCGACCGAGGCGCCGTCCTTGGCGAGGAGGATCGCGTTGGACTTGACGGCACGGCAGGCCTTCCAGGCGAAGGACAGCTCGGCCAGTTCGTCCGCGGAGAGTGCCTCGCCCGTGGCCAGCGTCCAGTTGGCCGGGTCGTCGCCCTCGGCCTGGAGGCGGTCGGTGACCTGGAGGAGCGCGCCGCCGTCGATGGGCTTGATCTCTGCGGGGTGCGAGGGGGCCGCCGGGGCCTTCAGGACGCGGATGTTCTTCTTCTTGGCGAGGGCCTCCAGCGCGCCCTCCTCGTAGTCCGGCGCGACGATGACCTCGGTGAAGATCTCGGCGACCTGCTCGGCCATCTCCTTCGACACCGGACGGTTGACCGCGATGACGCCTCCGAACGCGGACAGCGGGTCACAGGCGTGCGCCTTGCGGTGCGCCTCCGCGACGTCCGAACCGACCGCGATACCGCAGGGGTTGGCGTGCTTGATGATCGCGACGGCCGGCTCGTCGTGGTCGTACGCGGCACGGCGCGCGGCGTCCGTGTCCGTGTAGTTGTTGTACGACATCTCCTTGCCGTGCAGCTGCTCGGCCTGCGCGAGGCCGCTGCCGCCCGCGGCGGAGCCGCTGATGGATGCAGTGTCGACGTACAGGGCGGCGGGCTGGTGCGGGTTCTCGCCGTAGCGCAGGGTGTGCGCGCGCTCCCAGGTGGCGCCCAGGAAGTCGGGGAAGACAGAGTCGTCCACAGGCGCGTACGCGCTCGCGAACCAGCTCGCGACCGCGATGTCGTACTCGGCCGTGTGCCGGAAGGCCTCCGCGGCGAGCCGCTTGCGGGTGGTGAGGTCGAAGCCGCCGTCCTTGGCCGCGGCCAGGACGTCCCCGTACCGCGCCGGGCTGGTGACCACGGCGACCGACGGGTGGTTCTTGGCGGCCGCGCGGACCATCGACGGGCCGCCGATGTCGATCTGCTCGACGCACTCGTCGGGGGACGCTCCCGAGGCGACGGTCTCGCGGAACGGGTAGAGGTTGACCACGACGAGGTCGAACGGCTCGACGCCCAGCTCGGCCAGCTGCTCGCGGTGGCTCTCCAGGCGCAGGTCGGCGAGGATGCCCGCGTGCACCCTGGGGTGCAGGGTCTTGACCCGGCCGTCCAGGCACTCGGGGAACCCGGTGAGCTCCTCGACCTTGGTGACGGGGACACCCGCGGCGGCGATACGGCCGGCGGTGGACCCGGTGGAGACGAGCTCCACGCCCGCCTCGTGCAGGCCGCGTGCGAGGTCCTCGAGGCCGGTCTTGTCGTAGACGCTGACGAGCGCCCGGCGAAGGGGCCGCTTGTTGCTGTCGGCGGTCACTGGATAACTACCTTTCGTCCCTCAATGCGATAGCCGTTGCGGGCGAGCCGCCCCACGACATCGACGAGCAGCCTTCGCTCGACTTCCTTGATGCGCTCGTGCAGAGCGCTCTCGTCGTCCTCGTCCCGGACCTCCACCACGCCCTGAGCGATGATCGGTCCGGTGTCGACGCCGTCGTCGACGAAGTGGACGGTGCAGCCGGTGACCCTGGCGCCGTACGCGAGCGCGTCGCGCACACCGTGGGCTCCGGGAAAACTGGGGAGGAGGGCCGGGTGCGTGTTCACGAACCGGCCGCCGAAGCGGGCCAGGAACTCCTTGCCCACGATCTTCATGAACCCGGCGGAGACGACCAGGTCGGGCTCGTACGAGGCGACCGCCTCGGCGAGCGCCGCGTCCCACTCCTCGCGGCTCCCGTAGTCCTTGACCCTCGTCACGAAGGTCGGCAGCCCGGCGCGCTCGGCGCGGGCGAGCCCCTCGATGCCGGCGCGGTCGGCCCCGACGGCCACGATCTCGGCGCCGTAGGCCTCGACGCCGGTCGTCTCGATGGCGTCCAGCAGCGCCTGGAGGTTGGTGCCGGATCCGGAGACCAGCACGACGAGGCGCTTGGCCACGGGCTTGGCGGCCACGGTGGGGCCCTTTCTCGGGGGAGCGTTTCCGTACAGTCGGCCGTATGTACGTTCGTACGAATGCTTCGCGCCCCGGGATACGGGGAAGTCTACGAAGCGGCCGAACGCCAGCAACGATACCGGCACTCCGGGCAGCCCCCACGGGACGGGGGCGCGGCCGGAAGGTAGCGTCTGGGAGAGCCCGGGTCGGGAACGCGGTCGTGGTGCTGTGCGTTTCCGAAGTGGAAGCTCGTGCAAAGACAGCTGTACGAACGCCTGTCAATGCTTGATCAACGCCTGCTCACCGCCGTATCGCCTAGGGGAAGACGCTCACTTGATGCCGGACCGCAGCCTGCGACTGCTCACGCTCCCCCCGCAGTCGGTGGAGGGAGGGGAGCACCGCGGCGTGCTGCTGCGGGAGCGCCCCGCCTCTCCGCCCGACGCGCCCTCGGACCGGAAACCCGGCGACTCCGCCGAGGACGACAACCCGTTCGCCCCGCCTCCGGAGGGCACCCCGGACCGCCCGTGGCGGCCGCGCCGCCCGGCCGAGGGGGAGAACGGCGACGGGTCCGGCGAGTCCGGTTCCCCCTGGGGCAGCCAGTGGAGCGACCGCCAGCCGGGCCGCTCCCCCGGCGGTTTCGGTGAGCGCCCCGGCAGTCCGCCCCCCGGCCCCGAGGGCCAGGGCGGCAACACCCCGGGCTCCGGCATGCGCTGGGACCCGACGGACCCCTCGCAGCGCCGCGCCCGCTACGCCCTGCTGTGCGGCATGTGGGCGTTCTTCTTCGCCCTGTTCAGCTGGCCGTATGTGGCCCTGCTGCTGGGCGCCCTCGCCCTGTACTGGGGCATCAGCGCCCTGCGCGCCGGGACCGCCGCCGAGCCCGCGGGCGATCCGGGCGGCCGGCCGCAGACGACGGCGGCAGTGACCGGCCTGGTCACGGCGTCCCTGGCGATCGTGCTGGTGGCCGCGACGTTCACCGCGCAGATGGTGTACAGCGATTACTACACCTGCACCAACGACGCCCTCACGAACCAGGCGAGGCAGTCCTGCACCCAGCTGCTGCCGAAGGACCTGCGGGGGCTGCTGGGTACGAACGGCTGACGAACGGCCGGCACGGCAGCGCGGCCGGCGTTCACGGCCCGTCCGGTGCGTCCGGCGTCCGAGGCGGGTCGGACGCGTCCTTGAGGGCTGCCCAGCGGGACTCGCGGGTGGCTTCGCCGGGCCATGAGGCCGCCGGCTGGGGCGACGGTTCGGCGGGCAGGAAGTCGTACTCCCGGAACCCCGCCTCCTCCTGGTCACGCAGCGCGCCGTACGCGTCGTCCTGGTCGTAGGGGGCGGAGGGCGTCCCGGTGTCCGCCGGATTCTGCGCTCCTCCCGAGGCCGACTTCTTCTTCCGGAACCGGCCCCGGCCCTTCGCCTTCTCCGCTTTCTCGGCTTTCTCGGCCTTCTCGGCCTTCTCGGCCTTCTTCGACCTCTCCTGCTTCTCCTGCTTGTCCTGCTTCGAGTCCGTGGCCTCCGGCCTCGGCTCGACGATCTTCGCTTCGGGATCCATGGGCTTCGGCCTCAGATGGAGGGTGTTCGACCCGGCTTCTCCCCCACGTCCCCGGCGCGTCCGGCACCGCCAGGCCCGCACGCCGACCGCCGTCGGAATCGCCGCGACCGCCGTCCATACGACCGCCGCGCCCCCCGTCTCCCACCACACCGGACCGAACCTGGCGAGCTCCGCGACCCCGAGCCGCCCGCCCGCCATCGTCGCGAGTACGGCCATCGCCGCCCCGCACAGCAGCGCCGCCAGCAAGGCAGTGCCGGCGGTCTGCCGGGCACCGGATGTTGCGGCGTCGGCCGAGGAGGACGCGCCGCGCGCTTCCGCCCCGCCCACGAACCACCCCACCGCGAGTCCGGCCGCCACCGGCACCGCTCCCGCGACCCAGTTCGGCCACTCGCCGGCCCCCGCGTCCGGCACCGCGGCCAGCAGCGGAAACGGTGGCAACAGCGGGGCCGGTGCCGAGGACAGCGGGTCCACCACATGGCCGGTGCCGAGCACGAACCCGGGCCCGAGGGCGTACGCCGCCCCCCACACGGCCGCGTTCGGCACCAGCACCAGGCACAGGAACAGCACGGCGAAACGGCCCGACCAGCCCTCCGTGAGCTGCAGGAAGGAGACCCGCGCCGTCCCGCCGTGCCACACCAGTGACACGGCCACCAGGGCCGCCCCGCCCCCGACGAGCACCGCCGCCCCGGCCCCCGCGGACCGCGCCGCGATGCCCAGGCGGGCGTGCGAACCCGGCCCGCGGACGAAGCTGCGCAGACCGGACGGCAGCAGCTTCAGCACACCGTCGAACGCCCTGCGCGGATGCCCGTACGCCGTCCACACCCCGGCCCCCGCCATCACCATGACGAGCACCGGCAGGCACAGCATGGCCCGCCCCCAGGAGGGCCGCAGCTCTCCGCCGGAGGCGTACAGCGCCGCGGCCGCGCCGACGCCGAGGTAGCCGAGGACGACGCCCGCCCAGGCCGTACGGGCGGACAGCAGCGGCCCGTCCTCCTCGCCGCCGTACACCACGTCCCGCGCCGCCCGGTGCACCAGCAGTACCGGCACCGCGAACAGCAGCAGCGGCGTCACACCCACCGGGGCGGGGACACCGGAGAGCGTGTCGGTGCGGAGCAGTTCGGTGCCGTGCGCCAGCAGCCACAGCGCGGCGGCGACATGTAGCGCGCCGCCGGGCCCGCTGTCGGGGTACGGCGAGCTGATCCAGAACACCATCACCAGCACGGTGATCGCCCCGAGCCCCAGCCCGGCGGCCACCGCACCGCCCGCCACGCCGGCGCCAAGGCCGGGCGATCGGTCCTGCATCCTGGCCCGGATCCGGGCACGCAGGTACGGCAACGGAGCTCGGCGAGCGGTCGTCTGGATCACGACCGCCATGCTCCCAACGACACGCGCTTTCTCGCCGTAATAGGCAAACCGCCGAAGTGTCGCTCAATATACGTTTATGTACTTTTTCGTACGAAAGGGCGCCTCGTGACGTCGACCCCTGCGAGCCCGCCGGCGCTCGAGCTGACGCCCGCTCAGGCCTTCGACGCGCTGTACGCGTTCTGCGCTCCCGCCCTCGTACGGCAGACGTTCCTGCTCACCGGGAGGCGCGAGCTGGCGCGCGAGTCGGTCGAGCGGGCCTTCCAACTCGCCTGGCAGCGCTGGCCCGAGGTGGCCGTCGACCGGGATCCGGCGGGGTGGGTAAGGGCGACGGCGTACGAGTACGCGCTCTCGCCCTGGCACCGGTTCCGCCCCTCCCTGCGGCGCCGCCCCGAGCCCCCGCTCGTCGACCGGCGTGACCGCGAGCTGATGAACGTACTCATGGAACTCCCGCCGTCGTACCGCCGGGCGCTGCTGCTCTACGACGGTGTCGGCCTCGATCTGCCGGAGACGGCGGCCGAGGCGGAGGCGAGCACTCCGGCGGCGGCGCACCGGCTGCTGCACGCGCGCGAGGCGATCGCCGCGCGTCTGCCGGAACTTGCCGACCCGTCCGAGTTGAACCGCCGCCTGGTCGAACTGGCCTCCACGGAGCGGCAGCCCGCCCCCGGACCACCGACGGTACGCAGCCGCGGCGAACGCAGCGCCCGCTTCTGGACGCGTGCGGCCATCGCCTTCACGACGGCCCTGATCGGCACGACGGCCCTGGCCCTGCAAACGGCACCCACGCACTACGAGGCCCCGGTGCCGCCGGGCGCAGCCGTGCAAGGGGTCCCACCCCGGGTGGCCCTTGGGGCGCTGTCACGGGGGGAGGT
Source organism: Streptomyces sp. NPDC001351 (assembly GCF_042896045.1). NCBI lineage: Bacteria > Bacillati > Actinomycetota > Actinomycetes > Kitasatosporales > Streptomycetaceae > Streptomyces > Streptomyces sp. NPDC001351. The sequence goes on along the minus strand of NZ_JBIAWS010000002.1, from coordinate 371,362 downwards.
GCAACTACGGGCGAAGCTGAGGGGGGCAACGGCGCACGGGCCGGAAAGACTCGTACCGCTGACTCAATAGCCGCGCAGCCTGCGGGCATTCGTGCCACAACGCCGGTGGGCCCGCCCCCACCCAGGGGAACGGGCCCACCGACGCTCAGCTGAAAAGCCGTTCAGCCGGCGAGGATCTCGCGCGCCAGCTTCGCCGTCTCGGTCGGCGTCTTGCCGACCTTGACACCGGCGGCCTCGAGGGCCTCCTTCTTCGCCGCAGCCGTACCGGACGACCCGGAGACGATGGCACCCGCGTGACCCATGGTCTTGCCCTCGGGCGCGGTGAAGCCCGCGACGTAACCGACGACCGGCTTCGACACGTTCTCCTTGATGAACGCGGCGGCGCGCTCCTCGGCGTCACCACCGATCTCACCGATCATCACGATCAGGTCGGTGTCGGGGTCGGCCTCGAACGCGGCGAGCGCGTCGATGTGCGTCGTACCGATGACCGGGTCGCCACCGATGCCGACGGCCGAGGAGAAGCCGATGTCACGCAGCTCGTACATCATCTGGTACGTCAGCGTGCCGGACTTCGAGACCAGGCCGATGCGGCCCGGCTTGGTGATGTCGCCCGGGATGATGCCGGCGTTCGACTGGCCGGGGGTGATCAGGCCGGGGCAGTTCGGGCCGATGATCCGGGTCTTGTTGCCCTTGGACACGGCGTACGCGTAGAACGCGGCCGAGTCGTGGACGGCGATGCCCTCGGTGATGACGACCGCGAGCGGGATCTCGGCGTCGATGGCCTCGACGACGGCGGCCTTGGCGAAGGCCGGCGGTACGAAGAGGACGGATACGTTCGCGCCCGTCTTCTCGATCGCCTCGGCGACGGTGCCGAAGACCGGGATCTCGGTGCCGTCGACGTCAACGGTCGTGCCCGCCTTGCGCGGGTTGACGCCACCGACGATGTTGGTGCCGTCGGCGAGCATGAGCTTGGTGTGCTTCATGCCCGTGGAGCCGGTCATGCCCTGGACGATGACCTTGCTGTCCTTGTTGAGGAAGATAGCCATGGCTGTGTGTCCCTCGTCCCTTACTTCGCAGCCGCGAGCTCGGCGGCCTTGTCGGCCGCGCCGTCCATGGTGTCCACGCGCTGCACCAGCGGGTGGTTGGCGTCGGAGAGGATCTGACGACCCAGCTCGGCGTTGTTGCCGTCCAGACGCACGACCAGCGGCTTGGTGACGTCCTCGCCGCGGTCCTCCAGGAGCTTCAGCGCCTGGACGATGCCGTTGGCGACCTCGTCGCAGGCGGTGATGCCGCCGAAGACGTTGACGAAGACGGACTTGACGTCCGGGTCGCCGAGGATGATCTCCAGGCCGTTCGCCATGACGGCCGCGGAGGCGCCGCCGCCGATGTCGAGGAAGTTGGCCGGCTTCACGCCGCCGTGGTTCTCACCGGCGTACGCGACGACGTCCAGGGTGCTCATGACGAGACCCGCGCCGTTGCCGATGATGCCGACCTCGCCGTCGAGCTTGACGTAGTTGAGGTTCTTCTCCTTGGCGGCGGCCTCGAGCGGGTTGGCCGCGTCCTTGTCCTGGAGGGCCTCGTGCTCCGGCTGGCGGAACTCGGCGTTCTCGTCCAGCGAGACCTTGCCGTCCAGGGCGATGACGTCACCGGAGGCGACCTTCGCCAGCGGGTTGACCTCGACCAGGAGGGCGTCCTCCTTGATGAAGGTGTCCCACAGCTTGACGAGGACGTTCACGACCTTGTCGGCGACCTCGGCCGGGAACTTGGCGGCCGCGACGATCTCGCGGGCCTTCTCCTCGGTCACACCCTCGTTGGCGTCGATCGGCGTCTTGGCGACGGCCTCGGGGCGGGTGGCCGCCACCTCCTCGATCTCCATGCCGCCCTCGACGGAGGCGATGGAGAGGAAGGTGCGGTTGGCACGGTCGAGGAGGAAGGAGACGTAGTACTCCTCCAGGATCTCCGGGGCCGTCTCGGCGATCATCACCTTGTGGACCGTGTGGCCCTTGATGTCCATGCCGAGGATGTCCGTCGCGCGGGCGACGGCCTCGTCCGGGGTGGCGGCGAGCTTCACGCCACCGGCCTTGCCACGGCCGCCGACCTTCACCTGGGCCTTGACGACAGACTTGCCACCGAGGCGCTCGGTGGCTGCGCGGGCCGCCTCAGGCGTGTCGATGACTTCACCGGCCAGCACCGGTACATCGTGCTTGGCGAAGAGGTCCCTCGCCTGGTACTCGAACAGGTCCACGCGCTTCCGTCCCTATCAGTGATCTCGCGGTTCGTTGGATGCGTGGGCGTGCCGCGAAGGGCAACGTGACGTCCGCTAGTCACAGGGGAGGCGCACACGGTGTCCGAGCGCGCGGCATGTCCGTCTCGCAGGTTATCGCTGCTTGCGGAGGGCCCCTAAATCGAGGGTCACACCTGAGCGGTGATACCTGTCACATGATGCCGCGCTCACTGGCACGGCGTGCCGGATGTGAGGGCCGGGCACGGTCCGCAAGGGCGTGCGAGGGCGTACGGGGAAGGGCCTCACCGGGCTGGGGTTGACCCGGTGAGGCCCCCATTCACAGCCCCGAGAGGGGGCTCGGAGCAGTTGATCCCCACCCCAATGGGGATCACCTGCCTCCGCCCGCGGGGTTCGGGCCGGCCGGTCCGACGGCTTTCGGCCGTCCGGGTCCCTGGGTCCGCGGAGTCGGTCGGGCGTCAGACGCCGTACTGCACGTTGTGCACGTAGTCCGGCGTGATCGACTCGGTGACGCCCTGGACGCCGGTGACGGCGTGCCCGGCGAGCGGGCCGCCGGTGGACCGGACGGTGCCGGTCAGGTCGCCGGCGAAGGGCGCGACCTGGCCCACGACGCCGTGAGCGAAGGGGGCGACGTCCCCGACGACGCCGTACGCGAAGGGAGTGGCATCGCCCGCTACGCCGTACGCGAGCGTCGTGGCGCTGCCGCCGACGCCCTGGACCACCGGCTCGACGAGGCCGACGACGGGCTGGGCGGCCTCGGTGACACCCTGCGCGAACTGCGGCACCTGCCCGGTGACGCCGTGTCCCAGGCCGGTCGCGTGACCGGCCACGCCGTACGCGAGCGGCGCCACGTCGTCGGCGATCCCACCGGCGAATCGCCGGACGTCACCCGTCACGCCGTACGCCAGCCCGCCCGCGTCCGCCACGGCCCGCCCGGCGACCGGCAGCACGCCCTCCACGGCGGTGTGCACGACCGGCGGCAGCACGGCGCCCGTCGCGTCCTCGGTGACCTGACCGACCAGACCGGAGGCGTACGACGGCACGTCCGCGACGACACCACCGGCGACCGGCGCCGCGCCGTACACGGCACCACCGGCCACGGACCGCACATCGGACACCGCCCCCGCGGCGACGGGAGCCACACCCTGGACCACGCCTCCCGCCACCGGCTGCACGCCCTCCACGGCGCCCGCGGCGACCGGCTGGGCGCCCCGCACGGTGTGGGAGAGCACCGGCTGCACGCCCTCGACGACCCCGCCCGCGACCGGCTGGACGTCGGCCACCACGCCGTACGCCAGCGCCGTCGCGGCGCCGACCGCCCGACCGGCGGTCTGCCCGACGCCGGTCACGGCACCGCCCGCGACAGGCAGCACGCCGTGCACCGCACCGGTGGCGACCGGCGCCAGGCCGTCCACCGCACCGGTGGCGACCGGCAGCACGCCGCTCACGGCGCCCGTGGCCAACGGCGTCACCCCGTCCACGGCGTGGGTGACCGTGGGCGCGACCCCGGCGACGGTCTGCTGGGCGACCGGGACGACGCCCGCCACCGCCTGGCCGGCAACCGGCGTCACACCCTGCACGGCGTGGGCGGCCAGGGGCGGGACGGCGGCTGCGGCCGTCTCCGCGACGACCGGGGTGACCGTGCCGGGCACGCTCTTCACGGTGCCGACGACCTTCTGCTCGACCCCGCCGACCGTGCCCGTGACATGACCGGGAACCGCGGCCACGGAGGCCTGGGCGGCACCGGCGACGACACCGGCTTCACTCTGCGCGAGAGCCGTCGCACCTGCGGCACGTCCCTGGACGCCCGCCGCGGTGCGGCCCGCGCCCGCGACGGTCTGCTGCGCCCTCGTCCGTACGGCACCGTCGACGCCCTGCGCCTGGGTGCGGGCCGCCGACTGCACGCCCTGGAGCTTCGTCTGGGCGGCGGCCAGCGCCTGCTCCAGCTCCGGCGCGAACGCGGCGAGGGGGCCGAAGAGGTAGTCGACCGCGCCCTGCGGGGAGGAGGTCGTGTCGGTGACGGTGGTGGCGCCCTGGACGGCCGCGGCCTTCGCCTCGGCCTGCGCGGCGCGGGCGGCCCTGGCGCCCTGGATGGCGGCGGCGCCCTTGACCTTGGAGGCCTTCTTGACCGCCTGCGGGGCCGGCACCTTGGCGTCGACGTACTTACGCGTCTGCTCGGCGGTGCCGCCGGGCGACGTCTTCTCGACGCCGGTGACCGTGGAGGTCGCCTTGGCCGCGGTGGAGCCGGCCGCCCCGGTGATGCCGGAGACGGTGTGCTGGACGCCGGTGACGACACCGTCGACCGTGCCGGTGACGGTGTCGGTCAGCGCGCCGAGGGTGCTGCCGGAGTCGACGGTCGCGTCGGTGGTCGGATCGGTGGCCGGGTCGGAGGTCGTGTCGGACACGGACAGGGAGGAGGAGGGCAACTCGTCAGCGCTGGCGACGGCGGAACCGAGCGCCCACGCGCCGGTGACACCGGCGGCTATGACGATGGAGCGGCGGATGTTCTTGTTCATGCGTGCGTCAGATCCTTAGATCCCTGGAAGCTCCGCGCTCCTTGATCTCAGGGGAGATCCGGGGAGTTCCGGGGCTTCCTCGAAAGGCTTGGGGACAATTCCGGCGCCGTGTCCGGTCCTGGTCCGGGGAGTCGGGACCAGCGGAGTCGGCGACTTGCGTCCGGCGAACGAAGGGGTGTCCGGACGGGCGGGCAGACCTGCTCCGCCCCCGCGCGGCAGGCCCGTGGCGGGGGAAGGGCCTGCCCTAGCCGGGGAATACGGGAATGTCCCGGTGCCGGTCCCGGGTACCGGCCGCGGCCGCGCGAACGGCGGCGCCGGACACGAGCCGCATGAACGGCCGGTGGTTCAGGGCGACGGCGTGCGCGTCACCGTGTCTCGGGGTGCCGTTGTCGACCGCGGCCCGGTTGGCCGGCACACCGGCCGGATCGCCGTCGGGGGCCTGCCGCGCCGGGGCATACCCGGCACCGGCGGCCCTCCGCCCGCCGCCCCGCACGGCGGTGGCGTCGCCCGCGGTCGCGTCCACGACGAACCGCGGGCCGTACGCCGTACCGCTCGCCGCCGCTGCGGAGCGCCTGTCGTCCACGGCGCCTTCCAGCCCCGAGTGCCCTGCGACACCCGGCTGCGGCGCCTGCGCGACGGGCGCGGGAAGTATCTGTCCCGGCGACGGAGGGAAGCCGGGCAGGCCGGGCAGACCCGGCATCGACGGCGATCCGGGCAGCCCCGGCAGGGAGGGCAACGACGACAACGGCGGTAGCTGCGCGGTCGCCCTGCCCAGCCCGGCGGTCACGCTCTCCACCAGACCACCGACCGGCTGCACGACGCGATCGCCCACGGAGCGGACGAGCTCACCCGCCAACGGAGTGAGGGCCTGACCGGCTGCGCCCGGCGTCTCGGGCAGGGCAGCGGGATTCGGGACGGGCTTGGGATCGGTCGATGCCGGGACCGGTGCCGGTGCCGGTGCTGGTGCGGCGGGACGCGTCGGCTCGGGCCTGCCCGGAGCGTCCGGCCGGGGTCGGGGCGCCTGCGCCACGAGTGCGGCCGAAGTGCTCGCCGGCCGGCCGGCCGTAGCGGCCGACGTGTCCGTCAGCCGAGTGACCGTGGCGACCGTATCGCTCGTCAACGACGCCCGGACGCCGTCCGCCGGAGCGGTCGACAGGATCTCGGACGAGGAGGCGGACGGCGCTCCCTCCGCCGCGTGCGCCTGTTGCCCGCAGAGGAACCCCAGCGCGAACAACCCGCCCACCAGCACGACCACTTGCAGCGCACGCCGTCCGGCCGCCGTGCGCATCACGCGCAGAGCTGCACTGGGCAAGGCTGCTGGCCAGGTCAAGAGGGGGTGGTCCTCCCGTGCGGCGGAACGAATTTCACGTAACGAGCCGTAACGAGCTACGAGTCGGCGCGACGCGGTGCGGTACGGACGAGGCGGCGCAACGGCGCGCCGCTGATGAGGCGTCGATCCTCGCACGGGCCTCCCGAGGTTGCGCAAGCCCCCCGTTACTGATGGGTAGGCATGTCCGTTTTGCTGGGCGAAGTCGGACGACAATGCATCGACAAATCGTCAGTGACCGTTCCCTGTCAGCCCGGTCGCGCCGTGTCCGGTCATGCCGTGTCGTGTCCGGTCATGCGGTGTCAGGTATGGGCAGCGGTCGCTTCTCGATGGCCGCCGCCATCACCTCGGGGAAGAGATCGGGCGTACACGCGAACGCCGGTGCCCCCAGTGCGGCGAGCGCGGCCGCGTGCTCCCGGTCGTAGGCCGGCGCGCCTTCGTCGGAGAGCGCGAGCAGCGTGACGAACTGGACTCCGGACGCCTTCATCGCGGCGACCCTCTTGAGCATCTCGTTCCGTATCCCGCCTTCGTAGAGATCGCTGATGAGCACGACCACCGTCTCGGCGGGCCGGGTGATCTGCGACTGGCAGTAGGCGAGCGCCCGGTTGATGTCCGTACCGCCTCCCAGCTGGGTGCCGAAGAGCACGTCCACCGGGTCGTCGAGCTGGTCGGTGAGGTCCACCACCGCCGTGTCGAAGACGACGAGTCGCGTGTTGATCGACCGCATGGACGCGAGCACCGCCCCGAACACGGACGCGTAGACGACGGATGCCGCCATCGACCCCGACTGGTCGATGCAGAGGACGACTTCCTTCTTCACGGACTGGGACGCCCGTCCGTAGCCGATGAGCCGCTCCGGCACGATCGTCCGGTACTCGGGCAGGTAGTGCTTGAGGTTGGCCGCGATGGTGCGGTTCCAGTCGATGTCGTGATGGCGCGGCCGGTTGATGCGGGCGCTGCGGTCGAGGGCGCCGGTGAGGGTGGCCCGAGTGCGGGTGGCGAGCCGCTTCTCGAGGTCCTCGACGACCTTGCGCACGACGACCCGTGCGGTCTCCTTGGTCGTCTCCGGCATCGCCTTGTTGAGCGAGAGCAGCGTGCCGACGAGATGGACGTCGGCTTCCACCGCCTCCAGCATCTCCGGCTCCAGCAGCAGCGCGGACAGCCCCAGCCGGTCGATGGCGTCGCGCTGCATGACCTGGACGACGGAGGAGGGGAAGTACGTCCGGATGTCCCCCAGCCAGCGCGCCACCGACGGCGCCGACGCCCCGAGCCCCGCCGACCGGTCCCGCCCTGCCTGCCCTTGCTTGTCGCCCTTCCCGTAGAGCGCGGCCAACGCCCCGTCCATCGCGCTGTCCTGCCCCGACAGCGCGCATCCCGTGCCGTCGGCGGCTTCGCCCCCGAGCACCAGCCGCCAGCGCCTCAGCCGCTCCTGCGCCGGGGCTGCCGGATCCATCTCCCCGGCCGTCATCGGCACACCCCTGTACGGGGCCGGTCCCAGAGCGGCATCACGGCGACGGCGACCGCCGGACGGTCTTTCGCCCCGCTGCCGTGCCTGGCGCGATTCCCGCTGCCGTTCCGGTTCCTGCCGACGGCGATCGCGCCGACATCCTCCTGGGCTTGCGTCAGTCCGTCCTTCGTCATCCCGCCACCCCCGCAAGGTCGTTGTCGATGTCCTCTTCCACTTCGCCCGGGCCGCCCGGTGCTTCCAGGCCCAGCAGCAGCCGGACCACCGGCAGCACGGCGTCCGCGCGCCCGGGGTCGAGGTCGGCCGCGAAGCCCGGTATGCCGGAGCCGGCCGCCGTCACGCTCCCCCGCTCCCCCGGTCCGCGCCGGACCAGCTCGCCCAGCGTCCGGCGCACCCCCGGCTCGTATGCCGAGAACGTCCGCCGCAGCAGCGGCAGTACGTCCGTGAACGCCTCCGCCGGCACCCCGGTCAGCCAGGAGTCGACCAGCCCGAGCAGCCGCTCGTCGTGCACGAGCAGCATTCCGCCGCCGGACCCTCCGCCGACGAAACCCTCGATCCAAGCGGCGGCATCCCCCGGCGGAGTCCCCGGCGACAGCACGAGACCCATGAGCCGCGCTGCCTCGTCCTGCCCCAACTCCCCGTCATCCAGCAACAGCCGCACGGCCCGCCCCCGCACCACACCGGGCACGGTGTCCCGGACGGACAGCACGCGCAGCACCGAGTGCCAGCGCCCCCGCAGATCGCGATGGTCCGGCGCGGGCGCGTCGCCCAGCAGCCCCACCGCCCCGTGCACCGCGTCCACATGGCGGCGCATCTCCTCGGCTGCGTCCGCGTCCAGCGCCGCGCAGGCCGGGGGCAGGCCGACGAATATCCGCTCGGCGAGGCCCGCGGCGACTCCCGCCAGCGCTCCCGTGTCCGTGCCGCGTACGTCGCCGTACCGGAGGGAGCGGACCAGGGCAGGCAGGGCCTGCGCGAGGTGGCCGACGTCCGTGTCGAGGGCCGCCCGGTCGGCGAGGACCTGCATCACCACCGGTAGCGCTTGGGGGAGTTCGGACAGCAGGCAGCGCTCGGCGAGCCCGGTGACCTCGGCCAGGGTCTGTGCGGCGACGGCGTCCGCCTCCGCCTTGGCCGTCGCGGCGGCGAGCACCGTCGTGCCCCACACCCCGGCCTCCGCGACCCGCACGGCCAGCTCCGGCTCCCAGCGCAGCCGCCATGTCTCCCGGAACGTACCCGTGCTCCCCCGCGAAGCCGCCGGTTCGCCCCATGCCACGCCCAGCAATCGCAGCCTGTGCAGCAGCCTGCTGCGGCCCGCGTCGGTCTCCTTGCGCAGGTCGAGCTCCAACTCCCGCTCCAGTGCCTCCGGTTTGAGGCGCAGCTGACGCTGGACCCGGTCGAGGTCCCGCTGCAACGGCACCGCCGGCGCAGCCTGCGGAACCTCCCCCAGCACGTCCCCGACGACCAGCCGGTCGTGCACCAGCGCCAGCGGCACGTCCGAGCCCTCGCACATCACCGCGCGCACGGCATCGGTCGTCTCGCCGAGCCCCGGCAACGGGCGGCCCCGCATCGCCGCGAGCGTCTCCGCCAGCCGCACCGCCTCGATGACATGCGCCGAGGAGACGATCCGGTCCTCGCCCCGCAGCAGCCCGGCCACCTTGGTCATCCACCGCTCGACCGGCCGGTCCGGGACGGCGAACAGATGCCCGTACCAGCCCGGCGAGTCGATGCCCGCCCCGTACCCGCTGACCCGCGAGAGCCTCCGGTACGTCCACGGCACCCAAGTCATGTCCGTCTTGACCTTGGGCAGCCCCTTCACCAGCGCCCGGTCGGCGGCGACAGCCGTCTTCTGCCGCAGCGCCGGCACATGCCAGGCCCCGCACACGACGGCCACCTCGTCCCCGAACTCCCGCTGCGCGGCCCGCACCTGGAGCCGCATGTACGCCTCCCGGACGAGATCCCGGTCATGCCCCCCGCTGCCGTACGCCTCCCGCAGCTCCCCCATGGCCTCTTCAAGCACCACGAACGGCGCAAACGCGTCCCCCTCTCCCACCCCCCGGTGCTCGACGACGTCCTCCCACCACCGCTCCGGGTCGTCGTACCCGGCGGCTTCGGCGAGCACGGCGAGCGGGTCGATACGGACGTCGGTCTCCATGACCGAGCTGTCCGGGTTGGCGCCGCCCCCGCGCTCGGCATCGGCACCGGACGCACCGCCCCCGGCCGTATCGGCGTCGCCCCCACGTCCGTCGCCCGCGCCCCCGCCGAGTTCGCCCTCCGTGTCCCTTCTCCACGCCAGGGTGTGGGTCGCCGGCAAGTCGATGAAGCGTGCCGGTACTTCGTGCTCCAGGGCCCACCGGATCGCGATCCACTCAGGGGAGAACTCGGCGAGCGGCCAGAAGGCCGAGCGGCCGGGCTCGTCCACCGCGTGGGCGAGGAGGGCGACCGGCGGCCGCATGTCCTCCTCGGCGGCCAGCGGGATCAGTGCATCGGCCTCCGGCGGCCCCTCGATCAGCACGGCCCGGGGCCGGGCCGCGTCCAGCGCCGCCCGTACCGCTCGTGCCGAGCCGGGGCCGTGATGTCGTACGCCGAGCAGCAGCGGACCGTCACCGGCCGCGCCGCTCCTGCCCCTCGCCGTCCCTGTCACGCCGTCCCCCTCGCCGTCCTGGTCATCGCGCCCCTCGAATGCGGCCGCCGGATGCCTTCCGGGCGCCGTCCGGGCCGCTGCCGTCCTCGTGCGCCGTGCACACCGATCCGCCCGATCCCTGGCCTCCGCCCGATCCCTTGTTCCCGCTGTTCCCGCCCGACCGGCCCCACCCCAGGTCGTTCACGCGCTCACCTCCCGGCAGGCCCGGTAGAAGTCCTTCCAGCCGTCGCGCTCGCGGACGACCGCCTCCAGGTACTCCTGCCAGATGACGCGGTCGGCCGCCGGGTCGCGGACGACGGCGCCGAGGATGCCCGCGGCGACGTCCCCGGCCCGCAGCACGCCGTCACCGAAGTGGGAGGCCAGGGCGAGTCCGCTGGTGACGACCGAGATCGCCTCCGCCGTCGACAGCGTGCCGCTCGGCGACTTGAGCTTCGTACGCCCGTCGGACGTGACCCCGTCGCGCAGCTCGCGGAAGACGGTCACGACCCGGCGGATCTCGTCGACGCCGTCGGGCACGGCCGGCAGGTCGAGCGAGCGGCCGATCTGGTCGACGCGGCGCGAGACGATGTCGACCTCGGCCTCGACACTCTCCGGCAGCGGCAGGACCACTGTGTTGAAGCGGCGGCGCAGGGCGCTGGAGAGGTCGTTGACCCCGCGGTCCCGGTCGTTGGCCGTGGCGATCAGGTTGAAGCCCCGGACGGCCTGCACCTCCTGCCCCAACTCCGGTATCGGCAGCGTCTTCTCGGAGAGGATCGTGATGAGCGTGTCCTGGACGTCGGCGGGGATACGGGTAAGCTCCTCCACCCGCGCCGTCATCCCCTCCGCCATGGCCCGCATGACGGGGCTGGGCACCAGGGCGGCCCGGCTCGGGCCGTTCGCCAGCAGCTGCGCGTAGTTCCAGCCGTACCGGATCGCTTCCTCCGGCGTGCCCGCCGTGCCCTGCACGAGCAGCGTCGAGTCGCCGCTGACCGCGGCGGCCAGGTGCTCGGACACCCAGGTCTTCGCGGTGCCGGGCACGCCGAGCAGGAGCAGGGCGCGGTCGGTGGCGAGTGTGGTGACGGCGACCTCGACGATGCGGCGCGGGCCCACGTACTTCGGTGTGATCACCGTGCCGTCCGGCAGGGTGCCGCCGAGCAGGTACGTCGCCACCGACCACGGCGACAGCTTCCAGCGGGCCGGGCGCGGGCGGTCGTCCTGCGCGGCCAGCGCGGCGAGTTCACCGGCGAAGGCGTCCTCGGCGTGCGGCCGCAACGCCTCGGCCGGCTCCTTCGCGGGTACTTCGGCTGCTTCGACGATCGTCGGTTCCACGGACACAGACATGGCTGAGGCCCCCTCCAGCTCGGCCGGTTCGGATCTGGCACCCACGTTGCACTACGCCACTGACAATCCGTTCTGACCTGCGGAAACCCCTGTGCGAGTGTGCTCGCAGGGCCGATTGTCAGTGGCGGGATCTACCTTCGATGGCATGACTCAGCAGGGGGTGCGCTGGAGCGCGGATCAGGTGCTGGCGCTGGCGCCTGACGCCGCGTCACGCAAAGCGGGCAGCAAACTCGGCGCGGCGGGGCCGTGGTCCGAGGCGGGGAGTTCCGACGAGGGGACGGTGTGGGGGCAGTGCAAGGGCAGTGGCAGCAAGCCGTATCAGACGGTCGTGGACATCGCGGATGCGGCGGGCCCCGCGTACAAGTGCAGTTGCCCGAGCCGCAAGTTCCCGTGCAAGCACGCGCTCGGGCTGCTGCTGCTCTGGGCGGGCGGGGACGGCGCGGTGCCGTCGGGGCAGGCGCCGGACTGGGCGGAGCAGTGGATAGAGGGGAGAAGGCAGCGCGCCGGGCAGAAGCGGACGGCGGGGGCGTCAGGATCACCGTCCGGGTCCGGTGATCCGGAGGCTGCGCGGCGCCGGGCGGAGCGCAGGGCCGAGCGGATCACCGCGGGTGCGACCGAGTTGGAGCAGCGCCTGGCGGATCTGCTGCGCGGCGGCCTGGCGAGCGCGGAGCAGGCGGGATACGGGCTGTGGGAGGAGACTGCGGCCCGCATGGTCGACGCCCAGGCCCCTGGGCTGGCCGCGCGGGTGCGGGAGTTGGGGGCGATCTCCTCGTCCGGGCCGGGCTGGCCGGTACGTCTGCTGGAGGAGTGTGCGTTGCTCCATCTCCTCGACCAGGGCTGGCTGCATCGCGACCAGCTCCCGGACGGCCTGGCGGCCACGGTCCGCTCCCGGATCGGTCTGCCCGGCACGGCGGACGGCCCGCCGCTGCGCGACCGCTGGCTGGTCCTCGCGCAGTACGACACGTCGGACGCACGCCTGACGACCCGCAGGATCTGGCTGCACGGCACGGACTCGGACCGCACCGCACTGCTCCTTTCCTACGGCGCCGCGGGCCGCGCCCCGGAGTTGGCGCTGCCCGTCGGGCTGACCCTGGACGCCGAGGTGTCCGCCTATCCGGGTGCCGGGCAACTGCGGGCGGCCCTGGGCGAGCAGTTCGCACCACCGGCCCCGTCGGTGACACGGCCGCCGGGAGTGACGACCGCCCAGGCGGCCGCCCGCTACGGCGAGGCACTGCGGAACGACCCCTGGCTGGACTCCGTCCCGGTCACGCTGGACCGGGTCATACCGATCCCGGACGGCGACTCCTGGCAGCTGGCGGACGCCGACGCGGACGCGGCGCTGCCACTGACTTCCACTGCCCGTACCCGCCCCGGCCTGTGGCGCCTGGTGGCCCTCTCGGGCGGCGCCCCGGTCAAGGTCTTCGGGGAGTGCGGCCACCGCGGCTTCACGCCGCTGACGGCGTGGCCGGAGGGGGCGGGAGAGGCGGTGCGGCTGTGCTGACCCACCAGTCCGGCGACCGTCGTACGACGCCCGCAGAGGACTGGCCCTCACGGAAAGGAACCGCATGAACAGGACGTCCACGCCGGTGGATGCGCCCGCCTCGGGCGCCTGGGAGGAACTCGTCACGGCGGCACTGCTCGGGACGGAGCGGCGCACCCCACCGGGCACAGCGCCGGGGCGGGATGCGCCGGTGGCGCTGCTGGACGCGGCGGCCGCGGAGACCGTGAGGCGGCGGGCCGGGCTCAGGGCGGCGCGGGCGGCCGGCCGGCCGGAGCCCGCTGCCGAGGACCCGCGGCCCGTGCTGCCCCCCGCGGCGGCCCGCAGGCTCGCGCTGCTGCTCGCCGACCGGCCGGGCACGGGCGGTGGCGGCCGCAGGGGTACGGCGCCGGACCTCATGGAGCTGCTGCCGCAGTGGCTCGCGGCGGCGAACGCCCGGGGATTCGCGGCACCCCCTCAGGCGCTGCCCGCCCTGCTGGACGCGGCCCGGGGGCGTACGGATCTGCGGCCGGCGGCGCTGGCGTTCGCAGGGCCGCGCGCTGTCTGGCTCGCCCGGCTGAACCCCGACTGGCGGTTCGCCCTGCGTGCGACCCCGGGCGGAGGCGCCGCCCTGCCCCACCCCGAGGACACGGAGCAGACCCGGCGCCTGTGGGAGGAAGGCCTGTTCGCCGAGCGGGTCGCGCTCCTGTCCGCCATACGCGCCCGCGAGCCCGCCGCCGCCCGCGAACTGCTCAGTACAACCTGGTCGACGGAGCGAGCCGAGGACCGCCTGATGTTCCTCGACTCGCTGCGCACGGGACTCGGCGCCGAGGACGAGCCCTTCCTGGAACAGGCACTGGCCGACCGCAGTCGCAACGTGCGGGCGACGGCAGCCGAGTTGCTCTCCGCACTGCCGGGTTCGGCGCTCGCCGCGCGCATGGCCCTCAGAGCCGCGGCGTGCGTGGCCGTCGACCACACGGGCGACTCACCGATGATCAGCGTCGAGGCTCCGCACGAGTGCGACGCGAGCATGGAGCGCGACGGTGTCGTGGCCAAGGCTCCGGCGGGGCGGGGGGAACGGTCGTGGTGGTTCGGCCAGTTGGTGGAGGCGACACCGCTCGGGACATGGTCCGGGCGGCTGGGTGGGCGTACGCCAGGGCAGATCGTGGCGCTGCCGGTGACGGACGACTGGCAGAGCGAACTGCATGCGGCCTGGTGCCGGGCCGCCGTGCGGCAGCGGGACCCCGAGTGGGCCCGGGCGCTCCTCGGAACCCCGTCCGCGCCCGAGGCCGGCGGTCCGGGCGCGGTGTCGCTGGCCGAACGGGCCAAGCTGCTCGGCACGCTGAGCGCCGCCGAACGGGCCGACTGGGTGGCCGGGTTCATCGCGGCACATGGCCTGTCCGAGGCGTTTCAGCTGCTCGGGGTGTGCTCGGTGCCGTGGTCCGCGCCGCTCGGACGGGCGGTGGTGGACGCGCTCAACATCGCGCGGGACGCCGGGAGTTATCCATGGAGCTTCAGCGGAGTGATGGGCCTGGCCGAACGCTGCCTCGACCCTTCCGAGGCAAGCCGCCTCGACGGCCTGCTGGCGATACCCGACGAGACGGAGGACGCGTCACCGGGGGCGGGCGGCTACTGGGCGGAGGCATTCCAGCGCCTGGTGACGACCTTGCGGTTGCGGGCGGCGATGGCGGAGGAGCTGGACGCGGCGTAGGCCTGTCCTGCGGCCCGCAGCACTCTTCAGGGCCGGTCGGCTACTCCCAGCCCGTCGTGGGGGTCCCCCCGCTCGAGCGCAGCCGAGCGTGGGGGAGTTTGAGGACAAGGCCGTTCAGGCCGAAACGGGGGTCTGGGAGCAGAGCCCCCAGGACCGGTCACCCCAGCCGACTCGCACCGGACAACGCCCGCCCCGCCGGAGGCCTACGCTCCGGCAGGCTGACGGACATTCGCCCGCACCCAGTCCACGATCGACTGCGTCGTGGCCCCTGGCGTGAAGATCTCCGCGACGCCCTGCTCCTTCAGCGGAGCGATGTCCGCCTCGGGGATGATCCCACCGCCGAAGACCAGAATGTCCTCGGCGTCCCGCTCCTTGAGCAGCTTGATCACCGCGGCGAAGAGCGTGTTGTGGGCACCGGAGAGGATCGACAGCCCGATCGCGTCGGCGTCCTCCTGGATCGCGGTGTCGACGATCTGCTCGGGGGTCTGGTGAAGGCCGGTGTAGATGACCTCCATACCGGCATCGCGCAACGCACGCGCGATCACCTTGGCCCCGCGATCGTGGCCGTCGAGCCCCGGCTTGGCCACCACCACGCGGATCGGACCGGCTGCCACACCCATCACTGCCTCCATGAAGCGACTGCATCCATCCCTACCGACAAGTACTGGGTACCCGAACCGGCCGGGGAAGTGAACGAACGTTATCGCCAGCATCCCGCAACCCGCAGTTTCGCGGTGAAGAGCGAGGGGGAAATCACACGATGGGACACGTTCACCGCGCACCGTTCCGGCGGGAACACGCGCAACGGGAGCCGCAAAGAGGTCGCCGCACCACCGCGCCGCAGGCCGCGCGCCGTGGCGATGCGGCGTGTCGACGATGCCGTGAAGGGCCGTCGACCGCCTTCCTCGCGGCCTTCCACGAGGGCACACGGGGGACAGAGGCGTCCTCCTGCGTGCCGACAGGAGGTCGGCCATGAAGGTCACGAGGGCAGCGCTGCCCTTTCTCCCGCTCTGCCAGCGGCTGCTGCCGAGCAGACTGGCGGGACTCTCACTGGCCCTGCTGAAGGCGACCGCCCTGGAACTCGCGATCCTCGCGGGCCACCTCCTCCTCTATCCCTCCGGTGTCACACAGGAACGCCGAGGACCATCGGCCCCGCTCCCGTCGTCGGACGGCGCCGCACAGCTGCCGACCGGGACCAAACCCCCGGTCGTCCTCCTGCACGGCTTCATCGACAACCGCTCGGTCTTCGTGCTGCTGCGCCGCAGCCTCGCCCAGCACGGCAGGCAGCAGGTCGAGTCGCTCAACTACTCACCGCTGACCTGTGACATCCGCACCGCGGCCGAGCTGCTGAGCCGGCACATAGAAGAAATCTGCGAGCGCACGGGCAGCAGGCAGGTCGACGTCGTCGGGCACAGCCTCGGCGGGCTGATAGCGCGGTACTACGTGCAGCGGCTGGGCGGTGACATCCGCGTCCGCACGCTGGTGACGCTCGGCACCCCGCACTCCGGCACCCGGGTGGTGCCGCTGGCGAACGCGCATCCGATCGTCCGCCAGATGCGCCCCGGCTCGGAGCTGCTCGAGGAGCTGACCCGGCCCGCGCCGGGCTGCCGTACGCACTTCGTGAGTTTCTGGAGCGATCTCGATCACCTGATGGACCCGCTGGAGACCGCCTGTATCGACCACCCCGACCTGATGGTGCAGAACGTGCGCGTCAGCGGAATCGGACATCTCGCCCTGCCCGTGCACCCCGCCGTCGCGACCGGGATACGCCAGGCCCTCGACGCCGAGCGGACAGGAGCTGAAGCCGCCGCGCACGCCGGCGGCCTGACAGTGGCCTGACCCCATCCCTTACAGCCACGTCCGGTACAGCCGCCTCCCACACAGCCTGCCTACAGCCCTGGGACAGCACCCGTACGGCTATGCGACAGCCATTTGGCCTCGAACATCCTTCGAACACAGGGCCAAAGCCGTGCCCGCCGTCCCCCGAAACACGGCCGATTGCCCGTTTCCTGCGGGCACGAAACCTGTTGAAGATTGTCGAGCCCGCGTACCGCCGGGTACAGTCACCGCACTGCTCTGGCAGCCCCTGTTGTCGAGGCGAAAGAGAAGTTGGTGAACGACCGTCACCCGTCGGGGACCATGACCCCGGCTCCGGCTTCCGACGCCGCCTCGGCGCACTATGCGTCGTACGGCACGCAGGAAGCCCAGTACGGCGACTTCACCACGTACGGTGGCTACGACTCCAACGGTTTTGCAACCGGCAGCCACCCCACCGCGACCTTCGCCGCAGACCCCCTGTTCGGCAGCCTCCCGGGCGAGAGCAGTGGTTCGTACGACTCCGGCCAGTGGGCCACGGGCGGCCAGCAGACCTTGAACTACGACGCGTACGCGGCACAGCACCATGCCGCCTACGACACCGGCGTGTACGACACGAGCGTCTGGACCACCGGGTACCAGCCGCTTGCCGTCATCCCGTCGCAGGCCACCGGTCACGACGTCTCAGGTCAGTGGGATGCGAACGCCTGGCTGCAGCCCGACCATTCGGGCAGCCACGCCGACCAGACCCAGCAGTGGGAATGGGGCACCCAGGCCTTCGACACCGGCGCGTACGACGCCACGCAGTGGAACTCCGAGGGCCCTGAGGGCGGCGACACCGCCGCGACCACCGGACCCGCCGACGACTACGAGCAGCGGGCCGAGCACGGTTCGTACGACGAATCCTTCCCGGACGGCGGCCAGTCGAACGCCACGGGGGAGCTGCCCTCGGTCGCCCCGCTCCTCGACGAGCAGGAAGAGGCCACGCCGGCTCCGGCCTCGCGCGCGGGCTCCCGCAGCGGGGCCCGTTCCCGCCGTCGCGCGCCCGCCAAGCGGTCCGCGCTGCTGACCATCGCCGTGCCCTCCGCGTGTGTGGTGGGCGTGGCCGGTATCGCCGCCGCCTCCGTGGGCACCTTCAGCGGCGACCAGGGCACCTCGACGACCGCGTCTGACGCACATGCGGTGAAACCATCCGCCGCCAACAACAAGCTGGACACCCAGCTCCGGAGCCTCTCCGCCGGAGCCGACGACTTCGCCGACCGGGCCAGCCGTACGCAGGAGCGCATCGACCTCAAGGCCCAGCAGGAGGCCGAGAAGAAGAAGGCGGCAGCGGAGGCGGCCCGCAAGGAGCGGCTGCGCCCGAAGTACGTCCTTCCGGTCACCCAGAAGGGGCTCAGCGCCTACTTCGGCCAGGCCGGCATCAACTGGATGTCCGTGCACACCGGCATCGACTTCCCGGTCTCGTACGGCACGACGGTGATGGCCGCGACCGACGGCACCGTCCGCACGCAGTGGAACAGCGCGTACGGGAACATGATGATAGTGACCGCGAAGGACGGCACGGAGACGTGGTACTGCCACCTCTCCAGCTATCGCGTCGCCTCCGGTACGACGGTCAAGGCCGGCGACCCGATCGCCTACTCCGGGAACTCCGGCAACTCGACCGGTCCGCACCTGCACTTCGAGGTCCGCCCGGGCGGGGGGTCGGCGATCGACCCGCTGCCGTGGCTGCGGAGTCACGGGCTGGACCCGACGTAGGAGAGCTGGGGGCTGCCCCCCAGACCCTCCTTTCGGCCTGAACGGCCTCGTCCTCGACCTCCCCCACTCTCGGCTTCGCTCAAGCGGGGGGACCCCCACGACGGGCGGTGGGGCACCGGCAGTTACAGCTTCTCGACCGGTGCGTACCGCAGCAGCAGGCGCTTCGGCTTGGTGTCGCCGAAGTCGATCGTCGCCTCGGCGTTGCCGCCCGTGCCCTTCACGGCCACGACCGTGCCGAGCCCGAACTGGTCGTGCGTGACCCGGTCGCCCACGGCCAGCGAGACCACCGGCTTCTCGGAGGCCCGGCTCGTGGCGAAACCGGACGCTCCCGATGCCGACGAGCGCGAGCGGGAGGACGACAAGGAGGCGGCCAGGCCCGACGCCGGGCCGGAGGAGACCGGGGCGGCGGCGCCCGTGCGCTTCCAGTCGACGTGCTGCGCCGGGATCTCCTCCAGGAACCGGGAGGGCGGGTTGTACGACGGCTGCCCCCACGCGCTGCGCAGCGACGACCGCGTCAGATACAGCCGCTCACGCGCGCGCGTGATGCCGACGTACGCGAGCCGGCGCTCCTCCTCCAGCTCCTTGGTCTGGCCGAGGGCGCGCATGTGCGGGAAGACGCCGTCCTCCATGCCGGTGAGGAAGACCACCGGGAACTCGAGGCCCTTGGCGGTGTGCAGGGTCATCAGGGTGATGACTCCGGAGCCGTCCTCCTCCTCGTCGGGGATCTGGTCGGAGTCGGCGACCAGCGCGACGCGCTCCAGGAAGTCGGCGAGAGAGCCTGACTCCTCACCCTCACCCGACTCCTGCTCGAACTCCAGGGCCACGGCGGCGAGTTCCTGGAGGTTCTCGATGCGGGTCTCGTCCTGCGGGTCGGTGGAGGCCTGCAACTCGGCGAGGTAGCCGGTGCGTTCGAGGATCGCCTCCAGGACGGTCGCCGGGCCCGCCCCGGACTCGACGATCGTCCGGAGGTCCTCCATCAGCGTGTTGAACCGCTTGACGGCGTTGGCCGACCGCGCGGCCATGCCGTATGCCTCGTCGACGCGGCGCAGCGCCTGCGGGAAGCTGATCTTCTCCCGCTGGGCGAGGGCGTCGATCATCGCCTCCGCGCGGTCGCCGATGCCGCGCTTGGGCACGTTGAGGATGCGGCGCAGCGGCACCGAGTCCTCGGGGTTGGCCAGCACTCGCAGATAGGCGAGGACGTCCCGGACCTCCTTGCGCTCGTAGAAGCGGACACCGCCGACGACCTTGTAGGGCAGGCCGACGCGGATGAAGACCTCTTCGAAGACACGGGACTGGGCGTTGGTGCGGTAGAAGACGGCGACGTCTCCGGCCTTCGTCTCGCCGGCGTCCGTGAGACGGTCTATCTCGTCGGCGACGAACTGGGCCTCGTCGTGCTCCGTGTCGGCGACGTAGCCGGTGATGCGGGCGCCCGCGCCCGCGTTCGTCCACAGGTTCTTGGGGCGGCGGGACTCGTTGCGCTCGATGACCGCGTTGGCCGCGGAGAGGATCGTCTGGGTGGAGCGGTAGTTCTGCTCCAGCAGGATCGTCGTCGCGTCCGGGTAGTCCTCCTCGAACTGGAGGATGTTGCGGATCGTCGCACCGCGGAAGGCGTAGATCGACTGATCGGCGTCGCCCACGACGCAGAGTTCGGCGGGCTGGAGGTCGTACTCGTTCGGCGGTACGTCCTCATCGTGCGTGCCGGTGCCGACGAGTTCCCGCACGAGCGCGTACTGGGCGTGGTTGGTGTCCTGGTACTCGTCGACCAGGACGTGCCGGAAGCGGCGGCGGTAGTGCTCGGCGACGTCCGGGAAGGCGCGCAGCAGGTTGACCGTCGTCATGATCAGGTCGTCGAAGTCGAGGGCGTTCGCCTCGCGCAGCCTTGACTGGTACATGGCGTAGGCCTGGGCGAGGGTCTTCTCGAAGCCGTCGGCGGCCTGGGCGGCGAAGTCCTCCTCGTCGATCAGCTCGTTCTTCAGGTTCGAGATCTTGGCGCTGAAGGACTTCGGCGGGTAGCGCTTGGGGTCGAGGTCCAGGTCGCGGCAGACCAGGGCCATCAGGCGCTTGCTGTCGGCCGCGTCGTAGATCGAGAAGGAGGAGGTGAAACCGAGCTTCTTGGACTCCCTGCGCAGGATGCGCACGCACGCGCTGTGGAAGGTCATCACCCACATCGCGTTCGCGCGCGGGCCGACGAGCTGCTCGACGCGCTCCTTCATCTCACCCGCGGCCTTGTTGGTGAAGGTGATCGCGAGGACCTGGCCCGGATGCACGTTCCGCTCGCCCAGGAGGTAGGCGATGCGGTGGGTGAGCACGCGGGTCTTGCCGGAGCCGGCACCGGCCACGATGAGCAGGGGGGTGCCGGAGTGGACGACGGCCGCGCGCTGGTTCTCGTTCAGCCCGTCCAGGAGCGCGGCCGGGTCGACCGCCGGGCGGGGGGCGCCGTCGCGGTAGTAGGCCTCCCGGTCCGGTGGCACGTCGAACTTCCCGCCGAACAGATCGTCCGGAACCGGCTCCGGTACGTGATCGTCCTCGGGCGGCGGCGGAGGTTCCTCCTCGTGCCCGCGGGGGGCCTGGAGGTTCGCCAGGAAGCTGTCGTCAAAGAGGCTGCTCATCGCTCTCCGAGTCTAGGGTGCCCCACTGACAGCCCGCCGCCGCCCTGAGAACATCGCCGGAATCCGCGGGCTCCCCGGGGTGCCGCGGCCGCAGAATCCCTGATTCCTCCAGAGCCGACCACTGGCGCCCTCTCGCCCTCCAGAACCGCACCGTCACGGTCCGTAATCGACCAGGGACATGGATCATGCCGCCCCGTAGGCGGACGGCGACTTCCAGGCTGGAAGCAATCCGCCGGAAGCGGGTCGAAGACTACGACTCCGATCAAAACATGCCCAGCCTCCACAGAGGGTTCCGGATTGGCGACCGTACCCGGCCCCCTGACCGAAGGTCACGAAAATGTATCGGGCATATCGAACATCAACCTTCACAGGGGCCACACGAGTTGGCTACCGTTCCGGCAGGCCGCACGACCCCCACCGGCGAACGTCGCCGGGCCGCGCGGCCTCCGCCGAGTCCGGAGCGCCGCCGCGCATCCGGAGCCGGGGACCCACACCGACCTTGGGGTGAATCGGTCCTCCTCCCTTTCGGGGCACGGACCGTAGGGCAACCCTTCCGAACCACCCGCCCGAACCCGACAGCTAACCCGGTAGGCGGAACATGGAAGGAGTCGCCTCCCTTGGCGTCGCACCGCAAGTCGCGCCCCGCGGGTACGCGCGTAGCAGGCATACGCACCCCCGCCCTCGCCACGGCCGCCCTCACCTCGGTGGCCCTGCTGTCCCAGTCGGCGAACGCCGCCCCCGCCGCCGACGGCAACCCCAGCCTCGAAGAGGTCGAGAAGAAGGTCGACGACCTCTACCGCCAGGCGGAGTCGGCCACCGAGAAGTACAACGCGGCCAAAGAGAAGACCACGAAGCAGCGCAAGAACGTCGACACCCTCCTCGACGACGTCGCCAAGCGCACGCAGAAGCTCAACGAGGAGCGGGACCAGCTCGGTTCCTTCGCCGCGGCCCAGTACCGGACCGGAGCCGCCGCACCCGACACGGCGACCTTCCTGCTCGCGGACTCCCCGCAGGACTACTTCGACCAGACGCAGTTGATGAGTCGGCTGACCTCTCGTCAGAAGAGCGCGGTCGACGAGTACTTCACCGAGCAGTCCGCGACGATGAAGAAGCGCCAGGAGGCCTCCAGGAGCCTCGAGACGCTCACCGCGACACAGCACGACCTGCAGACCGCCAAGTCCACGGTGCAGAAGAAGCTCTCCGACGCGCGCGAGCTGCTGTCGAAGCTGACCGCCGAGGAGAAGGCGCGGCTCGCGGCGATCCAGAAGCAGAAGGAGGAAGAGGCCGCCCGCAAGGCCGCGGAGCTGGCGAAGCAGCAGGCGGCGGCGGAGAAGGCCAAGGAAGAGGCCGCGGCCCAGGACAGCGGCTCCTCCGGCTCGGGATCCACCTCCACCAGCGACTCCTCGTACGCCACCAAGGCCGAGAAGGCGCTGGCCTTCGCCCGCGCGCAGATCGGCAAGCCGTACGTCTGGGGCGCCACCGGCCCCGAGTCCTACGACTGCTCCGGCCTCACCCAGGCCGCCTGGAAGGCCGCCGGCGTCGACCTCCCCCGTACCACCTACGACCAGGTCAACGCCGGCACCACGGTCTCCCTGACCGACGCGCAGCCCGGCGACCTGATCTTCTTCTACGACGACATCAGCCACGTCGGCATCTACATCGGCAACGGCATGATGATCCACGCCCCCAAGCCCGGCGCATACGTGCGCGAGGAGTCGATCTACTACGGCGGCGAATCGATCATCCACAGTGTGGTGCGGCCTGCCTGAGGCACCGCAGGGCAGGGCACGCGCGCGTGCGGGGCAGTTTGTGACGCACGCGCGCGTGGCCGCGCTCAACCCGCGACGCACTCCTTGGCATGGCCCCATGTCAGGCCCCGCCTCTCTCCGCTCCTGCTGGGCGCAGCGTTCGCCTGCGGCCGGGGCCGCTGTGACGGCGAGCGCGCAGCCGTAGAGGACGAGCCCGAGCCGGAGCAGCGCGAGCGCCGCGTGCGCGAGCCATGCCGTCGCCTCCGCCCCGGCGAGCGTGGCGCCGAGCACCGCGAGCCCCCTGTGTGGCCACGCAAGCACAGGAACACCGCGCCAGGCCGGCAGCAGCGGCCACGGCACGGCCGCCGGCGCGAGCAGGGCCGCGGCGAGGGTCTGCCGTCCGAGGGCGGAGAACCGGGTCCCGAGGACGGCGGTCGCCGCGACGGCGGTCAGCGCTCCCGGCGCCCCCGCCTCCGCCCGCCACCTCTCCGGCTCCCGCACCAGACGGACACCGACGCCTGCCGCAAGCGCCACCCGGGCGACACGGGCCAGGCCCAGGACGACCCTCGACAGCACCTCGTACCCGTCAGGTGCAGCCCGACCGACACAATGACGGTCGCCGGATCGAAGCTCGTCCCGGCGGACAGCGCGCGCCTGTATCTGTGGAACGGCGACGAGTGCGGTGTCCTGCGCGCCGTCACCGTGGCACTGCTCGTGCTCGACCCGGCCTGGTACGCCGTACTGCTCGTCGCCGAGGCGGTCAGGCCGCGGCGCGGCTACGACGTGTGGCGCCGCGCGATCGTTTTCCCGCTGGGGATGACGGCGGCAGCCGTGCTGTCCGTCGCCGCGGGAGCCGTCGTCGCGGCCCGTGCCGGCATCAGGTCCACAGCACCGCGATGAAGATGTTCGCCGTGGTGAGCAGGCCCACCAGCCCGAACAGGCTCTTGTCGATCTTCTCGTCCTCCCGCTTCACATAGACCAGGCCGAGGATCACGATCAGCAGGGCCAGCTTCACGCCGATCTTGACGGTGTTGACGTGATGGTCGTCGGCCTGGTTGAGGCCGACCAGAATCGCGCCGGTGACCAGCATCGTCAGCGCGCCGTGCAGCATCGCCGGGACGAAGCGGGCCTCGCCGCGGCCCATCGCCTTCATCTGGGTGAAGAAGCCGCCGAGGAGCGCGGCGATGCCGATGATGTGCAGGCCGACGAAGAGATGGATGAGTACGTCCATGAGGCCGGAGCTTAAACAGGGGCGCGCGGGGCGCCGGACACCGCCCCGGCCTTCATCGGTGGATCTTGCATATATGCGGCCCATAGCACTCCGCCACCCGCTCGTGTCCCGGAACCACCACATCGGTCAGCGCACTGCGTGAAGTCGACGGCGCGAGTCCTGGATCACGGCCGCATACGGTCAGCCGGCGATCCGCCGAGGGCACTTCCGCACATCGCGTTACCGAGCCGGCACGGACAGGTTTAGCGTCCTCCACCAGGTGACCGGCTCCCCACCGCCGCCCGGGCCAGGGGCGGCAGTCGGCCACCACCGCCGAGAAGGTCCGGCGGCGGCCCGCTCCCCCTGTGCGGGCCGCCGCCGGACGCGTAAGCCGCCCCGGAACGGGCGGTCGTACGAAAGGACGGGCAGTCCACGTGGCAGCGCACCGCAGGCCAAGCCGGCGCTCGCTCAACGGCGGTCCGGCCCGGACGGCGTTCACGATCGCCGTGGCGGGCGCGGCGACCGCGACGGGCTTCGACGGGACCGGGCACGCCGAGCCGGATCTGACGCCGACGCAGGTCAAGGCGGAGGTGGACAGGCTGTACCAGGAGGCGGAGGCCGCCACCGAGAAGTACGACGGGGCGAAGGAGCAGGCGGACGCAGCCGAGCGGCGGCTGTCGACGCTGCGGGACGAGGCGGCGCGCAAGGCGGACCGGCTCAACTCGGCGCGGGACGAGCTGGGTTCCATCGCCGCGGCGCAGTACCGGGACGGCGGTCTCGACCCGGCACTGCAACTCGCGCTGTCGGACGACCCCGACCACTATCTCGAGGGTGCCGAGTTCGTCGACCGGGCGGGCACCCGGCAGGCGGCGGCCATGGCGGACGTACGCGAACAGCTGCGGGAGATCGAGCAGTTGCGCGGGGCCGCCCGCATCGAGCTGGCCGGACTCAGGTCGCGGCAGGCGGAGCTGAAGCGGGACGAGAAGACGATCACCGGGAAGCTGGATGCGGCGCGGCGGCTGGTGTCCCGGCTGTCGGCCGCCGAGCGCGCTCGGCTCGGGGACGGCGCCGACCGCGCCTCACGGTCCGGCGCGGGCACCCGGGACGGCCTCGTGTCTCTCGGCTCCGCGACCGCCGAGGCGCCCGACTCCCGCGCGGCGGCGGCCCTCTCGTATGCGTACTCCAAGCTGGGCAGCCCCTATGTGTGGGGCGCGACCGGCCCGGACGCCTTCGACTGCTCGGGCCTCGTCCAGGCCGCCTACCGCTCCGCGGGCATCTCCCTGCCCCGCACGACCTACGCCCAGATCGACGCCGGGCGCCGCGTCTCCCGCTCCGAACTGGCACCGGGCGACCTGGTGTTCTTCTACTCCGGCATCAGCCACGTCGGCATCTACATCGGCAACGGGATGATGATCCACGCCCCGAATCCGTCGGAGCCCGTGAAGGTCGCACCGGTCGACGAGATGCCGTTCGCGGGGGCCACGCGGGTGGTGTGAGCTTCGGGCCGACGCCCTCAGACCAGCCGTCGCGCCGTCGCCCACCGCGTCAGCTCGTGCCGGTTGGACAGCTGCAACTTCCGCAGGACCGCAGAGACATGGGACTCGACCGTCTTCACGGAGATGAACAGCTGCTTGGCGATCTCCTTGTACGCATACCCCCGGGCGATCAGCCGCAGCACCTCCCGCTCGCGCTGGGTGAGACGGTCGAGGTCCTCGTCGACCGGCGGGGCGTCGGTGGAGGCGAACGCGTCGAGGACGAAGCCCGCCAGACGCGGGGAGAAGACGGCGTCGCCCTCCTGCACGCGGAAGATGGAGTTGACGAGGTCCGTGCCGGTGATCGTCTTGGTGACGTAGCCGCGCGCGCCGCCCCTGATCACGCCGATCACGTCCTCCGCCGCGTCCGACACGGACAGCGCGAGGAAGCGGACGGGCTGCTCGGTGTCCGCCATCAACGGCGCGCAGCGGCGCAGGACTTCGACGCCACCGCCGCCCGGGAGGTGGACGTCGAGGAGGACCACCTCGGGGCGGGTCGCGGTGATGACCGTGACCGCCTGGTCGACGTCCGCGGCCTCGCCGACGACCTCGACTCCGGTCTGCTCGGTCTGGCCGATCTCGGCCTGGACGCCCGTACGGAACATGCGGTGGTCGTCGACGAGGACCACCCGCACGTGCCGTTCGCCCGCGCCACCGCCGGCCGCCGGCTCCACAGGCTCCGCGTTCGCCTCGGTCGGGTCGCTCATCACGTCTTCTCCGCCCTCTCCATCTCCAGCTCGACCTCCGTGCCGCCGTCCGGCACCGCGCGCAGCCGCGCCGTACCGCCGTTGCGCTCCATGCGGCCGATGATCGATTCTCTGACGCCCATGCGGTCGGCGGGTATCGAGTCCAGGTCGAAGCCGGGGCCGCGGTCCCGGACCGACACGAAGACGGTCCTTCCCTCGACTTCGGCGTAGACCTGTACGGCGCCGCCCTCGCCACCGTACTTGGCGGCGTTCACCATCGCCTCGCGCGCGGCCTGCATCTGCGCGGCGATCCTCTCGTCGAGCGGGCAGTCGCCGACGATGACGACCTCTATGGGGACGCCGTGCTTGTCCTCGACCTCCGCGGCGTTGCGCCGCACCGCCTCGGCCAGGTCGGTGGGTTCGTCGGCCTCGTCCTTGCCGGTGCCCTCGGGCTTGTAGAGCCAGGTGCGCAGGTCGCGCTCCTGGGCGCGGGCGAGGCGGCGCACCTCGTTCGCGTTCTCCGCGTTGCGCTGGATCAGGGTCAGGGTGTGCAGCACGGAGTCGTGGACATGGGCGGCGACCTCGGCGCGCTCCTGCGCGCGGATGCGCATCAGGCGCTCCTCGGAGAGGTCCTGGGTCATACGGACGAGGTAGGGCCCCGCGAGGAGCGTTATCCCGACGAGGACCGCGAGGGCCGCCTGCAGGACGGAACCGAGGTGGGCGGCGGAGCCCTGGAGCACGAAGATGCCGGAGACGCCGGCGGTGACGAGGAGGACACCGCCGGCCGCGCGCAGCAGGGTGAGTGTGCGCCGGCGGCTGCCGACCTCGACCCAGCGGGCCCGGCGGGCGTTGTCCGCCTGGCGCCAGACGAGAGCGACGCCCGCGCCGACGAGGACGGCGGGCCAGAGGTAGGCCTTGGCTGCGCCGCCCACCTTCACATTGCCCACGAAGACCAAGGCCACGACGACCATGAGGAGCAGGGCGACGATCTGGCCCTTGTCCGGCTTGCGGGCGACCAGTCTGCGGCGGCCGTCCGGGGAGGTTTCGGTACTGACCAGCGAAGGGGGCTTCTGGCCGCCGACGCCACCGACGCCGAGCGGCACGAAGAACCAGAACGCGGCGTACAGCAGCGCGCCGAGGCCGTCCGCCATGAACAGGCCGACGAACACCAGCCGCACCCAGATGACCGGCAGCCCGAGATGCCCGGCGAGCCCCCGCGCCACGCCACCGAGCCAGCGTCCGTCGCTGCTGCGGTAGAGCTTGCGCGGCGGCCGCGGTTCGACGAGTGGCGCTGCGACGGCTTCCGGCATGCCATCGATACTCGCAGGGTCGGCGGACAGGGGCATCAGGGTCGACCCCCGAGACACCCCTGATCTTCGAACCCGGGCCCGGTCGAACGGTTCCCGGGAGCCGGCTCAGGGGCGATATCAGGGTCCGGCCAGGGTCGTACCGACTCCCGTCCGAGCGGCTCGCCCGTCACCATGGACACATGACAGATCACGAGCGCGCCGCGACGGGCCCCAAGCCCGGCTCCGGCCCGCGCCTCGCTGCGGGCGCCGGGCCGCAGGATGCCGCGCCCGCCGCGGACGCCGCACCCGCCGCCGGGGCGGGGCCCGGTGCGGGCGCGGGCTCGCGCGCGCACGGGCGGGCGGGCGCGCAGGAGGAGGGGGTTGCGGGCGCGGAGGGCACCGAGGCTCCCCGCAGGTTCCGCCGCGACCGCCGGTACAAGGTGCTCGCCGGGGTCTGTGCCGGGCTCGGGCGGCAGTGCGACATGGATCCGGTGATCTTCCGGATCACGCTCGCGGTGCTCTCCGCGACCGGCGGCATCGGCCTGCTCTTCTACGGCTTCGCCTGGCTCCTCATCCCGTACGAGGACGAGGAGGAGAACGAGGTCCGCAAGCTCCTCACCGGCCGCGTCGACGGCCAGGCGCTGACCGCGGTGATGTTCGCGCTGGTCGGCTGCGGGGTGTTCCTGTCCTTGCTGAAGAACGGCAGTGTGCTGGCCTTCGCCGTCGTCCTCTCCCTGCTCCTCGCGGGTGCCGGGTACTGGTCGCGGCAGCGCGGCGCCCCCGACCCCGACCCGCTGGCCGCGCAGGCCGTCGCCGACGCCCCGCCGGAGGCCCAGGCACCGCCGGTCCCCGCTGCCTACCCCTCCTGGTGGCGCGACCCGATCGTCAAGGACGGCACGCATGTCGGCGGCACCGGCTATCTGTGGGGCCCCCAGGACTCCCGCGACCGTGACATCGCGGCGGCGGTCAACATCAGCCTCGGCACCTCCTGGACCAACCGCGCGAACATCCGCACACCGCGCTCCCCCGCACCCAGACCGCGCGGCCCCCGCTGGATCGGCGGCTGGGTCTTCCTGCTCGCCCTGCTCGCGGGCGGCCTCGGCACCGGGCTGACCTGGCACGACCATGCGCTCGGCACCAGCCTGCAGACCGGGCTTTCCTGCGCGCTCCTGGTCCTCGGCCTGGGCATCGCGGTCAGCGCGTTCCTGGGGCGTACGGGCGCGGGGTCGGTCTTCCTCGCCATCGTCACGGCGGCCCTGCTCGCCGGTTCGGCGGCCCTGCCGAAGGACGTCGGCACCCACTGGATACGCACCACCTGGCAGCCGACCGCGGTGGCCGACGTACGGGAGAAGTACGAGGTCGGCAGCGGGGTCGGCACCCTGGACCTGAGCCGGCTGCACCCGGCCGAGAGGGAGACGGTGAGCACGAGGGCCGATGTCGGCCTGGGCCGGCTGAAGGTGATCGTGCCGAAGGACGTGACCGTGAAGCTGAGCATCGACGTGGGGATGGGCGACATCCAGCTGCCGGGCGACAAGCCGGGAGACGTGGACGTGGAGCCGGGCAAGCACAAGGAAGTGACCCTGTCGCCGGTCTCGGGCGGCAAGAACACCGGCACGCTCGACCTCGAGCTCCAAGTCGGTCTCGGACAGGCGGAGGTGAGCCGTGCTGCGTCATGAGTTCCAGCCGGGGAAGCTGGTAGCCGGCGTCTTCCTCATCCTCGCGGGCACCCTCTACGCCGGTGACGCGGCCGGTCTGTGGGAGACACCGTGGTTCGCGGTGATCCCGGTCGTCACGGGCGGGCTCTGCCTGGCCGGCGTGGTGGGAGCACTGGCCCGGGGCATACGGAGACGCAGGGCGGCGATGTCCGGAAAGGGCACGAGTGAGCCACAGCTGAATGCACCGGGAACCTGACCGGGGCTCCGGGGGCAGCCGCTCCGCGCCCGGAGACACGACCCGGGTCGTGCCATGGGCCTCGCCACCAGTAGCCCCCGCCGACCAGTAACTACCGGTAACCTGCCGCCCTTTGCCTGCGCCGTGCGCGGAGTGCGGCGTCCAGGGAGAACGTGGCGGCGCCCGCGAGGACGAGGGGGAGCCAGGCCATCAGGTAGGCGAGGTCGTTGCCGTAGTAGTACGGGTCGGAGGCCCAGCTCACGGTCAGCCACAGGCTGAGGGAGATCAGCGCTCCGCCGAGCGCTGCCAGGCGCGCGAACAGGCCGATCAGGGTGCCGATGCCGACCGCCAGTTCACCCAGGGCGATGGCGTAGCCGAAGCCCACGGGGTTCTTCAGTGCCATGTCGACCATGGCGGGGATGGCGGAGGAGTCACGGACGTTGCGCATCATCTCGCCGATGGACCCGGAACCGGAGCCCTTCATGAACGCGCTGTTGGTGAGCTTGTCCAGCCCGGCGTAGATGAAGGTGACGCCGAGGAAGACGCGGAGCGGAAGGAGGGCGTGTCGGGTGGCGGAGTCGCGCCAGCTCCGGTCGCCGTCGAGGTACGGGGTGTGCGTTTCGGTGCGCATGCCGTGAGTCATCGCTGTCGCCTCTCGCCCGCGGTGCCGGGACCCCTCACAAGACGATACGTACGTCGAGGACGGTGCGCTCAATGCGTTCGTGCAATGCGTTCGTGCCGATTTCAGCGCCCGTGCCCTGCGTAGGGAGGGGGTGTCCCCTTCAGTCCGTCACGTCAATCGCGTATCTATTCGTCTCTACCCCCGCTGCCGTGACTACTTGCACCTCGACCCTCCCGGGTTCCACCTCCGCCGGCACGGGCACGGTCAGCGCCACGTCCGTCGGGTTGCTGAAACCGCCGGTCACCGGGACGAGGGGCACATGGACGTTCACCGTGCCGATGCGCACCACCATCCGCGTCAGCCGGTCGGCGCCCTGGGCGCCCGGCGGGACGAAGCCCGCGCCGCGGATCTCGATGTCGTCGCCCGTGCGGATCGGGGCGTCGAGGTCACCGGCCTCACGGGCGCGCACCACGGAGAGGATCACCGGGCGGCCGCCCTCCGCGTACTTGCCGGCCACATAGGTCGCCGCCGACACCAGCACCACCACGGCAAGACCCCACGGCAGGTCCGGCAGCTGGTCGGGGCGGCGAGCCAGCCGAACCGCGGCGAACAGGACGGCGACGGTGCTGATCACGACGTACTGGATGTCTGCGAAGGTGCCCCGCCCCGAGTCGTCGGTGAGCAGGTCGGCCGCCCGGGGCCGGTCCGCCCGTACCTTCTGCAGCCGCTGGCCGAGGACCCGCAGCCCCACCACGCGCCGCACCAGCACCGCGATGCCGCACACCACGGCGAGGACGGTGACGACACCGGCGCCGCGGGCGAGTTCGAGCCCCGAGAGCAGGGCGTCGCGCTCCGCGTGGTCGGAGGCGGCGGCGAGACGGCCGGCCAGGAGCAGCACCGCGTAGGCGACGAACAGCACCCAGGCCGCCGCCACCGTGCGGGACGTGGACAGACGGTTGTCCTCACCGAGGACGGGAGCCAGCACACCGCCGCGCGCCCGGTGGAACCAGGACGCGGCGGTCAGCACACCGCCCACGATCACGGCCGCGAGCAGCCCCGCCGTGCGGGCCGTCGTCCAGCCCGCGCCGATGGCCGTGAGCGACTGCACCAGCAGCAACAGCACCACCAGCGCCCACACCGCACACACTGTCCGCCGCCACAGCCGGGCCAGCCAGGCCTCGCCCTCGGCGCGGCCGCGTTCGGCGACGAGTTCCGCGGACTGGGTGAGTTCCTCCGAGACCCATTGGCGGGAGGCCGAGGCCGAGTGCGCCACCGCGGCGGGCAGCCCCTGCCCGGCCGCGAAACCGTCGCGCATCAGCAGGAATTCGGCGACCGCGCGCCGGTGCCCCTCGCGCGCCCCGTGCGGGCAGTCCCCGCAGGTGCAGCCACCGCCGTGCGCACCTCTGCGGGCGCCCGCGTCCGCGCCGCCTCTCGCCTCCTGCACCGCCACGCCCGCCGCCCGCCTTCCCCGCAACCCCTACGACCGGCGGCCCTGTCCGGCAGTCGGCCGCCGCCCCGCAATCACCCGTGTGATGACAGCGAATTGTGCCCTACGCCACGCCGGCCCCGCCCGGCAGGTCTGGTCAGCCCGGGGTGATGTGGGACCACCATGTTGACCCGGCTGCGAGAATTTCCCTATGGCCGAGATCATCCAGCGGGACGGGACCTGGGCCTTCGACGGCGCCACGGTCAGGATCACGCCCGGTCTCCACCGCTCCGTGCCGCTGTTCCGGCAGACGTACGGAGAGGTCGCGGTGCCCCTCGAAGCCGTCGCGGGCGTGGTCTTCGAACCGGAGCGCAAGCGCGGACGGCTGCGGATACGGCTGCGCGAGGGCGCCGACCCGCTGCTCCAGGCGACCGGCGGGCGGCTGCCGGATCCGGCCGACCCGTACCGGCTGGTGGTGGACGTGGACCGGGCCGGGGTCGCCGAGTACGTCGCCGAGGAGATCCGCCGGGCCCTGCTGCTCGACCAGATCCCCAAGGAGCCGACCAAGGCGTATCTGCTGCCGGGGCCGCCCGTCCCGGTCTCGGTGCGTTCCTCCGACGGCACCGTCTCCTTCGACGGCACCCAGGTGCGCATCGACTGGGCCGACACCTCCGACCGGGTGAAGCGGGCGACCGGGCCGCGGATCATCGCCGTCGGGGATCTCGTGCAGGTCGAGTGGCTGCCCAACTCCGGTTACGAGGACGGTTTCCTGCGCTTTGTGACCCGCGAGACGGTGTTCTCCAAACTGCCGCCGGAGAAGGACCCGTACGCCCTGGACCTGTGGGGCAGCGCCCGGCGCGACCTGCTCACCGCGCTCGTCGCCACCGCGATCACCGCGCGGCTGCCGCATCCGTCCACCCGCGACGGCGGCGCGCAGGCGCAGCGACGGGCACCGGTGGCAGCCGTGCCGCCCGCGGCCGACCACCACGACGTACTCCTGCGGCGGCTGCGGGAGCTGGGCGAGCTGCACCGGGAGGGGGTGCTCACGGACGAGGAGTTCGCGATGACCAAGGCGGCCGTACTGCGAGGCTTCTAACTGAGCAGATCCGGCTCGCTGCGGCTGACGTCCTGCCACAGCGGCTGGTAGTTGATCCATGCCACCAGGTCGCCGCCGAGCTGCTCGCGGGTCGCCACGGCTGCCCTGTGCTCGATGAGCAGGGGGCGTCCGGCGGCCTTGGCGGTCAGCTGCACCTGGGCGGAGCGTTCCATGGACAGGAACCACCAGGCCGCCGCGTCCACCGAGTCGCCGACCGTCAGCAGCCCGTGGTTGCGCAGGACGAGCGCCTTGCGGGTGCCGAGCGCGAAGGCGATGCGGCGGCCCTCCTCGGCGTCGACGGCGACGCCGGTGTAGGCGTCGTAGAGGGCGTGGTCCTCGTAGAAGGCGCAGCTCTCCTGGGTGATGGGGTCCAGGAGGTCGCCGAGCGCGGACAGGGCGCGGCCGTGCACCGAGTGGCAGTGGGCGACGGCGACGACATCCGGACGGGCGGCGTGGACCTGGGCGTGGACGGTGAAGGCGGCCTGGTTGACGTGGTAGCGCCCCTCGATCACCTGGCCCTCCGAGTTGGCGAGCACCAGGTCGCTCACGGTGACGTGCTTGAACGGCATCCCGAACGGGTTGACCCAGAAGCAGTCGCTGTACTCGGGGTCACGCGCGGTGATGTGCCCCGAGACTCCGTCCTCGAAGCCGAGCCGCCCGAAGATCCGCAGCGCGCCCGCGAGCCGTTCCTTGCGATGCCGGCGCTCGTCGTCGACCGAGTCGTGCATCGGGGGCATCGCGAACCGCAGCCGGTCGCTGGGAAGGGCGGGCGGCGGGGTGGGCCCGGTCCCGGGGGTCCCGTGCATGTGTTCCTCCAGCACTGGGTTTGTCTACGGGGCGGAAGTTACCGTCGGTCAGCGCAGGAGAACAGGCCCGTTCCGTGAAGAGCTTGCGCAACCGGTGCCCGAGGTCGCTGGTCCTACGGCGAACGGCTCGGATACCCGACAGCAGATGTCGGGTATCGGCGCGAGACTCGGCGTATGGCATCGAACTGGGCGGCGTTCGCCGCCGCCGAACCCGAATTCGCGAAGATCACCGAGGAGCGCTTCGGCGCCTTCACCCACCACGTTCTCGCCACCCTCCGCAAGGACGGCTCGCCGCGCACGACCGGCCTCGAGGTCCGTTTTCTCGGCGGCGAGCTGTGGCTCGGCATGATGCCGGGCTCGCTCAAGGCCCTCGACCTGAACCGCGACCCGCGCTTCGCGCTCCAGGCGAATCCGGGGCCGGGGACCGGAATGGGCGGTGGTGACGTGCGGATCAGCGGGCGGGCGGTCGGCGTCGAGGACGGCGAGGCGAAGGCGGCGTACAGCAAAGAGGTGGAACCGCCGGAGCCGTTCCACCTCTTCCGTACCGAGCTGACCGAGGTCGTGAGGACCTATGTGGAGGACGACAAGTACCTCGTCGTCCAGGTCTGGAAGCCCGGTGAGCCGGTGCGCACGGTCAAGCGCACCTGAGCCCCTTCACCGCAGGGGCCTACTCCCACTCGATGGTGCCCGGCGGCTTCGAGGTCACGTCGAGGACGACCCGGTTGACGTCCGCGACCTCGTTCGTGATCCGCGTCGAGATCTTCGCGAGGACGTCGTACGGCAGACGCGACCAGTCCGCCGTCATGGCGTCCTCGGAGGAGACCGGGCGCAGGACGATCGGGTGGCCGTAGGTCCGGCCGTCGCCCTGGACGCCGACCGAGCGGACGTCCGCGAGCAGGACCACCGGGCACTGCCAGATGTCACGGTCGAGGCCGGCCGCGGTCAGTTCCTCGCGGGCGATGGCGTCGGCCTCGCGCAGTAGGTCGAGACGCTCCTTGGTGACCTCGCCGACGATACGGATACCGAGGCCCGGGCCCGGGAAGGGCTGGCGCTGGACGATCTCTTCCGGGAGCCCGAGCTCCTGGCCGACCATCCGGACCTCGTCCTTGAACAGCTTGCGCAGCGGCTCGATGAGCTGGAACTCGAGGTCCTCGGGGAGGCCGCCGACGTTGTGGTGGGACTTGATGTTGGCGGTGCCGGTGCCGCCGCCGGACTCGACCACGTCCGGGTAGAGGGTGCCCTGCACCAGGAACTCCACCGCCGGGCCCTCGTCCGCGATGATCTCCGCCTGGGCCTGCTCGAAGACGCGGATGAACTCGCGGCCGATGATCTTCCGCTTCTCCTCGGGGTCGGAGACCCCGGCGAGCGCCTTGAGGAAGCGCTCCTGAGCGTCGACGACCTTCAGCTGGACGCCGGTCGCGGCCACGAAGTCCTTCTCGACCTGCTCGGTCTCGCCCTTGCGCATCAGGCCGTGGTCGACGTACACGCAGGTCAGCTGGGAACCGATGGCCTTCTGCACGAGGGCAGCGGCCACGGCGGAGTCGACGCCGCCGGACAGACCGCAGATGGCGCGCTTGTCGCCGACCTGCTCGCGGATGGCGGCGACCTGCTCCTCGATGACGTTCCCGGTGGTCCAGGAGGGGGTCAGGCCCGCGCCCCGGTACAGGAAGTGCTCCAGGACCTGCTGGCCGTGCGTCGAGT
The DNA here is from genome assembly GCF_042896045.1 of Streptomyces sp. NPDC001351. Taxonomy (NCBI): domain Bacteria; kingdom Bacillati; phylum Actinomycetota; class Actinomycetes; order Kitasatosporales; family Streptomycetaceae; genus Streptomyces; species Streptomyces sp. NPDC001351. Next base: position 336,478 of record NZ_JBIAWS010000002.1, on the reverse strand, counting down.
GCATCACCTCGGGGTGGTACTGGACGCCGTACAGCTTCTTCTCGTCGTTCTCGAAGGCCGCGACCGGGACGACGTCCGTGGAGGCCGTGACGGTGAAGCCCTCGGGGGCGGCGGAGCAGGCGTCGCCGTGCGACATCCACACCGACTGCTCGTCCGGGGTGCCCTCGAAGAGGGTGGAGCCGGTCTTGGAGACGTGCAGAGGCGTACGGCCGTACTCGCGGGCGCCGGTGTTGTCGACGGTGCCGCCGAGGGTCGTGGCCATCAGCTGGAAGCCGTAGCACATGCCGAAGACGGGGACGCCGGACTCGAAGATCTCGCGGTCGAGGCGCGGGGCGCCCTCCGCGTAGACCGACGAGGGGCCGCCGGAGAGGATGATCGCCGCCGGGTTCTTGGCGAGCATCTGAGCGACCGGCATGGTGCTCGGCACGATCTCGCTGTAGACCCGGGCCTCGCGGACGCGACGGGCGATGAGCTGGGCGTACTGCGCGCCGAAGTCGACGACCAGGACGGTGTCGGGAGCGGCGGCAGCGGGGGTCGCTGATGACACGGGGTGCCTTCCGGCGGTTGGGCGGGGTCTTTGGTTGCCGAGTCTACCGGGGTGGCCGTGTGGTGACCTCGCCGTCTGCTGGGGACTGCGCCCCCGGGCCCCCGCCTCGGCCTGAACGGCCTCGTCCTCAAGCGTCCCCACGACGGGCTGACACGGGTCTCACGATGCGAACCGGGTTGGACCGCATCGCCCGGCCGGGCATACTGGCCCCATGCTCACGCACCCGACCTTCCTCTTTACCTATGGCAACCGGCCCGCCGGCTGCCATGGTCGTGCTGCTTGAGCTACTGACAAGCGACTTCCCAGGCGCCCCGGGCCGACAAGGCCCGGGGCGCCTGTCGTTTTCCGGGTCCTGCCGCTCCGGGGCACCGCATCCCACCCATTGATGAGGAGCCCCCGACATGACCGCCACCGCAGCAGAGAAGAACGTCGCAGAGAAGACCGGCGCCCGTACCACCGAGGCCGCCGGCGTCATCACCGGCGCGCGGGAGCGCATCGACGCGCTCGACGACCGGATCATCGGTCTGATCCAGGAACGGATGGCCGTCTCCGCCGTCATCCAGGAGGCCCGCATCGCCTCCGGCGGGCGGCGCGTGAACCTGTCCCGTGAGATGGAGGTCCTCGGCCACTACAGCGAGGCCCTCGGCAAGCCCGGTACGTCCCTCGCCATGACGCTGCTCGAACTGTGCCGCGGTCGCATCTGAGTTCGCAGTCCCTTTAACCCGTACGGCGCGTGACCGCCCGGCGAATCCCTTCGTTGGTGGTGGTGTCCGTGCCAGCCAGGGGCGGGCCCGAAAGAACCACGCGTGGCTTGCTGGAGTGATGAGACGTACGGGTCGTGCCGAACGTCGTGGGACCTCACTCCAGGGTTGTGACCGGACGGCAGGGGACAGCAGCCCGGTCACCCAAGTAAACGGTCGGCCCCGGGGACGCCCGGGGCCGACCGGCGGAAAATGCAAAAATGCACAACCCTGGGTCAAACGGTTGCGTACGCCCCGTCCATCCAGCACGATGCGTAGAAAGCCCCAAGTCCCGCCGCAGACAGCTGCATTGCTTGCACTTCCGTACCGTCAGAGGTCGAGACCATCCGCGCGCCCCGAATGCGCCGGGGCGGCGACCCAGGGCACAAAGAACAACCCAGGGCACACAGGACAAGCGGCGCAACCCCCCGGCGCCGCTCCCCGGCACCGGCGCTGCCCTGACGTCGGTGCTGACGGAGAAGGGCCCCGCGGCCCAAGCCCGCGGGGCCCTTCGCATGTCCGTGCACCGGTCGCGCCCACGGGCACCGGTCAGACCCTGGACACCGTCCCGCAGCCCTTCGTGAGCCCGTCGTCGATGCCCTTGCTGCGGTCGTACGGGTCCGACGTCGGGCCCGTGGGAGGGGCGCCGGTCGCGGTGTCCGACGCGAACCCCGGATGCAGATAGCCGTCGTACACGTCACAGGCGGAGTTGCCGACGTCGCGGTCGTATCGGCGGATGGTGATCTTGCCGGGGGTGACCTTGTAGCGGGCCGGGTCGGACATCTGGATGTCGAGGATGCGGCGCACGATGGTGCGGGTGACCTCCTTCGAGCCGTCGGTGCGGGCGACCGGGTAGACGAAGGTGTAGTCGGCGTGCACGGCGACGGAGGACTGTTCGCCGGCCTTGAAGGTGATGCGGCCGCGGGTCTTGATCACGTCGCCGACGAGTCTGATCTGCGCCGGGTCGAAGCGGCTGAACATGGACAGCGGGTCGTGCTTCTCGTCCGGCTTGGCCAGGGCCGACTTGAGCTTCGTGAGGAGGTCCGTCTGCTGCGGTTCGATCACGCCGAGCGCGGTGGCGGGGCGCTCGCCGCGCAGGGTGGCCGGGTTGAGGTTCGCGTCGACCAGGAGGGTTCTGGTCTGCTGCAGGGCCTGCTCGACCCGGGCCTTGGAGAGCGTGCCGACGGGGGTCGCCTTCGGCAGGACGATGCCCGCCGCGCCGTCGGCCCAGCGCTCGGCCGGGGAGCCGGCGAACGGCCGGGCGAAGGAGGGGGTTTCGGAGTCGGCCGGGGAGGGCGGGGCGGTGGGGGCCGCGGTCTCCGCCGGGAGGGGGGAGACGGAGGGGGCCGCGTGGTCCTTCGCGCCCAGGGGGTCGCCGGGGATGACCGACGGCTTCACGGCCACGACGGCCACCGCAGCGGCGAGGAGGACCCCGAGCACCGGCCAGACGCGGCGGCGCCGTTCGGGGCGGGCCGGAGCGGCGCGCCGGCTGTCCGGGTTCTCGCCGCGGGCGTCCTGCTGCCGCAGCCGCTCGGTGACCATGCGGGCGCGGGCGGAGGGCTCCTTGGGGGCGGAGGCGAGCTCCGCCTCGGTTTGCTTGAGGAACTTCTCCCACACGTCGTCGGGTATGGAAGGCTCCTCGCCGGAACCGGATCTTCGCTCTCCGGATGGTCTGTCGGCCACGACGCGGACGCCTTTCTGCCAGGGCTCTTGGGGCTCTTGGGGCTCTTGGGACTCTTCGGGCTCTTCGGGATCATCGAGGTGCTCGGCGGCGGCTGTCATGTGCATCGCCTGTCGAGCAGCAGAGCGTACGTGACCCGGCTCGCGCAAAGATGGCGGCTTCGTGAACTGCGACCTGCCGGGATCTGGTGACGTAGGCCACATAAGAATTTGGTTAATGCCTGTGCAACCATTCACAGGCTTCACGGATCCAACCATGCGAACCAAGGGCCACACCCGCGCCCCACACGCGGAGCCCTCCCATTGGACTGGACTCCCTTGAGGTTGTCATGAAGCTTCGTCGTGCCATGGGTGTCGCGGCCGCCACCGCGGTCATCGCACCCCTCGCGCTGCTGTCCGCGCCCGCCGCCTTCGCGGACGAGACGCCGACCGCAGGCGCCACCGAGACTGTGTCCGAGACCCCCACCGAGGCGCCGAGCGACACGGCCACGGCGACGCCGACGGACACCGGACTACCCACCGACACGGCCACGCCGACCGCCCCGGCGACCAGCTCGACGCCGACCGCGAGCGCCACCGCGAGCCAGTCGGGCGAGCCCACCCCCTCCACCTCGGCCGAGCCGAGCGAGGACCCCTCGGACCCGGACGTCCCCTTCTGCGAGGACGTCGACAAGAACTACGAGGGCGCCAAGGTCTCCGCGGACATCAAGGGCCTGCCGGGCAAGATCGTCGCGGGCGACGGGTTCCACAACTTCAAGCTGACCGTCACCAACGACGCGAAGACCACCGTGGAGGGCGTCGCCTTCTACGCCGAGGTGGAGAACTACGAGCTCGACGAGTCGAAGTACCTGAGCCCGTACGTCGACCTGGAGTTCAAGAACCCGGAGACCGGCTCCTGGGACCGCATCGGTTCCGCCGACTGGGCGGGTGACTACTTCTTCTTCGTCAAGGAGCTGAAGGCCGGTCAGAGCGAGACGGTCGCCCTGCGCGTCAGCATCGACGCCAAGGCCCCGGCCGGTGACGCCTACTCCTTCGGTTCCGGTGCCTACCTCGACAACGTCGAGGGACAGGACTGCATCGCCGAGGGCTGGGCACAGTACGACTTCGAGGTGCTGAAGGCCGGTTCGGCCAACACCGACCCGGGCTCCGCCACCCCGAGCGACAAGGGCAGCAAGGACTCGGTGAAGAAGCCGCAGGGCGAGATCTCCGACCTGCCGACCGGCAACCTCGCCGAGACCGGCTCAAGCTCCGCCCTGCCGGTGATCGGCCTGGTCGGCGGTGTCGCCGTCGTCGCCGGTGCCGGTGCGGTGTTCGCGGTGCGTCGCCGTCGGGCCGGCGCGGGCGCGTAACAGCAGCTCACCGCAAGGAAAGAAGGACCCGCACTCGGAGGGGGGTGCGGGTCCTTCGCTGTACCTGTGCGGCTTACTTCTTCGGCGGGACGGCCGGTATTCCCAGGAACGGCAGCTTCAGTGCGCCGAAGGCGTCCGCCGGGACCGCGGGGGCCTTGGGCTCCACCGGCTTCAGACGTTCGTACGCCGCTCCCTGAGCCGGACGCGGGTCCTCCTCGCCCTTGTTGGGCCAGTACGACATCGCGCGCTCCGCCTGGGCGGTGATGGTGAGGGACGGGTTCACGCCCAGGTTGGCCGAGACCGCCGCGCCGTCCACCACCGAGATGCCGGGATGGCCGTAGAGGCGGTGGTACGGGTCGATCACGCCGGTCTCGCGCGAGCTGCCGATCGGGCAGCCGCCGAGGAAGTGGGCGGTGAGGGGGGTGCCCATGAGTTCGCCGACGTTCGAGCCCGCGAAGCCGTTGATGTCGGCGGCGATCGCCGACGCGCCCTCCGAAGCGGCCCTGATCTGCTTGGGGTTGGGGGCGCCGTGGCCCTGTCGGGCGGTAAGCAGGCCCTTACCGACACCGTCCGGCTTGAGGTACGTCGTCAGGGAGTTGTCCAGCGACTGCATCACCAGGCCGATGATGGTCTTCTCCGACCAGCGGCGGTTGGAGAGGGAGCGCAGCACGAGGACGGGGTGGCGGGCGGCGTTCGCGAGCCAGCCCATGACCCTCGACGAGCCCTCCGCGTACGGCACCTGGAGGATGGACAGGCTGCCCATCGAGTTGGAGCCCTTGCCGTAGCGGACCGGCTCGATGTGGGTGTTCTCGTCCGGGTGGATGGACGAGGTGATGGCGACCCCCCGGGTGAAGTCGACCTTCGGTTGCCCGGTCGCCTTCCGGTAGCGCCGGTTGTCCGTCTGCGCGCCGACCAGCGCCTCGGAGTTCGTACGGGTCAGTTCTCCCAACCTGTCCGAGATGTACGTGAGTTGACCGCCCGCCTTCATGCGGTGCAGCAGGGTCTGGGTGCCGTAGGTGCCGGCCGCCAGGACCACTCGGCGGGCCTTGAAGGTGCGGCCCTTGGCCTTCCTCTTCTCGTCGGTGGGGAGGGTGGCGACGGCGTAGCCGCCCTGCGAGTCGTCCGTGATCGACACGACCGTCGTCATCGGGTGCACGACCGCGCCCGCCTTCTCGGCGAGGTAGAGGTAGTTCTCGTTGAGGGTGTTCTTCGCGCCGTGCCGGCAGCCGGTCATGCACTCGCCGCACTCGGTGCACGCCTTGCGGGCCGGTCCCGCGCCGCCGAAGTAGGGGTCGTCGACCTGCCCGCCGGGCGCCGCCTTCGACTTGCCCTCCGCGTCCTTCCCGTCGCCGAAGAACACGCCGACCGGCGCCATGTGGAAGGTGTCACCGACGCCCATCCGTTCGGCCGCGGCCTTCAGGTGCACGTCGGACGGGGTCATCGTCGGGTTCAGCCGTACGCCGAGCATGCGCTGGGCCTGGTCGTAGTACGGCTTCAGCTCCTCCTGCCAGTCCGTGATGTCACGCCACTGCGGGTCGTCGAAGAAGGGCTTCGGCGGTACGTAGAGGGTGTTGGCGTAGTTGAGGGAGCCACCGCCGACGCCTGCGCCGGCCAGGACCATGACGTTGCCCAGCAGATGGATGCGCTGGATGCCGTACATGCCGAGTTTCGGCGCCCAGAGGTAGTTCCTGAGGTCCCAGGAGTTCCTGGGGAGGGACTCCCGGGTGAAGCGACGGCCGGCCTCCAGGACACCTACGCGGTAGCCCTTCTCCGTGAGGCGAAGGGCGGTGACGGAACCGCCGAAGCCTGAGCCGACGACGATGACGTCGTAGTCGTAGGTGTCCTGTGACACGTGCTCTCCTCGTTGAGAACGGGTGTTGCTACTTGAAGCGCAGGGCCTTCATCAGCCGCAGGCTCCTGCTCATGAACTGCGCGTACTTCTCGTCGTCCATGCCCAGCGAGGGGGCCATCGGCAGGAGGCGCTGGTGGGCGACCGTCTGGGCCTCCGTGTACTTGAGGATGCCCTCGGAGCCGTGGCGGCGGCCGAGACCGGAGTCCTTCATGCCGCCCATGGGGGACTGGACGCTGCCGTAGGCGGGGGCGTAGCCGTCGTTGACGTTCACGGTGCCCGTGCGCAGGCGGGAGGCGACCTCGCGGCCGCGGCTGCCGTTCTTCGTCCAGACCGAGGAGTTCAGGCCGTACGGCGTGGAGTTGGCGTGCTCGATCGCCTCGTCGTCGGTCTTGAAGCGGTAGATCGAGACGACCGGGCCGAAGGTCTCCTCGGTGCAGACCGACATGGGCTCGGTCACGCCGTCGAGGATGGTCGGCTCGAAGAAGTACGGGCCGATGTCCGGGCGGGCGACACCGCCGGCGACGACCTTCGCGCCCTTCGCCACGGCCTCCTCGACATGGCGGGTGACGGTCTCCAACTGGCGTTCGCCGACCAGGGAACCCATGTCGGCGCCGTACGCGAGGGACGTGCCGAGGCGCATGGCCTTGGTGCGGGTGGCGAAGCGCTCCAGGAAGGCGTCCACGATCGACTCGTGGACGTACAGCCGCTCGATGGAGATGCAGAGCTGGCCTGCGGAGGAGAAGCAGGCGCGGACCGCGCCCGCGGCCGCCTTCTCGATGTCGGCGTCGTCGAGGACCAGCATGGCGTTCTTGCCGCCGAGCTCCAGGGAGACGCCGACCAGGCGGGCGGCGGCACCCTGGGCGACCTCGCGGCCGGTGCGGGTGGAGCCGGTGAAGGACACGTAGTCGGCGTGCTTGACGACCTCGGGGCCGACGACGGGGCCCTCACCGAGGACGACCTGGAAGACATCGGCCGGGAGGCCGGCTTCGATGAGCAGATCGCGGGCCCACAGGGCGGTCAGGCAGGTCTCGGTGTCCGGCTTCATGACGACCGCGTTGCCCGCCACGAAGGCCGGGAGCGCGTCGCCGACCGAGAGTTCCAGGGGGTAGTTCCACGGGGCGATCTGGCCGACCACACCGCGCGGGTGACGGAGTTCGGTGACCTTCGTCAGCGTCGGCATGGCGCCCGCGTGCCGCTTCGGCTTCAGATAGGCGGCGGCCCGGCGTCCGTAGTGGCGGCTCGCGACCGCGACGGCCTGGACCTCCTCGTGGGCGTGCAGCCGGGCCTTGCCGGTCTCCAGCTGGATCAGGTCCAGGACCTCGGCCTGGCGGGCGAGGACCAGGTCGTGGAAGCGGAGCAGGACGGCCGCGCGCTGCCGGACCGGTGTCTGCGCCCAGACCGCCTGCGCCGCGCGGGCCGCGTCGAAGGCCTTGGCGACGTCCTCGGGCGTGGACTCGGGCAGGTCGGCCAGCTTCTCGCCGGTGAACGGCGTGTGGTTGGCGGTGCGTCCGGAGCCGACCACGCCCTTGGTGAGCTGCGCGATCAGCTCGGGGGTGACCACGTCGGCGGCGGTACGGGCGCCTTCGGGGGCGGGGGCGAGAGGGTTCGTGCCGGTCTTGGCCTCGGCATGCGCTTCCGTCATGAGCCGCAGGGTATGACGGCGCGGGGCCTTTGGGTACCCGTCGGTAACGCGGCTTCACGGAGTACACACACGCCGCCAGTGCCCACTGGCAAGGTTTGCGCTGATCAGGCGTTGTGCGGGGACAGCGGGGAGCGGTTCAGCTCTTTCCGATCACGAGGCGGTCACGTGCGCCCTTGAAGAGCGCGGTGCCCTTCTTCTCGGCCGGGGTGCCCTTGGGCATGTCCACGCGCAGTTCGTACATGCGCCCGTCGCCGGTGCGGATCATCAGCTGCATCACCCGCTCCGGGGTGCCGTCCAGGCCGTAGGAGGTGTCGGCCTGGACGGCCTGATACCCCTGGAAGGTGGTGCGGGTGTACTGGGTGCGGGCGTCCCCGCTGTAGCTGTTCCAGTCGGCGTGCGCCTGCTGCGCCTCGGCCATCGGGGAGCGGGGAGCCTTGTCCCACTGGGTGAGGCGGATGGTGACCTTGCCGTCGGGCCCGTCGTACTCGACGAGGCGTGACGGGCTCGCGGCGCTGCCTTCCCTGGCGGACTCCCGGTACCGGCTCGGCAGGGTCAGCACGGCGTCCATGGCCTGCTCGCGGTGCGCGGCCCAGAGGGTGACGCTGGGGCCGGGGGTCTCCTCGCGGGCCGGAGTCTCGGTGAGGGTTGCGGTCCGTTCGGTGACGCCTCCGCTGTCGGTCTCGACGAAGTAGGGCATGCCGAGCCAGGTGCCGCCGACGAGCAGGGCGGCGAGCGCGGCAAGGGAGACGCGGCGGAGCAGCAGGGCGCGCTTCGGAGCCGCGTCGGGGTGAGGGACGCCGGCGGTCGCGGGTTCGGCGGACGGCCCGGATGCCCGCCTGGGCTCGGAGGTGGGCGCGGTGTCGGATTCCGGTGCGGCCGCGGGGGCCGCCGCCGCGGGGGCGCGCGTGTCCGGCACGGGCGCCGCCCCCAGTCGTACGGTTCCCATGTCGTCGGCGAACTCCCGCAGTCCCGTCGTGTCCTGCGCCGCCGCCGCACCGGGCTCGACCTGCGGTACCGGCCAGCCCTCCGCCACCGCCTCCAGCACCGCCCCGGCCTCCTTCGCGCCGGGCCGCTGCTCCGGGTCCTTCACCAGCAGCCGGGCGATCAGCGGGCCGAGCGGTCCGGCCTGTTTCGGTTCGGGCGCGTCGGAGGCGATGACCGCGGCGAGGGTGGACTCCACTGTCGTACGCCGGAACGGGGAGACTCCCTCGACGGCCGCGTACAGCAGCACGCCCAGCGACCACAGGTCGGAGGCGGGACCGGCGCCCCGGCCCGACATCCGCTCGGGCGCGACGAACTCCAGGGAGCCGACGAACTCGCCGCTGACGGTGAGGGATTCCTCGCCCTGGACGTGCGCGATGCCGAAGTCGGTGAGGACGACCCGGCCGTGGGCGCCGAGCAGGACGTTGGCGGGCTTGACGTCCCGGTGCACGATGCCGACGGTGTGCGCCGCGTCCAGGGCGCCGAGCACGGCGAGGCCGATACGGGCGGCTTCCGAGGCCTCGACCGGGCCGCGCTGGAGGACTTCGTGGAGGGACTCGCCGCGGATCAACTCCATGACGATCCAGGGCAGTCCGTCCTCCTCGACCACGACGTCATGGATGGAGACGGCGGCCGGGTGGTCGACGCGGGCGGCGGCGCGGGCCTCACGGTAGAGGCGATGGGCGGCCCTCCGGTGGTGCTCGTCCTCCGGGTCTCCCGGCAGCCGCGGCTGCTTCACGGCGACGTCCCGCTCCACGAGTTCGTCGTACGCCTGCCAGACGGTGCCCATGCCGCCTGAGCCGATGCGCTCGGTCAGCCGGTAGCGCCCGCCCAGCAGCCGACCTTCGCGCGTCCGTTCGCCGCCTGCACTCATGCCTCATGAGTACCTTGCGGAACGGGGACTTGTCGACGTGGGGCCTGCGTCAGGGGGTCCAGCGGGCGAAGGCGAGGGCGCCGCCCCTTCGCCGCACTTCCACGACCCCCGATCCGCCGAAGTGCGCGGGGATCAGCAACTCGCCCTCGTCCACGGCTCGTTCGAGCACCCGGCGGCGGCTGGTGGCCGCCTGCCCGGGGTCCAGGCAGAAGCAGCTGCTGCACTCGGGGTGCAGGATCTGGACCGGGCTGTGCAGCAAGTCCCCGGCGAACACGGCCCGTTCACCGCGTGAGGCGACCCGCAGGACGGACGAGCCGGGGGTGTGGCCGGGGGCGGACTCCAAGGTGAGGTGCTCGTCGATGCGGTGCTCCCCGTCCCACAACCGGGCCTGTCCCGACTTGTGCACGGGCGCGATGCTGTCCTCGTAGATCAGCCGGTCGTCCGGGCGTACACCGCCGCCGTATCCGCCGTCGGGGCCGAAGTGCTGGTCGTCCGCGGCCGGGAGAAGGTAGGTGGCGTTCGGGAAGGTGGGGAGCCAGCCGCCCTCCACGTCGTGCGTGTTCCAGCCGACGTGGTCGCCGTGGATATGGGTGTTGACGACGACGTCGACGTCCTGAGGCCGCACTCCGGCCTGCGCGAGGCGGTCCGGGAAGTCGCCCTGCCGCTGGTGGAAGAGGGCGTTGCCGGGCCGCTCGCGGCCGTTGCCCACTCCGGTGTCGACGAGGACGGTGCGGCCGGCGCTGCGGACCACCCAGGTCTGCAGCGCGACCACGGCACGGTCGCTGCCGGGCTCCCAGTGGTCCGGGACGAGCGCCTCCCGGTTGTCCTGCCACACCTCGGGGCCGGCGCCCGGAACCAGGTCCCGGGCCGGGGCGTAGGGCGCCCGCCACTCGACGACCCGGAGCACCTCGACGTCACCGATCAGGAAACTCTGCACGTTCTCATCAGCCATGACAAGAACCCTAGAAGCACTGCCATGAGTGACCCAATGCCTGTCCGGCTCATTCGGATACGCTTGCGTCTCATGGACGTGGTGAGTGACGCGATCTCCGCCATACGCGTCGGACAGCCCTCCTCGAACCGGCTGCGGGTCGCCGGCACCTGGTGCACGCGGCTCGCCCCGTACGAGGGCGCGGGGTTCCATGTCGTCCTCGCGGGCGGCTGCTGGCTGCTGCCCGACGGGGGCGGTGAGCCGGTGACGCTGGGCGCCGGGGACGTCGTACTGCTGCCGCACGGGGCGGGGCATGTCCTGGCGGACGCACCGGGCGACACGGCGCGGGCCGTGCCGTTCGAGGAGATGCGGCCGCCGGCGGGATCGCCGGGCGGGCGTGAGGTGGAGTTGCTGTGCGGCAAGTACCGCCTCGACCGCAGCCGGGTGCACCCGCTGCTGGCGGAGCTGCCACAGGTCGTCCATCTGCCGAACCGGGTCGGCGCCCATCCCGAACTGCGCGCCGCCGTAGACCTGTTGGCGCGCGAGCTCGACGAGCGGCGCCCGGGTTCCTGTCTGGCCCTGCCGGGCCTGCTCGACCTGCTGCTGATCTACATGGTGCGGGCGTGGACGACGGAGGCGGACACGGCGACGGGTGCCTGGCCGGCCGTGCTCAGCGACCCGGTGACCACGGCCGCCCTCCGCGCCCTGCACTCGGACCCGGCCGCCCCGTGGACCAACGACCGTCTGGCCGCCGAGGCGGGCGTCTCCCGTGCCACGCTGGCCCGCCGGTTCACCGCCCTGGTCGGCCGCCCGCCCATGGCGTATCTGACCTGGTGGCGGCTGACCCGCACGGCCACGCTCCTGCGTGACACCGACGCGCCGCTGGCCTCGGTGGCCCGCGAGGCGGGATACAGCAGCCCGTACGCCCTCTCGCACGCGTTCAGCAGGGAGTTCGGGGTGACGCCGGGCAGGTATCGGGCCCAGGTGCGGCGCTGACGGCGGGTCAGAGCTTGTCGACGGCGAGATTCGCGATCGCGGCCTGCGCGACCGCACGTCCTCGCGCGGTGAAGTCGCCCTTGCCCGGGTAGCTGACGATCAGCTTGTAGAGGTCGCCGGCCGATGACTTGTAGTAGAAGATCCGCACCTCGCGCGGGAGCGGGTGCTGGCTGTCGTTGCTCTTGTAGGCCACCGTGTTCTCGGCGGACGGTTTGTTCTCGTACGTCGTCAGCCTGGTCTTCGTCCTCGTCTCCGGGCCGCCGGGCATGTTCAGTTCGTACGCGCCGCTCTGCTTGAACGCGCCGTTGTCGTCGTACATCTGGGCGGCCGCGGAGTCCTTGATGGTGCCGCCGGTGTCCTCGGACTTCTTCTGGTGGCTCAGGGTGATCCCGATCGCGCCGCTCAGGTCGCTGTACGTCACCCAGTGGGTCTTGTCGGTCTTCCGGTCGGGCACCGCCCGCTGGTAGCCGTCCGGTACCGCCAGCGTCGCGGCCACGTCGCTCTCGTGGTGCGTCTTCCAGCCGTCGGGCAACGGGCCCGCGAAGGGACGCGCGATCACCAGATACGCCGCCAGCGCCGCCGCGAGGACGCCCGCACCCGCCCCGATCCACGCCTTGCGGCCGATCCGGAGCCCCTGGGTGACGATCCGTACGGGCTGCGTGGGGGGCGCGGGCGCCGGCGGGTTCGCGGTCTGTTCCAGCAGCGCCCGGGCCCGGGCGGCGTTCGGACGTTTCGCCGGGTCCTTCTGCAGCAGGCCGGTGATCAGCTCGGCCAGCGGTCCCGAGGCCGAAGCGGGCGGTGCCGGCGTGGCGTTGAGGACCGACTGGAGGGTGGCCGGCGTGTTGCTGCGGCGGAAGGGGGAGACGCCTTCCGTCGCCGCGTAGAGGACGACACCGAGGGACCAGAGGTCGGAGGCCGGGCCGGGGCGCTGGCCCAGCACCCGCTCAGGGGCGATGAATTCGGGCGAGCCGACGAAGCCGCCCGTGTCCGTCAGGCTGGACTCGCCCTCGATCCGGGCGATGCCGAAGTCGGTCAGGACGACGCGGTCGTGGCGGCCGAGGAGCACGTTGTCCGGTTTGACGTCGCGGTGCAGAATGCCCGCCGCGTGGGCGGCCTCCAGCGCGCCGAGCACCTCCAGGCCGATCCTGGCGGCCTCGCGGGCGCCCAGCGTGCCCTCCTGGAGGGCGCTGCCGAGCGAACGGCCCTGCACCAGCTCCATCACGATCCACGGCCGGCCGTCGACGACCGCCACATCGTGGACCGTGACCACCGCCGGGTGGTCGAGGCGGGCCGCGGCGCGGGCCTCCCGGCGCATCCGCTCGTAGGCGTTGGCGCGTTCGCGCTCGGGGAGATGATCCGGGACGCGGGGCTCCTTGACGGCGACCTCGCGGTCGACGGTCTCGTCCTTGGCCCGCCACACCGTGCCCATGCCACCGTGTCCGAGCTTGGCCAGCAGCCGGTAACGGCCCGCGACGAGGCGCCCGGTGCCCGGCTCCGACTGCCGGGGTCTGGGAGGTTGCAGGACAAAACTCGTCGTGTCGTCGGACTCGTGGCCGACTCCCCCGCTGCTGCTCATGGACCATCCATATCGCGCCGGACGCTCACGCATCCAGGCCCGGCGCACTCCGGTCACACACCCGTGACGTAGCCCCCGGGGAATCCCCGGACCCGCGCCTCACCCGGCCACGAACGTGTCCACCGCGACGTCGAAGTACTCCTTCGCCTCCCGCACCTTGCCGACCGGCGCCGACACCCACACGTCGTACATCCGGCCGCCCTCCTCCCAGCACAGGTCGTAGGTGTGCCGGGGGCCCTCGGCCGCGCTGAAGCCGTTCCAGGTGAACTCCCAGAGGGCGGCCGGGTGTCCGTGCTGGGTGGTCGAGGTGACCCGGCCGTCGTGGTAGCCGGGGTTGGTGTCGGCGCCGCCCGCGGCGGCGCGCCGCATCACCGCGAGCGGGCCGCCCGTCTGGGGGTCGGTGGCCTTGATGCCGAGACGGAAGGTCTCCCCCGATGACAGGTAGAAGACGCGCTCGCCCTGCGGTGAGCGGGTGAAGCCCTCCGGTACGGCGAGGGAGAAGCCGGCCGGGTCCTCGGCGACGCGGTACCCGGAGGGGGCGGAGGGGCGGGTGGCGGTCACGGGGGACTTGGACGGTGTGCGGGACGGGCTCGGCGTACGGGAGGGGTGCGACGGCGATGCGCTCACCGAAGTCCCGGGTGCCGAACTCGTCGGCGTGCCGCCACCCCCCTCACCGCCCCGGTTCATGAGCAGCGCCGCCGCCGAGACCCCCGCCCCGGCCATCGCGGCGACCAGCAGCGCGGCCACCAGCACGCCCCGGGTGGACTGCCTGGTCTCCACGGTGGGCGACGGCGTCGGTGACGGCGCGGGCTGCGGCGCGGCCGGGCGGGGCACGTCCTGCTCGGTCGGCGTGTAGCCGGGGGGCAGGGCCGGGGTGCGGCCGGTGTCGCGGTAGGCGCGCAGCATCCGTTCGGCCTGCGCCGCGTCCAGCCGGCGGTCGGGATCGCGCTCCAGCAGGCCCAGAACGACGGGCAGGAGCGGCTCGGCCTGCGCGGGCGGCCGTATCTCGTCGAACACGACAGCGTGCAGGATGCCGCCGAGCGAGTCGCGCCGGAACGGGGATTCGCCGCTCAGCGCGGTGCACAGCAGCGCGCCCAGCGACCACAGGTCGGACTCGGGGCCGGTCCTCGCCCCGGACATCCGCTCCGGCGCGGTGTACTCGGGCGAACCGACGAAGGAACCGGTCTCGGTGAGCGTGGTGGCGCCCGCGACCTGGGCGATGCCGAAGTCGGTGAGGACGACCCGGTCCGTGCCGGATTCGAGGAGGACGTTGGCGGGCTTGATGTCGCGGTGCAGCACCCCGGCCTCGTGCGCCGTGCGCAGGGCGCTGAGCAGGGCGGCGCCGATCCGGGCGGCCTCGGCGGGGGCGAGCGGTCCGCGCTGGGAGATGCGGTCGGCGAGGGAGCCGCCGTCGATCAACTCCATGACGATGTAAGGACGTTCGTCCTGCTCGACGACATCGTGGACGACGATGATGTGCGGGTGGCGCAACTGGGCCACCGCGCGCGCCTCGCGCAGGGTGCGGTCGCGCTGCCGCCTGGTCTCCTCCGCGGAGAGCGTCTCGTCGAGGTCGAGGGGGATCTCCTTGACCGCCACCTGCCTGCCGAGCAGCTCGTCGGTCGCCCGCCACACCACACCCATGCCACCGCGCCCGAGTCTCGCCTCGAGCCGGTAACGGCCCGCTATGACACGGACGCCTTCCCCCTCGGTCCCCATGCGCCCCATCATGCCCCACCGGACGGACGTGCTCCGGGGCGGTGACCGGCCAACCCCCGTCCGGCCCAACGGTTACTGGGAGGTGTTCTCCTGCCAGCCCTGCAGGACCCACCTGAACTGCTTGCTCGTCGTGGCCCAGTCGGCCGCGGGCGACGAGATGTAGATCGCGTACTCGGTGCCGTCCCCGGCCATGTACGTCTCCTCGACGGCACGGCGCGGACCGGGGAACGGGACCCCCTGCTGCCCCTTCAACGCGGTCCAGGTGTACTCCCAGACGGAGCCGGGCCGGTCGCGGTAGATGTTCGCTTCCAGCCGTACGCGGTGGTAGTCGGCGAAGCGCCGCTGGAGCTGGTGGTCCAGGCTCACCTGGTGGGAGTAGGCGTCCTTGAAGTCCGGTGCCGTGTCCATGGCGATGCGGACGAAGTGCTTGCCGTTGTCGGGTGTGTAGTCGACCTGCCTGATCTCGCCGGAGACGCCGAAGACCTTCCGGCTCCAGCCCTTGGGCAGATAGAGGCTGAAGCCCCAGGGGTCGTCGTAGCGCTGCCATGCGGCAGGAACGGTTCCGTTGGCGTCCGGGCTGGATGAGTTCGAGGGCGTCGGGCTCGGCGTCGTGGAGGTACCGGCGGTGCCGCTCGGCGTTTCCCTGTCCCCCGACTGGAGCACCACGGCAGCGCCCCCGCCGACGATGGCCGCGAGGGCGATCGAGAGGATCCAGGTGCGCAGGCGGCGGCGTTTCGGCGCGGGGCCGGTGCTCGTCCCGTGCTCCGGGCCCATCCCGGTCGGCCCGATCGACGTCGGCCCGGTCGTCGGCGGGTACGGCGTGCCGGAGCCCGTCCGCGGTCCCGTGCCGGAGCCGGTGTGCGGCCCCGTGGCGGTGGCCGCGGTCTCGTAGCGGGAGCCGGTGTGCTGTGTCGGAACGTACGCCTGCGCCGCGTTCGACCGCCGGCCCTCCGCCGCCTCGGCGAGCATGTGCTCGGCCTCGGCCGCGGACGGCCGTGCGGCGGGGTCCTTGTGCAGCAGCGCGGCCATGACGGGTCCGAGCGGACCGGCGTGCTGCGGATCGGCGGCGTTCTCCTCCACGACCGCCTGCATGGTGGACAGCGGCGAGGTGCGACGGAACGGCGAGCGGCCCTCCACCGCCGTGTAGAGGGTGGCGCCGAGCGCCCACAGGTCGGAGGCGGGGCCCGGGTCGTGGCCGCGGACCCGCTCGGGGGCGAGGTAGTCGACGGAGCCGACGACCTCTCCGGTGCGGGTGATCGTCGTATCGCCCTCGATCTGGGCGATGCCGAAGTCGGTGAGCAGGACGCGGCCGTCGTGGCCGATGAGGACGTTGCCGGGCTTCACATCGCGGTGCAGCACTCCGGCGGCGTGCGCGGCGCGCAGCGCGCGCAGCACCCACAGTCCGATGCGGGCGGCCTCGGCGGGCTCGACGCGCCCCCGCTCCTTGACCGCGTCGGCCAGCGAGTAGCCCTCGACCAGCTCCATCACGATCCACGGGCGGCCGTCGTGTTCGAGCACGTCGTGCACGGTGACCACGGCGGAGTGGTTGATGCGCGCGGCGGCGCGCGCCTCCGCGCGGGTACGCGCGAGCAGCCGCTCCTGTTCGCTCTCGGACACATAGAGCGCGGCGGTCAACTCCTTGATGGCGACAGCGCGGTGGAGCACCTCGTCGTGTGCGCGCCACACACGGCCCATGCCGCCGCTGCCGATCGAGTCGGCGAGCCGGTAGCGGCCCGCGACAAGCTGGCCCTGCATCTGATTCACGTTGCCCCGCAATGCTCTTGACAGGGTCAGACTAAGGACCGGCCCGTCAACAGGGAACAACGGGGGTCCCAAGGAGACCGCACTGTGACGGTTGTCGCTCAGGGGCCCGGACAGCAACCGTTTGCGCTTCACGGACCGTTCACAGGTGAGGTCAGCCAGTCACCTGATAGGTGGCCGACGCCTGCTCGTACAGCTTCGTCACCTCGTCCCGCTGCGACTCGGGCCCGCGCACCTGCACGATGTGGTACCGCCCGTCGATGAGCATCGCGAGGTTGCGCACATACAGGTCGTTGCCGCTGTCGTCGGTCCAGGTGAACTGTCCCTCCGCCATGGTGCGCGTGCCCACCGTGACGGTGCGCAGCCCGGTCGCGGTGGCCCAGCTGGAGCTGCGGTACGGCTGCAACTCGTGCTCCGTGTCCCGCTGGTACGCCATCGGGTCGCTGCCGTAGGTGACCGCGCCGTCGCGTCCCTTCACGACGATGAGCTCGAACGCGCCGTGCGAGTACACCACCTGGTTCCAGTCGTTCTTTCCGGCCCGGGACCAGCCCTTGGCCACGGCGATCCGGAAGCCCTCCGGGTCGCTGCGCAGCGTGAAACCGTCGGCGACGGCCGGTCCGGTGGTCTGGCTCTCGGTCGCACTCGCCGAATTCGACGGGCTCTCCTCGGACTTGGGCGAGGTCTGGTCGGGGCGTGGCCGGCTGCCCGCGCCCTGGTCCGACTGCTCGGGCGCGGGGCTGACCTGCCCCGCACTGCCGGTACGGTCGCTGCCCGCCGCGTCCTTCCCCCCGGCCTTCGGCATGAAGAGCACGGCGTACGCGACCGCGGCGGCCAGCAGGAGCAGGATCAGGATCAGCAGGGTGCGGCCGAGGCTGCGCGGCGAACGCGCCTGCTCCTTGGCCCGCTTGTGCCGTCCGTGCGCGCTGGTCGCGGGCAGTCCGGCGCGCCGCCTGCGCACCAGCTCGCCCCGCCGCCGTACGATCGGCAGCCGGTTCGGGTCGGCAGGGGGCGCCGCGATGACATGCGTACCGGCGTCGGGCTCTGGCGCGGACCGCACGAGGGACCGCAGCCAGCCCCTGAGCTCCTCGAAGTCCAGCCGCTCGGTGGGGTCCTGACGCAGCAGCGACTCCACGACCGGCCTGAGCGGTCCGCACTCCTCCGCGAAGGCGGGCGGCTCGGCGCACACCATCTGCACCAGCTCGGCCGTCGACTCCTCCGGATACGGCGCATGCCCCTGTACGGCCCTGAAGAGCAGCGCCCCGAGCGCCCACAGGTCGGTCGCGGGTCCGATGGGTGCCGCCAGCTGCCAGTTCTCGTGCACGGGCCCGGCCTGCTCCGGCGCCCACCGCTCGGTCACGGGCCCCACCACGGCCATCCGCGCCTGCCGGGCCCGCTCGGCGGCGAGCGGCGTTGCGGGACCGCGCGGGGCGGGGGTGCCGGCCACGAGGTCGTCCCAGCGGCCGGGGGGCACAGCTCCGGGCGGGAGGGGGGCGGGAGTGTGCGAGCCGGGCGCCGGAACTCCCGTCGGGGGAGCCTTGTCGAGGCGGGGCGCTGGAACGCCGGAGGCCGAGGGAGCGCCGGCACCGGGCGCCGAGGTGCCGCCGTTGCCGTAGGGGCTTCCGCCGGCGTAGGAGCCGCCGTCGCCCGGCGGGAGTGCCGTACCACCGCTCTGGCCCGCGAGACCGGCCGCTTCACCGCTCTCGACGGCCGGGGCTCCGCCGATTCCGCTCCGGGGCGCGGCCCCGTGCCAGGCGCTCACTCCGTACGGGTCGGCTATCTGCCCCGGCGGGGTCGTGGTGCGCGGCGAGGTCTCCACGCCTTCGCCTGAAGTGTGGGCCTGTGCCGAGCCGTTGGCCGGCGAGGCGGGGCCGACCTCGGGCGCGGAACGGGCACCGGGCAGCGCCGCCCGCCCGCTCTGCTGCGCCTCCTGAACCCTGGCCGCGGCCCGGGCACCCGCCCGATAGGCGGCGATCGCCCCGGCCCGCGCGGCCCGGATGTCCCCGCCGGTCTCCAGGGCCTTGGGCGCGAGCGCACCCGGCGCCCCCGCCCCGTTCGCCGTGTCCGCTCCGGCGCTGGGCAGCCCCCCGGCCGTACGCGCCCGGATGGCGGCACGCCGAGCGGCCTCGGGATCGCCGCCCCCGGGGCCGCCTTGAGCACCCTGGAATCCAGGGGAACCCTGGAGGCTCTGCGCACTCCGGCCGCCCGGCAGACCGGATCCAGCATGTCCGGCATGTCCAGCCTGCCCGCCCGGCTCACCCGGGGAACCGCCCGCGGGTCCGAACCCGACGTCCCCGTCACCCTCCGGAGCCGGCACCGGGTCGTACCCGCACAGCGCCTCCTCCGCCGCCCCGACCGCGAGCCCGGTCAGCATCACCCGGCCGTCGTCGCAGACCAGCACCGTACGAGCCGTGATGTTCCGGTGCACCCAGCCATGGGCGTGCAGCACCCGCAGCGCCATGAGGACGTCGGAGGCCACCTCGGCCGCCCGGTACGGCGTGAGCGGTTTCTCGGCGAGCAGTGCCGCGAGCGGCCGCGCCGACACCAACTCGCTGACGATCCACAGCGAACCGCCCTCGGCGAACACGTCGAAGACCTGGTCGAGCCGCGGATGGTCGGGGATCCGCGCCGCGGCCTGCGCGGCCTCGACCGCACGCCGCACCGCCGGGTCGGTGGGCCGCCTCACCCCGGTGCGTGCCGCGGACCGCCCGCTCCCCCGCTGGCGCGGGTCACGTGCCGTGAAACCGTCCGGCAGCCCCTCCGCGTCGAGCACCTCCGCCTCGACCACTTCGGGCAACGGCACCTGCCTGACCAGGACTTCCTGACCGCTGTAGGTGTCGAAGGCGCGGGTGTCGGTGAGTTCGTACTCGTCGGCGGGTGGCAGCGGCAGGCGGTAGCGGTCGGCAAGAACCCGTCCCGCATAGTCGTCCACGATGCCTCCCCCGGCCGCCCGGTTGGTCAATTCCGTTCGCCTTGCGCCCCGTTCCGCACCCATACCTGGATGCGTACGGTCCGCAAACACTCACGATACGTGCCGGAGGCAACCTGCAATGAGGGGATGCCAGATCTCACGGCCCAAACACGGGTTCGGTCACATCACGACTTGGGTTCGAACGTCTTCGCGAGGGTGTTCCAGGTGGCCTTACGCAGGTCGCTGTCCCAGTTCGCGGCTTTCGCCGTGTACATCAGCGCATATCCGAGATGGTCGTTGACCACGAACCCGCGGTCGATCGTCCGGTACTCCGTCCCGCTCTCCACATAGGTGAACTCCCAGTCGGCCGTGTTCCAGCCGCGGTAGTCCACCTGCTCTATCCGGATCTTCTGGTACTGCGAGCGCGTCATGTAGCGCTCCTGGTTCTTCCAGTCGGCCACCGGGTCGCCCTTGGGCGTGGACGTCCAGGCGACGAGCAGCTTCTGCCCGTCGGGCCCGGTGAACCGGTCCCCGGCGGAACTCGCCGACTGGTACTTCCAGCCCTTGGGCAGCCCTATCGAGTACCCCTGGCTTCCGTTGTACTTCGTCTGCACCGCGCCGTCGTCCCCGGACGAACCGCCCGTTCCCGCGCTGCTGCCGCCGGACGCGCTCGGGCTGTTGGGGGTGCTGCCGTCCGTCGACGCCGACCCGGACTGCGAGTCGGCTCCGCCCGCACGGGTGCCGCCGCTCGCGTCCTCCTTGGTGCGGGCACCGGCGGACGCACTGGCCACGGCCTTGCCTCCGCTGCTCCTGCCGCCGTTCGAGCTCTTGCCGTCCCCGCCGAGCACGAGGGCCAGCACGGTCCCGACGACGGCGAGCACGACCACCACCGCGATGATCACCAGCGTCCGCTTCGGCACCACGTCGGTGAGCGGCGCCCTCGGCACGGGCCGCGGCGGCAGATCCGGCGGCGGCACGACCGGCCACCCCGAACTGCGCCCACCCGCCTGCGTAGTTGCCCCGTGCGCCCCGCTCTCCCGGCTCCCGGAAGCCGCACCGGCCGACGAGGCCGAGGCATCCGCAAGACCCGAAGCAGCCGATGAACCGGAACCCGCAGAGGTACCGGAAGGCGCCTTGGCTCCCGAAGCCGCCGCCGAAGCCGAGGACTGCACCGGTGCGGACGGCGCCGAAGACGGCGACGCGGCCGACCGCGGAGCCGGAGGCACCGCAGGCATCGGAGTCGTCGGAGCGGGAGGGGCAGGCGGAGCAGAGGGTGCCGGCGAAGCCGAGGAACCGGCCGCACCCGACGCCCCGGCGGACTTGGTGCCGCCGGACCCCGAACCGGCCGTACCGTTCGTCGACTTGCCGCGGGTCGCAGCCGCCGAACCGGCCACCGCTCCCGCCGCCACGGCGGCCTTCCGCACGGAACGCAGCGCCCCGCGCAGCTTCTCCGCCGCCTCCTCGCCCCGCTTGCTTCCGGAGCCCCCCGAACTCCCCTTGCCCTTGGGGGCGTCGGGCTGCACCGGCAACGGCACGACCCGCGTCGCGTCCATCGGCGGCTCCGGCTCGGCCTCCTTCGGCTCGGGCGCGTGGATCACGCGGTTGAGCATCGCCCGCGCACCCGCGTCGTCGAGCCGCTTGGCGGGATCCTTGGTCAGCAGCCCGTAGATGACGTCCCTCAGCGGCCCCGCGTTCTTCGGCTCCTCCATCGGCTCGGTCATCACCGCGGTGAGGGTGGCGATCGCGGAACCCTTGTCGTACGGCGGCACGCCCTCGACGGCCGCGTACAGCAGTCCGCCCAGCGACCACAGGTCGGCCGCGGGGCCCGGCTTGTGCCCGCGAGCCCGCTCCGGGGAGATGTAGGAGGGCGCGCCGACGAGCATGCCGGTCGAGGTGATGGACGGGTCGCCCTCCACCTGGGCGATACCGAAGTCGGTGAGCACGACCCGGTCGGTGTCGGACTCCAGCAGGACGTTGGACGGCTTCACGTCACGGTGCAGGATTCCCTCGCGGTGCGCCGAGCGCAGCACGTCGAGGATCGCGAGCCCGACCTCGGCGGCCCGCTTCGGCTCGAGCAGGCCGTCCTCGCGGATGACCTCGGCGAGCGACTTGCCCTCGACGAGCTCCATGACGATCCACGGCCGGTCGTCCTCCTCGACCACGTCGAAGACCGTCACCGCGCTGTTGTTGCGGATCCGCGCGATCGCCTTGGCCTCGCGCAGCGTCCGCGTGATCAGCCGGCGTTTCTCGTCCTCGTCGATGTTCGACGGGAACCGCAGCTCCTTGACGGCGACCGTCCGGCCCAGGGTCTCGTCCTCGGCCCGCCACACCGTGCCCATGCCGCCGCGGCCGAGCACCCTCCCCAGCCGGTACCGCCCGGCGAGAAGACGCTCGCTGTTGTCCTGACGAGTGTCCTGACGAGATGTCCCCGCCCGCTCCGCCTCCGACATGCGTCCCCTCATGCAACCCGCCCTGACAGAGCCTCCATTGTCCCTCACCCGACAAGTGCCCGACGCCCAGGGTGCCCGTGGCACCGTACGAGGAGCCCGTGCGCCCTGAACCCCGCCGGACCACGCGTCGCGCCACCCTGGATGATGGGCCCCGACAAGGGAGGACCTCGCGATGCCGCCGCTCAGGACGCTACTGGCCGCGCCCGTGTCGCTTGCGCTCCTCGCCCTGTCCCCGACCTCCTCCTCGGCCCCCGCGGCACCGGCCACGGACACGCTCCTTCCCCTGCTGGTCACGCAGGGCAGAGCCCCCGCCGCAGCCCTCCTGGCGGACGAGGACTCCCGCACCCGCTACGCCCGGGCGGGCCACGGCATCGCCCGTGCCGACCACTTCCGCGCCGGCAGCATCACGAAGACCTTCATCGCGACGGTCGTGCTGCAGCTCGCCGCGGAACACCGGCTGTCCCTGTCCGACACCGTCGAGCAGCATCTGCCCGGCCTGGTGCACGGAGCCGGCAACGACGGCCGCACGATGACCCTGCGCGCCCTGCTCACCCACACCAGCGGCCTGAGCAACTTCACCGCGGATACGGGAGGCCTGGTCCCCCTCTCCCCTCGTCAAGCCGTACGCATCGCCCTCACCCATCCCCCGGCCGACCCCGGCCGCTACTCCTACTCGAACACCAACTACGTGCTGCTCGGCATGGTCATCCAGCAGGTCACCGGCCACTCGTACGCCACCGAGGCCGAGCGCCGCATCATCGCTCCGCTGGGTCTGACGGGCACCTCCTTCCCCGGCTCCCGTACCTCTCTGCCCTCCCCGCACGGCCGCGCCTACGCGGCCGACGGAACCGACGTCACCGAACTCGACCCGCGGGTGGCCGGAGCCGCGGGCGAGCTGGTGACCACGCTCGCCGACCTGGACCGCTTCTACGCGGCCCTGCTGGACGGCGAACTGCTGCCCTCGCGCCGGCTGCGCGAGATGCGCGACACCCGCACCGCACACGGCCTGTACGGCATGGGCCTGTTCCCCGAGAAGCTGTCGTGCGGCATCACGGTGTGGGGCCACAACGGACGCATCACCGGCAGCTACGTGCGCACCGCAGCCACCGCCGACGGCCGCCATGTCCTCACCTTCCGCGTGAACACGACGGCGATCGCAGATCCCGGCCTCGAACCGGCCCTGCTCTCCGCCGAGTTCTGCCCTCGCACCCCGTAGAACGGCCGGGTTCCGAACGAAGATCCCGGATCCCGCCACCCGTTCGAGTGATGTCCCGGTGAATGGAATGCCCGGCGTCCTACAACGGCACGATGTCCGGCGCCCCCAACCGCGCCGCGTCCGCCGTCAGGTCGTCCGGCTGCCGCTGCGACTCCCGCTCGGCCTCCACCCGCTTCTCGTAGTGCTGGATCTCGCGCTCGATCTGGTCCTTGTCCCAGCCGAGGACCGGCGCCATGAGCTCGGCCGCCTCCCGTGCGCTGCGCGTCCCCCGGTCGAAGGTCTCGATGGAGATGCGGGTGCGCCGGGTCAGCACGTCGTCCAGGTGCCGGGCGCCCTCGTGCGAGGCGGCGTACACGACCTCGGCGCGCAGATAGTCGTCGGCGGCCTGCAGCGGCTCCCCGAGCGAGGCGTCGGCGGTGACGAGGTCGAGGACCTCCTCCGCCATCGATCCGTACCGGTTCAGCAGATGCTCCACGCGCACCACATGAAGACCCGTCCGCGCCGCGATCCGCGCCCGCGCGTTCCACAGCGCCCGGTAGCCCTCGGCCCCCAGCAGCGGCACGTCCTCCGTCACGCACTCGGCGACCCGCAGGTCGAGGCCGTGCACCGCCTCGTCCACCGCGTCCTTGGCCATCACCCGGTAGGTCGTGTACTTGCCGCCCGCCACCACGACGAGCCCGGGCGCGGGATGGGCGACCGTGTGCTCGCGGGACAGCTTGCTGGTGGCCTCCGACTCGCCGGCCAGCAGCGGACGCAGCCCCGCGTACACGCCCTGCACGTCGTCCCGGGTCAGCGGCACCGCGAGCACCGAGTTCACATGCTCCAGCAGGTAGTCGATGTCCGCGCTGGAGGCCGCCGGGTGCGCCTTGTCGAGGTCCCAGTCGGTGTCCGTGGTGCCGACGATCCAGTGCCGGCCCCAGGGGATGACGAACAGCACGGACTTCTCGGTGCGCAGGATCAGCCCCGACGAGGAGCTGATGCGGTCCTTCGGTACGACCAGGTGGATGCCCTTGGACGCCCGGACGTGGAACTGTCCGCGTTCGCCCACCATGCCCTGGGTGTCGTCGGTCCACACACCGGTCGCGTTGACGATCTGCTTGGCGCGGATCTCGTACTCGCCGCCCGCCTCGACGTCCTGCACACGCGCGCCGACGACGCGTTCGCCCTCCCGCAGGAAGCCCGTCACGCGCGCGCGGTTGGCGGCCTTCGCGCCGTACGCCGCCGCCGTGCGCACCAGAGTGGCCACATAACGCGCGTCGTCCATCTGGGCGTCGTAGTACTGCAGGGCTCCGACCAGCGCGTCCTTCTTCAAGGCGGGTGCCACGCGCAGGGCGTGGCGGCGGGTCAGATGGCGGTGCGTGGGCAGGCCGCGGCCGTGTCCGCGGGCCATCGACATCGCGTCGTAGAGCGCGACGCCCGAACCGGCGTACAGGCGCTCCCAGCCCTTGTGCTGCAGCGGGTAGAGGAACGGCACCGGCTTCACCAGGTGCGGGGCGAGCCGCTCCAGCAGCAGGCCGCGCTCCTTCAGTGCCTCCCGTACGAGCGCGAAGTCGAGCATCTCCAGATAGCGCAGTCCGCCGTGGATCAGCTTGCTGGACCTGCTGGAGGTGCCCGAAGCCCAGTCACGCGCCTCGACCAGGCCGGTGGACAGACCGCGGGTCACGGCGTCCAGGGCGGTGCCCGCACCGACCACGCCGCCGCCCACCACCAGTACGTCCAGCTCGCGCTCGGCCATTGCCGCCAGTGACTCGGCTCGCTGCGCCGGCCCCAGTGTCGCTGTCCTCACCGCTGCCTCCCGCTATCGGTAGCGTCGGCCGCACCCGTCGGGCGAAGCCCGTTTCTCATCCCCCATGCCCAAATTCTGACCGGCTTGCCCGGCTTCAGCCACCAGTCGCCCTCAGCCTGTGGACAACATTCCCGAGACCTGCGGAAAACACGGACAACCAATCCAGCAAATCGGTCATATTTACTCCTAGTGTGACATTGCGCTTCGCCTGTCTTGTCCACAGGGCTTGCGCACCTGCCCCGCTTCGGTTACTGGGAGGACGGCCCACGCCATGCCCGCAGATCTCGCCGTCATCGGACTCGGCCCGTTCGGCCTACCCCTGGCTCAGGCGGCCGTCGCGGCCGGCATCCCCACACTCGGCTATCGGACCGGGCCCGAGCAGGGCTCCCTCAGCCCCGCCGAACTGCGCCGGATGCTCTCAGGGGGCTTCAGGCACGCCACCAGCCCGGCCGAGCTCGGCCGTGTCCGCACCGCGGTCATCTGCGCGCCGACCCCGCGCGGCGCCGACGGCAAGCTCGACCTCGGCCAGGTGGAGGCGGCTGCCCGCGCCCTGGCCGCGCGGCTGCGCCCGCACACCACGGTCATCCTGGAGTCGCCCGTCCCCCCGGGCACCACCGAGGAGTTCCTGTGCCCCCTCCTGGAGGAGGGCTCCGGACTCCAGGCGGGCCGCGACTTCCACCTCGCCTACTCCCCCAGCCGGGTCGACCCCGGAAACCGCGCCTTCACCCCGGCCAACATCCCCAAGGTGATCGGCGGCCTCACCTCCGCCTGCACCGAGTCCGCCGCCGCGTTCTACGGCCGTCTCACCGACAAGGTGGTACGCGCGCGTGGCCTGCGAGAGGCGGAGACCGTGCAGCTCCTTGAGACCAACTTCCGGCACGTCAACATCGCGCTCGTCAACGAGATGGCCGTCCTCTGCAACCACCTCGGCGTCGACGTCTGGGACGTCATCCGCTGCGCGGAGACCAAGCCGTTCGGCTTCGAGGCCTTCCGCCCCGGCCCCGGGGTCGGCGGCCACGCCGTCCCCCAGGACCTGGCCGGCCTCCCCGGCCGCACCCTGCGCATGGTCGAACTGGCCCAGCAGGTCAACAGCCAGATGCCCCGTTACGTCGTCCAGCGCGCCGCGGCCCTCCTCAACGAGCACGGCAAGTCGGCGCGCGGCGCACGCGTGCTGCTCCTCGGCGTCACCTACAAGCCGGACCTCGCCGACCAACAGGGCACCCCCGCCCCGGAGATCGCCGTCCGCCTCATGGAACTGGGCGCCTCGATCAGCTACCACGACCCGCACGTCCCGTCCTGGAGCGTGCAGGACCGCCCGGTCCCGCGCGCGGACGCCCTCTACGAGGCCGCGGCCGAGGCCGATCTGACGATCCTGCTCCAGCAGCACCGGACGTACGACCTCCAAGGGCTCTCGGTGAAGGCGCAGTTGCTGCTGGACACGCGCGGAGCCGTTCCGACGGGGGCCGCCCACCGCCTCTGACCGCATATTTCGCTGGCCGCCCTGTCACACCCACCTGTTACTCTCCCTCCACTCGTCGCACACACGTGCGCACACTTTCTTCGCTTCACCATCCGCTCGTTCCATCCCGTGGGGGGATTTCTGTCATGAGCCAGTCAGCTCCAACACCGCCGCCGCAGCCCCAGCAGGCCGACGCCGCCCCGGAGGCCCAGCAGCCGGACGCGGCACCGCAGCCTCCGGCGCCGGGCGTTCCGTACGCGTCCGTTCCCGCGCCCGCTCCGGTGAAGAACAACATCGGGCTCGGCCTGGGGGCCGCGTTCGCTGCCGCCGTGGTCGTCGCCGGTGTCTACGGCGCGATCATCGGCCTGACCAAGCACGAGATCGGCTGGGCGGCGGTCGGCGTCGGCTTCCTGATCGGTCTCGCGGCGGGCCGGCTCGGCGGCCGCAACCCGGTCCTGCCGGTCGCGAGCGCGGTCCTGTCGCTGGGTGCCGTCTACGTCGGCCAGCTGGTGGGCGAGGCGATGCTCATCGCGGACCAGGTGAAGGTCGGCTTCAACGAGGTCTTCTTCCAGCACCTCAACGTGGTCCAGGAGGCCTGGAAGGCGGACGCCGACCCGCTGACGTTCGTGTTCTTCGCGATCGCCGCGTACGTCGCGTTCACGGGTGCCAAGAAGGCGGCGGTCTGACGCTGCCGGTGCGGGGCGGGGCGGCGCGTCGGTGGTGAAGGGGGGCGCGCGGGTGCGGAGGGCTGCGGGGCTGGTGGCATGCGGGGCGCGGCGCGGGTACCTTACGGAGACAGGTGGGGTCGGCCGCAGCGGGCACTGCGGCAGGCTCGTGGATGGATCAGGGAGTGTCCGCCCCTAGGTTGTGTAGGGACGGCCGCTCACCATCACGCCCACTAAGTGGAGCCCACCGCAGTGAGCGCTGCGGCAGGCTCCTGGATGGTTCACGGAGTGTCCGCCCCTAGGTAGCTTGGGGGCGGCCGCTCACCACCGAAAAGGTGGAGCCCACCGCAGCGGGAACTGCGGCAGGCTCCTGGCTGGTTTACGGGTGTCCGCCCCTACCCTCTATGGGGGCGGCCGCTCACCAGCCGAAAATCCGCAATACCCACCTCCTCCGGCATTGCACCATCCGAAGACGGAGTCGATCCCAGCGAGTGGGCTTGCGGTGACGGCCCATGGGCGCGCCCCCTTCCATGACGCCGCCCGCTTATCCCGGTGGGGCGGTCCACTGGAGCTCCGGGCCGGGCCCCGGGCTACTAGGTCCGGACACGTGCTCCGTGGAAGGGGGCGCCCCAGAGAGCGGGTCGCCGATCAAGGACACTACCGCCCGCTTACGCCCGTTCGGCCCACATTCGCCCCGAACGCAACCACGCGCCCCCGCCTCTCAACACACGCCCCCGCCAGCCCACTTGGGCACGCAAAAGGGCCGGTCGCCCACCCCGTGGGATGGATGACCGGCCCTTCAGGCGCCGTAACCCCTACCGCTTGTGCTGCGAGTCCGCCACCGTCACCTCGACCCGCTGGAACTCCTTCAGCTCGCTGTAGCCGGTCGTGGCCATCGCCCGCCGCAGCGCGCCGAAGAGGTTCATGGAGCCGTCAGGGGTGTGCGACGGGCCGGTCAGCACCTCCTCGATGGTGCCGACCGTGCCGAGGTCGACCTTCTTGCCGCGCGGCAGCTCGTCGTTGACGGCCTCCATGCCCCAGTGGTTGCCCTTGCCAGGCGCGTCGGTCGCGCGCGCGAGCGGGGAACCCATCATCACGGCGTCCGCGCCGCAGGCGATCGCCTTCGGGATGTCGCCGGACCAGCCCACGCCGCCGTCGGCGATCACGTGCACGTACCGGCCGCCGGACTCGTCCATGTAGTCACGGCGGGCCGCCGCCACGTCCGCGACCGCGGTCGCCATCGGGACCTGGATGCCCAGCACGTTGCGCGTGGTGTGCGCGGCGCCGCCGCCGAAGCCGACGAGCACGCCCGCCGCGCCCGTGCGCATCAGGTGCAGGGCCGCCGTGTACGTGGCGCAGCCGCCGACGATCACCGGGACGTCGAGCTCGTAGATGAACTGCTTCAGGTTCAGCGGCTCGTGCGAGCCGGAGACGTGCTCCGCGGAGACCGTCGTACCGCGGATGACGAAGATGTCCACGCCCGCGTCCACGACGGCCTTGGAGAACTGTGCCGTGCGCTGCGGGGAGAGCGCGGCTGCGGTGACCACGCCGGAGTCGCGCACCTCCTTCAGACGCGCGCCGATCAGCTCCTCCTTGATGGGGGCCGCGTAGATCTCCTGGAGCCGGCGCGTGGCCCGGTCCGCGTCCAGGCCGACGATCTCGTCGAGCAGCGGCTGCGGGTCCTCGTACCTCGTCCACAGGCCCTCGAGGTTCAGCACGCCGAGACCGCCGAGCTCGCCGATGCGGATCGCGGTGGCCGGGGAGACCACGGAGTCCATGGGGGCGGCCAGGAACGGCAGCTCGAAGCGGTAGGCGTCGATCTGCCAGGCGATCGAGACCTCCTTCGGGTCCCGCGTACGGCGGCTGGGGACGACGGCGATGTCGTCGAAGGCGTACGCCCGGCGGCCGCGCTTGCCGCGCCCGATCTCGATCTCAGTCACGTCTGTGGCCTTTCCCTGATGCGTTGCAGCGTCTTCCAGTATCGCCGACGGGTACGACAAGGGCGGCCCCGGTGCTTCCGGGACCGCCCTTGAAGGAGCCTGCTGACCGCTCGGGTGGACTACTTGCGGCTGTAGTTCGGCGCCTCGACCGTCATCTGGATGTCGTGCGGGTGGCTCTCCTTGAGGCCCGCGGAGGTGATCCGCACGAAGCGGCCCTTGGACTCCATCTCCTCGATGGTGGCCGCGCCCACGTAGCCCATGGTCTGGCGCAGACCGCCGACGAGCTGGTGCAGGACGCTGGACAGCGGGCCGCGGTAGGGCACCTGTCCCTCGATGCCCTCGGGCACGAGCTTGTCGTCGGAGGCGACCTCGCCCTGGAAGTAGCGGTCCTTGGAGTACGACTTCGCCTGGCCGCGAGACTGCATGGCGCCGAGCGAGCCCATGCCGCGGTACGACTTGAACTGCTTGCCGTTGATGAACTGCAGCTCGCCGGGCGACTCCTCGCAGCCCGCGAGCAGCGAGCCGAGCATCACCGTGTCGGCGCCGGCCGCGAGGGCCTTGCCGATGTCGCCGGAGTACTGCAGGCCGCCGTCGCCGATCAGCGGGATGCCGGCCCGGCGGGCCGCGAGGGAGGCCTCGTAGATGGCGGTGACCTGCGGGACGCCGATGCCGGCGACCACTCGGGTCGTACAGATGGAGCCGGGGCCCACGCCCACCTTGATGCCGTCGACACCGGCGTCGATGAGAGCCTGCGCGCCGTCGCGGGTGGCGACGTTGCCGCCGATCACGTCGACGGAGACGCTCGACTTGATCTTGGACATCCAGCTCAGCGCGTTGCTGTTGTGGCCGTGCGAGGTGTCGACGACCAGGAAGTCCACACCGGCCTCGGCGAGCGCCTGGGCGCGCTCCAGGGCCTCGGGGCTGGCGCCCACGGCGGCACCGACGAGCAGGCGGCCCTCGGAGTCCTTGGCGGCGTTCGGGTACTTCTCGGCCTTGACGAAGTCCTTGACCGTGATCAGACCCTTGAGGACACCGGCCTCGTCGACCAGGGGAAGCTTCTCGATCTTGTGGCGGCGCAGCAGCTCCATGGCGTCCACGCCGGAGATGCCGACCTTGCCGGTGACCAGCGGCATCGGCGTCATGACCTCGCGCACCTGGCGGCTGCGGTCGGACTCGAAGGCCATGTCACGGTTGGTGACGATGCCGAGCAGCTTGCCGGCCGGGTCGGTGACGGGGACACCGCTGATGCGGAACTTGGCGCACAGCGCGTCCGCGTCGGCGAGCGTGGCCTCCGGGTGCACGGTGATCGGGTCGGTGACCATGCCGGACTCGGACCGCTTGACCAGGTCGACCTGGTTGACCTGGTCCTCCACGGACAGGTTGCGGTGCAGCACGCCGACGCCGCCGAGGCGGGCCATCGCGATCGCCATGCGGGACTCGGTCACCTTGTCCATCGCCGCGGAGAGCAGCGGGATGTTGACCCGGACGTTGCGGGAGATGCGGGACGAGGTGTCGACCGCGTTGGGGAGCACCTCGGATGCGCCCGGCAGCAGCAGCACGTCGTCGTAGGTCAGCCCGAGTGTCGCGAATTTACCGGGCACTCCGTCGACGTTCGCAGTCATGACACCTTCCCCAAATGGCCTTGATCGGTGCGGATGTCCATGCTAACGGGAAGCACGGCTCTCGAATTCCACGGTTCCGCAGGACCCTGGGCTTCGTATGTTCGTACGGAATCGTCGGGAGCCCTGTTCAAGGAAGGCGCTTACGGCAGTGGGATCACTGCTCTGCGAGCGCCCTGAGCCGGCTCAGCGCCCGGTGCTGTGCGACCCGCACCGCTCCGGGTGACATTCCCAACATCTGTCCCGTCTCCTCGGCCGTGAGACCCACCGCGATCCGCAGCAGGAGCAGCTCGCGCTGGTTCTCCGGCAGGTTGGCCAGCAGTTTCTTGGCCCATTCGGCGTCGCTGCTGAGCAGCGCCCGCTCCTCCGGGCCGAGCGAGTCGTCCGGCCGCTCGGGCATCTCGTCGGACGGGACCGCCGTCGACCCCGGGTGCCGCATCGCCGCCCGCTGCAGGTCCGCCACCTTGTGCGCGGCGATGGCGAAGACGAACGCCTCGAAGGGGCGGCCGGTGTCCTTGTAGCGCGGCAGCGCGAGCAGGACGGCGACGCAGACCTCCTGCGCGAGGTCCTCCACGAAGTGCCGGGCATCACCCGGCAGACGGGACAGACGCGTGCGGCAGTAGCGCAGCGCCAGGGGGTGGACATGGGCCAGCAGGTCGTGTGTGGCCTGCTCGTCCCCGTCCACGGCGCGATGGACGAGTGCACCGATCGCCCCTGCGGCACTCGCCGCCTCGTCGTCGCGCATCGGTCCATGGTGCCTTGCGGCCGCGCGGGCCGTGGCACCGTGTCCGATGTTGTGCACCGAAGCGTTATGAGCAGGTGCGCCGGAACTCATCCCTTGCGCCCTCCCCTTCCGCTCGACCGACTCGTCCCCGAGAGACTCCACACCTCAAGGATGCGGCATCCGCGCCGAAACGAGCATCGGGTACCCGGCGGGGCCTTTTGACAAGCGGCTCCGAGGGGGTGCGGGTGCCGTTCCCCGCGTCCCACGGCAGCGGCCGGCGTCGAGGCCGGTGCGTGCTTGCGGCATGCCGGACGAAGGCCCTCGCAGCGGAGCTGCCAGGGCCTTTGACCGGTGCACCGGAGCGCGCGCGTGCCGGGCGGTGTGGGGGCGTGCCCGAACTTCCCCGGGGTCGCCCGGTCTCACCCACCTCGCGGTGGGCGGGGGTTCTCGAACCCCCGCTGCAACACACCCGACCGGCCTAGCGAACCAGGCCCCAGCGGAAGCCGAGCGCCACGGCGTGCGCCCGGTCCGAGGCGCCGAGCTTCTTGAAGAGCCGCCGGGCGTGCGTCTTCACCGTGTCCTCGGAGAGGAACAGCTCGCGGCCGATCTCCGCGTTGGAGCGGCCGTGGCTCATGCCCTCCAGGACCTGGATCTCACGCGCGGTGAGCGTGGGCGCGGCGCCCATCTCGGCGGAGCGCAGCCGGCGCGGGGCCAGCCGCCAGGTCGGGTCGGCGAGCGCCTGGGTGACGGTCGCGCGCAACTCCGCGCGCGAGGCGTCCTTGTGCAGATAGCCGCGGGCACCCGCGGCGACCGCGAGGGCCACGCCGTCCAGGTCCTCGGCGACGGTCAGCATGATGATGCGCGCGCCGGGGTCGGCGGACAGCAGCCGGCGGACGGTCTCGACGCCGCCCAGTCCGGGCATGCGTACGTCCATCAGAATCAGGTCCGAACGGTCGGCGCCCCAGCGGCGGAGGACTTCCTCGCCGTTGGCCGCGGTCGTCACGCGCTCGACGCCGGGCACGGTCGCGACCGCGCGGCGGAGCGCCTCTCGGGCAAGCGGGGAGTCGTCGCAGACGAGGACGGATGTCATGGCCGCCCTCCGCAGCTGATGCACGTCACCTTGAGCCTCCAGGCTGGTACGAAATCGTCACCTGTGCGGTCGACCGTCTCGGACGCCTGCCCGAGCACTTGTTGCTTCAACCGCCTCCGCACTCTCAACGATGGTCACTCGAAAGAGTTACGGGGGCGTGTGCCATCTTCGGCACTCTACGTGAGGGCACGGACACGGTGCAGACATGCAGGGCGGACTCTCAACGTTTCATCACAACCCATGCCCCATTTAGCCCTTTTTCTTCCCATCTACTGGTGTCTGAGGCTAGATTCGCAATGAGTCATATTTTCATAACCTTAGATCGTAGATATACGGTCGTGGGCACCGTATCCGCTCAGAACGGCTACAAGGGGTCACGCAATGGCAGATTTCTCCCGCCTTCCCGGACCGAACGCGGACCTGTGGGACTGGCAGCTTCTGGCTGCCTGTCGCGGGGTGGACAGCTCGCTCTTCTTCCATCCGGAGGGTGAGCGCGGTGCGGCCCGGAGCGCTCGCGAGAACTCGGCCAAGGAGGTCTGTATGAGGTGCCCGGTGCGCGCGCAGTGCGCGGCGCACGCGCTGGCGGTGAGAGAGCCATACGGCGTGTGGGGCGGCCTGACCGAGGACGAGCGCGAAGAGCTGATGGGGCGGGCACGGAACCGGCTGGTGGCGGCGGCGACCGCCGGGGACGGCGTCTCGAACAATTGAAGGAACGTTTCTGCGTTCCCGGGTCCCTGAGCTCCCGGACCCCGAGCTCCCCAAGCGAAGGGCACGTACGCGTGCCCTTCATCACTGCCGGGCGGCTGCGCGCCCGAGTTGCTCCAGGGTCGCCGCGACCGCCGGCACCTGGGCCAGATCGGGCAGCGTCAGCGCCACGATCTCCCGCCGCACCGCCGGCTCCAGCGTCAGCACGCGCGCGTGCCGCGGCCGTACCG
This sequence comes from Streptomyces sp. NPDC001351, assembly GCF_042896045.1. Classification (NCBI taxonomy): domain Bacteria; kingdom Bacillati; phylum Actinomycetota; class Actinomycetes; order Kitasatosporales; family Streptomycetaceae; genus Streptomyces; species Streptomyces sp. NPDC001351. Next base: position 303,041 of record NZ_JBIAWS010000002.1, on the reverse strand, counting down.
ACTCGATGGCCAGCTGCGGCAGTACGGCGACACCGAGTCCCGCACCGACCAGGCCGACGACGGCCGGATAGTCGTCGGTGGCGAAGTCGATGCGCGGCGTGAACCCCGCGCTCTCGCACACCTCGACCAGCTGCCCGCGGCAGCGCGGGCACCCGGCGATCCACGGCTCGTGCGCGAGGTCCCCGATGGCCACGGCCGAGGCCTGTGCGAGCCGGTGCCGCTCGGGCACGAGCCCGACCAGCCGGTCGCTCAGCAGCGGCCGTACGACGAGGTCGTCCCACTCCTCCGCGCCCGCCGCGCGCTCGTAGCGGAAGGCCAGCGCCACGTCGCAGTCGCCCTCCCGCAGCAGCTCCACGGAGGCGGGCGGTTCGGCCTCCTCCAAGGAGACCCGGGTGCCGGGGTGCGCGGCGCGCAGGGCCGCGAGGGCGGTGGGCACGAGCGTCGAGCTGCCGCTCGGGAACGAGACGAGCCGTACGCGTCCGGCGCGCAGCCCCGCGATGGCGGCGACCTCCTCCTCCGCCGCCGTGAGCCCGGCCAGGATCCCCGAGGCATGCCGCACCAGCGCCTCACCGGCCTGGGTCAGCCGCATCTCGCGCCCGCCGCGGACGAGCAGCGGTGTGCCGACCGACGCCTCCAGGGCCTTCATCTGCTGGCTGACGGCGGGCTGCGTACAGCCCAGTTCGCGGCCCGCGGCCGAGAAGGAGCCGGTGGTGGCGACGGCGCGCAGGACGCGCAGATGACGGGCTTCGATCACCGTTCGAGGATAAGTGATCCTTTGGTAGGGCGCCCGATAATGCGTCGACGCTTTGAGTCGACGTGACCTACTGTTCGGTCATGAAGCTACTGTCAGTGAACCTCGGCCGCCCGAAGCGCGTGCCGTACACCGGCCAGCCGGATGGGGTGACCGGCATCGACAAGCGGCCGGTCGACGGTCCGGTGCGGGTGGCGGCGCCCGGGCCCAAGGGCGTCGGTGCGAGCGGGCTGGCCGGGGACGCGGTGTGCGAGCTGCGCCACCACGGGGGCGACGACCAGGCGGTGTACGCGGTCGCGCGCGAGGACCTCGACGACTGGGAGCGCGAGTTGGGGCGCAAGCTGCCGAGCGGCTCGTTCGGCGAGAACCTCACCACCGAGGGCCTCGACATATCCGGCGCACTGATCGGCGAGCGCTGGCGGATCGGACCGGACGTCGTCCTGGAGGTCACCTCCGGCCGGATCCCCTGCCTCACCTTCCAGGGCCATCTGGGTGAGAAGGGGTGGGTGAGGCGGTTCACGCAGAAGGGTGCCCCGGGCGCGTACCTGCGGGTGATCGAGCCCGGCGAGATCCGCGCCGGCGACCCGGTCGAGATCGTGCACCTGCCGGACCACGACGTGACGGTGGCGCTGCAGTTCCGGGCGGTCACGACGGAGCGGGAACTGCTGCCGCGGCTGCTGGCGGCGGGCGAGGCACTGCATCCGGACGGCCGCGAGGCGGCACGGCTGTACCTGGAGAAGCACGGTTCCTGACGACTCGTCAGATGTCCGCTCTCCCCGGATGCTTCACCACCGTCGGGCCCTGTGCAGAGATCGGATTCCCGCAGTCCGGGTCACTACCCTTGGGCCATGACAACGGCTCTGATTACGGGATCGACCGCGGGCATCGGCGCCGCGTTCGCGCGGCGGCTGTCGGCGGACGGGCACAATCTGGTGCTCGTCGCCCGCGACACCAAGCGGTTGCGAGAACAGGCGACCGAACTGCACGACCGGCACGGCATCGAGGCGGAGGTGCTCACCGCCGACCTCGCCACGGACGAGGGCATCGAGGCCGTGGCCGCGCGCCTGGCCGACCGCAAGAACCCCGTCGACCTGCTGATCAACAACGCCGGCTTCGGCAACAAGGGCCGCTTCCTCGACGTGGCGATGGCCGACGAGCTGACGATGCTCAAGGTGCACTGCGAGGCGGTGCTGCGCCTCACGGCGGCGGCGACCGAGGCGATGCGCGAGCGCGGCCGCGGCGGGGTCGTCAACGTCGCGTCGGTGGCCGCCTTCGTGCCGCGCGGCACGTACGGCGCCTCCAAGGCGTGGGTCGTGCAGTTCACGCAGGGGGCGGCGAAGGACCTGGCGGGCAGCGGGGTGCGGTTGATGGCGCTGTGCCCGGGATTCGTGCGGACCGAGTTCCATCAGCGGGCCGGGATGGGCACGGACAACATCCCCGGCTGGATGTGGCTCGATGCAGACAAGCTGGTGGCGGCGGCCCTGTCGGACCTGGCGCGAGGCAAGTCGCTGTCCGTTCCGGACCCGCGGTACAAGGCGCTGATGGGGATCGTGAAGGTGACGCCCCGGGGCCTGCTGGGCGGGATCACCTCGCGGACCGGGCGGAAGTACGGGCCGCAGTAGCCTCCCGGCGCTCGGGGGGCGCCGGGGAGCCCCGGTGGGAGAATGGTGCTGTTCAACCGCAGCCCGGGGAACCGGAGGCGACGCCATGACCTTCGTGCAGATCATCGACTGCAGGACCAGCCGGTTCGACGACATCAACCGGCTGATGGACACATGGGTCGAACAGACCAGGGGGAAGCGGACGGCGACGCACGCGGTGGTCGGCAAGGACCACTCCGATGCGTCCCACTTCATCGAGATCGTGGAGTTCCCCTCGTTCGAGGAGGCGATGCGGAACTCCAACCTGCCCGAGACCGACAAGGTCTTCCGCGAGATGGTGGCTCTCTGCGACGAGATGCCGACCTTCACCGACCTGGACGTCGTGCGCGACGAGCAGTTGTACGCGGCGAACGTGCGGCGGTTCTTCGAGACCATCGCCACCAGGGGCGAACTGCCGCCGCTGAACGATCTCATCGCCGAGAACTACCACGACCACGATCCCGCCAACGAGCAGGACACCATGGGCATGGACGCCATGCGGCGCGAGATCGGCATGTGGCGCAGCGGGTTCGACTTCACCTTCGACGTCGAGGACCAGATCTCCCAGGGTGACCGGGTGAGCACCCGGTGGACCTGGCGCGGCACCCAGACCGGTGAGTTCATGGGGCTCCCGTCCACCGGGAAGAACGTCGTCATGACCGGCACGACCCTCTTCCGGTGCAATGAGGAAGGGAAGATCGTCGAGGGCTGGTGGCAGTACGACCGGCTGGGGCTGATGGCGCAACTGGGCGCGCTGGAGGGGCTGGAGCAGTAGGAGGACGGCGAAAGGCCCGGCACCCCCAGGGGTGCCGGGCCTTCGTACCGACTACTGAGCGAGGTCAGTGGGCGTGGCCGTGGCCGTGGCCCGCGGCGGCCGGCTCTTCCTCTTCCTTCTTCTCGACGACCAGGGTCTCGGTCGTCAGCAGGAGGGAGGCGATGGAGGCGGCGTTCTCCAGGGCGGAGCGGGTGACCTTGACCGGGTCGATGACACCGGCCTTGACCAGGTCGCCGTACTCGCCGGTGGCGGCGTTGAAGCCCTGGCCCTTCTCGAGCTCGGCGACCTTGGAGGTGATGACGTAGCCCTCGAGGCCCGCGTTCTCGGCGATCCAGCGCAGCGGCTCGACGACCGCGCGGCGGACGACGGCGACACCGGTGGCCTCGTCGCCGGTCTTGCCGAGGGAGCCCTCGAGCACCTTGGCGGCGTGCACCAGCGCGGAGCCACCACCGGAGACGATGCCCTCCTCGACCGCGGCGCGGGTCGCGGAGATGGCGTCCTCCAGACGGTGCTTCTTCTCCTTCAGCTCCACCTCGGTGGCGGCGCCGACCTTGATCACGCACACGCCGCCGGCCAGCTTCGCGAGGCGCTCCTGGAGCTTCTCGCGGTCCCAGTCGGAGTCCGTGTTCTCGATCTCGGCCTTGATCTGGGCCACGCGGCCGACGACGTCCTCGGAGTTGCCGGCACCGTCGACGAGGGTGGTGTCGTCCTTGGTGACCGTCACGCGGCGGGCGGAGCCGAGCACGTCCAGGCCGACCTGGTCGAGCTTGAGGCCGACCTCCTCGGAGATGACGGTGGCGCCGGTGAGGATCGCCATGTCCTGCAGCATCGCCTTGCGGCGGTCGCCGAAGCCCGGGGCCTTCACCGCGACGGCGTTGAAGGTGCCGCGGATCTTGTTGACGACCAGGGTGGACAGGGCCTCGCCCTCGACGTCCTCGGCGATGATCAGCAGCGGCTTGGAGGAGTTGGTCTGGATGACCTTCTCCAGCAGCGGCAGCAGGTCGGCGATGGAGGAGATCTTGCCCTGGTTGATGAGGATGTAGGGGTCCTCCAGGACGGCCTCCATGCGCTCCTGGTCCGTCACGAAGTACGGCGACAGGTAGCCCTTGTCGAAGGCCATGCCCTCGGTGAAGTCCAGCTCCAGACCGAAGGTGTTGGACTCCTCGACGGTGATGACACCGTCCTTGCCGACCTTGTCCATCGCCTCGGCGATGAGCTCGCCGACCTGCTGGTCCTGCGCGGAGAGCGCGGCCACGGCGGCGATGTCGGACTTCTCGTCGATCGGGCGGGCGGTGGCGAGGAGGTCCTCGGAGACGGCCGCCACGGCCGCGTCGATGCCCTTCTTCAGCAGCGCCGGGGAAGCACCCGCGGCGACGTTCTTCAGGCCCTCGCGCACCAGCGCCTGGGCGAGCACGGTGGCGGTGGTGGTGCCGTCACCCGCGATGTCGTTGGTCTTGGTCGCCACCTCCTTCACCAGCTGCGCGCCGAGGTTCTCGTACGGGTCCTCGACCTCGACCTCACGGGCGATGGTGACGCCGTCGTTGGTGATGGTGGGCGCGCCGAACTTCTTGTCGATGACGACGTTGCGGCCCTTGGGGCCGATCGTCACCTTGACCGTGTCGGCCAGCTTGTTGACGCCGCGCTCGAGGGCGCGACGGGCGTCCTCGTCGAACTTCAGGATCTTCGCCATGGGAGCGGTTCAGCCCTCTCGGAAAACGTGGGTGAAACGAACTGCGCCCCGGACGCCCGGCTTCATAAGGTCGCGGGAACCCGGGGCGCAGCTCACAAGCAAGAAATGCTTGAAGTGAATTACTTCTCGATGATCGCGAGGACGTCGCGAGCCGAGAGGACGAGGTACTCCTCGCCGTTGTACTTCACCTCGGTGCCGCCGTACTTGCTGTACAGCACGATGTCGCCGGTCTTGACGTCGAGCGGAAGGCGCTCGCCGTTCTCGAAGCGGCCCGGGCCCACGGCCAGGACGACGCCCTCCTGGGGCTTCTCCTTGGCGGTGTCCGGGATGACCAGGCCAGAGGCGGTGGTCTGCTCCGCGTCGAGCGGCTGGACCACGATGCGGTCCTCAAGCGGCTTGATGGCAACCTTGGAGCTGGTGGTCGTCACGATCCGACCTCCCCCTTCGGAGATCTCACGGGGTTAACTGTCTGAGGTGGCGACCAGGTGGATCCGTCGTCGCGGGTGCCGGACCTGCCCGTCGCGTAGTTGGCACTCTCCAGTGGGGAGTGCCAGAGCCGAGACTATGACCGGGATTAGCACTCGGTCAAGCGGAGTGCCAATGCCCGCGGCGCGTCGCCCCGGTTCACCGGCTTGAAGGGCCTCGTCCTCGCCCGCCGGACGGGCCGGGACGGGACGTCAGACGTAGTCCTCCAGGCGGCCCACCGTCAGGCCGGCCTCCTGGACGCGTCTCAGCAATCGCACCGTGCGCTCCTTCAGGGTGAGGCCCGAGTCCTCGTCCGGGTCCAGGGCCACGATGTCGCCGGGACGGAGCCGGTGGGCGCCGCGCCGGTACGTCAGTTCGCCGCCTGCCGTCATCGACACCCGCCACAGGACCAGGGCCGCGATGCCGCAGTCGGCGGCCGCCCGGCGGGTGGTGGTGTCGTAGGTGCCGTAGGGCGGGCGGAAGAGGCGGGGGCGGCTGCCGAAGCGGGATCCGAGTCTGTCCTGCTGGCCGCAGATCTCGGCGCGCTGGCGAGCGTAGGACAGGCCGCGCAGGGCGGGGTGGTCGAGGGTGTGATTCTGGATGCTCGCGCCGACCGAGCGGAGCCGGGCGAAGTGGCCGTACCCCGGTCCGGCCACGCTGTCCGTGAGGAACATGCTGACCGGCAGCCGCAGTTCACGGACCAGGTCGACGAAGCGGGGGTCCTTCTCGGCGCCGTCGTCGTAGGTCAGGAAGACGACCTTGTCGTGGGTACGGATGCGGGACACGACCGGGGGCAGCCCCTTGCCCGCCGTACGGGCCCGCGTCGCCCGAGAAGGCTTCGGGGCGGGCGGCAGCGGGGCCGTGAGACCCCAGCGGCGGTACGGCCGCCGGGGTGTTCCGGTGGGCCCGTGCGGCCGTACGCGCTGGGCCGCCTTCTCACCCAGCCGTTCGATGGGATCGACGGACTGGGCGCAGCCGGTGAGGAGCGCGCACGCCAGGGCGGCGGCCGCCAGGCCCCTCAGGCTCACAGGTAGTCCTCCAGGCGGGCCACCGCATAGCCCTCGGCCGTGACCTTGTTCAGAAAGCGGCGCATGTCGTCGACCATCGTGCCGTCCCACTCGTCACGGCCGCGGAAGTGGGTGAGGACGATGTCGCCGGGGTGCAGGTCCCGGTCGTCCTCGCGGTACTCCCAGTGGTCGACGAAGACCTCCTCGTCCCAGATGGGCGCGTACTTGATGCCGCAGGCCTTGGCGGCCATCAGGGTGTCCTGGTTGTAGTTGCCGAAGGGCGGGCGGAAGAGGATCGGGCGCCGGCCGAACTGCTTCCGCATGATCGTCTGCATGCCGCAGATCTCGTGCTTCTGCTCCCGGTACGACAGGCCCGGGAGGTAGGGGTGGGTGAGCGTGTGGTTGTTGAGGGTCACTCCCTCGGACTGCATCCGACGGAAGTAGGCGTAGTCGTCCTTGACCAGGAAGTTGCTGAGGAAGGCGGAGTACGGGATCTTCAGGTCGCTCATCATCCGCAGGAACGCCGGATCCTTCTCGGCGCCGTCGTCGATGGTCAGGAAGACGACTTTCTGCTTGGTCGGGACGGTCGTGAAGACGGGCGGGAGGTTCAGCTCCTCCTGGTCGTCCACCTCGAAGCCCTTGCGCGCCCTGATCTTCGGCTTCTTCACGGGCGGTGACGGAGCCGTCAGCGGGACCTTCGCCAGGTCCCAGTGGCGCGCCGCGGCGGCGCGGGCGAGGTACGCGCTGTGCAGCTTCGTGGCGTACGAGTCGAGGGCGCGGGCCGCGGGCGCGTGCAGGGGCGGCTCCTGGCCGGGGGCCGGGTGCACCGGCGGGCCGCCGAACTGGGCACAGCCCGAGGCGATGGCCGCGACGGCGAGCACGGCGATTCCACCGCGGACCCACGTCACCCCGTAAGCACGATTTTTATCGTTTTGTACTACTGCTCGCATGGTGCCGGATCCTCGCAGGCCTGCGCCCGGATCCCGGCCCGCCACGCGGCCGGAGGCGCACCGTCCACCGACTGGCCCACAATGGGCCGGTGAACGACCTCGCCGACCTGCTCACCCCCGAAGGCCGCGCCCTCCTCGACGAGGTGCGCGGCACGGCCCCTGCCGACGAGCTCGCCGTCGCCACCCGGCTGCGCCGCGAGCACCCCGCCGGGCTGGTGTCGGCGGCACTCGGACAGGCGCGGCTGCGGCAGCGGGCGGCGGCCAAGTTCGGCGCCGAGGACGCGGAGCGGATGTTCTTCACGCCGAACGGGGTGGAGCAGTCGACGCGGGCGAGCGTCGCCACGTACCGGGCGGAGTGCTTCCAGGCACTGGGGGTGCGGTCCGTGGCCGACCTGTGCTGCGGGATCGGCGGGGACGCGATCGCGTTCGCCCGGGCCGGGATCAGGGTCCTCGCCGTGGACCGGGATCCGGCGACGGCGGCCGTGGCGCGCGCGAACGCCGACGCGCTCGGGCTGGCCGGGCTGATCGAGGTGCGGGAGGCGGACGTCACGGAGGTGGACACGGCCGGCTACGACGCCGTGTTCGTCGATCCGGCCCGGCGCGGCGGCCGAGGGCGGATCTTCGACCCCGAGGCCTACTCCCCTCCCCTGTCCTGGGCCGTGTCCGCCGCGTCCAAGGCGCCGCTCGGTGTGCTGAAGATCGCGCCCGGCATTCCGCACGAAGCCATCCCCGCCGAGGCCGAGGCCGAATGGATCTCGGACCGAGGGGACGTCAAGGAAGCGGTGCTGTGGTTCGGCGCGGGCAGGACACCGGGCGCGCGGCGGGCGACACTGCTGCCGTCGCTCGCCGGCATCTGGGCCTCGCCCGACATCATGTTGCCCGACCCCCAAGTCCGGCCCGTAGGGCGGTACTTGTACGAGCCCGACGGCGCCGTCATCCGGGCCCATCTGGTCGCCGAGGTGGCCGAGGAACTCGACGGCGGGCTGGTCGACGCCACCATCGCGTACATCACCGCCGACGAGTTGCGGCCGACGCCGTATGCGACCCCGTACGAGATCACCGATCAACTCCCCTTCAACGTCAAGAAGTTGAAGGCCCTGCTGCGGGAGCGGGAGGTCGGGATCCTGACCGTGAAGAAGCGGGGCTCGGCGGTGGAGCCGGAGGAGCTGCGGAAGAAGGTCAAGCCCCAGGGGCCGGGCTCGGCCACCGTGTTCCTGACGCGTGTGGCGGGGGCACCGACCATGCTTGTCGGGCACCCCGCCTGATCAGGACGGATCGGCCGCACGGCGCAGCAGCAGCTCCCGCTCGCGTTCGTTGCGCGCGAGTCCCGCCGCCCGTACGAACTCCTCGCGCGCCTCGTCCCTGCGCCCGAGCCGTGCCAGCAGGTCGCCGCGGACGCTGGGCAGCAGGTGGTAGTCGCGCAGGGTGGGTTCGGCGGCCAGGGCGTCGACGATCGCCAGCCCCTGTGCCGGTCCCTCCGCCATGGAGACGGCGACGGCGCGGTTGAGTTCGACGACCGGGGACGGGGCGCGGGCGGCGAGCAGGCCGTACAGCGTCGCGATGCTCTTCCAGTCGGTCTCCTCGTAGGTGTACGCGTGCGCGTGGCAGGCGGCGATGGCGGCTTGGAGGGCGTACGGGCCCGGGGCGCCCGTGGCGGTGGCGTCGGCGCGGTGCAGGGCCGTGATGCCGCGGGCGATGAGCATGCGGTTCCAGCGGCGGCGGTTCTGGTCCTTGAGGAGGACGGGTTCGCCGTCCGGACCGGTGCGGGCGGCCGCGCGGGACGCCTGGAACTCCAGGAGGGAGGTCAGGGCGTGCACCTCGGGCTCCTTGGGCATCAGAGCGGACAGCACGCGGGCCAGGCGCAGCGCGTCCTCGCAGAGCGCGGGGCGCAGCCAGTCGTCGCCGGCCGTGGCGGCGTACCCCTCGTTGAAGATCAGGTAGATGACGTCCAGGACGGAGCCGAGCCGGGCCTCGCGTTCCGGGCCGTAGGGCACCTCGAAGGCGACGTTCCTGGTGGCGAGGGTCTTCTTGGCGCGGACGATGCGCTGGGCGACCGTGGGCTCCGGGACGAGGAAGGCGCGGGCGATCTCCTGCGTGGTCAGGCCGCCGAGCAGGCGCAGGGTGAGGGCGGTGCGGGCCTCCGCGGACAGCACCGGGTGACAGGTGGTGAAGACGAGCCTCAGCAGGTCGTCGTCGATGTCCTCGGGGTCGGCGGGCTCCTGGGGCGGTGCGGTCTCCGACAGGTCCCGGCCGATCTCGGTCAGCTTGCGGGCATAGTTCTCCCGGCGGCGGACCAGGTCCACGGCCCGGCGCCGCGCGATGGCCATGAGCCAGGCGCCCGGGTTGTCGGGAACGCCGTCGCGCGGCCACTGCTCCAGCGCGGCGACCAGCGCGTCCTGCGCGAGCTCCTCGGCGATGCCGACGTCCCGGACGACACGGGTGACACCGGCGATGATGCGCGGCGACTCCATGCGGAAGACGGTCTCCACGACCGTCTCCACGGAGGAGCGGGCATCGGTGGTGGGGGGCTGTGAGGTCACAGCCCCCCATTCGACACCCGTACGTCCCCGCAGCCAAGGAAGCGGCTCAGCCCTCCATGATCTCCCGGACCTCGCAGGTGACCGTCCAGTGCTCCTCGTGCACCTTCAGGAAGCGCTTGGTCCACTCGATCGCCTCGGCCATGTCCTTGGCCTGGATGATCGCGTAGCCCCCGACGACCTCCTTCGCCTCGGTGAAGGGGCCGTCGGTCACCGACAGCTGCCCGTTCTCCCACCGCACCCGGGTCCCCTGGGCGGTCGGCGTGAGCCCGGCGGTGTCGAGCAGCACCCCGGCCTTCGTCATCTCCTCGATCAGCTCGCCCATGCGCTGCATCAGGGCCTCGCTGGGACCCTCGGCGGGGGCGGTCTTCTCGTCGATCTGGACCATCGACAGGTAACGCGGCATGGTGACTCCTTGGTCGCTACGGGGCCGGTCCTTCCCGGCCTCTCACCAGTGCGTCGATCGGGAGAGGCCGGGATCGACGGACTCCGCGTATTTCTTCGGAGTTTTTTCCCGGAGCGCTGACCTGCCAGGACCTGCTAGGACAGCTCCCAGCCGAACGCCGCCTTCGTGTACGGCGCCCCGACCGTCCGCCCGCCGAAGGTGAACGCCGCGTCCGTCACGATGCCCGTGGGACGCCCCCGCAGGGACCAGACCGCGCCGTCGCCTGCGTTCTCGTGGGGCGCCGCCGCCGCGAGGTCCGCGTAGCCGTTGCCGTTGATGTCGAGGAGGCTGACCGCGCCGCCGAAGCCGTCGCTCGTCTCGACGGCTCCCGGGACGCCCTTGGTGTTCTGGGTGAAGCCCTGCGCGCCCTTTCCGGTCAGACCGCTTCGGGTGCCGTACAGGACGTCGACCGTGCCGGCCCCGTCGTCGTAGCCGAGTTCCTCGCCGGGCGCGCCCACGGCCACGTCGTCGTAGCCGTCGCCGTTGATGTCGCCGACCGCCACCGCGGCGCCGAACTCGTCCACGGTCTCCTTGCCGCCGGGGACACCGTCGGTGTTCTGGCTGTACGTCTTCCAGGTGGACTGCGGCTTGAGACCGGAGGCCGAGCCGAGGGCCACGGTGACCGTGTTGTAGTTCTCGGCGCCCCGGACGATGTCCCCGTAGCCGTCGTGGTTGATGTCGCCGAAGGCCACCCCGCCGTCGCCCTCGGGGGCCTTGGCGGGGGTGAAGGCGTCTGAGGAGGCGTTGGCCAGGTAGAACCGGGAGGTGGAGGCGCCCTCGCCGATGTAGTCGGTCAGCGCGAGGTCGTCGCGTCCGTCGCCGTTGACATCGCCGGCGGCGGTGTCCAGGACGTCGTCGTACTGGAGGTCGGTCGCGCCGAAGGCCCTGGTGGCGGCCGGCTTGCCGGTGCGGGAGATCGGGCCGGTCCAGACGGTGGCCGTGGTGCCGTTGGGTTCGTCGTGCCCGGAGCGGCCCCCGCGGAACAGGACGAGGTCCTGCTTGCCGTCACCGTCGAAGTCGCCGGCCTGGGTGACCGCGGCGGGCACGGACACCCCGCCGGACAGACCGCGCTGGCCGCCCCAGACGACGACCGCGTCGCGTTCCGAGGACGCCTCCCCGACGATCAGATCGGTGCGCCCGTCGCCGTCCAGGTCGCCCTTGGACAGCTGGACGCCGAAGTAGTCGCCCGACTGGGGGCTGCCCGGAATGCCGCTGCTGGCACGGCTGATGACCGTGCGCCGGTCCTTGGTGAGGCCGTGCGGGCCGCCGTACATGACGACGACTTCGCCGGCCCCCTGCCGGCCGCTGACGGTGGCGTTCGGGGCGCCGATGGCGAGGTCCTTGTAACCGTCGCCGTTGAAGTCGTCCCGGACGGTCTTCGGGGCAGCGGCCGCGGCGCTGCCCGCCAGCGCGGGAACACCCCCGAGCGCCAGCACACCGGCGATCATCGGCACGGCCCAAGTTGCTTTGTACGAACGCGAGATGGACATCTGGAATCCCCCTGGTTACGGCAATGCAGTCACCCAGGAGACCCCCAGTGTCACCCGATGGTTGTAGTCCCCCGGCTCACTTTCAGCGCAGGGATTCCCACAGCCTGCTCGCCGCCGGTTCCTTCGCCACCACCCGGTTGGGGTCCGAGGGCGCGGCCACGACCGGCATCATCACCGTCCTCACCCGGTCCGCGGAGAGGCCCTTCAGGCTCTCGCCGAGGCCGACCAGTTCGCTCAGCGAGTCCAGGCCGGTGTCGGTGGTCAGACTGCTGGTCACCGCCTCGGCCACCGTGTACAGCTTGGCGGGGTCGGTGAACAGGTTCGTCGAGGAGATCTGCTCCAGCAGCGCCTTCACCAGCTTCTGCTGCAGGCCTATGCGGCCGAGGTCGCTGCCGTCGCCTATGCCGTGCCGGGTGCGGGCCAGGGCCAGCGCCTGCTTGCCGTTCAGGGTGTGGGTGCCTGCCTTCAGGTGGAGGTGACTGTCGTCGTCGTCGATGTCCTGGCCGGTGGTCACGGTGACGCCGCCGAGCGCGTTCACCAGCTTCGCGAAGCCCGAGAAGTCGATCTCGACGTAGTGGTCCATGCGGACGTTCGTGATCGACTCGACCGTCTTCACGGCGCACACCGCGCCGCCCACCGAGTAGGCGCTGTTGAACATCGAGTTGTACGCCACCGCCGTCGACCCGCCGGACTTCAGCGGGCAGGACGGACGCGTGACGAGCGTGTCGCGCGGGATGTTGACGACGGTCGCCTTCTTCCGGCCCGCGTCGATGTGCACGACCATCGCCGTGTCGGAGCGGGCGCCGGAGCTGCTGCCCCCGCCGAGTGCCTTGTTCTCCTTGCCGCTGCGCGAGTCCGAGCCCAGCACCAGGATGTTCAGGGAGCCGGTCGGGAGGGGGGACGCGGACGGCGAGGGTGTGATCACCGCCTTCGCGGGGCGGTCGTCGCCGAGCGCCTGGTTGATGTCGACGCTCTTGATGTTGTGGTCGAGGTGCCAGTACGCCCACCCCGCCGCACCCGCGCCCAGCACCAGCAGGCCCGCCATGGTGAGGCCGGCGATCTTCAGTGCCTTCGACCGCCGGCCCCTGGGTCTGCCCGCGTCCGCGCTGTCATCGAGTCCCGTCACGGACAGGAACGTAAGTCCGAATTATTAGGGGATTGTTAGTGACGACGGCACGGAACGGTTTTCTTCGGAAAATCTCACCCTCAGCCCAGCGTCACCGCCGGCACCGGATTGCTGCCGCTCCAGGACCCGTTGAACCCGAAGCTCACCGAACCTCCGTCCGGCACCGAGCCGTTGTAGGAGGCGTTCGTGCAGGTGACCGCCGTACCCGACTGACTGCAGGTGGCGTTCCAGGCCTGAGTGATCTGCTGGCCCGCGCCGAACGTCCAGTTCGCCTTCCAGGACGACAGCGAGGCTCCCGAGCAGGCGATCGTCACCTGGCCGGTGAACCCGGTGTTCCACTGGCTGGTCACGCTGTACGTCGCCGTGCAGGCACCGCTGGGCGGCGGGGTCGCCGTACCGCCGAGGGCCTCCGCGATCGCGTGGTACGCCGGTTTCGGCGCGTAGTTCTCGTCGTACGGCGTCGCCGCCCCGTAGCCGGGGAACGTGCTCGGCACCCAGGAGTCGGAGTCGGTGAAGCCCCAGACGGTGACGCCCGCGCACCGGGTGACCGCCACGCAGGCGTTCAGCACCGACCTGTAGTCGGCGGCCTGCTGGGCGAGCTTCGTGCTGTCCGCGGAGAGCGCCATGCGCACGTCCAGCTCGGTGATCGACACGTCGACGCCGAGGTCGGCGAAGCGCTGGATGTTCTGCTGCAAGGACGAGGGCACCTGACCGAGGATCAGATGCGCCTGCAGGCCGACGCCGTCGATCGGGACGCCACGGGCCTTGAGGTCCTTCACCAGGTTGTACAGGGCGGTCGACTTCGCGTTGACGCCCTCGACGTTGTAGTCGTTGATGTACAGCTTGGCGGCAGGGTCCGCGGCATGCGCCCAGGTCAAGGCGTTCGCGATGTAGTCGGCGCCGAGGGTGTTGTACCAGAGGTCCGAGCGATAGGTGCCGTCCTCGTTGAACGCTTCGTTGACCACGTCCCAGGCGGCGATCTTTCCCTTGTAGCGGCCGACCTCGGTGGTGATGTGGTTCTGGAGGAGGCTGCTGAGCTGGGCGGAGGTCCAGTTGCCGTTGGTGAGCCAGCTGGGGTTCTGGTTGTGCCAGACCAGGGTGTGGCCGCGCACCTGCTGGTTGTGGGCCTGCGCGAAGGCGACGATCTGGTCGGCCTCTGTCCAGTCGAAGCTGCCGCGGGCGGGCTCGACCGAGCCCCACTTCATGGCGTTTCCGGGGGTCAGCGAGTTGAACTGCGCCCCGGCGAGGTCGCCGTACGTCCCGGTGAGCTTGGAGCCGGTCACCGCCGTGCCGATGACCTTGCCCTTGGCGGCGGCCAGGTCGCGCAGCGGGGTGTCGGCGGCGTGCGCCGCGGGCGCCGTGAACAGCAGCGCGGCGCCGGTGGCGAGAGCCGCCAGGAATGAGCCTGTTCTCAGAGAGGTGCTCAGAGATGTTCTCAGAGATCTCATCGCGGGTGCCTCCGAAAGTTTCGGTCGTGCAACCGATTGGCTTCGGAGGAGTGTGGAGGCGGCCGTACCACCCGTCAATACGTCAACTTCCGGCCACCCAGGGCACGTTCGTCACGCCGGTGGCGGTGCCGTGCTGCTGCGCACCACCAGGCTGGTCGCCAGCTCCACCCGGGTGGCCACCGGCGCCTGGTCCTCCCGCCCCAGGTCGAGGACGAGCCTGGCCGCCGCCTCCGCCATCTCCGTCAGCGGCTGCCGTACGGAGGTCAGCGGCGGCCCCACCCAGCGCGCGACGGGCAGATCGTCGAAGCCGACCACGCTCAGGTCCTCGGGGATGCGCAGGCCCAGTTCGCGCGCGGCCTCGTACAGGCCGAGCGCCTGGAGGTCGTTGAGGGCGAAGACGGCGGTGGGCCGGTCCGGGCGGCGCAGCAGCTCCAGGCCCTGCCGGTAGCCGGCCTCGTGGTGGAAGTCGCCGGTCGCGATCAGCGCCGGGTCGACCGGCAGGCCCGCGGTCTCCAGCGCGGCCCGGTAGCCGTCGACGCGGGCGCGGCTGCACATCATCCGGGACGGTCCCGTGATGGCGCCGATGCGGGTGTGGCCGAGTTCGATCAGGTGCCGGGTGGCGGCGAGACCGCCCTGCCAGTTGGTCGCGCCGATCGAGGGGACGTCGACGCCGGGGTCGCCGGCCGGGTCCATCACCACGAACGGGATGGAGCGGCTGGTCAGCAGCGCCCGCTGCGACTCGTCAAGGCCGGACAGCACCAGGATCACGCCGTGCGGGCGGCGGGCGGCGACCTGGTCCGCCCAGGTCCGCCCGGGCGTCAGCCGCCCGGCGCTCTCGCTCAGCACCACGCTGAGGCCCGCGTCCCGGGCCACGTTCTCCACGCCCCGGATAACCTCCATCGCCCACGCGCTCTCCAGCTCGTGGAAGACCAGGTCGATCAGGGGCGAGCGGCTCGCCTCGGCTCGTCGGCGCCGGTAGCCGTGGGCGCGCAACAGTTCCTCGACGCGCGTGCGGGTGGCCGGGGCCACGTCCGCGCGGCCGTTGAGGACCTTCGAAACAGTCGGCGCGGACACGCCGGCCTCGCGGGCGATCTCGGCGAGCGTCGCGGTCTGTGCCGACCGGCCCACTGTCGGGGTTGTCGTCCGTGTTTCAACGGGCTCCGGGGGTGTCATGGCGGCGATCGTATCCCTGCACGACCTCTTGACGAAGCCTCCGGACCGGCCTAGGTTCCCGGAACATTCGATATACATAACGAAACATTCGTCGCCAGAGTTTGTCAGCGTTCGTGAGAGGGCCCCACCCACTCGACCAGAGCAGGAGTTTCATGACCACCGCCCCCTGGCGTGACCCCGCCCTGCCCGCCGCCGCCCGCGTCGACGACCTCCTCTCCCGGATGACCCTCGAGGAGAAGACCGCCCAGCTGTACGGCGTGTGGGTGGGCGCCGCCACGGACGGCGACGGAGTCGCCCCCCTGCAGAGCGAGATGACCGCCGACTACGACTGGGACGAGCTGATCACCCATGGCCTGGGCCAGCTCACCCGCTCCTACGGCACCGCCCCCGTGGACCCGGCGCTGGGCGCGCAGGCACTGGCCCGCGCCCAGCGCCGTATCGCCGAGGCGGGCCGGTTCGGGATCCCGGCCGTGGCGCACGAGGAGTGTCTGGCCGGGTTCACGGCCTGGGGCGCCACCGCCTACCCCGTCCCGCTGGCCTGGGGCGCGAGCTTCGATCCGCCGCTGGTCGAGGAGATGGCCCGCGCCATCGGCGGCGACCTGCGCACGGCCGGGGTGCACCAGGGCCTCGCCCCGGTCCTGGACGTCGTACGCGACCCGCGCTGGGGACGGGTCGAGGAGACGATCGGCGAGGACCCGTACCTGGTGGGCACGGTCGGGGCGGCCTATGTGCGCGGCCTTGAGTCCGCCGGGATCGTCGCCACGCTGAAGCACTTCGCCGGGTACGCGTCCTCCGCGGGCGCCCGCAATCTCGCACCCGTGCGGGCCGGCATCCGCGAGTTCGCGGACGTGACCCTGCCGCCGTTCGAGCTGGCGCTGCGCGAGGGCGGCGCCCGCTCGGTCATGGCGGCGTACACGGACACGGACGGCATTCCGGCCTCCGCGGACCCGTCCTTGCTGACCCAACTCCTCCGCGAGGACTGGGGGTTCACCGGCACGGTGGTCGCGGACTACTTCGGCATCGGCTTCCTGGAGACCCTGCACCGGGTGGCGGGCTCCCCCGCCGAGGCGGCGCACGCGGCGCTCGCGGCCGGCATCGACGTGGAGCTGCCGACGCTCAAGTGCTACGGAAAACCCCTGCTGGAGGCGGTACGAGCGGGAGTGGTTCCTCAGGCGCTGGTGGACCGCGCGGCCCGCCGGGTACTGCTCCAGAAGTGCGAGCTGGGCCTCCTGGACGAGGACTGGGACCCCGAGCCCGCCGCCGTGATCGACCTGGACTCGGCGGCGAACCGGGCGCTGGCCCGCCGTCTCGCCGAGGAGTCGGTGGTGCTCCTGGACAACCCGGCCGGGGTCCTTCCGCTCCCGCCCGACACCCGGATCGCGGTGGTCGGGCCGCGCGCGGCCGACGCGCTGGCGATGCTCGGCTGCTACTCCTTCCCGTCCCACGTCCTGGCCCACCATCCCGACGTTCCCATGGGTGTGGAGATCCCGACCGTCCTGGAGGCGCTGCGGGCCGAACTCCCGGACGCCAAGGTGACGTTCGCGGAAGGCTGCGACACCTCGGACCCGGACCTGTCGGGGATCGAGGAGGCGGTGGCGCGGACCGCCGAGGCGGACGTGTGCGTGGCGGTCCTCGGCGACCGGGCGGGCCTGTTCGGCCGGGGCACCTCGGGCGAGGGCTGCGATGTGACGGACCTCCGGCTTCCGGGTGTGCAGGGCGAGTTGCTGGACGCGCTGGTCGCCACCGGGGTGCCCGTGGTCCTCGTGCTGCTCACCGGTCGCCCGTACGCCCTGGGCCGCTGGGACGGCCGGCTGGCCGCGGTGGTGCAGGCGTTCTTCCCCGGGGAGGAGGGCGGCCCGGCGGTGGCGGGAGTGCTGTCGGGCCGCGTGAACCCCTCGGGCCGCCTCCCGGTGAGCGTCCCGCGGGTCCCCGGCGGCCAGCCGTGGACGTACCTCCAGCCTCCGCTGGGCCTCGCGGGCGAGGTCAGCAACCTCGACCCGACCCCGCTGTACCCCTTCGGCCACGGCCGCTCGTACACGACGTTCGCGTGGGAGTCCGAGTCCGCCGGGGCGCAGATCGACACGGACGGCTCGTACGACGTGACGGTCACCGTCCGCAACACGGGCGAGCGCGCGGGCGCGGAGGTCGTGCAGCTCTACCTGCACGACCCGGTGGCCTCGGTGACGCGGCCCGACGTACGCCTCATCGGCTACCGGCGGCTGGAGCTGGACCCGGGAGAGGCCTCCCGGGTCACCTTTCATTTCCACACCGACCTCTCGGCGTTCACCGACCGTTCGGGCCGCCGGGTGGTCGAGCCGGGCGCCCTCGAACTACGGTTGGCCGCGTCGAGCGCGGAGGTACGACACACGGCACACCTCCAGCTCACCGGCCCGGTGCGGGTGCTCGGCACCGAGCGGCGGCTGTGCTGCGAGACGGAGGTTTCGGGGGCAGGGTGACCCCGGGCCGAGGAACCCGGGGGGGTGCGATGGTCAGATACGTGCGCCACGAACTGGCGTCAGGTGCGGCGAAGCTGGCCGGGATCGTGGCCGGTACGGCGGTGGCGGTCGGCACGCGGGGGAGCCGGCAGTGGTCGACCACCGACACGGAGAACGCGGCGATCGTGGCCCTCGCCTTCCTGGTCATCGCGGCACTCGTGCGCTCCACCCGTTTCGGCCACCGACGGGACTTCGAGTCCGCGGGCCCGTTGCCGGAGGCCGGCCAGGCGTCCGGCAGCGGAGAGACCGCGGTGCGCTCGGTCATCCTCTTCGTGCTGGCGGTCGGCCTCGTCTACGTCTGGTCCGACATCTGGGTCTTCGTTCTGCTGGTGGCGACGGACTACCTGGCCAAGGCGGCTGTCGGCGGCCTGTGGGAACGCCGGCACGGCAAGCTGCTGTGGCGGTTGTCCGACGAGGACGGGGAGCGGCAGCTGGCCTACTCGCCCCTCAGCCCTCCCCCACCGACTCGAACCGCCACCGGTGCACCGCCCGCATGACCAACTCACCGTCCGGCTCGGGCAGTTCGGGCAGCTCGGCGTCGTGGGCCGCGTCCCACCAGGTGATGACGAGGACGCGGTCCTGCGCGGCCCGGAAGGTCTCCCGGCGCACCGGTCGCGCCGGGAGTTCCTGCGCCCGCGCCCAGGCGAGCAGTTCCTCGCCCCGGCCCTCGGCCGCCCGTGCCTCCCACATCAACGCGACCGTCACGAGTACAGGTTCTCCTTGCTGACCTCGTGCACATGGTCGTGGTCGTGCCCGGGTACGTGCGCCTCCGTCACCGGCAGCGACGAGTCGGCGGACAGGTCCCAGCTCGACGCCGCCCGGTTGCGGGCCACCAGCTCCGCGCCGAGAGCGGCCACCATCGCCCCGTTGTCGGTGCACAACTTCGGCCGCGGCACCCGCAGTTCGATCCCGGCCGCCTCGCAGCGGTGCCGGGCGAGCTCGCGCAGCCGGGAGTTGGCGGCCACACCGCCGCCGATCATCAGATGCCCGACGCCCTCGTCCTTGCAGGCGCGTACGGCCTTGCGGGTGAGCACGTCGACGACCGCCTCCTGGAAGGAGGCCGCCACGTCCCGCACCGGCACCTCCTCGCCCGCCGCCCGCTTGGCCTCGATCCAGCGGGCCACGGCCGTCTTCAGCCCGGAGAAGGAGAAGTCGTACGCCGGGTCGCGCGGACCGGTCAGTCCACGCGGGAACGCGATCGCCGAGGGGTCGCCCTCACGTGCGTAGCGGTCGATGACCGGGCCGCCCGGGAAGCCGAGGTTCAGCACCCGCGCGATCTTGTCGAAGGCCTCGCCGGCCGCGTCGTCGATGGTCGCGCCCAGGGGACGTACGTCCGAGGTGATGTCCGTCGACAGCAGCAGCGAGCTGTGTCCGCCGGACACCAGCAGCGCCATCGTCGGCTCGGGCAGCGCGCCGTGCTCCAGCTGGTCCACGCAGATGTGCGAGGCGAGGTGGTTGACGCCGTAGAGCGGCTTGCCCAGCGCGTACGCGTACGCCTTCGCCGCCGACACGCCGACCAGCAGGGCGCCGGCCAGGCCCGGACCGGCGGTGACCGCGATGCCGTCCAGGTCCCTCGCGCTCACCCCCGCCTCCTTCAGCGCGCGGTCGATCGTCGGCACCATCGCCTCCAGGTGCGCCCGGGAGGCGACCTCGGGGACGACGCCGCCGAAGCGGGCGTGTTCGTCGACGCTGGAGGCGACGGCGTCGGCCAGCAGGGTGGTGCCGCGGACGATGCCGACGCCGGTCTCGTCGCAGGAGGTCTCGATTCCCAGGACCAGGGGTTCGTCAGCCATGGATCTCGGTTTCTCGTTCGGAAGTCGGTCCCGCGGCGGGGCCGCCGTCGGATTGCGTGGTCAGCCGCATCACCAGGGCGTCCACATTGCCGGGCTGGTAGTAGCCGCGCCGGAAGCCGATGGCCTCGAAGCCGTAGCGCTCGTAGAGCTTCTGGGCGCGGATGTTGTCGATCCGGCACTCCAGCATCACTTCGGCGCACTCGAAGGCGGTGGCGGCCCGCAGCAGCTCGGCGAGGAGCCGTCCGCCGAGGCCGGTGCCCCACTGCTCGCGGGTGACGGCGATCGTCTGGATGTCGGCCAGGTCTCCGGAGGCGGCGAGGCCCGCATACCCGACCACCCGCCCCTCGCCGTCCTCGGCGACGACATAGCGGCGGGTCGCCTCGGGGCCGCGGGCGTGGGCGAGTTCCGACCAGAACATGCCGCGGGACCAGGCGTCCTCGGGGAAGAGGTCCTTCTCCAGTTCGAGCACGCGGTCGATGTCCCACCAGCGCATCTCGCGCAGCCGAGTGGTCACGGGTTCGGTCACTTGGGGGTGACCACCTTGTAGTTCTTGGGGACCTGGGCGTCCGGGCGGCGCAGGTACAGCGGCCGGGCCTCGGGCAGTTCCTCGCCCTTGGCCAGCCGCTCGGCGGCCAGACTCGCGAGCGCGGCGGCCGACACGTGCTCCGGCTCGTGCGCGCTCGGGAAGGTGTCCGGGTACAGCAGCGCGCCCGCGCCGACGGCGGGCAGCCCCGCCACCCGGTCGGCGATGTCGGCGGGCCGGTCGACGGCGGGGTCGGTCAGCCGGGTCCGGGAGTCCGCGTAGCGCGCCCAGTAGACCTCCTTGCGCCGGGCGTCGGTCGCCACGACGAAGGGGCCCTTGTCGATGTCGGCCGCGTACGCCAGACCGTCGAGCGTGCACACTCCGTGCACGGGGACACCGAGCGCGAGCCCGAAGGTGTCCGCGGTCATCAGGCCGACGCGCAGTCCGGTGTAGGGGCCGGGCCCGATGCCGACGACGATGCCGGTGACGGCGTCGAGCCCGAGCCCAGCCTCGGCGAGCACCCGGTCGACGGCCGGCAGCAGCAGCTCACCGTGCCGGCGGGCGTCCACCTGGCTCGAGGAGGCGATGACGTCCGTGCCGTCGTGCAGGGCGACGGTCACGGCTGGGGTTGCGGTATCCAGAGCGAGCAAGAGCACGCAAACAGCCTACGGCTCCCGGGGCCCGTGTCGGACGCCCCGTCGTCCGCGCACAGAGACCGGCCCCCCAGCACCAAGGCGTTCCGCGCGAAGCTGTTCGAGCGTGGCGGACCGGGCGACCGCAAAGGGGAGCCTGTGCCGGGCTCCGTGGGGCAGGCCGGGTGTCCGACACGGGCCCCCACCTCGGGCATCGCCGCCCCGGTCGGGCGGCTACGGGCTGCTACGGTCGCCGCAAAGCGTGACGTTCGAGGCGAATGGGGCAGGTGGCGACCATGGCGAGGAGCAGCTCCGGGTTCGTGTTCGGGCTCACCGTGGCCGCCCTGGCCACCGTCGGCTTCCTCGGCTACCGGGCCTACGTGACCGCGCCGGCCGGCTTCGGCAAGCCGCAGGCGAGCGCCTCACCCACCGTGGCCGTTCCGGGAGCGCCCGGCGCCCAGCGCAACTCCGGCCTGCCGCCCGCCGCGTCCGGCGCCGGGCAACGTGTCGTCTACTCGGTGGGCTCCGCCCGGGTCTGGCTGGTCGACGCCCGCAACCAGGTCCTGCGCAGCTTCCCGGTCGCCCCGGGCAATGTCGACCCGGCGCCCGGCGTCTACGGGGTCACCTCCCGCTCGAACTCCGCCATCGGCACCGACGGCACCGCCATCGAGCACGTCGTCCGTTTCACCAGCGTGGAAGGCGTCCCCGTCGGTTTCAGCGCGGCGGTCAGGACCTCGCCGGCGGCACCCGACCCGACGGTGCGCACGGGCGGGATCCGCGAGTCCCGAAAGGACGGCGCCGCGCTGTGGGAGTTCGCGACGATCGGCGCACAGATCGCCGTGATCCCCTGAGCGGCTTCGCTACGCGGCTTCCCGGTGCCGGGCCGGCGGCTCGGACACCTCGGGGTCCGGCAGCCGCGGCGGGGTCGAGACCGCGTCCGCCGCGGCGCATGACGCCAGTAGTTCGCGCATGGACACAGCGGCGACGACGGCGGACGGCTTCTGCGGCTGCGCGTTGCTCTCGGTGGCCGGCATGGACGCCTCCTGAGGACCCGGGGGCAGGCGTAGTTAGGTAGACCTAACCACGAACTGGATACCATGTGACCACGCACAAGACACCGAATGCAACATCTTGCCGACGTCTTGTCGGAACGTTCACGGAATCGTGCGTCGGCCGTGCGGCCGTCAGACGGACAGCACGCTCAGGTCCACCGCCGACCACCGCTCCCCGAGCCCGGTCACGGTCACGTGCCGCACCTCGTCCACGTCCGGGAGTCCGGGGGCCGCCCCCCGGGAAGACACAGTGCCGACGGCCCGGTGGATGACGACGTGCAGCCGGTCGTCGGTCAGCTCCTCGACCTTGCCCTCGCCCCACTCCACGACGATCACCGACTCGGGCAGCGAGACATCGAGGTCGAGGTCCTCCATCTCGTCGAGCCCGCCGCCCAGGCGGTACGCGTCGACGTGCACGAGCGGCGGACCGTCGCCCAGCGACGGATGCACACGGGCGATCACGAAGGTCGGCGAGGTGACCGCGCCCCGGACGCCGAGCCCTTCACCCAGCCCGCGGGTGAGCGTCGTCTTGCCCGCGCCGAGTTCCCCGTTGAGCATCACGAGGTCGCCGGCGCGCAGCAGCTTGGCGAGGCGGCGGCCCAGGTCCCGCATCTGCTCGGGGGACGTGACGGCGATCTCCGCAGAAGACACGGCGGGGGACACGGCGGCCTCGGTCTCAGCCGGGTTGTGCGGTGCTGCTGGTGCTTCCATAGCCACCCACGGTAGCTCCTGCCGGGACGGCACCCGCACGAGTGAGCAGGTCGGCCAGCCGGTCGGTGACCACCTCCGGGTGCTCCAGCATCACCAGGTGGCCGGCGTCCGGCACCAGCACCAGTTCGGCGTCCGGCAGCAGGTCGGCGATCGCCTCGCTGTGCTCGCTGGGGGTGACGAGATCGCCGATCCCGGCCAGCACCAGCACCGGCAGGTCCGCGAAGTGCACCAGCGCCTCGGTCTTGTCGTGCTCAGTGAACGCCGGGTAGAACTCCGCGACCACGTCGATCGGCGTGCCCTCGATCATCCGCTCGGCGAACCGGGCGACGGCCGGGTCGACGTCCCGCGAGGCGAACGAGTACCGCTTGATGATCCCGGCGAACAGATCGGCGGTCGCCCGCCGCCCCTTCTCCACCAGCGCGGCCTGCTGCCCCAGCGCCTTCAGCACGCCGGGGAGCACCCGCCGCACCGCGTTGACGCCCGCGACCGGCAGCCCGAAGTTGACCTCGCCGAGCCGCCCGGACGACGTACCGACGAAGGCGGTGGCGACCACCCGCTCCCGGATCAGCTCGGGATACTGGTCGGCCAGCGCCATCATGGTCATGCCGCCCATGGAGTGCCCGACGAGCACGATGGGCCCGTCCGGCGCGGCGGCGTCGATGACGGCCTTCAGATCGCGCCCCAGCTGGTCGATGCTGACCGGCACGCCGTCCTGCACCTGCTGCGCACCCCGCCCGGACCGCCCGTGGCTGCGCTGGTCCCAGTGCACGGTCCGTACGACGCCGCGCAGGGCCGCCCGCTGGAAGTGCCAGGAGTCCTGGTTGAGGCAGTAGCCGTGGCTGAAGACGACGGTGACGGGAGCGGGCGCCTTACGGCCGAACAGCCGGCGGCGGCGCGGGCCGAGCGCGGGCACGGCGTCGGGGTCGACGTCGTCGACCTCGTAGTACAGCTCGGTGCCGTCGTCGGCCGTGGCCTTGCCGGGCGTGCCGCGCAGCGCCCCGTACGGTCCGGTCGAATCGAGCGCGAGCCGCGCCTTCTTCCGCATCCCGCGGCCGACGGTGAGCCGCTCTATGGCGACTCCGGCCGCCGCGCCCGCGGCGACCACGCCTATCGCGGCGCCCGCGATGCCGGTCGCCCTGCGCCAGTTCCCGGCCGCCCCCGTGGCGGAGGCGACGGCTGCTGCGACGGCCTCCGCACTGCTCTCGCTCACGTACCGCTCCTCTTCGCCGGATCATTACTGCTGTTCGCTGGGTCGGGTGATACAGGTGTTGCTTGCGTTACACGTGTTGCCTGTTTGGTATCGCTGTCGATCGACTGCCTGATGTTGCTCGGCTTACGGGTGCTGCACTTCTGCCGGTCCGAGGACTGTCGGGCCTCTGTGCGGTTACCCGCTTTGTTGCTCATTCACGTAGACGCGGGGAACGCGCGTTCCGATCCGCGTGACGATCTCGTACGCGATGGTGCCCGCGGCCTGCGCCCAGTCCTCGGCGGTGGGCTCGCCGCGGTCGCCGGGCCCGAACAGCACCGCTTCCGTACCGGCCGCGGGCTCGTCCCCGCCGAGATCGACGACGAACTGGTCCATCGCGACCCGCCCGGCGATGGTCCGCCACTTGCCGCCGACCAGCACCGGACCGGCCCCGGAGGCGTGCCGCGGAACGCCGTCGGCGTACCCGACGGGCACGAGTCCGAGGGTCGTCGCGCCGGGGGTGACGTAGTGATGCCCGTAACTGACGCCGTGGCCCCCCGGAACGTGCTTCACGAGCGCGAGGGACGCCGACAGTGTCATCACCGGACGCAGCCCGAAGTCGGCGGGGCTGCCCAACTCGGGGCTCGGCGAGATGCCGTAGAGGGCGATACCGGTCCGTACCAGGTCGAAGTGGGCCTCGGGGAGGGTGAGCGTGGCGGGCGAGTTGGCGATGTGCCGCACCTCGGGGCGCACGCCCTGCCCCTCGGCGTACGCGAGCATCTCGCGGAAGCGGGTGAGCTGGATGCCGATGGAGGGGTGCCCGGGTTCGTCGGCGCACGCGAAGTGCGACCAGAGCCCGGTGACGCGGATGATCCCTTCGGCCTCGGCACGCAGGGCGGCCGCGACCAGCTCGGCCCAGTCCTCCCCCGGCTGACAGCCGCCCCGCCCCAGCCCGGTGTCGGCCTTGAGCTGCACGCGCGCCGGAATTCCCGCAGCCCGGGCGGCCGCGGTGACCTCGTCCAGGGCCCACATCCCGCTCACCGACACGTCGATGTCGGCCTCGACGGCCTCCCGCCAGGGCCCGCCCGGCGTCCACAGCCAGCACATGATGCGTCCGGGCAGCCCGGCGGCCCGCAGCGCGAGCGCCTCCTCGGGCGTCGCGGTCCCCAGCCAGGCGGCGCCCGCCGCCACGGCGGCCCGGGCGCACGGCACGGCTCCGTGGCCGTACGCGTCGGACTTGACCACGGCCATGAGGGCAGCGCCCGGCGCGAGGGCGCGCAGGGTCCGCACGTTGGCGCGCAGGGCGGCCAGGTCGATCTCGGCGCGGGCGCGCAGGGGCGCGGTCGGGGCAGCTGCTGTCTCAGTCATGGCGCACCCAGTGTCGCAGAGGGGTCGGACACTCCCCGAGGCACCGGCCCCCGTCGAGGCGCCTACTTCCCGGGCCGGTGTCCCCACACATACACACGGTCACCCTTCTTCAGCACCCGCCACAGCTTCCGGGCGTCGTCCAGCCGCAGATTGATGCACCCCCAGGAGCCGAGGGTGGTGTAGATGCTGTCGTGGACACCGTGGAAGGCCTGCCCGCCGCTGAAGAACTGGGCATAGGGCATGGGCGCGTTGTACAGCGTCGACCAGTGGTTCTTGTGCTTCCAGTAGATCTTGTGCCACCCGGTCCGGGTGGCATGTCCGACCCGACCGCTGCGCATCGGGACGGGCCCGTAGACCACCTCGCCGGCCTTCTGCACCCAGGTCAGCTGCCGGTCGAGGTCGACACAGGCGACCCGGCGCTCGCGCACAGGACACTTGTGCTTCGCGTTCGGATCGTCCTTGGCGGAGACGAGCTGCATGGTCGCCCAGGTGGCGGGCCCGGCGAACCCGGTCGCGGGCTTGATCCCGTGCTGTTCCTGAAAGTCCCGGACGGCCCGGCAGTCGGCGGCCGACTGCTTCCCGTCCACCTTCAGCTTCAGCCACTTCTCGACCGCCCGCTGATAGGGCCCGGTCCGCCGGCTGCACTTCGCTTTCCCGGCAGCGTCCTTGGGCGGCACGACCTCGACGAGGTCCGCGTCCTCTACGGCATCCTCGTCGTCGGCGGGCCGGTGAACGGAGGTCGCCCCCGGATCCGGGGGCGGGGGCGCGGCGGAGGCCGGGGCGGCGCCGGCAGGGAGGACGGTGACGGCGGCGAGCACGACCGCGACACCCTGGCAGGCGGTATGCGCAAAATGTCTACTGATCATCCAATCAGAGAATCGCGCTGGGCCGACAGGCCGGGAGCGGCGCGCGGCGGGTTCACCCTTTCCGACGAGCACCGCCGGGGCGACGGCAGCGGTGTCGCCGCGCGCCGAAGGGGCACGGGGCTGTATCGACCATGCGGCTCCCGCCGCGATGGGGGTCCCCCCGCTCGAGCGAAGCCGAGAGTGAGGGAGCGCCCAGCCACGATGACACCGCACCCGATCGACGGCACATCGCGGCACCGAAGTCGGGCTTGCGGAGGAACCGTCGGCCACCTGCCGACGGTCGGTCAGTCCCGCACGTCCCGCCAGGCTCCCGGAATCGCCTCCGCCACGTCGTGCGCCCCGGCCGGCGCCCCGTCGGCGGCGAACCGCCCGGCCAGCCCGTGCAGATAGGCCGCCGCGCTCCCCGCGTCCAGCGCGGAGAGCCCGGACGCCAGCAGCGACCCGGCGAGCCCCGACAGCACATCCCCGCTGCCCGCGGTGGCGAGCCACGGCGTCCCGGTCGCATTGACCCGTACGACCCCACCCCTCGAATCGGCGACGAGCGTGGTGGACCCCTTGAGCAGCACGGTCGCCCCGTACCGCGAGGCGAGTTCGCGCGCCGAGGCCAGCCGCGCCCCCTCGACCTCCTCCCGCGCCACACCGAGCAGCGCGGCGGCCTCCCCGGCGTGCGGGGTCATGAGCGTCGGGGCGCTACGGGCCCGTACGGCATCCCGTTCGGCAAGCCGCAGCCCGTCCGCGTCGACGAGCACGGGTACGTCCGCCTCCAGCACCTCGGCCACGGTCGAGGCGTCGTCCCCGGCACCCGGCCCGACGACCCAGGCCTGCACCCGCCCGGCCTTCGCGGGCCCCTGATCCGATACGAGGGTCTCCGGGAACCGCGAGACGACGGCGTCCCCGGCGGGCCCGACGTACCGCACGGCCCCTGCGCCGCCCCTGAGCGCCCCGGACACCGCGAGGACGGCGGCCCCGGGATAGCGCGCGGACCCGGCGGCGATCCCCACCACCCCACGCCGGTACTTGTCGCTCTCGGCACCGGGCACGGGCAGCAGCGCGGCGACGTCGGCGTGCTGCAGGGCCTCCAACTCGGGCTCTTCGGGGAGTACGTCCCCCAGTCCGATGTCGACGAGCCGCACCGACCCGGCGTACTCCCGCGCGGGGTCGATCAGCAGCCCCGGCTTGTGCGTGCCGAACGTGACGGTGAGATCGGCCCGGACGGCGGCACCGCGCACCTCTCCCGTATCGGCGTCGACACCGCTCGGCAGATCGACGGCGACGACGGCGGCACCGGATTCCTCGACGCACGCGGCCAATTGCGCGGCCTCGGGCCGAAGTCCACCCGTCCCGCCGATCCCGACGATCCCGTCGACGACGAGATCGGCCCGAAGAATCGCCTCTTCGACGGCACCGACCCCGGCGGAGGCAGCGGCCCCGGCGCCCGCCCCGCTGCCCACGACCCGCCCTCCGGCGCGCAGCAGGGCGGCAAGCCCTCCGGCATGGGCCCGCTCGGGTGCGAGCAGCACGGCCGCGACCGCCGCCCCACGCCGGGCCAGCCGCGCCCCGGCATACAGCGCGTCACCCCCGTTGTCGCCGCTCCCGACGAGCAGCACGACCCGGCTGGCGTAGACGCGCCCGATCAGATCGGCGCAAGCGGCGGCGAGCCCGGCGGCCGCCCGCTGCATCAACGCCCCCTCGGGAAGCCGCGCCATGAGCTCCCGCTCTGCTGCCCTTACCGTCTCCACGCTGTACGCAGTACGCATGGGGTCGAGTCTGCCCTCAGCCTTCGGCGATCACCACCGCCGAGGCCACCCCGGCGTCATGGCTCAGCGACACATGCCAGGACCGCACACCCAGGTCCGCCGCCCGCGCCGCCACGGTCCCCGTCACCCGCACCCGCGGCTGCCCGCTGTCCTCGACGAACACCTCGGCATCCGTCCACAGCAGCCCGGCCGGCGCACCGAGAGCCTTGGCCAGGGCTTCCTTGGCGGCGAACCGGGCGGCGAGCGACGCCACCCCCCGACGCTCCCCGCTGGGCAGCAGCAACTCGCTCTCCAGAAACAGCCGTTCGGCCATCCCGGGCGTCCGCTTGAGCGACGCCTCGAACCGCTCGATCTCGGCCACGTCGATACCGACCCCGATGATGCTCATTCGGGCACTCTATTCCGGGGTGGCCGCCGCGCCCTCGCTGAGCAGGCCCTCGGCTCGCTCGACCGTTCCGGCTCGGCCGAGCCAGTCGTCGAGGCGAGCGAGGTCCGTACCAGGGCGTGTGTCGAAAGTGCATCTCAGGCTGTGAATGATCACGGTTCATGGGGCGGGGAGATCTCACGGACGAGCAGTGGGCAGCGCTGGAAACGTTGTTTCCGACCCCACCCACACAGCCGTCCGCGACTCAAAAGCCCCGGCCAGGGCAACCCTCACCTTCCCGGCCGGAGCCTTCTCCGCCTTCCTCGACGCCCTCAAGACCACCCCCGGCACCCCAATATCTCAGTACCCCGCGTCACGCCTCCCTGCTAGCCTGCGCAGCATCTCGCGCGCCTGGGGGGCCAGTTCGCGCGCGCTGCACATTGATACGCCGGGGGGGGCGCAGTGCTCGTAGTTGATCCGTTCGACGTGCTGCCCGAGCTGGCCGCTCTGCGCACCGCCGCCCGGGACGAGGACTGGTCCGCCACCCAGGGATTCTTCGCGGGGCTCGGCTCCCCCGACGACGTCTCGTTCGCCGCCGGGCTCCTCGCCGGTGTCGAGAGGACCGAGGCGTACCTGGAGCGGGCCGCGAAGGCTCTGCCCGCCGACCCCCTGCCCCGCACGCTCGTCGCCGAGCGGTACATCCGCATCGGCTGGCGCCTTCGCGGCGGCGGCCGGGCCAGGAATGTCTCTCGGGAGCAGTTCAAGGACTTTCATGAGTGGCTGCGCAAAGCGGAACAGCTCCTGATCGAGGTGTGTGCCGAGCAGCCCGCGTTCACGCCCGCCTGGACCGCCCGCCTGCTCACCGCCCGCGGCCTGGAACTGGGGCAGTCCGAGGCCCGGCGGCGCTACGACCGGCTGGCGGAGCATCACCGGCCCTACTTCCGCGCGCAGTCGCAGTTGCTGCAGCAGTTGTGCCCCAAGTGGGGCGGTTCCTGGGAGGCCGCGCACGGCTTCGCGCAGGAGTGTGCGAGCGCCGCGCCGGAGGGCTCGGACGCCGGGATCCTCATCGCCGAGGCCCATATCGAACACTGGCTGGATCTGGACGGTGCTGAGGCCACGGAGTACCTGCGGGACGTGAAGGTCCGTAACGAACTGCGGCAAGCCGCCCAGATCTCCGTACTGCACCCCGACCACCGCCCGCGCCGGCACCACATCGGCGGTCACAGCGCCTTCGCCCTGGCCTTCTCCCTCGGCGGCCATCTCGGAGACGCCGCCCGGCACTTCACCGCGCTGGGAGACACGGCGTCCGAGTCCTTCTGGCAGTACCTGCCCGACTGGAAGAGCCGGTTCGCGACATACCGCACGGCCGCTCTGGCGACGGTCTGATCTGAGGGAAGACGGACACATGACCACGCAGGACACCGCAGGCACCGCGCAGCCGCCCGTCACCGATCTCGGCGCCCTCCACGGCCTCGTCAGCCACACCATCACCCACGGCATTCCCACGCTCTTCGCCCCCCGCCCCGGCCACATCACGGCCGGCCTCCTCTTCCGTGTGGGTCGTGCCGACGAGACCCTGGCCACGGCCGGGCTCACCCACCTCGTCGAACACCTCGCCCTGCACCGCCTCGGCCTGTCCGACCTGCACTACAACGGCGCCACGGCGAACGTGTACACCCTCTTCCACGTCACCGGCGACGAGGACGAGGTCGTCACCTACCTCAACAGCGTCTGCGCGGCCCTGTGCGACCTGCCGCTGGACCGTCTGGAGACGGAGAAGGAGATCCTGCGGACCGAGGCGCACAGCCGGGGCAGCGGCCCCATGTCCCAGCTGCCGCTGTGGCGTTACGGCGCCCAGAGCTACGGGCTGGCCGGCTACGACGAACTGGGCACCTGGAGCCTGACGGCCGACCAGGTACGGCACTGGGCCGAGACCCGTTTCACCCGGGACAACGCGGTGCTCTGGCTCACCGGCGACCGCGTACCGGACGGCCTGGACCTCACCCTGCCCGCCGGCAGCAGCCTCCCCGCACCGGCCGCGACCAGCGCGCTGCCCGTCACGCCCGCCTACATCTGCGGCGACGACGGCCACGTCGTCTTCGACTCGGTGCTGCGCCGCTCCACCGCCGCCGGCGTCTTCGCCGACATCCTGGGCCGCGCCCTCTTCCAGGACCTGCGCCAGAAAGGCGGCTACTCGTACTCCGCGGAGGCCGACTACACCCCGCGCGACGCCGAGTTCGCCACCCTCACCGCGTACGCCGACGCGCTGCCGCAGAAGCAGGACGCGGTGGTCGGCGGCTTCGTCGACGCGTTCGCCCGGCTGCGCGCGGGCCGTATCGAGCAGGCCGAACTGGACTCCGCGCGCGCCAAGTTGCTCAAGGTCTACGACACTCCCGACCTCGGCGCGGCCGTGCTGCCGTCGTACGCGCTCAGCCTGCTGCTCGGGCATCCGATCATGGCCCCCGAGCAGCACCGGGCCGAACTGCGGGCGGTCACGGTCGAGGATCTGCGCGAGGTCGCCCGTGAGGCGTGGGACGGCGGGCTGCTGCAGGTGCCAACCCTGGGTGCCGACTGGGCGGGCCTCACCGCCGCCCCGCAGTACTCGCCTACCGGAGTCTCCGGCACCCTGCACCCGTCACTGGAGGACGACGACGTCACGCTGGTCATCGCCGACACCGGCGTAACCCTGTCGCTGCCGGGCGGCCTGGTCACCGTGCGGTACGACGCCTGCGCCGCGATGACCACCCGCCCCGACGGGGCCCGGCACCTGACCGGCCTCGACGGCTTCCGCGTGGCGGTGGAGCCGACGCTGTTCGAGGACGTCACGGCAGAGCGGATCGCGGTGCTGGACGCGGGCGTCCCCCCAGCCGCGGTCGTCGCCCTACCGGCCCGAACTGCGGATCAGATACCGCAGCCGCGCAAGCGGGAGACCGCCCCGCCAAGGGAACAGCTGAGCGAGGCGGCGGTGGGCACCGGGGAGAAAACGCCCTGGAGTTGGTCGCTCGGGTTCACGATCCTGCTCGGGGTGTACGTGGTGTTCGGGGCGGGCATCCTGCTCACCGCCCTCCACGAGGCCGGTTCCTCCGAACCTCAGTGGAGTCACCTCCTGCGCGTTATCGTGCCGTTCGCCCTGATCATCCGCTTCGCCCACCGGGCCTACCGCAACTCCAGGGGCACCCTCGACTGAACCCCTGCTCCCTACTCCACCGTCACCGACTTCGCGAGGTTCCGCGGCTGATCCACCTCGTTGCCACGAGCCGTAGCCAGCTCGCACGCGAACACCTGCAACGGCACCGTGGCCACCAGCGGCTGCAGCAACGTGGGTGTCGCGGGGATCCGTACGAGATGGTCGGCGTACGGCACGACCGCCTCGTCCCCCTCCTCCGCGATCACGATCGTCCGCGCCCCCCGCGCCCGGATCTCCTGGATGTTGGACACGATCTTGTCGTGGAGGACGGACCGCCCCCGAGGCGACGGCACGACCACGACCACCGGCAGATCGGGCTCGATCAAAGCGATCGGACCGTGCTTCAACTCCCCCGCCGCAAACCCCTCCGCATGCATGTAGGCGAGCTCCTTCAGCTTCAGAGCCCCCTCCAGTGCGACCGGATACCCCACATGCCGCCCCAGGAACAGCACCGTGTTCTTGTCGGCGAGCGACCGCGCGAGCTCCCGTACCGGCTCCATTGTCTCCAGCACCCGCTCGACCTCGCCGGAGATGTGCGACAGGTCCCGGATGACGGCCCCGATCTCGTCGCCCCACTTGGTGCCGCGCACCTGCCCCAGATACAGAGCAACCAGATAACAGGCCACAAGCTGCGTCAGAAACGCCTTGGTGGACGCGACGGCCACCTCCGGCCCCGCATGCGTGTACAGCACCGCATCCGATTCCCTCGGAATGGTCGACCCGTTGGTGTTGCAGATGGCCAGCACCTTGGAGCCCTGCTCCCGCGCATGCCGCAACGCCATCAGCGTGTCCATGGTCTCGCCGGACTGCGAGATGGCGATGACGAGAGACCGCGCCCCGAGGATCGGATCCCGGTACCGGAACTCACTCGCGAGCTCCACCTCACACGGAATCCGCGTCCAGTGCTCGATGGCGTACTTGGCGATGAGCCCGGCATGAAATGCCGTACCGCACGCCACGATCACCACCTTGTCGACTTCCCGCAGCTCGGCGGCGCTGATCCGGAGCTCGTCCAGCGTCAGCGAACCTCCCGCGTCGATGCGCCCCAGCAACGTGTCGGCGACCGCCTTCGGCTGCTCGGCGATCTCCTTGAGCATGAAGTAGTCGTAGCCGCTCTTCTCCGCGGCGGAGGCGTCCCAGTCGACGTGGTACGAGCGCACGTCGGCCGGGCTGCCGTCGAACCCCGTCACCGTCACCCCGTCGCGCCGCAGCTCGACGACCTGGTCCTGGCCCAGTTCGACCGCGGACCGCGTGTGGTCGATGAACGCGGCGACATCGGAGGCCAGGAACGCCTCACCCTCCCCCACGCCCACCACGAGCGGTGAGTTCCGCCGCGCCCCGACCACCACGTCCGGCTCGTCCGCATGCACCGCGACCAGGGTGAACGCCCCCTCCAGCCGCCGGCACACCAGCCGCATCGCCTCGGCGAGATCCGCGCACGCCGAGAACTCCTCGGCGAGCAGATGGGCGACCACCTCGGTGTCCGTCTCGGAGGCGAGGTCGTGCCCCCGCTCCTCCAGTTCGGCCCGCAGCAGGGCGAAGTTCTCGATGATCCCGTTGTGGACGACGGCGACGCGCCCCGCGTTGTCCAGATGCGGATGTGCATTCGGGTCCGTGGGGCCGCCGTGTGTGGCCCAGCGCGTATGCCCGATCCCCGTCGAGCCCGTCGGCAGCGGCCGGTCCACCAGTTCCTTCTCCAGGTTCACCAGCTTCCCGGCCTTCTTCGCGGCCGCCAGTCCGCCGTCCGCCAGCACGGCTACACCCGCCGAGTCGTACCCCCGGTACTCCAGCCGCTTCAGCCCGGCCATCACCACATCAAGCGCCGACTGCGACCCCACGTATCCCACGATTCCGCACATGGGCGGCAGCCTACGATCCGACGGCCGCCGAAACCGCCCTCCGCTTGCCCGATTTCGGAAATTCCCGCTGGGGTGCGAGGGCCTACGGCAATCCAGCCGAAGCGAAACCTTGTGCGGTTCTGCGTGTACATGCTTATGCTGTCGCCGCGTATGGGCCGAACCTGACCATTCCGCCTTCACGCGCGCCAACCAGCGACCGGGGGAACGCCGTCGCTCACGGGGAGGGGTCGCATCGCCATGCCGTCGTACGCCTTTCCGGCCCGCACCCGCACCCCCGGCTGAACGCAGAAAGGGATGCCTCCTTGCAGCCCAGACCGTGGTTCCGCCTGCCCGGAAAACGAAGATCACAGAAGCTCACCTCCGCTGTCACGTCCGTCGCCGCCCTGGCCGTCGTGGCAGGCCTGGCGGTTCAGCCCGGCTCGATCCGGCCGAACGCCGCACCCGTGAGCGATTCGGACCCGTGGTACGAGGACACGGCCGCCGAGCAACTGCGCCAGGACCAGTGCCTGATGAGCGAGGTCCTGCGGCTGGGCGGCCCGTCGATGGCCACGACCGCGCAGGACGGACTGAACCAGCCGGCGGACAAACTCCACGTCCTCGCCAACCGCGACCACTGGGACCAGACGCCGCTCGCGACCGCCTACAAGAGCGACCGCGACGCCGCCGGCAAGCAGCTGGACGACCTCGCCGCCGCCCGGGACGGATGGCAGAAGCCCCTGTCGGGCCTGAACACCCCGGTCGGCTTCACCGACACGGACTTCCACTGGCCGCCCGGGTCGCCGGGCGACGGCAAGCAGACCTTCTACGACCAGACGGGTCTGACCACCTGGGTCGCCGACCGGTTCTGGAAGAACGACGGCGACTTCTACGAGGACTCGACCCCCAAGGCCGACGCCCAGACCGTCAAGGCCGTCGACGATCTCGGCAACCCGCTGTACGCACAGGACCCGGACCCGCATCGGCCCGACTGGAACCGGGCGCTCGACGAGCACAACGCCTTCGCGTGGATGCACAACTTCAGCAACGCCAACATGGGCGCCGACGACGCCCGTATCTTCCTGTCCTCGGGTGGCTTCCCGCGCACCGCCCCGCAGCCGGGCACGCCGGAGTACCGCATTGCGGTCGAGGACCTGAAGACCCGCTTCGCCTCGTGCGCGTGGCGTGACCCGCTCGACCCGGACCGGGTTCTCGACGACGTCACGGCGACCGCGGCCGGCGAGTGGCAGCAGGAGATCTCCTCGCAGGCCACGCAGCGCAACCAGATCGTCGGCGCGAACAAGGACGCCACCGACGCCCTGGCCAAGGGCGCGAAGGCCCTCTCCGACATGCTGGGGCAGTCCTGGGTCGCCGACCACATCACCCGCTGGCAGGACTACTGGTCCCCCGGCGGCATCGGTTACATCGGTGACGCCCCGCTGGTCATCCAGGTGCCGGGCGCTGCCGGCAAGTGCCTCGACGTCCAGGGCTCCGGCAAGACCAACGGCACCCCGGTTCAGGTCTACACCTGCAACGGCAGCAGTGCCCAGAAGTGGCAGCTGGGGTCCTACCACGACGGTAGCTACACCCTGCGCAACATCAACTCGGGCAGGTGCCTTGAGGTCCTGAACGGCAACAACGCCAACGGCACGAAGATCCAGATCCGCGACTGCGGCAACGCCAATGCCCAGCAGTGGCAGTTCGACGTCCGTGCCGCCGGTGAGCTGCGCAACGCGGCCACCGACAAGTGTCTGCACCTGCCGACGTTCGACAACAGCAAAGACGCCGTGCTGTCGACCTGCAACGGCTCCTCCGCGCAGAAGTTCCGCCTCGTCCCCGAGGGGCACACCGGCGATGACAAGCTGGGCTATCCGGACAAGGCTCAGTTCACCAAGGCCAAGGCCGGTCTCACGGCCGCCCAGAGCGCCGCGAAGAGCCAGCTGGCCGTACTCAAGACGCAGCTGACGGCCGGGCAGAAGGCCGCCACCACGTCGGACACCGCGCTGCAGGCGGCGTACGGCATCGCTGATGCGGCTGGTGCTCCGCGGGGTCGTGGTCTGCTGGTCGGTCTGCAGAAGGACCAGGTCACCAAGGGTGCGGCTGCCGCGCTGCAGGCGCTGGAGAAGGCCGGTGAGACCGCGGAGGCCGCGACCCGTGCCGCGGCCGGGGACAGCGAGACGATTGCGCAGCGCGCCCTGGCGCAGGCGGCGCAGTCGAAGGCGGAGTTCCGCAAGAAGGCCGCCGAGGCGGCGGAGCTGCAGGCCAAGGCCGCGGCGGACGCGGCCAAGATGCACCGGGACAACGCCCAGAAGGACAAGGAGACCGCGGAGGCCAAGCTCACCGACGCCCTGACGGCCGAGGGTGATGCGAAGGCGGCCGCCGCCGACGCGCACGCCAAGCGGCTCGACGCCGAGGCCGAGGAGAAGACGGCCAAGGCGGAGAAGGAGACGGCCGCGGCCAAGCAGGCCGAGGCCGCCGAGCACAAGAAGAACGCCGAGACCCAGGCGACCGCCGCGAAGGACGCCAAGGACAAGGCCGACGCCGCCGAGAAGACCGCCGAGGGCAAGCGCGACGACGCGGTCAAGGCCAAGGACCACGCCAAGGCGATGCGCGACGACGCGTGGGACGCCAAGCAGAAGGCCGACGCCGCGCGCGCCAAGGCCGACGCCAAGGACGCCTACGCCGACTCGCTCGACTCCGGGGACGCCGCGAGCGCCGCCCGCACCGCCGCCAACGACGCCGACACGGCCGCCGACGACGCGGAAGCAGCAGCCACCAAGGCCCGTTCCGAGGCCGACGCTGCCACCCAGGCCGCCGCCGACGCGGACGCAGCGGCCACCCGCGCCGAGGCGGCCGCCAAGCGGGCCCGCTCCGATGCGGATGCCGCGCAGGCGGACAAGCTGAAGGCCGACGCGGCGGTGAAGACCGCCACCAGCGCCGCAGCCGACGCCATCAAGGCATCCCAGGACGCCGCCACCGAGGCCAAGACCGCGGTCAAGCTCGCCGACGAGGCCGAACAGCACGCCAAGGACGCCAAAACCCAGGCCGACGCGGCGAACACCGAGGCCGGCAAGGCACTCGAAGCCTCCGCGAAGGCCGCCGGGTATGCGCATGTCACCGCGCAGGCCGCCGTGGACGCGGGCGAAGCGGCCCAGCAGGTCGCCGACCCGGCCAACGACGCCATCCAACTCGGTTCGGCCTACGTCGACACCGACTCGGCCGCCGGTCTGGTCGTCCTGACCGGACAGGCGTCGAAGACGATCGCGGAGCAGCAGCAGGCCGTCGCCGACGCGCACGCCAAGAACGCCGCCGCCGAGGCCCAGGCCGCCAAGAACCTCGCCGACCAGGCCAAGGGCGACGCCAAGGAGGCCTACCAGCACGCGGCCAACGCGGCCCAGTACGCGGCGGATGCCCGCACCTACTCCAAGGAGGCCCTCGGCTACGCGGCCGACGCCGCGAAGGCGGCGGCAGCAGCCTCAGCCTCCCTGGCCCGCACCATCGACTACGACAAACAGGCCGCCGCCGACGCGGCAGCAGCGGACACCGCGGCCGGCAACGCCGAGGGCTACGCCAAGGACGCCCGCGACTCAGCCGACGCCGCCGCCCTCGACGCCGAAGCCGCCCGCTCCGCCGCCACCCAGGCCGAACAGGACGCCAAGGACGCCCGCGCCGCCGCCGACCGCGCCGACGCAGCCGCCACCGAAGCCGAACAGGCCGCCAAGGACGCCGACAAGTACGCCAAGGAAGCCCAGGACGCGGCCGACCGGGCCGAGAGCGCGAAGAACGCTCAGCGGATCTCGGACGGCGCCGGCAGCGGCATCGGCAGCGTGTTCTGGGACGAGAAGATCGAACCCATCGGGAAACCGGAGGTCCTCGACAAGAAGAACTGCAACCCGATCGTTCACTTCGGGGACTGCGTCATCACGGCGAAGATCCACTTCAATGTGAGGCTGGACTTCTACCTGTGCACCCTGGCGGAGCTGCCGGTCACCGGATGCCCGTCGTCGGAGACGGTGTACCTGAGGTCCCAGCTCGTCAAGGACCAGTGGGACACGGTCACCCACACCATCTCGATGGTCGACTTCAATTCGAACATCGACCCCGTCGACGTCCTCCTGGGCGACTTCATCGGCTGCGGCGAGAAGCTGACCGGCAACGGAGGCAGTTGGGGCGACTGCGCCTGGGCCGCCGTCGACGTTGCCTCCTTCTTCGACGGCAAGATCATCAAGGTGGCCGCCGACGCGGTCAAGGCGCTCGACGCCGCCCTGAAGACCCGGATCGGAGTCCTCAACGCATGGCGCGGGCTGAGGGCCGCCGGGCTGGAGGCGGACGCGGTCGCCGGGGTCAGCGAGTCCACACTCAGGAAGCTGGGATCCGGCTGCCTGAAGGACAGCTTCCCCGCAGGCACACCGGTCCTGCTGGCCGACGGAACGACCAAGCCGATCGATCAGATCGCCGATGGTGACGAACTGCTCGCCACCGACCCCGACGTGGGCATCACCCGGCCGGCACGGGTCACCGCGACCTTCTCCCACCCCACGGACCGGCTGCTGGAGATCACCCTCGCCGACGGCGGACGGATCCTCACCACGCCGGGACACCGGGTGTATGTGGTGGGACGCGGTTGGGCCCAGGCCTCCGACCTACACCCCAAGGACCAGCTCCGGACGGCGACCGGTGCCGCGGACGCCGTGGTCGGTGTCCGTGCGGTGACCGCGCCGCAGCGGGTCTGGGACCTGACCGTCGCCGACCTCCACACCTTCTATGTGAAGGCTGGCGCCACACCGGTCCTGGTCCACAACTGCGGGGACCGCTGGACCAGCCACGGTAGCCTTCGGGACCACTTCATCGACCACGGCGCGGAAGTGGGCGCGCAGTCGGAACGGGAGTACGAAGCAGGGGCGGCTGTCCTCGCCTGCGACTGCGACCCGGCCGATCCGACCATTCTGCGCAGGTTCGATTCCATCACCCAGACGGCGACCTATTTCGACACCCACACCGGGGAGATCGCAGTGAAGAGCAAGAAGGGCCTCGTCACCTACTTCAAGCCGGACCGGGGGGTGGACTACTTCAACGACCCGCTCCGCGTGCAGGGCGCGATCGTCCCGCCGGGTACGGCGATTCCGTGGTAGCGAGCACCGTGTATCCCTGTCCGTGCTGCGGGTACCTCGTCCTCGATGACGGGCCCGGAGCGTACGAGATCTGCCGCATCTGCCGCTGGGAGGACGATCCGGGGCAGCTCCGCTCGCCCTGGCTTCCCGACGGGACGAACCGGCCTTCACTCATGGAGGCCCAGCGCTCGTTCGCGGAGACCGGTGTGAGTGATCCGCGCCGGCGTCAGTGGGCAACCGCCCCGCTGGCGTCCGACGAGCGGGACGCGGGCTGGAGGCCGTTCGACGTGGAACTGGACCGCGGTCCCGACCCGCGGACGGAGTCCGGATACTGGCCACCGGACAGAACCACTCTGTACTGGTGGCGGCCGGGATACTGGCGGGCGTCCGACGACCGGCACCCGGCCTGATCACAGCGAGGGCGGCTCCCCCGCAGGGGGCCGCCCTCGCCGTGTCCCCGTCACGTGACGCACCCCACCCCGCACCCCCGTTCAAACTCCGTTAACAATGGACTGTGATCTCACCGGTCTCCTCGACACCCCGGAGCGCCCACCGGCCCAGGCCGGAGGCGACTCCCTACGTCGACCTCACCCGTTCCGAGTGGAGCGCGCTGCGCGACAAGACTCCGCTGCCACTCACCGCCGAAGAGGTCGAGAAGCTGCGCGGCCTCGGCGATGTCATCGACCTCGACGAGGTGCGGGACATCTACCTGCCGCTGTCCCGGCTCCTCAACCTCTACGTCGGGGCCACCGACGGCCTCAGAGGCGCCCTGAACACCTTCCTCGGCGAACAGGGGTCCCAGTCCGGCACCCCGTTCGTGATTGGGATCGCCGGATCCGTGGCGTGCGGCAAGTCGACCGTCGCCCGTCTCCTGCAGGCCCTCCTCTCCCGCTGGCCCGAGCACCCGCGCGTGGAGCGGGTGACCACCGACGGCTTCCTGCTGCCGACCAAGGAGCTGCAGGCCCGCGGCCTGATGTCGCGGAAAGGATTCCCCGAGTCCTACGACCGCAGGGCCCTGACCCGTTTCGTCGCCGACATCAAGGCGGGCAAGGACGAGGTCACCGCCCCCGTCTACTCCCACCTGATCTACGACATCGTCCCGGGCGAGAAGCTCGTCGTCCGCCGCCCCGACATCCTGATCGTCGAGGGCCTCAACGTCCTCCAGCCCGCCCTGCCCGGCAAGGACGGCCGCACCCGGGTCGGTCTCGCCGACTACTTCGACTTCAGCGTGTACGTCGACGCGAACGCCGAGGACGTCGAACGCTGGTATCTCAACCGGTTCAAGAAGCTGCGTCAGACGGCCTTCCAGGACCCGCACTCGTACTTCCGCAAGTACACGCAGGTGTCCGAGGAGGAGGCCCTCGAGTACGCCCGCACCCAGTGGCGCACCATCAACAAGCCCAACCTGGTGGAGAACATCGCCCCGACCCGCGGCCGCGCCACCCTGGTCGTCCGCAAGGGCCCGGACCACAAGGTCCAGCGCCTGCGGCTGCGCAAGCTGTAGAGCCGCCTGGCAAACCCGCCTGTTGAGCCGCCTGGCAAACCCGCCTGTTAAAAAGGACCATGCTGCACCTGCGTCTGATCACACCGTCCGACAGGACCGACGATGTGGTCCGCCTGATCGAGAGGACCGTCGGCACCACGCATCTCGTCGTGATGCCGGGCGCCGCCCGCAACCCCGTGGGCGATGTCGTGCTGTGCGACGTCGCACGCGAGGCGGGCGACGAACTCATCGGTGAGCTCAGGGCGTTGGAGCTCGACCGCACCGGATCCATCGCCGTGGAGAACATCGACCTGTCGCTGTCCAAGCGTGCCGACAAGGCCGAGGCGGAGGCACCGGGCGAAGGCGCGGACGCCGTGCTGTGGGAGCACCTCACCGGCGCGACGCACGAGGAGTCCACGCTCTCCGTCACCTACGTCGCCTTCATCACGCTCGCCACGATGATCGCGGCCTGCGGCGTCGTCCTCGACAACGCGATCCTGATCGTGGGCGCCATGGCGGTGGGCCCGGAGTTCGGCCCGCTGGCGGGCATCTGTACGGCCATCGTGCAGCGCAGCTCACGCCTCGCCCTGCGCTCGCTGACCGCCCTGCTGGTCGGCTTCGCCGTCGCCATGCTGGTGACGGTCGGCTTCACCCACTTCATGGACGGCGTCGACCTGTTCACCAAGGTCCGGCTGGAAGCCGAACGCCCCAACACCAACTTCATCTACCGCCCCGACGCGTTCTCGTTCGTCGTCGCGGTGCTGGCCGGAGCAGCAGGCACCCTCTCCCTCACCTCGGCGAAGTCGGGTGCCCTGGTGGGCGTGGCCATCTCGGTGACGACGGTTCCCGCCGCCGCCAACGCGGCAGTGGCCTTCGCCTACGACGAGTACAGACAGGCCTGGGGCTCCACCGAGCAGCTCCTGCTGAACCTCCTCGGCATCGTCCTCGCCGGCACCCTCACACTCCTGGCCCAGAAATGGCTCTGGGCCAGGCAGCGTGAACGCACGGCCAAGGCGGGCGGCGTCTAGGAGCGCGATTCGCAGTCCGACGCGACGCTGTCGCCGGGGTCGGCGAACACCACGTCGGAGCCGCCGTCACAGCTCACCGTGTCGACGGCGGGCGAGTCGCCGCTCACTCCGATCGTGTCGTTGCCGCTGCCGGTCGCCACGGTGTCGGAGCCCGTGCCGGCGTCGACGAGGGTGCGCAGCGAAACGTTTCTGCCGTCGAAGCTGTCGTTCAGGTCACCCAGCCCGATGGAGAGCTGGGAGGTGCCGGCGACGCTGCCGCAGTCGACGCTGGTGGCGGACAACCGAGTACAACCGGGCCCCAGCGCGATGCCCGTGGAGTCCGTGAGGATCACACGACCCGTGGAGGTACTGGCGGTGACCTGGTTGGCCGCGCCTGAACGTGCGCTGAGGATCACCATGCCGAAGAGACGGAACGCGGTGGAGCCGGGGGTCTGGGCCGCGGCCGGGGTGGCGAGCGCCGGGACGGCGAGACTCGCGACCAGGGCCGGAACGGCCGCTCGCTTCAGGGTGCTGCTGACTGTCTTCATGGTGCCTTTCTCACTTCCGTCGGGGACGCCACGCGCAGGCGGCCTCGACGTCAGTGAAACAATCAGTAACCCGTTCGGCACATCATGTTACGACCTTCGGGTGACGCGGTCGGCTCTAACCCAGCGCCGACTTCACCACGTCGGCAAGCCGCCCGGCCACGGCCCGAGCCTGGTCGATGTCCGCGGCCTCGACCATCACCCGCACCAACGGCTCCGTCCCCGACGGCCGCAGCAACACCCGCCCGGTGGACCCGAGTTCCCGCTCGGCCTCGGCAACCGCTGCCGCCAGCTCCGCGGAGGTCCTCACCCGCGCCCGGTCCACGTCCGGCACATTGATCAGCACCTGCGGCAGCCGCTCCATGACCCCCGCGAGGTCCTTGAGCGTACGACCGGTCTCGGCGACCCGGGCCGCCAGCAGCAGCCCGGTCAGCGTGCCGTCACCGGTGGTCGCGTGATCGAGGATGATCACGTGCCCGGACTGCTCGCCGCCGAGCGCGTACCCGTGCTCCTTCATCTCCTCCAGCACATACCGGTCCCCGACCGCCGTCTGGACGAGATGCAGCCCCTCCCGCTCCAGCGCCAGCTTGAAGCCCAGGTTGGACATGACCGTCGCGACAACGGTGTCCTCCCGGAGCACGCCCCGCTCCCGCATCGCGAGCGCCAGCACGGCCAGGATCTGGTCGCCGTCGACCTCCGCACCGGTGTGGTCCACGGCGAGGCACCGGTCCGCGTCCCCGTCGTGCGCGATGCCGAGCGCGGCCCCGTGCTCGACGACGGCGGCCTTCAGCGGGCCCAGATGGGTCGAACCGCAGCCGTCGTTGATGTTGAGTCCGTCCGGCTCGGCGCCGATCGTGATCACCTCGGCGCCGGCCCGCGAGAACGCCTCCGGCGACACCCCCGCCGCCGCACCGTGCGCCTCGTCCAGGACGATCTTCAGCCCGTCGAGCCGGTTCGGGAGCACGCCGATCAGATGCGCGACGTACTGGTCGAACCCCTCGTCGTACGACCGCACCCGCCCGACGCCCGCGCCGGTCGGCCGCTCCCAGGGCTCGCCGTGCCGGTGGGACTCGTACACGGCCTCGATCTTGTCCTCGAGCTCGTCGGCGAGCTTGTGGCCGCCGCGGGCGAAGAACTTGATGCCGTTGTCGGGCATGGCGTTGTGGCTGGCGGAGAGCATGACACCCAGGTCGGCGCCGAGCGCACCCGTGAGATACGCCACAGCAGGAGTGGGCAGCACGCCGACACGCAGGACGTCCACACCGGCGCTGGCGAGGCCGGCGACCACGGCGGCCTCCAGGAACTCTCCGGACGCGCGCGGGTCCCGTCCGACGACCGCCGTCGCTCGGTGGCCCTCGAAGGTGCCCGCCTCGGCCAGTACGTGCGCCGCGGCCACGGAGAGGCCGAGCGCCATCTCCGCCGTCAGATCCGCGTTGGCGACGCCGCGCACGCCGTCCGTGCCGAAGAGTCGTCCCACTTGTCCTCCTGAGGAAGCGTCAGTTGTCGCAGGCGTACCGGCAGCCCATCAGACAAGCCTTCGAGGGTCTTGTGCCGTTATACGCCCCCGACGGTGATAAACGAACGCCCCGACAGCACTGAGGCGTGCCGCCGGGGCGTACGTACGAGCAGGCAGCGAAGCTTAGCGCTTGCTGTACTGCGGGGCCTTGCGGGCCTTCTTCAGACCGGCCTTCTTGCGCTCGACCGCACGGTCGTCGCGGCGGAGGAAGCCGGCCTTCTTGAGCGGGCCGCGGTTGTTGTCGACGTCGGCCTCGTTCAGCGCGCGGGCGACACCGAGACGGAGCGCACCGGCCTGACCGGAGACACCGCCACCCGCGATGCGGGCGATGACGTCGTAACGGCCCTCGAGCTCGAGCACCTTGAAGGGCTCGTTGACTTCCTGCTGGTGCACCTTGTTCGGGAAGTAGTCCTCGAGGGTGCGAC
Source organism: Streptomyces sp. NPDC001351 (assembly GCF_042896045.1). Classification (NCBI taxonomy): domain Bacteria; kingdom Bacillati; phylum Actinomycetota; class Actinomycetes; order Kitasatosporales; family Streptomycetaceae; genus Streptomyces; species Streptomyces sp. NPDC001351. The sequence continues at coordinate 259,688 of NZ_JBIAWS010000002.1, read as the reverse complement.
CGTTGATCTTCCACTTGCCGGTGCCCGGGACGATCCGGACGCGGGCGATGGCGTTCTTGCGACGGCCCAGGCCGGCGGCCGGCTGGGGCTCGCCGAAGCGGGACGCGAGGGACTCCGAGGTGTACTCGCCCTCGACGGGGACCTCGGACTCGGTGGTGTAGCTGTCGATGTCGACGAGCTCAGTCTCTTCGACCGGCTGCTCAACGGTGGTCTCGGCCACGATTCTCCTCAGATTCTCTTCAGTCTTAGGGGGTGGCCGGACTTACTGCGCGACCTGGGTGATCTCGAACGGCACCGGCTGCTGGGCAGCGTGCGGGTGCTGGTCGCCCGAGTAGACCTTCAGCTTGGAGAGCATCTGACGGCCCAGGGTGTTCTTGGGGAGCATGCCCTTGACGGCCTTCTCGACGGCCTTCTCGGGGTTGTTCGCGAGGAGGTCGTCGTAGCGGACCGAGCGCAGACCACCCGGGTAGCCCGAGTGGCGGTACGCCATCTTCTGGGTCCGCTTGTTGCCGGAGAGGTGCACCTTGTCGGCGTTGATGATGATGACGAAGTCACCGGTGTCGACGTGGGGGGCGTAGATCGGCTTGTGCTTGCCCCGCAGGAGGGAAGCGGCGGTGGTGGCGAGACGGCCCAGGACGACGTCCTGAGCGTCAATGACGTGCCACTGGCGAGTCACATCGCCGGGCTTAGGGCTGTACGTACGCACTTCTCAGCCTTCTTCTTCAGGGATGGGTGCTGACACAAGGCATCCTTGAAGCGATCGTGCAGCTGGGGACGACAGAAGCCGGGACCACTGCCCGTATGCCGCCCACTGGTAACTGCTCCAGGGAACCTACGTAAGGGCCTTCCGCCGGAGAGCGACCAAGCCAATACGCATAACAAACCGCAAGGGTACTAGCGCTGCCCCAGACGGGTCAAAACGAGGCCCGCCCCCTCTCCCGCACAACGCCACGGCGACAATACCCGGCCGAGATGTACGGCCCTGCCGGAAAGGTCCCCGCGGGCCTCCCCGGACCCTCACCGGCACCACCCGCCTCCCGTCTAAGATGCGCCCCATGAGCTTTGGGCAGCAGGGGGGACCGCAGTCCCAGTGGGACCCCTGGAAACCGCACTCGCAGCAGCCGTGGACCAGCGGCGGCGACGACGGCCAGACCCCGGACTGGGCAGCGCTCGCCGAGGCCTCCGAGACACGCAACAAGAGGCGCCGGCTGCTGTTCATCGGCGGCGGCGCTCTCGCCACGATCGCGATCGGCACCGCCGTCGCCATGGCCGTCGTCTCGGCGAACGGCAAGAACGAGGCCTCGGGCAACCCGTCCAACCTGCCCGCCGGCGGCGCCATCCCGAGCGGCAGCGCCTCGGCGCCCTCCTTCGCCCCGACCAGCGCGCCGCCCCCGCTGGACCCGAAGGAGTTCATCGCCAGCAAGGCCAAGGACACGGCCCCGCTCAGCGTGCAGAACCTCTTCCCGCTCGCGCAGCTGACCATGGAGTCGAACGTCTACAAGAGGGGCGCCACGGCCGACACCAAGAACTGCGCCTCGGCCGCCCAGGACTCCCTCCCGAAGATCCTCACCGGCAACGGCTGCACCCGCCTGCTGCGCGCCACCTACAGCAAGGACGGCGTCGCGGTGACGGTCGGCGTCGCCGTCTTCGACACCGAGGCGCAGGCGGCCAAGGCCAGAACGCAGTCGAACGCGGCGGCCAAGGCACACCAGAAGGCCTTCGTCACGGCCCTGCCGGGCAACGGCGTGAAGGCCTTCTGCAACGCGGCCACCTGCCTCACGACGGCGAACTCCTACGGCCGCTACGCCTACTTCGCCACCGTCGGTTTCACCAACGGCAAGGACGTCACGAACCAGTCCACGTCCGTCTTCAAGACCGGCAACGACCTGCAGCTGTACACCTTCCGCCAGATCCACGCCCGCGGCGAGGCCCAGGCGTCGGCAGCAGCGAACCAGTAACTAACAGCACCCGGCCGCGGGCAGCGTCCGCTTGTTGCGTGCCTCCTTGTTGCGCGCCGCGAGCAGCTCGTCGGCCGGGTAGCCGACCTCCTCCAGGGTCAGCCCGTGCGGCCGTACGACATGCACCGCCGAGTCCCGCACGCCGGCCGCGAGCACCTTGCCCGGCCAGTCCGGCCCCCGGTGCCCGTCCCCCACGAACAGCAGCGCCCCGATCAGCGAGCGCACCATGTTGTGGCAGAAGGCGTCCGCCCGCACGGTCGCGGTGATGATCCCGTCGTCCCCGCGCACCAGGCTCAGCTGCTGCAGCGTACGAATGGTGGTCGCGCCCTCCCGCTTCTTGCAGTAGGCGGCGAAGTCGTGCTCCCCCAGCAGCCGCTCGGCGGCCTCGTTCATGGCGTCGACGTCGAGCGGCCAGTCGTGCCAGAGCACATGGCTGCGCAGCAGCGGATCGACCCCGCCCGGGTTGTCGGTGACCCGGTACGCGTACCGCCGCCAGATCGCCGAGAAACGGGCGTTGAAGCCGCTGGGCGCCTCCCTGAGGGCCCACACCCGCACATCCCGCGGCAGCCGCCCGGCAAGCCGCTTGAGCAGCTTGTCGTGGTGCGCACCCCAGACCTCCCGCGGCAGATCCACATGCGCCACCTGCCCCCGCGCATGCACCCCGGCGTCGGTCCGCCCGGCCACGGTCAGCTCATAGGTCTCCGGAGACCGCGTGACGGTACGCAGCGCGTCCTCGATCTCCCCCTGAACGGTCCGCCGCCCCCCGGCCTGCTTGGCCCACCCGGAGAACTCGGAACCGTCGTAGGACAGATCAAGACGGACACGAACGAACCCGGGCTGCACTTCGTCACTCACACAGAGATCCTCTCACCCACACAAAAGCGGGCCCGCTCCTGAAAAGGAACGGACCCGCAATCGCCCCGACAGGGGCGCGGGGAACTGCGCGACCAGCCACAACGAACCCGCAGCCGCCAACCGAACAGCCCCCCGGCAGAACGCTTACGCGTCCTTGGACTCCTCGGCGGCAGCGTCCTCGACCTCGTCGGCCTTGGCCGTGTCGACCTTGGTCTCCTCGGCAGCCGGAGCGGCAGCCTCGGCGTCCTTGGCGGCACGCTTGGTGGCGGCCTCGGCCTCACCCGTCGCCTGCTGCGCAACCGTCAGCGCCTCGACCAGCTCGATGACAGCCATGGGCGCGTTGTCGCCACGGCGGTTACCGATCTTGGTGATGCGGGTGTAGCCACCCGGACGGTTCTCGTAGCGCGGGCCGATCTCGGTGAAGAGCGTGTGGACGACGCTCTTGTCCGTGATGACCTGCAGCACCTGACGGCGGTTGTGAAGGTCGCCCTTCTTCGCCTTGGTCACCAGACGCTCGGCGTACGGCCGCAGCCGACGGGCCTTCGCCTCGGTGGTGGTGATACGGCCGTGCTCGAACAGCGACTTCGCGAGGTTCGCGAGAAGCAGCTTCTCGTGCGCGGCACTGCCGCCCAGACGGGCACCCTTGGTGGGCTTCGGCATTGTTCTTCTCCTGTGTGTCTGCCCCGGCCGTATCAGGTACCGGGGTCAGGAACCCGATGAGCGGATGCTCACCGGCAAACGACCGATCAGTACTGCTCGGTCTCCACGAACCCGGCGTCCGCGTCGTCGTCGGCGCCGAAGGCGTCCGCGGCGGCGGTCGGGTCGAATCCGGGCGGGCTGTCCTTCAGGGCCAGGCCCATGCCGGCCAGCTTCGCCTTGACCTCGTCGATGGACTTCGCACCGAAGTTGCGGATGTCCAGGAGGTCGGCCTCGGAGCGGGCGACGAGCTCACCCACGGAGTGGATGCCCTCACGCTTGAGGCAGTTGTACGACCGAACGGTGAGCTCCAGCTCCTCGATCGGCAGCGCCAGATCAGCGGCAAGGGCGGCGTCCGTCGGGGACGGGCCCATGTCGATGCCCTCGGCGTCGATGTTCAGCTCGCGGGCGAGACCGAACAGCTCGACCAGGGTCTTGCCGGCGGAGGCCATGGCGTCACGGGGACGCATCGCCTGCTTGGTCTCGACGTCGACGATCAGCTTGTCGAAGTCGGTGCGCTGCTCGACACGGGTCGCCTCGACCTTGTACGTGACCTTGAGCACCGGCGAGTAGATGGAGTCGACCGGGATACGGCCGATCTCCTGGCCCACCTGCTTGTTCTGCACGGCGGAGACGTAACCGCGGCCGCGCTCGACCGTCAGCTCCATCTCCAGCTTGCCCTTGCCGTTGAGCGTGGCGAGGACCAGGTCGGGGTTGTGCACCTCGACACCGGCCGGGGGCGCGATGTCGGCGGCGGTGACGAGACCCGGGCCCTGTTTGCGCAGGTACATCACGACCGGCTCGTCGTGCTCCGAGGAGACGACCAGCTGCTTGATGTTGAGGATCAGGTCGGTGACGTCCTCCTTGACGCCCGGCACGGTGGTGAACTCGTGCAGAACGCCGTCGATGCGGATGGACGTGACCGCCGCACCCGGAATCGAGGAGAGGAGCGTACGACGCAGGGAGTTGCCGAGGGTGTAGCCGAAGCCCGGCTCCAGCGGCTCGATCACGAACCGGGAGCGGAACTCGTCGACGACCTCTTCGGTCAACGAGGGACGCTGAGCGATCAGCATGTGTGGATCAGATCCTTCATTCGTGGACGCCCGCTATTTGACGCCCGACGGAACCGCCCCGGCACAAGGGACGGGTACTGCAAGGGTACGGGCGATACGGCGCTTTGACCGCGCCGTACCGCCCGAAACCCGAAGACCTACCGGCCGTGCGTCAGACGCGACGACGCTTCGGCGGACGGCAGCCGTTGTGCGGGGTGGGGGTGACGTCCTGGATGGAGCCGACCTCGAGGCCGGTGGCCTGGAGGGAGCGGATCGCGGTCTCGCGACCGGAGCCCGGGCCCTTCACGAAGACGTCGACCTTGCGCATGCCGTGCTCCTGCGCGCGGCGGGCGGCCGACTCGGCGGCCATCTGCGCGGCGAAGGGGGTGGACTTGCGCGAACCCTTGAAGCCGACATGGCCGGCGGAGGCCCAGGAGATCACGTTGCCCGAGGGGTCCGTGATCGAGACGATCGTGTTGTTGAACGTGCTCTTGATGTGCGCGTGGCCGTGAGCGACGTTCTTCTTTTCCTTGCGGCGCACCTTCTTGGCAGCGCCCTGACGACCCTTGGGGGGCATCTACTAACTCCTACGGGGAGGTGGTCGGTCCTACAGCGAAGACCGCTGATGAAGCGTTGTCCGCTGAGGACTACTTCTTGCCCGGCTTCTTCTTGCCGGCGATGGCGCGACGCGGACCCTTGCGGGTACGGGCGTTGGTGCTGGTGCGCTGACCGCGGACGGGCAGACCGCGACGGTGACGGAGACCCTGGTAGCAACCGATCTCGACCTTGCGGCGGATGTCGGCCTGGATCTCGCGACGGAGGTCACCCTCGGTCTTGATGTTGTTGTCCACGTACTCGCGGATCGCGACGAGCTGCTCTTCGCTCAGGTCACGAACACGGGTGTTCGGGTCGATGCCCGTCTCCGCGAGCGTCTGCTGCGAAAGGGTCCGGCCGATGCCGAACACGTAGGTGAGGGCGACCTCCACGCGCTTTTCGCGCGGGATGTCAACACCGGAAACGCGTGCCACTTAATGGCTCCTGGTGATCTTCGGAGGTCTGCCACAGAACCGATTCCCGGCCGCCGTACTAGGTACGAACCGAGTCCCCGGCCTCCGAACCGGGGGTATCAAGCCGTGTCGGCTTGGGTCCTGCGTATGAACATATTCAGCTCGCGTCGCGCGAATCTCTGCGATATCGATGCAGAGGGATCGGTCGATCGTGCGTCAGCCCTGGCGCTGCTTGTGGCGCGGGTTCTCGCAGATGACCATGACCCGACCGTGACGGCGGATCACCCTGCACTTGTCGCAGATCTTCTTGACGCTCGGCTTGACCTTCATGGGATTGAGGTTCTCCGGGTCAGTGCCACCACCCCGCCGAGGCGGAGTGCGGGCAAGATCTACTTGTAGCGGTAGACGATCCGGCCACGCGTCAGGTCGTACGGAGAAAGCTCCACCACGACCCGGTCGTCAGGGAGGATGCGGATGTAGTGCATACGCATCTTGCCGCTGATGTGTGCCAGGACCTGGTGGCCGTTCTGGAGCTCGACCTTGAACATGGCGTTCGGAAGAGACTCGACGACAGTGCCCTCGATCTCGATGGCACCTTGCTTCTTGGCCACGCTTCGCCCTTCGAATCGACTACCTTGATCGACTCCGTGCGTTTCCCTTACGGGTGCATGCGGACATGCGGGTGCACGAGAGCCGACGAGTCAGTCTACGTCAGCACACCCTGAAAGACGAATCGAGGAAGGATGCCCAGACGGGGAGATCATTAAGCCGACCTCTGCCTGCGGGGCTACGCCAGCGGGTCCGGGGCGGCGGTGATCCCGTGCTCCGCCAGCTTCGCCCTGCCCCCGTCGGGAGACGTGAGCACCAGCGGGCCCTCCTCCGTCAGCGCCACCGAGTGCTCCCAGTGGGACGACCACGTACCGTCGATCGTGATGACGGTCCAGTCGTCGGAGAGGACCTCCGTCTTCGGCGTCCCGAGCGACACCATCGGCTCGATGGCGAGGCAGAAACCGGGCACCAGCTTCGGGCCCTTCCCGCGCCGCTTCTCGACGTAGTTCAGCAGGTGCGGGTCCATGTGCATCTCGGTGCCGATGCCGTGACCGCCGTAGTCCTCGATGATCCCGTACTTGCCGCCGCCCGGCTTCGGCTGGCGGCGGATGTACGTCTCGATGGCCCTCGACACGTCCACCAGCCGGTTGCCCTGCTTCATCGCGGCGATGCCGGCCCACATGGACTCTTCCGTGACCCGGGAGAGCTCGATCAGCTCGGGGGCGTGGCCGGAGCCGACGAAGGCGGTGTACGCCGCGTCGCCGTGCCAGCCGTCGATGATCGCGCCGCAGTCGATGGAGATGATGTCGCCGTCCTTCAGGACGACGTCGTCGGACGGGATGCCGTGGACGACGACCTCGTTGACGGAGGTGCAGATGGTCGCCGGAAAGCCGCCGTAGCCGAGGAAGTTCGGCTTGGCGTCGTGCTCGGCGAGGACCTTGCGCGCGACCTGGTCCAGGTCCTTGGTGGTGGCCCCGGGCACCGCGGCCTCACGAGTGGCCGCGTGGATGGCGGCGACGACCAGCCCCGCCTCACGCATCTTGGCGATCTGCTCGGGGGTCTTGATCTGCACCATGGGTGGCCTGCGCTCTCCGTCACTCACGTCAACCGGTTACGTACACAACAGTACGGCCGTGACGCCCCTTCGGGTGCCACGGCCGTAACTGGCTGACGGCTACTTGCCGTCGTCCTCGCGCTTGAGGGCTTCCAGCGCCCGCTGCGTGACCTCGGCCACCGGGCCCAGGGACGAGATCGTGACGACCAGGCCCTGCGCCTTGTAGTAGTCGATGATCGGCTCGGTCTGCGTGTGGTAGACCTCCAGCCGCGTGCGCACGGTGTCCTCGGAGTCGTCGTCACGCTGGTACAGCTCGCCGCCGCAGACGTCGCAGACGCCTTCCTTCTTCGCGGGGCTGTACGTCACGTGGAACACGTGCGACGAGTCGTTGCGGCAGATGCGCCGGCCGGCGATCCGCTTGACGACCTCTTCCTCGGGGACCTCGAGGTCGAGTACCGCGTCCAGCTTGATGCCCTCGGTCTTGAGCAGCTCGTCCAGCGCCTCGGCCTGCGAGACATTGCGCGGGAAACCGTCGAGCAGGAAGCCGTTCTCCGCGTCGGGCTGCTCCATGCGGTCCTTGGCCATCGCGATGGTGACCTCGTCGGGGACGAGGTTGCCGGCGTCCATGTAGGACTTCGCGAGTTTCCCGAGCTCCGTCTGCTGGCTGATGTTGGCGCGGAACAGGTCGCCCGTGGAGATGTGCGGGACGCGCAGCTTGTCGGCGAGGCGAGTGGCCTGCGTGCCCTTCCCTGCACCCGGCGGCCCGACGAGGACGATTCGCATCAGCGGAGGAACCCTTCGTAATTGCGCTGCTGAAGCTGGCTCTCAATCTGCTTCACCGTTTCGAGGCCAACACCCACGATGATCAGGATGCTGGTACCACCGAACGGGAAGTTCTGGCTTGCCCCGAAGCCAACCAACGCCATCGTCGGTACGAGAGCGATCAGACCCAGATACAGCGAACCCGGCCAGGTGATCCGGTTGAGTACGTAGCTGAGGTACTCAGCGGTCGGTCGGCCAGCCCGGATGCCCGGGATGAAGCCACCATACTTCTTCATGTTGTCGGCGACTTCCTCGGGGTTGAAGGAGATCGCCACGTAGAAGAACGCGAAGAAAACGATCAGCAAGAAGTACGTGGCCACGTAAACCGGGTGGTCACCCTTGGTCAGGTTGTTCTGGACCCACGTCTTCCAGCCGGAGTTGCCGCCCGAGAACTGCGCGATCAGGCTGGGGATGTAGAGCAGCGACGAGGCGAAGATCACGGGGATGACACCCGCCTGGTTGACCTTCAGCGGGATGTACGTGGACGTACCGCCGTACGACCTGCGTCCGATCATGCGCTTCGCGTACTGCACGGGGATCCGCCGCTGGGCCTGCTCGACGAAGACCACCAGACCGACCATCACCAGACCCACGGCGATCACGGTGCCGAACTCGATCCAGCCGCCGGCGAGCTTGCCCTGCAGCTTGATCGCCCACAGCGCGCTCGGGAAGGTCGCGGCGATCGAGATGAACATCAGGATCGACATGCCGTTGCCGATGCCGCGGTCGGTGATGAGCTCACCGAGCCACATGACGACGCCGGTACCGGCGGTCATGGTGACGACCATGGTGATGGTGGTGAAGATCGACTGGTCGGGGACGATCTGGCTGGCCACCGGGCAGCCGGAGAACAGCGCGCCACTGCGGGCGGTGGCGACCAGACCGGTGCCCTGGAGGATGGCCAGCGCCACCGTCAGGTACCGGGTGTACTGCGTGATCTTCGCGGTGCCGGCCTGGCCCTCCTTCTTGAGGGCTTCGAGGCGCGGGATCACCACCGTCAGCAGCTGCAGGATGATGCTCGCCGTGATGTACGGCATGATGCCGAGCGCGAAGATCGTGATCTGCAGCAGCGCGCCGCCGCTGAACATGTTGATCAGACTGAACAGGCCGCGGTTCGAGCTGGCCACATCCATGCACTGCTGGACGTTCTTGTAGTCGACGCCCGGGATCGGGATGTGCGTACCGACCCGGTACACCACGATGATGCCGAGCGTGAAGAGCAGTTTCTTGCGCAGGTCGGGCGTCCTGAACGCCCGGGCGAACGCGGTGAGCACGGTGCCTCCTGCGACCCCCGCGCAACTGCGTCAAGGGTGACGGTCTTGAGGTTCGACGGATACAAAAAAGAACAGTGCAGGCTACCTTACCGGCGGCACGGCTCCCCTTGGAACGACCGACCGGGGATACCCCATTGTGAGGTATCCCCGGTCGGGACTGCTTACGTCATCGAGACGTCCGAGAAAGTCAGACGAGCTCGGTGACGGTGCCGCCGGCGGCGGTGATCTTCTCCTTGGCGGAGCCGGAGACGGCGTCGACCGTCACCTGCAGCGCCACGGAGATCTCGCCCTGGCCGAGGACCTTGACGAGGCTGTTCTTGCGAACGGCACCCTTGGCCACCAGACCCTCGACGGTGACCTCGCCACCCTCGGGGTAGAGCGCGGCCAGCTTGTCGAGGTTCACGACCTGGAACTCGGTCTTGAACGGGTTCTTGAAGCCCTTCAGCTTCGGGAGGCGCATGTGGAGGGGCATCTGCCCACCCTCGAAGCGCTCCGGAACCTGGTAGCGGGCCTTCGTGCCCTTGGTACCACGACCGGCCGTCTTACCCTTCGACGCCTCACCACGACCGACACGGGTCTTGGCGGTCTTGGCGCCCGGGGCGGGACGGAGGTTGTGGATCTTGAGCGGGTTGTTCTCCGCCATGATCAGTCGACCTCCTCGACCGTCACGAGGTGGCGGACGGTGTGCACCATGCCGCGGAACTCGGGGCGGTCCTCCTTGACGACCTGCGTGTTGATGCCCTTGAGACCAAGGGAGCGCAGGGTGTCACGGTGGTTCTGCTTGCTGCCGATGTAGGACTTGACCTGCGTAATCTTGAGCTGCGCCATGATTACGCACCCGCCCCGGCACGCGCACGCAGCAGAGCCGCGGGGGCGACGTCCTCGAGCGGCAGACCACGGCGGGCCGCGATCTCCTCGGGACGCTGCAGGCCCTTCAGGGCCTCCACGGTCGCGTGCACGATGTTGATCGCGTTGTCGGAGCCGAGCGACTTCGACAGCACGTCGTGAATACCGGCGCACTCGAGCACGGCACGCACCGGGCCACCGGCGATAACACCGGTACCGGGGGACGCGGGCTTGAGCAGCACGACGCCGGCAGCCTTCTCACCCTGGATCGGGTGCGGGATGGTGCCCTGGATACGGGGGACCTTGAAGAAGTGCTTCTTGGCCTCCTCAACACCCTTGGCGATGGCGGCCGGCACCTCCTTGGCCTTGCCGTAACCGACACCCACGGTGCCGTCACCGTCGCCCACCACGACCAGCGCGGTGAAGCTGAAGCGACGACCACCCTTCACAACCTTGGCGACACGGTTGATCGCGACGACACGCTCAACGTAAGCGGTCTTCTCGGCGGCAGCTGCGCCACCGTCACGACCCTTACGGTCCCGCCGCTCGCCGCCACCGGCACCGCTTCCACGGCGCTGGGGTCCAGCCATTGGATTACCTCTCTCTTTCCGCTAGCTACGAGCGGCTCAGAACTTGAGCCCGGCTTCGCGGGCGGCGTCCGCCAGGGCGGCGATGCGCCCGGCGTACTGGTTGCCACCACGGTCGAATACGACGGCCTCGACGCCCGCGGCCTTGGCGCGCTCGGCGACCAGGGCGCCGACCTGCTTGGCCTGCGCGGACTTGTCGCCCTCGCCACCGCGGATCGAGGTGTCCAGGGTGGACGCCGACGCAAGGGTGTGACCCTTGATGTCGTCGATCACCTGGGCCACGATGTGGCGGTTCGAGCGGGTAACGACCAGACGCGGACGCTCCGCCGTTCCGTTGATGTGCTTACGGATCCGGATGTGGCGGCGCTTGATCGCGGCGCGCTTGTAGGCGTCGCCCTTAAGGATCTTCTGTCCGTATGCCATGGCTTACTTACCCGCCTTTCCGACCTTGCGGCGGATGACTTCGCCCTCGTACTTGACGCCCTTGGCCTTGTACGGGTCGGGCTTGCGCAGCTTGCGGATGTTGGCCGCAACCTCGCCGACCTTCTGCTTGTCGATGCCCTCGACCGAGAACCGGGTGGGGGCCTCCACCTTGAAGGTGATGCCCTCGGGGGCCTCGACGGTGATCGGGTGGCTGTAGCCGAGAGCGAACTCGAGGTTCGAACCCTTGGCGGTCACTCGGTAACCGACACCGCTGATCTCGAGCTTCTTCACGTAACCCTGGGTCACGCCGGTGATCATGTTCGCCACCAGCGTGCGGGACAGGCCGTGCAGGGCCTTGCTCTGACGCTCGTCGTTGGGGCGGGTGACGTTCAGGACGCCGTCCTCACCCTTGGCGATCTCGATCGGCGCCACGACGGTGTGGGTCAGCGTGCCCTTGGGGCCCTTGACCGAGACCGTCTGGCCGTCGATGGTGACGTCCACGCCGGCGGGAACCGTGATGGGGAGCTTGCCAATACGCGACATAGCTGTTTCCTCCGATTCCTTTCCGCTACCAGACGTAGGCGAGGACTTCTCCGCCTACGCCCTTCTTGCCGGCCTGCTTGTCGGTCAGGAGACCGTGCGACGTGGAGATGATCGCCACGCCGAGGCCACCGAGGACCTTGGGCAGGTTGGTGGACTTCGCGTACACCCGGAGACCGGGCTTGGAGATCCGCTTGATGCCCGCGATGGAGCGCTCACGGTTCGGGCCGAACTTCAGCTCGAGGACGAGGTTCTTGCCGACCTCGGCGTCCTCGACCTTCCAGCCCGTGATGAAGCCCTCCTGCTGGAGGATCTCCGCGATGTGCGACTTGATCTTCGATGCCGGCATCGACACGGAGTCGTGGTATGCCGAGTTCGCGTTCCGCAGACGCGTAAGCATGTCTGCGATCGGATCAGTCATGGTCATGAATTGGCCTTCGGCCTCTCTCGCCGGGGTTTCCAGGTGCCCATCCCTCTCCTCGATCCGAGACGAGGCGGGTGCGGTGCGGTGGACCTACGGCGTAGTAAGTCGTACGGGCGTCAGGGCGCCCAACCCTCCCAGCCTAAGCCATGGAGGGGTGGGCCCCTGACCAAACCCTTTGCTTACCGAGAGCTTCAGGTATCCCCAAGTAGGGGATTACCAGGAGCTCTTGGTCACGCCCGGCAGCTCGCCACGGTGAGCCATCTCACGAAGGCACACGCGGCACAGGCCGAACTTGCGGTACACGGAGTGGGGACGGCCGCAGCGCTGGCAGCGCGTGTAGCCACGCACGCCGAACTTGGGCTTGCGAGCAGCCTTCGCGATCAGAGCCTTCTTCGCCATCTCGCTCACGCCTCCTTGAAGGGGAAGCCGAGGTGACGAAGGAGCGCACGGCCCTCAGCGTCGTTGGTCGCCGTGGTCACCACGGTGATGTCCATACCCCGGACGCGGTCGATCTTGTCCTGGTCGATCTCGTGGAACATGACCTGCTCCGTGAGACCGAAGGTGTAGTTGCCACGGCCGTCGAACTGCTTGGGGGACAGGCCGCGGAAGTCGCGGATGCGCGGCAGCGCGAGCGACAGGGTGCGGTCCAGGAACTCCCACATGCGGTCGCCACGGAGCGTGACGTGGGCACCGATCGGCTGACCCTCACGCAGCTTGAACTGCGCGATGGACTTGCGGGCCTTGGTGACGGCCGGCTTCTGACCGGTGATCGTGGTGAGGTCGCGGATGGCGCCCTCGATCAGCTTGGAGTCGCGGGCGGCGTCGCCCACACCCATGTTGACCACGATCTTGACGAGGCCGGGGATCTGCATGACGTTCTCGTACTTGAACTCGTCACGCAGCTTGCCCGCGATCTCCTCGCGGTACTTCGTCTTGAGACGCGGAGTGGTGGTGGTAGCCATCAGATGTCCTCACCCGTCCGCTTGGCAACGCGGATCTTGTTGCCCTCGTCGTCGAAGCGGTAACCGACACGCGTGACGACCTTGTTGCCGTCCTTCTCAACGACCAGCTGGACGTTGGAGACGTGGATCGGCGCCTCGGTCGTGACGATGCCGCCGGCCTGCGAACCGCTGGCGGTCGGACCGGCCTTGGTGTGCTTCTTGACCCGGTTGACACCCTCGACCAGGACGCGCTCCTCGCGCGGGTAAGCGGCAATGACCTTGCCCTGCTTGCCCTTGTCCTTGCCGGTGATGACCTGGACCAGGTCGCCCTTCTTGATCTTCATGCTTACAGCACCTCCGGAGCCAGCGAGATGATCTTCATGAACTTCTTCTCGCGCAGCTCACGCCCGACCGGGCCGAAGATGCGGGTGCCGCGAGGGTCACCGTCGTTCTTCAGAATGACGGCGGCGTTCTCGTCGAAGCGGATGTACGAGCCGTCCGGACGGCGGCGCTCCTTGACGGTGCGAACGATGACCGCCTTGACGACGTCACCCTTCTTCACGTTGCCACCGGGGATCGCGTCCTTGACGGTGGCGACGATGACGTCACCGATGCCCGCGTAGCGGCGACCGGAGCCACCGAGCACACGGATGCAAAGGATCTCCTTCGCACCAGTGTTGTCGGCGACACGCAGTCGCGACTCCTGCTGGATCACGTCTATCTCCTGTTTGTCTGCCGGTTCCCGCAGGGCCCCTTCGGGGGCGAACCTGCGAGCCTGGCGGAACCGTCCTGCGGATTTGCCCCGCAGGAATTACTTGCGCCTCTTGAGGCGGAAACCCTGCCGGGGCCGAAGCCCCGGCGGGGTCAGCGGGGGCGAGCCCCCGCTTGATTACTTCGCCTTCTCGAGGATCTCGACGACGCGCCAGCGCTTCGTCGCGGACAGCGGCCGGGTCTCCGCGAGGAGGACACGGTCGCCGACACCCGCGGCGTTCTGCTCGTCGTGCGCCTTGAGCTTGTTCGTACGGCGGATGACCTTGCCGTACAGCGCGTGCTTCACGCGGTCCTCGACAGCGACGACGACGGTCTTGTCCATCTTGTCGCTGACGACGAGACCCTCACGGGTCTTGCGGGCGCCACGTGCCTCGGTCGTCTGCTCTTCAGTCACATTGCTCTCGCTCATCAGGCGTTCTCCACCGTTTCGATGCCCAGCTCACGCTCGCGCATCAGGGTGTAGATCCGCGCGATGTCCTTGCGGACCGCCTTCAGACGGCCGTGGTTCTCGAGCTGACCCGTCGCCGCCTGGAAGCGGAGGTTGAACAGCTCTTCCTTGGACTCGCGGAGCTTCGCCAGAAGCTCCTCGTTGCCCAGCTCGCGCAGCTCGGACGCCTTGGTACCGGCCGACATCACGCTTCACCTGCCTCGCGCTTGACGATCCGGCACTTCATCGGCAGCTTGTGAGCGGCACGAGTGAGGGCCTCACGCGCAATCTTCTCGTTGGGGTACGACAGCTCGAACATCACGCGTCCGGGCTTGACGTTGGCGATCCACCACTCCGGAGAACCCTTACCGGAACCCATGCGGGTCTCGGCAGGCTTCTTGGTGAGGGGACGGTCCGGGTAGATGTTGATCCAGACCTTGCCACCACGCTTGATGTGACGCGTCATGGCGATACGAGCGGCCTCGATCTGACGGTTCGTCACGTACGCCGGGGTGAGCGCCTGGATGCCGTACTCGCCGAACGCAACCTGCGTGCCGCCCTTGGCAGCGCCGGAGCGCTTCGGGTGGTGCTGCTTGCGGTGCTTGACCCTACGGGGGATCAGCATGTCGGTCAGGCCTCCGTTCCGGTGCTCTCAGCCGGAGCGGCGGCGGGGGCCTCGGCCTTGGGGGCCTCGGCGCCGGCAGCCTGCTGCGGCTTGCGACCGCGCCCGCCACGCTCGCCACCGCGGCCACCACGGGCCGGGCGGTCGGCGCCACCACGGGCCGGGCGGTTACCCGCACGGGCCGCAGCGTTCTCGGCGCGGACCTCGGCGATGTTCTTGACGTCGCCCTTGTAGATCCAGACCTTCACACCGATGCGGCCGAAGGTCGTCTTGGCCTCGAAGAAGCCGTAGTCCACGTTCGCGCGGAGCGTGTGCAGGGGCACACGGCCCTCGCGGTAGAACTCCGAGCGGGACATCTCGGCGCCACCGAGGCGGCCACCGCACTGGATCTTGATGCCCTTGGCGCCGGCCTTCATCGCCGACTGCATGCTCTTGCGCATGGCACGGCGGAAGGAGACGCGGGAGGAGAGCTGCTCGGCGACGGCCTGAGCAACCAGCTGAGCGTCGGTCTCGGGGTTCTTGACCTCGAGGATGTTCAGCTGGACCTGCTTGCCCGTGAGCTTCTCGAGGTCACCGCGGATGCGGTCGGCCTCGGCGCCACGGCGGCCGATGACGATGCCCGGACGAGCGGTGTGGATGTCCACACGCACACGGTCACGGGTGCGCTCGATCTCCACCTTCGAGATGCCGGCGCGCTCCATGCCGGACGTCATCATCCGACGGATGGCGACGTCTTCCTTGACGTAGTCCTTGTACAGCTTGTCGGCGTACCACCGGGACTTGAAGTCCGTGGTGACACCGAGCCGGAACCCATGCGGGTTAACCTTCTGGCCCATTACCGGGTTCCTTCCTTGCTGCTGACGACCACGGTGATGTGGCTGGTCCGCTTGCGGATCCGGTAGGCACGGCCCTGGGCACGCGGACGGAACCGCTTCAGGGTCGGGCCCTCGTCGACGTACGCCTCGGAGATGAAGAGGCTGTCGGCGTCGGTGTGGTCGTAGTTGTGCGCGGCGTTGGCGATGGCGCTGTCGAGCACCTTGCCGACGGGCACGGAGGCTGCCTGCGGAGCGAATCGCAGAACAGCCTGAGCCTCCGTGGCATCCATGCCACGGATAAGGTCCACCACGCGGCGGGCCTTCATGGGCGTAACGCGGATGTACCGCGCCTGGGCCCTGGCTTCCATGGTTGTCCCTCTCAGTTACTTACGTGTCTGAATGCGATCCGCTACTAGCGGCGCTTCGACTTCCGGTCGTCCTTGACGTGGCCCCGGAAGGTGCGCGTCGGCGAGAACTCGCCGAGCTTGTGGCCGACCATCGACTCGGTGACGAACACCGGGATGTGGGTCTTGCCGTTGTGCACCGCGATCGTGTGGCCGAGCATGGCCGGGACGATCATCGAGCGACGGGACCAGGTCTTGATGACGTTCTTGGTGCCGGCTTCGTTCTGAGCATCCACCTTCTTGGCGAGGTGCTCGTCGACAAAGGGCCCCTTCTTGAGACTGCGCGGCATCTAAACCCGCTCCTAGCGCTTCTTGTTCGTCTTGCGGCGGCGGACGATGTACTTGTTCGACGCCTTCTTGGGCGAACGAGTACGACCTTCCTTCTGACCCCAGGGGCTGACCGGGTGGCGACCACCGGAGGTCTTGCCCTCACCACCACCGTGGGGGTGGTCAACCGGGTTCATCGCCACACCGCGAACGGTCGGGCGGACGCCCAGCCAGCGCTTGCGGCCGGCCTTGCCCCAGTTGATGTTGCTCTGCTCGGCGTTGCCGACCTCGCCGACCGTGGCGCGGCAGCGCTGGTCGACCAGGCGGATCTCACCGGACGGCATGCGGAGGTGGGCCATCGTGCCCTCCTTCGCGAGCAGCTGCACGGAGGCACCGGCGGAGCGGGCGAACTTGGCACCGCCGCCCGGACGAAGCTCCACGGAGTGGATCGTCGTACCGACCGGGATGTTGCGCAGCGCCAGGTTGTTGCCGGGCTTGATGTCGGCGCCGGGACCGTTCTCGATCCGGTCGCCCTGCGTCAGGCCCTTCGGCGCCAGGATGTAGCGCTTCTCGCCGTCCGCGTAGTGGAGCAGCGCGATGCGCGCGGTGCGGTTGGGGTCGTACTCGATGTGCGCGACCTTCGCCGGCACGCCGTCCTTGTCGTGACGACGGAAGTCGATCACTCGGTAGGCGCGCTTGTGTCCGCCACCCTGGTGGCGAACGGTCACACGACCGGCGTTGTTACGGCCGCCCTTGCTGTGCAGCGGGCGGACCAGCGACTTCTCCGGCGTGGACCGCGTGACCTCGACGAAGTCGGCGACGCTGGAGCCACGACGGCCCGGCGTAGTCGGCTTGTACTTGCGGATTCCCATTTCTCAGTCCTCGTCCGATATCGGACGATCCGACCCGCTTACGCGGTCGGACCGCCGAAGATGTCGATACGGTCGCCCTCGGCGAGGGTCACGATCGCGCGCTTGGTGGCCGCACGCTGACCGAAGCCGGTGCGGGTCCGCTTGCGCTTGCCGATGCGGTTGATCGTGTTGACCCCGGTGACCTTGACCGAGAAGACCGCCTGGACGGCCTGCTTGATCTGGGTCTTGTTGGCACTCGGGTCGACGATGAACGTGTACTTGTTCTCGTCGAGAAGCGCGTAGCTCTTCTCGGAGACGACCGGCTTGAGCAGCACGTCACGGGGGTCCGTGTACGCCTTGCTCAGCGGGGTCTCGACGGTGTTCTTGCCCTCGGCGGCGTGGCGACGCGCCTTGGCGACGCGCGCGGCCTTGGCGGCCTTCGCAGCCTTGGAGGCAATGCTCGGGTGACGCGTAGCCATCAGGCCTCGCTCCCTTCGGTGTCAGCGGCCTTGGGGCCAGACACGAAGGACTCGAAAGCGGCCTGGGTGAAGACCACGTCGTCCGAGACGAGAACGTCGTACGTGTTCAGCTGGCCCGGCTCCAGGATGTGGACCTGGGGCAGGTTGCGGGCGGACAGCCACGTGGCCTCGTCGGCGCGCTCGACAACCAGGAGCAGGTTCTTGCGCTCCGAGATCTTGCCGAACAGCGTCCGGGCGGCCTTCGTCGACGGGTTCTCACCCTCGACGACGCCGGAGACGACGTGGATGCGGTTGTGGCGGGCCCGGTCGGTGAGGGCGTGACGCAGCGCGGCAGCCTTCATCTTCTTCGGGGTCCGCTGCGAGTAGTCGCGCGGCACGGGACCGTGCACGACGCCACCACCGGCGAACTGCGGGGCGCGGGTCGAGCCCTGACGGGCGCGGCCGGTGCCCTTCTGGCGGTACGGCTTCTTGCCGCCACCGCGGACCTCGCCACGGGTCTTGGTCTTGTGCGTGCCCTGACGGGCCGCGGCCAGCTGCGCGACGACGACCTGGTGGATCAGCGGGATGCTGACCTTCTCGACGTCGAAGATCTCCGCGGGGAGCTCGACGGAACCGGCCTTGTCGCCCGCCGGCGAAAGGATGTCAACAGTGCTCATCGGTTACCTCAGGCCCCCTTGGCCGCGGTGCGGACCAGGACGAGGCCGCCGTTCGGACCGGGAACCGCGCCCTTGATGAGCAGCAGACCCTTCTCCGCGTCAACGGCGTGGACGGTCAGGTTCTGGGTGGTGACCCGCTCGTTGCCCATACGACCCGCCATGCGGAGGCCCTTGAACACACGGCCCGGGGTGGCGCAGCCACCGATGGAACCGGGAGAGCGGTGCTTGCGCTGGGTGCCGTGACCGGCGCCGAGGCCACCGAAGTTGTGGCGCTTCATGACACCGGCGAAGCCCTTGCCCTTGCTCTTGCCGGTGACGTCGACCTTGACGCCCGCCTCGAACACCTCGGCGGTGATCTCCTGGCCGAGGGTGTACTCGCTGGCGTCAGCGGTACGGAGCTCGACGAGGTGGCGGCGGGGGGTGACGTCGGCCTTGGCGAAGTGGCCCTTGAGGGGCTTGTTCACCTTGCGCGGGTCGATCTCGCCGAAGGCGATCTGAACCGACTCGTAGCCGTCGCTGTCGTTCGTACGCACCTGGGTGACGACGTTCGGGCCGGCCTTGACGACGGTGACCGGAACAACACGGTTGTTCTCGTCCCACACCTGCGTCATGCCGAGCTTCTCGCCCAGGATGCCCTTGATCTGCTTAGCCATTCTCAGATCACCGGCCCTCAGAGCTTGATCTCGATGTCGACACCGGCCGGGAGGTCGAGTCGCATCAGAGAGTCAACGGTCTTGGGCGTCGGGTCGAGGATGTCGATCAGGCGCTTGTGCGTGCGCATCTCGAAGTGCTCGCGCGAGTCCTTGTACTTGTGCGGCGACTTGATGACGCAGTACACGTTCTTCTCAGTGGGCAGCGGCACCGGGCCCGCGACCGACGCACCAGTGCGGGTCACCGTCTCGACGATCTTCTTCGCCGAGGAGTCGATGACCTCGTGGTCGTAGGCCTTGAGCCGGATGCGGATCTTCTGTCCCGCCATGGCTACTCAGTAGTCCTTTGTCTCTTCACGCTCTGGAACCCGGTCCTCCACACGCTCCTCGCCGACCCACGCGGTCGGGCGTGTCGCGCTTTCACTGACACAGATGTCCCTTGTTCGAACATCCCTTGCCTGGGAAAGAGGTTCACCCGGGTGCCTGGCCAGTGCCGCACCGCACTTCCCGGAAGATTCCCGTACGTCCGCCCCAGTGCTGCCTTACGGCAGTTAGGGCGACGAGTACTGTGGGACTCGCTTCCGGTCCTCCCGGCGGGAGGCGCGCAGCATCAACACTCGACCGAGCAACTCCGACAGTCTGCCATACGGGGCAGGGGCCTGGCCAATCGAGGCCGGAGAGAATACCCCCAGGGTGACGCAGGTCAAACCCGCACCCCCGACACCCCTCGGACGAGCCGCTGACAGACCCTCGCCCCAGCCCCGCTTTTGTTCATGTCCGTGAAAAAGAATCACCGCGGGCCGCGAGCACCATGCGGTACGTGTCGCCGAGCGGCACCGCGACACGGGCCTGCAGCTGGGCCGGACCTCCTCCAGCACCCCGAGCAGCCAGTGGCCGTGGAACAACCTGATCGTGAGCTCGGAGTCGCACGACAACGTGGCTCCGGCGGCGAGAACGCGGACGGCTTCGCGGCGAAGCCCACCACCGGCACCGGAAACGTCTTCCGCTACAGGGAACGTCCGTGTTCCGGACGAGCACCTCGTGCCGCTTCGGCGTGAGCGGTTCGAACGACAAGACCGCGCAAGGTGGTGACGCCGTGACCAGGGGCTTCTGACGTCCCCTGGGGCTTCCCCCACCCCGATGGACCGGCTTGCCGGATGGTCCGGGGGAAGCCGCCCCGGCCACGGTGGTGGCACAGCCCACGGCCACCGGAAGGACACCTCGTGCGCATCGTCACGGCCACCGCCGTCATCCTGATCCTGGCGGCGGGAGCCGCACCGGCCACCGCGGCCGGCTCCGGCCCATCCGGTACGGACGGCCTGTGGCGCACGGACGGCTACGGCACCGTCCTCGCCCTCGGCCACGGGGTGTACCAGGAGTACCAGACCACCGCGGTGAGCTGCCTCAAGGGCGACACCGCGCGGCAGACCGGCCCGGGCACGTACACGGCGGACGGCACCACGCTGACCGTACGCCTCGGACGGGACCACGATCACGCCCGGCTGTCGGCGGACAGCTCAGTCGGCCACCGGCAGCTGCTCCGGATCGCTGCGCTGCCCGACAAGTGCACCCGTCCGACGCCCAAGGATCCCCGTACCGCCTTCGACGTCTTCTGGCAGTCCTTCGAGGAGAACTACCCGTTCTTCGCCGCCAAGGGCATCGACTGGCACGCCGTGCGCGACCGCTACCGCCCGTTGATCCACAAGGACACGACCCGCTCGCGGCTCTTCGACGTCTTCAGCCGGATGGTCGCCCCGCTCCACGACGCCCATGTCGCCGTGCAGGACGGCGACCGCGTCTTCGCCCAGGGCCGCCCAGGCACCGAGATACCCACGGAGCAACTGGACGCCAGGGCCAAGAAGTTCATCGTCGAGCGCGACCTCGCCAAAGCCCCCTACCGGCGGGACTTCGCCGCTGGGCGCGTCACGTACGCCGACCTGCCCGGCAACGGCCCCGGGTACCTGCGCGTCTCCGGCTTCGGCGGGTACACGACCGCCGACCACGGCTCGTACGCCGCCAACCTGGCCGAGCTCGACAAGGCACTCGACACCGTCCTCACCACGGAGCGCACCCGGCGCCTGCCGGGTCTGATCATCGACCTGCGCATCAACGGCGGCGGCTCCGACGCCCTCGGCATCCACCTCGCCGAGCGGCTCACCGGTCGGCCCTACATCGCCTACGCCAAGCGCGCCCGCAACGACCCTGCCGACCCGACCCGGCACACCCGCCCCGAGCCCGTACCCGTGGTCCCCGCCCACGCGCCCCGCTACACCGGCCCCGTCGCCGTCCTGACCGGCGGCTCCACGGTCAGCGCGGGCGAGACCTTCACCCAGGCCCTCATGGACCGCCCCGGCAGGACGATCCGCATCGGGCAGCCCACACAGGGCGTGTTCTCCGACGTCATGTCCCGCAAGCTCCCGAACGGCATGACGGCCTGGCTCCCCAACGAGGAGTTCCTGACCCACACGGGCCACACCTTCGACGGCACGGGCATCCCGCCCCAGATCACCGAGCCGGTGTTCACCAGCGAGGAGTTCGTCCACAACAGGGACTCGGCATTCGACCGGGCGGTGAACCTGCTGCGCTTCTGACGAGGCGCCGGCAACGCCCTGCGGAGCTACGCCGTGCGCAACCGCGCGAACGACGTATCCAACCCCCGCTTCAACACTCGGGCCGCAGGCCGCTCCACGAGCCGGTGGACGAGCCAGCTCAGCACGAGGAATCCGGCGATCACGCCGGCGACCAGCACCCGGGGATCCATCGCGTCCCGAAGCTGCCCGATCACCGTCGTCCCGGCCACGTAGTGGATCAGATACAGCGGATACGTCAGACTCCCCGCCGTGACCAGCCACTTCCACCGCACGCGATCCGTCGCACCCAGTGCGATCGCGACCATCACGAGCAGAAACACGGTGTAGATCACCATGCTCCCCCGCCACCCGGAGACATGCTCGGTGTTGTCGATCCTCAGCCCCAGCTGCCGCTGCCCCATCAGCCACGCCATCCCGAGGATCCCCCACAGCAGCAGGTCCTGGCCGAAGCGGTGCATGAGGTAGAGGGCAAGGCCCGCGATGAAGAACCAGGCGCCCTCCGGGTTGGCGGCCAGCGTCATGAGGCGGAACTCCGAGACCGGGGCGAGCATCGCTGCCGCACCCCACACACAGCAGAAGATCACGACCTTGCGGTACGTCAGCCCGGTGGCGACGACGACCATGAAGAGCAGATAGAAGCGCAGCTCCGACCAGAGCGTCCAGTAGACGCGGTCGACGTTCGCCACGCCCGAACCCGACTGCAGCATCGTGAAGTTGAGCAGGATGTCGCGCAGCTTCAGCCGGTCCCAGATCCCCGGCCCCGGCGCCACCACCAGCACGGCCGTGGTGAAGGCGATCCCGAACCAGTAGGCCGGGTACAGCCGGATCACGCGGGAGACGAAGAAGTCGCGCGGGGTGCGTCCCCAGCAGGACATGCAGATCACGAAGCCGCTGATCACGAAGAAGATCTCGACGCCGATCCAGCCGTAGGCGGCGAAGTGGAAGACCGTCGGCATGGTGTCGGACACCGGCCGGCCCCAGATGGCGTTGCCCGGCTGGTCGACGCGCCAGCTGCCGACGTAGTGGTGCACGGCCACCATCAGGGCGGCGACGAGACGGATGCCGTCGATGGCGTACAGGCGGGGACGCTCGCGGCGGAGTGGGGCCGCTTGACGGCGTACCTGCACCGTCCGCAGCTGTCGCGTCGGCCGGTCGACCATCGTGGACATCAACGACCATCCCTGTGTCTTGCCTGTTCCGACCCCTCACGCTAGGGGGTCACCAGCGCCCCGCAGTGAGCAGACAAGAACATTCGGGGCATCGGAAACGGGGAGTTGGCCGAACTCTCCATGAGCCGTCCCGCAAGGTTCGCCGAGACTTCACCGTGCGACCGTCGCCTCCCGTCGGGCGGGGGCAGGCGCGGGGCAAGCGAAAGGGCCCGTACGACCGAAGTCGTACGGGCCCCTTCAGGAGCTCGCGCTGGGAGCTACCAGGTCAAGTCAACAACATTACTTGTTGATCTTGGTGACCTGGCCGGCGCCGACCGTCCGGCCACCCTCACGGATGGCGAACTTCAGGCCCTCTTCCATGGCGACGGGCTGGATGAGCTCCACCTTCATCTCGGTGTTGTCACCCGGCATGACCATCTCGGTGCCCTCGGGGAGGGTCACGACGCCGGTCACGTCCGTCGTACGGAAGTAGAACTGCGGACGGTAGTTGTTGAAGAACGGCGTGTGGCGGCCACCCTCGTCCTTGGACAGGATGTACGCCTGGGCCTCGAACTCCGTGTGCGGGGTGACCGAGCCCGGCTTGATGATGACCTGGCCGCGCTCGACGTCCTCGCGCTTGATGCCACGGAGGAGCAGACCGACGTTCTCACCGGCCTGGCCCTCGTCGAGCAGCTTGCGGAACATCTCGATGCCGGTGACCGTGGTGGTGGTCTTCTCGGTCTTGATGCCGATGATGTCGACGGTCTCGTTGACCTTCAGGACACCACGCTCGATACGGCCGGTGACGACCGTACCGCGACCGGTGATCGTGAAGACGTCCTCGATCGGCATCAGGAAGGGCTTGTCGACGTCGCGCTCCGGCTCCGGGATCGCGGTGTCGACGGCGGCCATCAGGTCCAGGACCGACTGGCCCCACTCCTTGTCGCCCTCGAGCGCCTTGAGCGCGGAGACCTTGACGACCGGAACGTCGTCGCCCGGGAACTCGTACTCGGAGAGCAGCTCACGGACCTCGAGCTCGACGAGCTCCAGGATCTCCTCGTCGTCCACCATGTCGGCCTTGTTCAGGGCGACGACGATGTACGGAACGCCGACCTGGCGGGCCAGGAGCACGTGCTCCTTGGTCTGCGGCATCGGGCCGTCGGTGGCGGCGACCACGAGGATGGCGCCGTCCATCTGGGCAGCACCGGTGATCATGTTCTTGATGTAGTCCGCGTGACCCGGGCAGTCGACGTGCGCGTAGTGACGCGTCTCCGTCTGGTACTCGACGTGCGCGATGGAGATGGTGATACCGCGCTGGCGCTCCTCGGGAGCCTTGTCGATCTGGTCGAACGCCGAGGCCTCGTTGATGTCCGGGTACGCGTCGTGCAGCACCTTGGTAATGGCGGCCGTGAGGGTCGTCTTACCGTGGTCGATGTGACCGATGGTGCCGATGTTGACGTGCGGCTTAGTCCGCTCGAACTTCGCCTTCGCCACTGGGGTCCTCCTGTGGAGTGGTTCTGTACGCCTTACTTCATCGGCGCCAGGTGATCTTTGCTGTTAGTGCCCGGGCCCCGGGGCACCCCCCGCAAACGGTGACGAATGCGGGTGAATGCCCCGGCAGGCTCCGGAGTCAAGCCTAAGGCGTATGAACGCAGTGCGTTAACGCAGTGCGTTACTCGCCCTTGGCCTTCGCGATGATCTCCTCGGCGACGTTCCGCGGAACCTCGGCGTAGGAGTCGAACTGCATCGAGTAGCTTGCGCGACCCGACGTCTTGCTGCGGAGGTCTCCGACGTAGCCGAACATCTCCGAGAGGGGCACGAGGCCCTTCACGACGCGGGCACCGGCCCGCTCCTCCATGGCCTGGATCTGACCACGGCGGGAGTTGATGTCGCCGATGACCTCACCCATGTAGTCCTCGGGCGTGGTGACCTCGACGGCCATCATCGGCTCGAGCAGCACGGGGCTGGCCTTGCGCGCGGCCTCCTTGAAGGCCTGCGAACCGGCGATCTTGAAGGCGAGCTCGGAGGAGTCGACCTCGTGGTAGCCACCGTCGATGAGCGTGACGCGCACGCCCGTCATCTCGTAGCCAGCGAGGATGCCGAACTGCATGGCCTCCTGCGCACCGGCGTCCACCGAAGGGATGTACTCCTTCGGGATGCGGCCACCGGTCACCTTGTTCACGAACTCGTACGAGGCGTCGCCGCCCTCGATGGGCTCGATCGCGATCTGCACCTTGGCGAACTGACCGGTACCACCGGTCTGCTTCTTGTGGGTGTAGTCCACGCGCTCGACGGCCTTGCGGATCGTCTCGCGGTAGGCGACCTGCGGCTTGCCGACGTTGGCCTCGACCTTGAACTCACGGCGCATACGGTCGACCAGCACCTCGAGGTGCAGCTCGCCCATACCACCGATGATCGTCTGGCCGGTCTCCTCGTCCGAGTGGACCTGGAAGGAGGGGTCCTCCTCCGCGAGACGCTGGATGGCGACACCCAGCTTCTCCTGGTCACCCTTGGACTTGGGCTCGATGGCGACCTGGATGACCGGCGCCGGGAAGTCCATGGACTCCAGGATCACCGGCTGCTTGTCGTCGCACAGCGTCTCACCGGTCGTGGTCTGCTTCAGACCCATGACGGCGATGATGTCGCCGGCGCCCACCGCGTCGATCTCCTCACGCTTGTTCGCGTGCATGCGGTAGATCTTGCCGATGCGCTCCTTCTTGCCCTTGACGGAGTTCAGCACGGCAGTGCCGGACTCCAGGCGGCCCGAGTAGACCCGGACGAAGGTGAGCTTGCCGAGGTGCGGGTCGCTCATGATCTTGAACGCCAGCGCGGACAGCGGCTCGTCGTCGGACGGCTTGCGCTTGACGACCTCCTCCGGGTCGTTCACGGCGTGGCCCTCGATGGCCTCGACGTCGAGCGGGGAGGGGAGGTAGCGCACGACCGCGTCGAGCAGGGGCTGGACGCCCTTGTTCTTGAACGCGGTGCCACAGAACACCGGGGTGACCGTGGTGTCCTTGGACTTGCCGGACGCGATGGTGATGCGACGGATCGCGGCGTACAGCTGCTCCACGGAGGGCTCGGTGCCCTCCAGGTACAGCTCCATGATCTCTTCGTCGTTCTCGGCCACGGCCTCGAGCAGCTTGCCGCGGTACTCCTCGGCAGCCTCGGCGTGGGTGTCCGGGATGTCGACGACGTCGTACATCTCGCCCTTGGTGGCCTCGGCGGACCAGACCAGGGCCTTCATCGTCACGAGGTCGACGACGCCCTTGAAGTCGGCCTCGGCACCGATCGGCAGCTGCATCACGATCGGCTGAGCGCCGAGGCGGTCAGAGATCATGTCGACGCAGCGGTGGAACTCGGCACCGGTACGGTCGAGCTTGTTGACGAAGCAGATGCGGGGGACGCCGTAGCGGTCCGCCTGACGCCACACCGTCTCGGACTGGGGCTCCACGCCGGCGACGCCGTCGAACACCGTCACGGCACCGTCGAGCACGCGCAGGGAACGCTCCACCTCGACGGTGAAGTCGACGTGGCCCGGCGTGTCGATGATGTTGATGGTGTGGTCGACGTCTTCCAGCGGCCAGTGACAGGTGGTGGCAGCAGAGGTGATCGTGATGCCACGCTCCTGCTCCTGCTCCATCCAGTCCATGGTGGCAGCGCCGTCGTGGACCTCACCGATCTTGTAGGACACACCGGTGTAGAACAGGATCCGCTCGGTGGTGGTCGTCTTGCCCGCGTCGATGTGGGCCATGATCCCAATGTTGCGGACCTTGGCCAGGTCAAGTGAAGTGGTAGCCATAAGGCTTCAGTCTTCTCTCGGTCTCGATGTGGGTAGCGACTACCAGCGGTAGTGCGCGAAGGCCTTGTTGGACTCGGCCATCTTGTGCGTGTCCTCGCGCTTCTTGACGGCCGCACCGAGGCCGTTCGAAGCGTCGAGAAGCTCGTTGAGCAGACGCTCGGTCATGGTCTTCTCGCGACGGGCGCGGGAGTATCCGACCAGCCAGCGCAGCGCCAGGGTGTTGGCGCGGCCGGGCTTGACCTCGACCGGCACCTGGTAGGTGGCGCCACCGACACGGCGGGACTTGACCTCGAGGGTCGGCTTGATGTTCTCGAGAGCGCGCTTCAGCGTGATGACCGGGTCGTTGCCGGTCTTCTCGCGCAGGCCCTCCATGGCGCCGTAGACGATGCGCTCGGCGGTGGAGCGCTTGCCGTTCAGCAGCACCTTGTTGATGAGCGACGTGACCAGAGGAGAACCGTAGACCGGGTCGATGATGACCGGGCGCTTCGGGGCGGGGCCCTTACGAGGCATTCTTACTTCTCCTTCTTGGCGCCGTAGCGGGAACGGGCCTGCTTGCGGTTCTTGACACCCTGGGTGTCGAGGGAGCCACGGATGATCTTGTAGCGAACACCCGGCAGGTCCTTCACACGGCCGCCGCGCACGAGCACGATGGAGTGCTCCTGCAGGTTGTGTCCCTCACCCGGAATGTAGGCCGTGACCTCGATCCCGCTGGTCAGACGCACACGCGCGACCTTACGCAGGGCCGAGTTCGGCTTCTTCGGGGTGGTCGTGAACACACGCGTGCAGACGCCACGACGCTGAGGGGAACCCTCGAGTGCGGGCGTCTTGTTCTTCTCGACCTTGTCCTGCCGGCCCTTACGGACCAGCTGCTGGATCGTAGGCACTACTTCTCCGGTTTCTGTGTGCCGATGGGTACAGCTAACCTGGAACGTCGCCGACCCACGCGGTCGGGTGTGTCGAATCCGGCGGACTCCCGCCGCGAGGCGAAAAGAGCACAGATTACGGTGGCCAGTAGCGGCTCGCTATGCGGTTGATGGCACGCACAAGAGCCAGGGCACACCCCAGGCACAAGGTCTGAGCGTACCTACCTCATACGCTGTGGTCAAAACAAATGGGCCGCGCCCGCATTGCCATACGAAGCATGTCAAGACCCTACGCCGTACATGATCTTCGAATTCACGTTCCCGACACCTTGGGAAGCTACGTCACCGCAGCTCACCCCAGGTCAGGCGGAGGCCAGAGCCGCCGCGATCAGGATCGTGATGATCAGCGCCCATCCGGCGACCGACAGCCAGCCCAGGACAAGCCCGGTCATGGCGAGGCCCTCGCCCCGCTCACCGGTGCGCTGCATTTCGCTGCGGGCGGAGTGCCCGAGGATGACCGCGGGGATGCCGGTGAGCCCGGCGGTGAAAAACGTGAGGATCCCGCAGACCATGGAGCCGACCGCCTTGCCGTTCGTCGGCGGCGGGGCCGGCAGAAAGGTCGCGGGCACGGCCGGAGCGGCCTGGCTGACCGGCACGGGGCCCTGCGGCAGATCGGCGACCAGAAGGGCCAGCTCCCCCACCGTACGGGCCGCGTAGGCCCGCGCCACCCGCCGGTCGAACTCCCCCTTCTCCAGCCGCCCCTCCCCGTACCCCGCCCGGAGCACGTCCACGGCACGCTCACGGTCGGCGTGGGAGGCGAGCATGGACGGAGCGGGCTGCCCCTGCCAGGTCTGCCCCGGGCCCTGGAGCGGCGGCGAGCCCCCCTGCCAGGCCTGAGGCAGACCACGCTGCCCCTGCGAGCCCTGCTGCCAGGGCCGCAGGGGTACGTCCTGCCCCGACTGCGGGACATCCTGCGCCCGCTGCGAGTCCCCCTGCCCGGACTGCCAGGGCTGCCACGACGGATTGGACACGAGTACCTCCCCGAACCCCCCGAGTCACTCCATGATGCGCCGAAGCGGCATTTGCGGCACAGACCGCGTCCGGGACGCGATGGTCCGGTCCGGCCTCCTTCTGCGCGGCCACGGTCGCCGACCGCGGCCGCCCGGTGAGTGCCGCCGACTCGCCGACGAGGTCGCCGGGCCCACGCAGCGCGGGCAGCGCCTCGTAGCCGTTGGCCGCGGAGGCCGTGACCTTGGTCCAGCCCTGTACCAGGAAGAGGACGTGCGACCGCTCGCCCGCCGCGTCCTTCGCCCTGCGAACGGGCTCGTCTCGAACCGATCTGGCACGAGGTCACCGCCCGTGCGGCCGTCGCTCTCGGCTTCGCCCCTGAGATGGCGGAGGTGCTGCTGCACCTGCAGGCTCAGGACGAGGCTCGACGGGCCCGCGTCGCGGAGGCGACGAAGGCCGGGCGAGACGTCGCCGACGAGGACCACCCGCCCGGGGCCATGCCGCGTCTCCCGGTCGAGAGCTGCGCACACGCCGAGGGGCGGCCACCCCAAAAGGTGACCGCCCCTCAGTGGACGTAGGCCTTACTGGTTGTACGGACCGTAGTCGTAGTCCTCCAGCGGGACGGCCTGGCCGGAGCCGGTGCCGAACGGCGAGTAGTCGATGTCGTCGTAGCCGACGGCCGAGTACATCGCGGCCTTGGCCTCCTCGGTCGGCTCGACCCGGATGTTGCGGTAGCGGGACAGGCCCGTACCGGCCGGGATGAGCTTACCGATGATGACGTTCTCCTTGAGGCCGATCAGGGAGTCGGACTTGGCGTTGATCGCCGCGTCCGTGAGGACCCTGGTCGTCTCCTGGAAGGACGCCGCCGACAGCCACGACTCGGTCGCCAGCGAGGCCTTGGTGATACCCATCAGCTGCGGACGGCCGGAGGCTGGGTGGCCGCCTTCCTGGACCACACGACGGTTCTCGACCTCGAACTTCGAGCGCTCGACCAGCTCGCCGGGCAGCAGCTCGGCGTCGCCGGACTCGATGATCGTCACACGGCGCAGCATCTGCCGGATGATGATCTCGATGTGCTTGTCGTGGATCGACACACCCTGCGAGTTGTAGACCTTCTGGACCTCGCCGACCAGGTGGACCTGGACGGCACGCTGGCCCAGGATGCGCAGCACGTCGTGCGGGTTGGTGGCACCCACGGTGAGCTTCTGGCCCACCTCGACGTGCTCGCCCTCGCTGACCAGGAGCCGGGCACGCTTCGAGATCGGGTACGCCGTCTCGTCGCTGCCGTCGTCCGGGGTGACGACGATCTTCTTGGTCTTCTCGGTCTCCTCGATCCGGACGCGGCCGGAGGCCTCGGAGATCGGGGCGACACCCTTCGGCGTACGGGCCTCGAAGAGCTCGACGACACGCGGCAGACCCTGGGTGATGTCGTCACCGGCCACACCACCGGTGTGGAAGGTACGCATCGTCAGCTGGGTACCGGGCTCACCGATGGACTGGGCGGCGATGATGCCGACCGCCTCACCGATGTCGACCAGCTTGCCGGTGGCCAGCGAGCGGCCATAGCACATGGCGCAGGTGCCGACCTGGGACTCGCAGGTCAGGATCGAGCGGGTCTTGACCTCCTCGACACCGTGGTGCACCAGCTGGTCGATGAGCACGTCGCCCAGGTCCACGTTGGCCGGCGCGATCACCTTGCCGTCGATGACGACGTCCTCGGCGAGCATGCGGGCGTAGACGCTGGTCTCGACGTCGTCCGCCTTGCGCAGCACACCGTCGGCGCCGCGGTTGGCGATCCGCAGCTTCAGACCGCGCTCGGTGCCGCAGTCCTCCTCGCGGATGATGACGTCCTGCGAGACGTCCACCAGACGACGGGTCAGGTAACCCGAGTCGGCGGTACGCAGAGCGGTGTCCGCCAGACCCTTACGGGCACCGTGCGTGGAGATGAAGTACTCCAGCACGGACAGGCCCTCACGGAACGACGCCTTGATCGGACGCGGGATCGTCTCGTTCTTCGCGTTCGACACCAGACCACGCATACCGGCGATCTGACGCATCTGCATCATGTTGC
The DNA here is from genome assembly GCF_042896045.1 of Streptomyces sp. NPDC001351. Classification (NCBI taxonomy): domain Bacteria; kingdom Bacillati; phylum Actinomycetota; class Actinomycetes; order Kitasatosporales; family Streptomycetaceae; genus Streptomyces; species Streptomyces sp. NPDC001351. The sequence continues at coordinate 229,238 of NZ_JBIAWS010000002.1, read as the reverse complement.
CTCGTGCACCCGAGTTCACCATCATGAAGATCGGGTTGGTCTTCGGGAAGTTGTCGTTCATCGCCTCGGCGACCTCGTTGGTCGCCTTGGTCCAGATCGCGATGAGCTCCTGCGTGCGCTCGTCCTTGGTGATCAGACCGCGCTCGTACTGCTTCTGGACCTTCTCGTCCTGCGCCTCGTAGCCCTTGACGATCTCCTTCTTCGCCTCGGGAACGACGACGTCGGAGATGGCCACGGTGACACCGGAACGGGTCGCCCAGTAGAAGCCGGCCGCCTTCAGGTTGTCGAGCGTCGCCGCCACGATGACCTTGGGGTAGCGCTCGGCGAGGTCGTTGACGATCTCGGAGAGCTGCTTCTTGCCGACCTCGTAGTCGACGAACGGGTAGTCCTCGGGCAGCAGCTCGTTGAAGAGCGCGCGGCCCAGGGTCGTCCGCAGCCGGAAGGTGTCACCCTGCTGCCACTCCGGCTCGCCCTCCTCCTGCGCCGGCGGGGTCCAGCCGCGCGGCGGGATGGTGCCCACCGGGAAGCGGATGTCCACACGCGACTGCAGCGAGAGCTCGCCGGCGTCGAACGCCATGATCGCCTCGGCGACGGACGCGAAGGAACGCTCCTCGCCCTTGACGTTGCGCATCTCGCCGTCGGTGGTGAGGAAGAACAGACCGAGGACCATGTCCTGGGTCGGCATCGTCACCGGACGGCCGTCTGCGGGCTTGAGGATGTTGTTCGAGGACAGCATCAGGATGCGGGCCTCGGCCTGCGCCTCCGCGGACAGCGGCAGGTGCACGGCCATCTGGTCACCGTCGAAGTCCGCGTTGAACGCGGTGCACACGAGCGGGTGGATCTGGATGGCCTTGCCCTCGACCAGCTGCGGCTCGAAGGCCTGGATGCCGAGGCGGTGCAGGGTGGGAGCACGGTTCAGCAGAACCGGGTGCTCGGCGATGACCTCTTCGAGGACGTCGTACACGACCGTGCGGCCGCGCTCCACCATGCGCTTGGCGCTCTTGATGTTCTGCGCGTGGTTCAGGTCGACCAGGCGCTTCATCACGAACGGCTTGAAGAGCTCCAGCGCCATCGCCTTCGGCAGACCGCACTGGTGCAGCTTCAGCTGCGGACCGACGACGATCACGGAACGCGCGGAGTAGTCCACACGCTTGCCGAGCAGGTTCTGACGGAAACGGCCCTGCTTGCCCTTCAGCATGTCGCTGAGGGACTTCAGCGGGCGGTTGCCGGGGCCCGTGACCGGGCGACCACGACGGCCGTTGTCGAACAGCGCGTCGACGGCCTCCTGGAGCATGCGCTTCTCGTTGTTCACGATGATCTCGGGCGCACCGAGGTCGAGAAGGCGCTTCAGTCGGTTGTTGCGGTTGATCACACGGCGGTACAGGTCGTTCAGGTCGGAGGTCGCGAAGCGGCCACCGTCCAGCTGCACCATCGGGCGAAGGTCCGGCGGGATGACCGGCACGCAGTCCAGCACCATGCCCTTGGGGCTGTTGCTGGTCTGCAGGAACGCGGAGACGACCTTCAGGCGCTTGAGCGCACGGGTCTTCTTCTGGCCCTTGCCGGTACGGATGATCTCGCGGAGGCGCTCGGCCTCCTCCTCGAGGTCGAAGGACTCCAGGCGCTTCTGCAGAGCAGCCGCACCCATGGAGCCGTCGAAGTAGGTACCGAAGCGGTCACGGAGCTCGCGGTAGAGCAGCTCGTCACCCTCCAGGTCCTGGACCTTGAGGTTCTTGAACCGGGTCCACACCTCGTCGAGACGGTCGATCTCGCGCTGCGCACGGTCGCGCAGCTGCTTCATCTCACGCTCGGCACCCTCGCGCACCTTGCGGCGCACGTCGGCCTTGGCGCCCTCGGCCTCGAGCTCGGCCAGGTCGGACTCGAGCTTCTTGGCGCGGGCCTCCAGGTCGGCGTCCCGGCGGTTCTCGATCTGCTGGCGCTCCACGGAGACGTGCGCCTCCAGGGAGGGCAGGTCGCGGGTACGGCGCTCCTCGTCGACGTACGTGATCATGTACGCCGCGAAGTAGATGACCTTCTCCAGGTCCTTCGGGGCGAGGTCGAGCAGGTAACCCAGCCGCGACGGAACACCCTTGAAGTACCAGATGTGCGTGACGGGAGCGGCCAGCTCAATGTGGCCCATCCGCTCACGGCGCACCTTGGCGCGAGTCACCTCGACGCCGCAGCGCTCACAGATGATGCCCTTGAAGCGGACGCGCTTGTACTTGCCGCAGTAGCACTCCCAGTCCCGGGTCGGACCGAAGATCTTCTCGCAGAAGAGTCCGTCCTTTTCGGGCTTGAGGGTGCGGTAGTTGATGGTCTCGGGCTTCTTGACCTCGCCGTGGCTCCACTGACGGATGTCGTCAGCGGTGGCCAGGCCGATCCGGAGCTCGTCGAAGAAGTTGACGTCGAGCACTATGCGTCAATCCCTCTCAGGGTTGTAAGTCTTTGGTCTGATACGGGGGTCCTGGGGCCGGCCGGAGGTTCCTCACCAGGGCCTCCGGCCGGACTCCCGTCAGACCTCTTCGACGCTGCTCGGCTCGCGCCGGGACAGGTCGATGCCGAGCTCCTCCGCAGCGCGGAAGACATCCTCGTCGGTGTCACGCATCTCGATGGACATACCGTCGCTGGACAGCACCTCCACGTTCAGGCAGAGCGACTGCATCTCCTTGATGAGCACCTTGAAGGACTCGGGGATGCCGGGCTCGGGGATGTTCTCGCCCTTGACGATGGCCTCGTAGACCTTCACGCGGCCGGTGACGTCGTCGGACTTGATGGTCAGCAGCTCCTGGAGGGCGTACGCGGCGCCGTAAGCCTCCAGCGCCCACACCTCCATCTCGCCGAACCGCTGGCCACCGAACTGGGCCTTACCACCCAGCGGCTGCTGGGTGATCATCGAGTACGGGCCGGTCGAACGCGCGTGCAGCTTGTCGTCGACCAGGTGGTGCAGCTTCAGGATGTACATGTAGCCGACCGAGATCGGCTCCGGGAACGGCTCACCGCTACGGCCGTCGAACAGCCGCGCCTTGCCGGACGGGAGAACCATGCGCTCGCCGTCGCGGTTCGGGATGGTGTGCTGCAGCAGACCCGCGAGCTCGTCCTCGCGCGCACCGTCGAAGACGGGGGTCGCGACGTTCGTGCCCGGGTCGACCTGGTCGGCGCCGATGGCCTGCAGGCGCTGCGCCCACTCGTCGGCGAGACCGGAGACGTCCCAGCCACGGCTGGCGAGCCAGCCGAGGTGGATCTCGAGCACCTGTCCCGGGTTCATTCGGGACGGCACACCCAGCGGGTTGAGGATGATGTCGACCGGAGTCCCGTCCTCGAGGAACGGCATGTCCTCGATGGGCAGGATCTTCGAGATGACACCCTTGTTGCCGTGCCGGCCGGCGAGCTTGTCACCGTCGGTGATCTTGCGCTTCTGCGCCACGTACACGCGCACCAGCTGGTTCACACCGGGGGGAAGCTCGTCGCCCTCCTCGCGGTCGAAGACGCGCACGCCGATGACCTTGCCGGTCTCGCCGTGCGGCACCTTCAGCGAGGTGTCACGGACCTCACGGGCCTTCTCACCGAAGATCGCGCGCAGCAGGCGCTCCTCCGGGGTCAGCTCGGTCTCGCCCTTCGGGGTCACCTTGCCGACGAGGATGTCGCCGGCGATGACCTCGGCGCCGATGCGGATGATGCCGCGCTCGTCGAGGTCGGCGAGGACCTCCTCGGAGACGTTCGGGATGTCCCGGGTGATCTCCTCGGGGCCGAGCTTGGTGTCACGGGCGTCGACCTCGTGCTCCTCGATGTGGATCGAGGAGAGGACGTCGTCCTGCACGAGGCGCTGCGACAGGATGATCGCGTCCTCGTAGTTGTGACCCTCCCACGGCATGAACGCCACGAGCAGGTTCTTGCCCAGCGCCATCTCGCCGTTCTGGGTGGCCGGACCGTCGGCGAGGACCTGGCCCTCGATGATCCGGTCGCCCTCGTTGACGATGACCTTCTGGTTGACCGAGGTGCCCTGGTTGGAGCGGGCGAACTTGGCCAGGCGGTACGTGATGTACGTGCCGTCGTCGTTGGCGGTGGTGATGTAGTCCGCGGAGACCTCCTGGACCACACCCGCCTTCTCGGCCTTGACCACGTCGCCGGCGTCGACGGCGGAGCGGTACTCCATGCCGGTGCCGACGAGCGGGGACTCGCTCTTGATCAGGGGCACGGCCTGACGCATCATGTTCGCGCCCATGAGGGCACGGTTGGCGTCGTCGTGCTCGAGGAACGGGATCATGGCGGTCGCGACCGACACCATCTGGCGCGGCGAGACGTCCATGTAATCCACGTCGTCACCGGCGACGTAGTCGACCTCACCGCCACGGCGGCGGACCAGGACCCGGTTCTCGGCGAACCGCAGGTCGTCCGAGAGCGTGGCGTTGGCCTGCGCGATGACGAAGCGGTCCTCCTCGTCGGCCGTCAGGTAGTCGACCTCGTCGGTGACCTGACCGTCGACGACCTTGCGGTACGGCGTCTCGACGAAGCCGAACGCGTTGACACGGCCGTAGGAGGCGAGCGAGCCGATCAGACCGATGTTCGGGCCTTCAGGCGTCTCGATCGGGCACATGCGGCCGTAGTGGGACGGGTGCACGTCACGGACCTCGAAGCCGGCCCGCTCACGGGAGAGACCACCCGGGCCAAGAGCCGACAGACGGCGCTTGTGGGTGAGACCCGACAGCGGGTTGTTCTGGTCCATGAACTGCGACAGCTGGCTGGTGCCGAAGAACTCCTTGATGGAGGCGACGACCGGCCGGATGTTGATCAGGGTCTGCGGCGTGATCGCCTCGACGTCCTGAGTCGTCATGCGCTCACGGACGACGCGCTCCATACGAGCCAGACCCGTGCGGACCTGGTTCTGGATGAGCTCGCCGACGCTGCGCAGACGACGGTTGCCGAAGTGGTCGATGTCGTCGGTCTCGACGACGATCGTGCCGCCGCTGTCGCCGGTCGTCTCGGTCTCGCCGGCGTGCAGCTTGACCAGGTACTTGATCGTCGAGATGACGTCCTCGACGGTCAGGATGCCCGCGTCGAGCGGAGCGTCGGCGCCCAGCTTCTTGTTGACCTTGTAGCGGCCGACCTTGGCGAGGTCGTAACGCTTCGGGTTGAAGTACAGGTTCTCCAGCAGCGTCTGCGCGGCCTCACGCGTGGGGGGCTCGCCCGGACGCAGCTTGCGGTAGATGTCGAGCAGCGCGTCGTCCTGGCCCTGGGTGTGGTCCTTCTCCAGGGTGGCGCGCATGGACTCGTACTCGCCGAACTCCTCCAGGATCTGCTCGGTCGTCCAACCGAGAGCCTTGAGCAGAACGGTCACGGACTGCTTGCGCTTGCGGTCGATGCGCACACCGACCATGTCGCGCTTGTCGATCTCCATCTCCAGCCAGGCACCCCGGGACGGGATGATCTTGGCGGAGAAGATGTCCTTGTCGGACGTCTTGTCGATGGAGGAGTCGAAGTAGACACCGGGCGAACGGACCAGCTGCGACACCACGACACGCTCGGTGCCGTTGATGACGAACGTGCCCTTGTTCGTCATGAGCGGGAAGTCGCCCATGAAGACCGTCTGGGACTTGATCTCGCCGGTCTCGTTGTTGGTGAACTCAGCCGTCACGAAGAGCGGAGCGGCGTACGTGAAGTCGCGCTCCTTGCACTCGTCGATGCTGTTCTTCGGCGGCTCGAAACGGTGGTCGCGGAACGTCAGCGACATCGACCCGGAGAAGTCCTCGATCGGGGAGATCTCCTCGAAGATCTCCTCCAGACCGGACTTGGTGGGGACGTCCTGACCGGACTCCAGAGCCGCCTCGACCCGACTCTGCCAGGCGGTGTTCCCGAGCAGCCAGTCAAAGCTCTCGGTCTGCAACGCGAGCAGGTTGGGAACCTCGAGGGGCTCCTTGATCTTTGCAAAGGAGATGCGCAGCGGGGCGGTGCTGGCACCGTTGTTCGTATTCGCGGTCGAGGCAGTGCGCGAGGCGGCCAAGAGGGGGTCCTTCCGAGGGCTCGGACTCACTACGCGCGTACCGGTCCCTCTCCCGCACACAGAGACAGGACTCCCCGATTTGGCCGAAAGGCCAGGTCAGGGACGTTCCGATCGTCGGTGCTCAAGCGAGGGCATGCCCCTGGTGACGGGCAGGGGACAGCTAACAGGCAGCGCAAAGGGTCAGTGTAGCCACTCGGCACACTGATGTCCAGTCCCGGTTTTCTGAGACCCTCGTTGTTCTCAACACCTGCGGCAAGCCCACGCCCTCAATGCGAGTTGATACTGCCCTCTTCGTCGTCGATCCATGCCTCGGATTCGGATCCTTGTGACGACGCGTCCTGAGAATTGCGCGCTGCGTGCGGTTCGTCAAGGCCCCCATGGCCCAAACCACATACCACCTGGGGTGCTTGGAGGCAGGACGAAGATCACCATACTCCGCACACCCGCGGGTGCAAGGCAGCCACCACCCGACGCTCAGGAACGCCGAAGAGCGACCACCCGGATGGATGATCGCTCTTCAGTGCTCAGGCGTTACAGGCCCTGTGGAGCCGAGAGGTCTTACTTGACCTCGACGGAGGCGCCGGCGCCCTTGAGGGACTCGGCGGCCTTCTCGGCGGCGTCCTTGGCGACCTTCTCGAGAACGGGCTTCGGGGCGCCGTCCACGAGGTCCTTGGCCTCCTTCAGGCCCAGCGAGGTCAGCTCACGCACGACCTTGATGACCTGGATCTTCTTGTCGCCGGCGCCGGTGAGGATGACGTCGAACTCGTCCTTCTCCTCCTCGGCGGGGGCGGCCGGGCCACCCTGCGCCGGGCCGGCGGCGACGACGGCCGCGGCAGCGGCGGTGACGTCGAACTTCTCCTCGAACGCCTTCACGAACTCGGAGAGCTGGATGAGGGTCATGCCCTCGAACTCGGCGAGCAGTTCGTCCTGGGTGAGAGCCACGATGGCTTTCCTTCCACTAATTTCGGCTGGTGCCGGATGTACATGTCTGGCGGGCGTACGTTCGGCCCGCTACGACCGCTGCCTCAGGCGGACTGCCTCAGGCGGCGATCATGATGCGAGCCGAGTTACTCGGCACCGCCCTGCTCGTCCTGCTTGGCGCGAAGGGCGTCCACGGTGCGGACGAGCTTCGTCGGAAGCGCCTGGAAGAGCTGTGCAGCCTGCGTCTGCTTGCCCTTCAGGGCGCCCGCCAGCTTGGCGAGCAGAACCTCGCGGGACTCGAGGTCCGCAAGCTTCTTGATCTCGTCGGCGGACAGCGCCTTGCCGTCAAGGACACCGCCCTTGATGACGAGGTTCGGGTTGTCCTTGGCGAAGTCACGAAGACCCTTCGCCGACTCCACCGGGTCACCGGTGATGAAGGCGACCGCCGTCGGACCGTTGAACAGGTCGTCGAGCGTGTTGATCCCGGCCTCGTTGGCCGCAATCTTGGTCAGCGTGTTCTTCACCACGGCGTACTGGGCGTTCTCACCGAGCGAACGACGCAGCGTCTTGAGCTGCGCCACGGTGAGACCCCGGTACTCGGTCAGCACGGCGGCGTTCGAGCTGCGGAACTGGTCCGTGAGCTCGGCTACCGCGGCAGCCTTGTCGGGCCTTGCCATGAGCGTCGGCCTCCTTCCGGGTGATGACGACCGCTCGGAAGGGGCTGGCAAACGAAACGCCCCGGCGCAGGCGCACGGGGCGTAGCTCGACCGGACGATCACAGCGCCAGCTGCGAGCTCCGGGAGCACTTCCACAGTCACCTGCGCGGGTCGTCCGCGGTACAGCGGATCCTTCGGCCACCGCACCCTCCAGGAGCGCACGGCAACGACCAGCGGTCTTTGGCTTCTCCAGGAGGGTACGTGAACGGATCGCTGTCAAGCAAATCCGGTTCTACGGCTCAGCTCTGGGCGCCCTTCAGCATCTCGGCGAGGTCGGCCGTCTCCTTGGCCGGAGGGGCGGTGACCTTCACCGGCTGGTTGATGTCGAGGAAGGTGATCGTCATGTCGAGCGGGCCCTTGTCGGCCTGGCCGCGCATCCGGAACTGCTTGGTGTGGTCGTCGCCGTCGATCCACGCATCCATGGTGAACGAGTCGACGCCCATCTTCTCGAACTGTTCGAGGCTCTTCTCGCGCTGTTCCCGGACGGTCTTGTCCTTGTCCTTGAACGAGGCCTTGAGGTCGTCGACGGTGACCTTGCCCTCGTAGTGGGTGGTCTTCACGCCGCCGACGGTCTCGGTGCCGACCTTCTTCACGTTCTTGGAGCCCGTGAGGAAGGTGGAGTTGGCGGCCGGGTTCTGGTCGGCCTGGCCGGCGCCCAGCTGATCCGGGTTCAGCCCCTTGCCGCCGAGTGCGGACATGTCGAGCTTGATCCAGCTCTTGCCGTCCATCTCCTTGGCCATGGCGGTGTTCCCGCCTATGTACATGGCCTTGCCGACGAGGCGGATCTCGACCGGACCCTTGGTCGCCTGGTTCTGGGCGGTCATTTTCATGCTCATGGCCAGCGGCTTGATGCTCACCGCCGCCTCGGCGGAAATCCGGCCCGCCCCCGGGACCTGGCCCGTCATCCTGTAATGCGCGGACTTGATGTCCTCGCTGTTCTTCGCCGCCTTGGCGACGGCCGCCGCCGGTGTCATCGCGGGCGACTCGGCGGAGTCGCCCTTCTGACAGCCGACCGCTCCCCCGGCGAGCAGCAGGGCTGCGAGCCCTGCTCCCGTCGCTTTACGGCGCGCTGAAACCCGTACGGAAGTTCCCATTGATTCCCCCCATGGAGTGCATGGCCGATACACAGTACGGAGGCGAGCCTAACCTCAGCAGGCTGCAGGAGTCTTCCGTATTCCCTCGGACATCAGCAGCTCCGCCGGTCTCAGGAGCTGCTGCCGGATCCGCTGGCCGTGTCGCTGCTGCCCGGTGTCCAGCCCTGCTTCTTGATCAGCTGCTTGAAGTCCTCGGTGTCGCTCGCGGGCGGCTCGGTGGCGGAGACCTTCACGCCGTAGTCGCTGTAGTACGCGGTCTGGGTGTACTCGCCGGCCGACATGCGGCCCTTCTCGACCTTCTTGACCAGGAGGTTCTGGCCGTTGACCCAGATGTCGACGGACTCCGTGCTGACGCCGGCCTGGGTGAGCTGCTTCTTCAGGCCGGCGAGCTGGCTCGCGGTGAGGTTGGAGTTCTTGCGGGCGAGGTCGGCGACGTCCACCGTGCCCGAGTAGTGCGTGGTGTCGACGCCACGCACTTTCTCCGTGCCGACCTTCCTGACGTCGCCGGAGGCCAGCAGCAGCTTCACCGACTGGTTGGGGGTCGTGTTCTGCATCTGGTCCTTGAGGTACGCGCCGGAGCTGCCGCCGAGCTTGGCGAGGTCCGCGTAGCCGTACCGGATCCAGTGCTTGCCGCCCGCCTGCCCGGCGAACGTGTCGCCCATCTTCGCGTAGAAGGCGTCGGGCAGATAGCGGGCCGCCATCGACGTGGTACCGAGCCGGCGCATGGTGTCCGCGATGGTGCCACCGGTGTACGTGATGGTCATGTTGCCGGTGAGGCCGTCCGCCCAGCCCAGAGCGCCGTCGCCCGTCATGGACATCAGGGAGCCCATGGTGGTCGTGGACTCGACCTTCGCCGAGTCGGCGCCGTCGGTGGACCTCTCGGCGGTGCGCAGGGCCGCTATGAGGCTGACGTGCGTCGCCCCCTTGCCGGAGGCCCCCTCGCCCTTGCCTGAGGAGTCCGAGGAGCTGCAGGCGGCCACGCCCGACAGCGCGGTCACCGCTGCGATCGTAAGGCCCATCCGGCGCACGGTCGTGCTCTTCATCGGTCCCCCGCCCCTGAACGATTGCTGTGCCTGCACGCTAACGCAGAGCACTGACACCCGTCCGGGAAAAGGGACGAGCCCCGCACCAGTGAGGGTGCGGGGCCCGTGGGAAAAACGCGTACGCGCGACTGCCGTCAGGATCAGACGGCGGCCGGGTCCTCCTCGACGAGGAGGTTGCGGGTGCGGTTCGGGTCGACCGGAATGCCGGGGCCGATCGTGGTGCTGATCGCGGCCTTCTTGATGTAGCGACCCTTGGCGGCGGACGGCTTGAGACGGAGGATCTCCTCCAGCGCGGCGCCGTAGTTCTCCACCAGCTTGCTGTCGTCGAACGACACCTTGCCGATGATGAAGTGCAGGTTCGAGTGCTTGTCGACGCGGAACTCGATCTTGCCGCCCTTGATGTCGTTGACGGCCTTCGCCACGTCCGGGGTCACGGTGCCGGTCTTGGGGTTCGGCATGAGACCACGGGGACCGAGCACGCGGCCGAGGCGGCCGACCTTGCCCATGAGGTCCGGGGTGGCGACGACGGCGTCGAAGTCCAGGCGGCCCTTCGAGACCTCGTCGATCAGTTCGTCGGAGCCGACGATGTCGGCGCCCGCGGCCTCCGCGGCCGCAGCACGGTCACCGGTCGCGAAGACCAGGACCCGGGCGGTCTTACCGGTGCCGTGCGGAAGGTTCACGGTGCCACGGACCATCTGGTCGGCCTTGCGCGGGTCGACACCCAGACGGAAGGCGACCTCGACGGTGCCGTCGAACTTGGTCGTGGAGGTCTCCTTGGCGAGACGGACGGCCTCGAGCGGGGCGTAGAGCTTCTCCCGGTCGACCTTGGCGTCCGCAGCGCGGAGAGACTTGCTGCGCTTGCTCACTACTGCTCCTGTGTGTTCTTGAGGAGTCGTGGTGCGGGCCGAGCAGGCCCTGCCACTTCTACTGCTGGGGGATTGGGGCTCAGCCCTCGACCGTGATGCCCATGGAACGGGCGGTGCCGGCGATGATCTTCGACGCGGCGTCCAGGTCGTTGGCGTTGAGGTCGGGGAGCTTGGTCTGGGCGATCTCGCGGACCTGCGCCTCGGTGATCTTGGCGACCTTGGTCTTGTGCGGCTCGCCGGAGCCCTTCTCCACACCCGCGGCCTTGAGGATCATCTTGGCGGCCGGCGGCGTCTTGGTGACGAAGGTGAAGGAGCGGTCCTCGTAGACCGTGATCTCCACCGGGATCACCCAGCCACGCTGCGACTCGGTCGCGGCGTTGTACGCCTTGCAGAACTCCATGATGTTGACGCCGTGCTGGCCCAGCGCGGGGCCGACCGGCGGAGCCGGGTTCGCCGCACCGGCGTTGATCTGGAGCTTGATGAGCCCCGTGACCTTCTTCTTCTTGGGAGGCATTGCTCTCCGGGTCCTTTCGATTGAGGCGTGCCCCCGCCCGGGTCGCGTCCCGGATGAAGGCATACCGCACAACGATAACGGGTATAGATGCGCGGCTAAAAACCGAGCAGGTCAGACCGGCTACGAGAGCCCGCCTGACCTGCGCGGAAGCGGTCCGTCCAGAAGCTGCTAGTTCTTCTGGATCTGGTCGAACGAAAGCTCGACCGGCGTCTCGCGGCCGAAGATCTCCACCAGACCCTTGACCTTCTTCGAGTCGGGGTTGATCTCGTTGATGGTCGCCTGCAGCGTGGCGAACGGGCCGTCGGTGACGGTGACCGAGTCGCCCACCTCGAAGTCCAGCACCTGGACCTCGACCTTGCGCTGCGGAGCGGGCTTGCCCTCGGCCTCGGCGGCCTCGCGGGCGGCCTTCTCCTCGGCCTCCGGGGCGAGCATCTTGACGATCTCGTCCAGGGTCAGCGGGTACGGGTCGTAGGCGTTGCCCACGAAGCCGGTGACGCCGGGGGTGTTGCGGACGACACCCCAGGACTCGTTCGTCAGGTCCATGCGGACGAGGACATAGCCCGGGAGCTTGTTCTGCTTGATCGTCTTGCGGTCGCCGTTCTTGATCTGGACGACCTCTTCCTGCGGCACCTCGGCCTGGAAGATGTAGTCCTCGACGTTCAGCGAGACGGCGCGCTGCTCCAGGTTGGTCTTCACGCGGTTCTCGTAACCGGCGTAGGTGTGGATGACGTACCACTCGCCGGGCAGGGTGCGCAGTTCCTCGCGGAGGGCCTCGACCGGGTCGACCGGCTCGGACTCCTCCTCCGCGATCTCTTCCTCGGCGGTCTCGTCGTCGGCGGTCTCGTCCTCGTCCACGACCTGCAGGGCGGCCTCCTCGGCCGGCTCGCCCGCCTCGGCCTCGGCAGCCTCGAACTCGTCCTGCTCGTCCGCGCCCTCGACGATGTCGAGCTCGTCGTCCACGGACTCGTCCGGCTCGATGGCGTCGTCGTTCAGGTTCGTGTCAGACACGGTGGCTGCTTCTTCCTGGATACATAGGGGTGGAACATGCGAAAGGGGCGCCGGGTACCTCGGCGCCCTTCGCTCTCGGCTCAGCCGAAGACGTACTTGGCCGCGTGGTTGAGCCCATAGTCAATCACGGTCACCAGGGCGATCATGACGGCGACGAAGAAGATCACCACGGTGGTGTACGACGTCAGCTGGTTGCGCGTAGGCCAGACGACCTTGCGGAGTTCGGCGATGACCTGGCGGTAGAAGAGGGCAAGCCTCTTGAACGGGCCCTTCTTGGCCCGCTTACCGCCCTTGCGGGCCTTCTTCTTCGACTCCTGCGCCTCGTCCTGGGCATCAGGCGTGTCGATGGAGCCCACGGCGTCCGCCATTCGTCCTCACCTGTTCCCGGGTCGTGGCCGTGCCGCGCCCGGTCTGAGCCGCACGGCGTTGCATTGCTGTACGTACATGCGCACACATCCTGGCGAAGGTGTGTGTAGCAGGGCCGGAGGGACTTGAACCCCCAACCGCCGGTTTTGGAGACCGGTGCTCTACCAATTGAGCTACGACCCTTTGTATGTCCCCCAACGTACCGCATCCGACCGGGTGCTCGGTGTGCACCGCTCGCGGCGCGGCTGCTGATGGCCAACGAGGTGAGAGTGTACGTGGTCCGGAGCGCATCGTCGAACAGAAAGCGCCCGTAGGGGGCTTGGCGGAGGAAGATCGCCGGAAAACCGGTGGAAGATCACCCAGGCCACCGGCTCATTCCGGACAGGTGTTCAGTGGTCGACCCACAGATGTTCAGTCTGTGAAACCCGCGTGCCGGGGTCGTTTCCGGTCTGAAACGATGGGCCCCATGAGCGCTGCAACCCCTCCCACCGAGCGCCGGGTCTCCGCCCGAGTCGGCGCGATCTCCGAGTCCGCCACCCTCGCCGTGGACGCCAAGGCCAAGGCCCTCAAGGCCGCCGGGCGTCCGGTGATCGGCTTCGGCGCCGGTGAGCCCGACTTCCCGACCCCGGACTACATCGTCGAGGCCGCCGTCGAGGCCTGCAAGAACCCGAAGTACCACCGGTACACGCCGGCCGGCGGCCTGCCCGAGCTGAAGGCCGCGATCGCCGCGAAGACGCTGCGCGACTCCGGCTGGGAGCCCGACGTCTCGCAGATCCTGGTCACCAACGGCGGCAAGCAGGCCATCTACGAGGCCTTCGCCGCGATCCTCGACCCGGGCGACGAGGTCATCGTCCCGGCGCCGTACTGGACGACGTACCCCGAGTCGATCCGTCTCGCGGGTGGCGTGCCGGTGGAGGTCGTCGCGGATGAGACCACCGGCTACCGCGTCTCGGTCGAGCAGCTCGAGGCCGCCCGCACGGAGAAGACCAAGGTCGTCCTCTTCGTGTCGCCGTCCAACCCGACCGGCGCGGTGTACTCCGAGGCCGAGACCGAGGCGATCGGCCGGTGGGCCGTCGAGCACGGCCTGTGGGTGCTGACCGACGAGATCTACGAGCACCTGGTGTACGGCGACGCGGTGTCCGTGTCCCTGCCCGCGCTGCTGCCCGAGCTGCGCGACAAGTGCATCGTGGTCAACGGTGTCGCGAAGACGTACGCCATGACCGGCTGGCGCGTGGGCTGGGTCATCGGCCCGAAGGACGTGGTCAAGGCCGCGACCAACCTGCAGTCGCACGCCACGTCGAACGTGTCGAACGTCGCCCAGGTCGCGGCGCTGGCCGCCGTCTCCGGGGACCTGGACGCCGTCGCGAAGATGCGGGAGGCCTTCGACCGCCGCCGCAAGACCATCGTGCGGATGCTGAACGAGATCGACGGCGTGGTCTGCCCGGAGCCCGAGGGTGCGTTCTACGCGTACCCGTCGGTCAAGGGCCTGCTCGGCAAGGAGATCCGCGGCAAGCGGCCGCAGGACACCGTGGAGTTGGCCGCGCTGATCCTGGAGGAGGCCGAGGTCGCGGTCGTCCCGGGCGAGGCCTTCGGTACGCCGGGCTATCTGCGGCTGTCGTACGCCCTGGGTGACGAGGATCTCGTCGAGGGTGTCAGTCGGATCCAGAAGCTGCTGGCGGAGGCACAGGACTGACCTGTGCGGACCGAGCGGATGCGGACCCCCTCGTGCGAGGGGGTCCGTTTTTTCGTGCGAGCAAGACCACGTACGGGGAATCCGCTTCCGGGACGGCTGGGGCGTACGGCAGGATCCTCGAATGGAGCGTGTACGTGATGTCTCTGAGCTGCCGAAGGCCCATCTGCATCTGCACTTCACCGGGTCGATGCGGCCCACCACCGTGCTGGAGCTGGCCGACAAGTACGGTGTGCGACTGCCCGAAGCCCTGACCGAGGCGCTGACCAGCGGGGAGCCGCCGAGGCTGCGGGCGACGGACGAGCGGGGCTGGTTCCGCTTCCAGCGGCTGTACGACGCAGCGCGCTCGTGCCTGAGGGAGCCCGAGGACATCCAGCGGCTGGTGCGGGAGGCCGCCGAGGAGGATCTGAAGGACGGCTCGGGGTGGCTGGAGATCCAGGTCGACCCGACCTCGTACGCGCCCCGTCTGGGCGGTCTGATCCCGGCACTGGAGATCATCCTGGACGCGGTGGAGACGACCTCGCGGGAGACCGGGCTCGGGATGCGGGTGCTGGTCGCCGCGAACCGTATGAAGCATCCCCTGGACGCGCGGACGCTGGCCCGGCTGGCGGTGCGGTACGCGGACCGGGGTGTGGTCGGCTTCGGGCTGTCCAACGACGAGCGCCGGGGCATGGCAAGGGACTTCGACCGGGCGTTCGCGATCGCCCGTGAGGGTGGGCTGCTGTCGGCGCCGCACGGCGGCGAGCTGACGGGTCCTGCGTCGGTACGGGACTGTCTCGACGACCTGGAGGCGGACCGGATCGGGCACGGGGTGCGGGCCGCGGAGGACCCGCGGCTGCTGAGGCGGCTCGCCGAGCGGGGGGTGACCTGTGAGGTCTGCCCCGCTTCGAACGTGGCTCTGGGCGTGTACGAGAAGCCCGAGGACGTTCCGCTGCGGACGCTGTACGACGCCGGAGTCGCGATGGCGCTGGGCGCCGACGACCCGCTTCTGTTCGGTTCCCGGCTGGCCGCACAGTACGAGATCGCCCGACAGGCCCACGGTTTCTCGGACGCCGAACTCGCCGAGCTGGCCCGCCAGTCGGTCCGGGCCTCGGCCGCCCCCCAGGACGTCAGGGCACGGCTGCTGGCCGGCGTGGACGAGTGGCTGGCGCGCCCGGCGGCCTGAAGTGGGCGTAGGGCGGATATGCCTTGAAGCCGATCATCACCTCGGTCGGATGTCCGCCGCCGGGTGGGTCGACCAGGGGGAAGATCGATCCTATGTACGCCATGCGCCCCTCGCCGACACCCTTGTGATGTGGCCCGCGGCCCGCCGCGTGGGCGAGCCGGACGGCGGTGTCGGCGAACAGGTCCCGCCCACCGAAGAAGAAGACCGTACGCGCGTGCGTGGCGTGCCTCAGCTCGTCCTGGAAACCGGTCCGCTCCTGGCGTGCACGCCAGGCGGCGGCGTCCCGCGCGGTGCGCGCCTCGTCGGTGCGAACGGTGAGCGGGGTGCCCTGCCGCAGCCTGCGCCGCAGTGCGGGCCACTGGCCGGCGCGCAGGCCGAGGCCGCGGTGGACCAGGACGAGGTCGACCAGCTCGCCGACGCCCTCGTCGGGCGGTACGCCGTCACGCAGCGGCACATGGACGACGGTGTGCGGGGAGCAGGCGGCGAAGGAGAACAGACCCGCCAGCCGGCTCAGTCCGTCGTGGTCGCCGAGCAGCAGGCCGATGGGGTCGGGGGCGCGCAAGGAGGTGTGCCGCAACGTGTGCCGGGGCTGGACGACCCGGTATGCGTGTGGTCCGGTGCGGGGCCGGAACTTGCGCAGCCTCAGCCGCATTGGGTGTTCCACGGGGCGGCTGTCCGGCTGCTTGTCATGCACCCAGCGTGAGGTTCACGCGCGCGTGGGCGCAACGGAGATTCCGCCCAGCAGCGTCCTCGCGAGCCGTGCGGCGAACGCGTCGAGCGGCGGCCGCTCCCCGGTGCCGGTCATGTCGTAGGCGAACGCGCGCTGTGCGCAGGCGCCCAGCAGCAGGGAGGCCGCGGCGAAGGTGTCGGCGTCGGCGCGGACGCGGCCGAGGGCCTGTTCGGCTCGCAGGTAGGCGTCCAGGTCCTGGATGGGCCGGTGCGGGCCGGCGCCGAGCGTGCGCAGGGCGTCGTCGTGGCGTCGTTTGAGCTGGGGCTCGGCGTACAGGGAGGCGGCGATCGGGAAGCTCTGCTCGTAGAAGAGCGCGGCCTGGCGGGCGATCCCGGTGAGGTTTGCCTCCAGGGTGCCCTGTCCCGGTTCGGCGGCGAGACTGGCCAGGAGGGGCGTGAGCCGCGGCAGCCGCTCGGCGAGCACGCGCACGAACAGCTCCTCCTTGCTGTCGAAGTACTTGTAGAGGGCCGCTTCGGAACAGCCGGCCGCTCGGGCGATCTCCTTGGTGGTGGTGCGGGCGAGTCCGACGGTGAGCATGAGCTCGTGGGCGGCGTCGAGGATGCGGACACGCGCCGGCTTCGGCTCCATGGGACGTCCAATCGGGCTTGACGGGTGAGTGAGTGATTACCCACTCTAGGAGAAGCAGGGGTGAGTGAACACTCACCCACCAGTCCCGAGTACGGGAGCACTCATGAACCTCACCGTTTTCGGCGCCACCGGCGGCATCGGCCGGGAGATCGTGCGTCAGGCCCTCGGCGCCGGCCACCGAGTGACCGCCGTGGTCCGCGATCCGGCCCGGCTCGACGTCACGGGGGACGCACTGGAGGTCTTCCGCGCCGACCTCACCGACCCCGAGGAGTTGCGTGCCGCCGTCAGTGGCCGGGACGCCGTCCTCTCCGGCCTCGGCGCGCGCAGCCGCAAGGACGCCGGGGTCGCCACCCGGTTGACCCGTACGGTCCTGCGCGCCATGGAGGCCGAGCGCGTACGACGGCTGCTCGTGGTCAGCGCCAGTCCCGTCGGCCCCGCCGCCGAGGGCGACGGCGCGCTCGACCGTGCGATGCGCGGTCTGGTGTCTGCCGCCCTGAAGGACGTCTACGCCGACCTGCGCGGCATGGAAGCCGAGCTGGCCCGCAGCGGCACGGACTGGACGTCCGTACGGCCACCGCGCCTGCAGAACAAGCCGCTCACCGGCCGCTATCGCACCGTCGTCGGCGGCTTCCCGCGCAAGGGCCGCTTCATCGCACGCGCAGACGTCGCGCACGCCATGCTGGCGATGATCGACGACGAGGGGACGGTGAAGCAGGGGGTGGGGCTGGCGTACTAGGGGTATGCCCCGCGCCCCTGGGCGTACCAGAGGCGTACGCACCGCGCCCCCTGGCCGTCCCCACAGGCCGGCCTGGCGCTACAGGCTGACGCCGACCGTCACCGGCTCGTTGACCAGGGTGATCCCGAAAGCCTCGCGGACGCCGGTGACGACCTCACGGGCGAGTGCGAGCAGGTCCTCCGTGGTGGCGTCGCCGCAGTTGGTGAGGGCGAGGGTGTGCTTGGTGGAGATGCGGGCGGGGCCCGTGCCGTAGCCCTTGGTGAAGCCCGCCTTGTCGATCAGCCAGGCCGCGGAGGTCTTGGTGTGGCCTTCGCCCGCCGGGTAGGCGGGGGGCTCCACGCCGTCGCCGAGTCGTTCCCGCACGCGCGCGTGGAAGGCGGCGAACTGGGCGTCGGTGAGGATCGGGTTGGTGAAGAAGGAACCGGCGGACCAGGTGTCGTGGTCCTCGGGGTCCAGGACCATGCCCTTGCCGGAGCGCAGCTTGAGGACGGCCTCGCGGGCCGCTGCGAGGGGGACGCGGTCGCCGGGCTCGACGCCGAGGGCGCGAGCCGTCTCGGCGTACTTGATGGGGCCGGAGAGGCCGTCGGCGCCCTCGAGTTCGAAGCGGACGCGCAGGACGATGTAGCGCTCGGGGTCGGCCTTGAAGCGGCTGTGGCGGTACGAGAAGGCGCAGTCGGCGTTCGGGACGGTGACCGTTTCGCGGGTGTGGCGGTCGTAGGCGATCACCTCGGTGATGGTCGAGGAGACCTCCTGGCCGTACGCGCCGACGTTCTGGATGGGGGTCGCGCCGGCCGAGCCCGGGATGCCGGCCAGGCACTCGATGCCGGCGAGCCCCGCCTCGACGGTGCGGGCGACGGCGTCGGTCCACACCTCGCCGGCGGCGAGTTCCAGGCGGGTGCCGTCGAGGTCGAAGCCCTTGGTGGCGATGACGAGTGCGGTGCCGGCGAAGCCCTTGTCGCCGATGACCAGGTTCGAACCGCCGCCGATCAGCAGGAGCGGGGTGCCGGTGTCGTCGGCCTCGCGGACCGCTGCGATCACCTCGGCGTCGGTGGTGGCGGTGATCAGACGGGTCGCGGGACCGCCCAGCCGGAAGGTGGTCAGCGGGGCGAGGGGGGCATCGTGTCGTTCCTGCACGGGCTCAAGGGTACGAGACGGGGGGTGGGGGGCTTGGGCGCGGATGCCTGCGGCGCCTGTGCGGCTTCGGTGGGGGTGGGGGTAGCGCCTGGGGTTCGGTGGGTGGGGCGGGGCCGTGTCGGGGGGGGGGGGGGGGGGGGGGGGGGGGGGGGGGGGGGGGGGGGGGGGGGGGGGGGGGTGGGGGGGGGGGGGGGGGGGGGGGCCCCCCCCCCCCCCCCCCAACCCCCCCCG
>NZ_JBIAWS010000002.1:0-210433 GCF_042896045.1 Streptomyces sp. NPDC001351 | reverse complement strand
CCCGGCCCGGGCCGCGGCCGCCCGCCCCGGCCCCCGCGCCCCCCCGGGGGGGGGGGGGCGGGGGGCCCGGGGGGGGGGGGGGGGGGGGGGGCCCGGGCCGGGGGGGGTCCGTCCTCGGTCCGGCGGTTGCTGGTGGCTGCAGTCGTGCTCGGGGTTGACGCCGGCCGCTGCGGGCGGACACCCCCCGCCCCATCCCCTTCCCGCCGTGCGCGGCTGCGGGTGCGTACCTCGTCTCCGCTTCTCCGCCTCCGTCTGCGGGCAGTTGCGGGCATCGGCGCCCGGCCGCCGTACGTTCAGGCGCCGGGCGTACGCAGTGGCCCCGCCCTTGCGGGCGGGGCCACTGCGGTGGGGGTCAACCCGCGACCAGCTCCAGCGTCGGGGTGGGTTCGTCCGTCGGCGTCGGCGCCGCGGGCTGCGTGGCGCGCCGCCTCGGGATCAGCAGCGCCGCCACTCCGGCAAGCGCGACGACCGCGGACCCGGTCACCAGCGCCGGCTGGAGGCCGTCGACGAAGGTCTGCGCGGACTCGTAGCCGCCCTGCGCCGAGAAGATCGACGACATGATCGCGATGCCGAGCGCGCCGCCGACCTCACGCAGCGCGTTGTTGGCCCCGGAGGCGATGCCCTGCTCCTTGGCGCGGACACTGGACATCACCAGGTTGGCGGCCGGCGCGAAGTACAGCCCCATGCCGACGCCGCTGATGATCAGGGCGGGCAGCTGGGCGGCGTAGGACACGCCGGGCGCCACCACGGAAGCCATCCAGCCGAGGCCGACGGCCTGCAGGAAGAGGCCGGTGGCGACGACGGGGCGGCCCCCGATGCGGTCGGACAGGACGCCGGCGATCGGCGCGGCGATCATCGGCATGCCGGTCCAGGGCAGCATGCGCAGGCCCGCCTCCGTGGGCGAGTAGCCGAGGACGCCCTGCATGAACTGGCTGAGCAGGAAGATCGAGCCGAACATCCCGAGGAACATCAGCAGGCTCGCGGCGTTGATGCCGGAAAAGGCGCGGGAGCGGAACAGCCGCATCGGCAGCATGGGGTTCTTGGCGCGCAGGCTGTAGCCGACGAACGCTGTGAGCAGGGCGGCTCCGGCGATGAGGCCGGTCAGGACCAAGGGAGCGGTCCAGCCGTCGGCGGGGCCGCGTACCAGGCCGTAGACGATCCCGAAGAGGCCGCCGCTGGCGAGCAGGGTGCCAGGGACATCGAGCGGTGCGCCGGTGCCGTACGACTCGGCGAGGCGCAGACGGGCCAGCGGCAGCAGGGCGAGGCCCAGGGGAACGTTCAGCCAGAAGATCCAGTGCCAGGAGACGTGTTCGGTGAGGCTGCCGCCGATCAGCGGGCCGGAGGCCACGGCGAGGCCGTTGACGGCACCCCAGATGCCGTACGCCATCCCGCGCTTGGCCGCGGGCACGGCGGCCGTGAGGAGGGTGAGCGTCAGGGGCATCATGATCGCGGCGCCTACGCCCTGCACCGCACGGGCGGCGATCAGGGAGCTGATGCCGGTCGCCATGGCCGCGGCCGCGGAGGCGCCGGTGAAGACGGTGAGGCCGGCGAGGAAGAGCCGGCGGCGGCCGAACCGGTCGCCGAGTGCCGCGCCGAACATCAGAAGGACGGCGAAGGTGAGGGTGTAGGCGCTGACAGTCCATTCCAGGTCGCCCAGGGCGCCGCCCAGGTCCTTGCGGATGGAGGGCAGGGCGGTGGTGACGACGAGGTTGTCGAGGGCCGCCATGAATCCGGCGACGCTGGTGATGACGAGGGCCCAGACGGTTCCCCCGCGACGTGCGGTCTGCTGTGACATCGCTCCCCCAGAGGGTGATCAGTCGCTCGGTAGATCTGTTCAGATGGTTAGTTATTGATGACTAACTTTCGCGGGCATGAAAAGGCGGTTGCGGCGCCTTTCCCGCGGATGCGTGCACTACTTCTCCAGACGGCCTTCCAGCCGCGCCTCTGGATACAGCCCCTCCCAGACTCGATGCCCGGGAGGAAAACCCATGGCCACCAGGCAGTTGATGAGCATTCCGTACGCCATGAACGTCGTCGTCCCGTCAGTGTCGGCACCCAGCGGCAGATGGACCGTGTCCCACAGCCGCATCCATCCGTCGCGCACCGCCTCGCCGAACTCGGGGTCGCCCGCCTGTTCGGCGGCGCCCACGGTGACGTACATCTGCATCTGCATCAGCAGCCGCTCGGGCTGCTCCGCGATGACCTTGGTGTACGCGTTCGCCATGGCACGCAGGGCTTCCTCGCCTTCCAGCCCCTTGGCGGCCTCCTCGAAGGTGCGGATGGTGTCCTCCATGCACCGCTGCGCCACCGCGAGGAAGAGCGCCTTCTTGCCCGGGAAGAGCCGGAAGAGATACGGCTGTGAGACACCGACCCGCTTGGCGATCGCCTCGGTCGACGTCCCGTAGTAGCCGCCGCGGGCGAACTCCGTGGTCGCCGCCCGAATGACGCTCTCGCGCCGCTCTTCTGCGCTCATCCTGACCATGCAAGTAAGTTAGTACTCAATCACTACCTAGGTCAAGGGGTGGCGGAGACGCACTCTCCAGAGGTCGGCGGAGACGGCACAATCGCCTCGTGGATCAGGGAATCGCGGCCCTGCTGGGGGCGACGGTCGGCGTTCTCGGCACCGTGGCCGCCGCGGCCATCTCCGGATGGTCGAGCCGTCAGCAGTTACGGGCCCAGGCCGGAATCGACCATGCCCAGTGGCGCAGACAGGCCCGGCGGGACGCCTACAGCGCCTTCCTCGCGCCCGCGCACGAAGCGGGCAACGCGCTGAAACAGGCCGCCCGATCGCTGATCGGCGATGTGGACGTGGGCGAGGCGGACCGTCGGCTCCGGGCCGCCCACGACCACCTGACGGCGGTCCACGCGGCCTGGGCCGCTCTCGCCGTCGAAGGTCCCGAGGCGGTGGAACAGCTGGCCCACGGCGTCAAAACGGCCCTGCACTCGATGCAGACGACGCTGCTCGCGTGGCGCGACTCGGCGGAGGGTGCGTTCGACGGCAACGTGAAGTTCGTGGAACGACATGCCGTCGAGGTGACCAGGGTCTCCGAACGAATCAGCGCCTTCACCGCTGCCGCTCGCGCCGCGCTCGACGACACGGCACCCGACCCGCCTCGAGCACGGAGGGCGGCTGAGACGTCGTAAGGGGCGCTCCGCCAGGGAGAACGCCCCTTACATCACGTCAGTCGTGCCCCTCAGGCCAGCCGTACGACGGCCCGTGACATCCCCAGCACCTTCTGCCCGGCGCTGGTCGCCGTGAGGTCCACGCGGACCGTGTTGTCGTCGAGCTTGGCCGCCACCTTGGCGCTGACCTCGATGAGGGCGCCCTGGTCGTCGTTCGGCACGACGACGGGCTTGGTGAAGCGGACGCCGTACTCGACGACCGCCCCCGGGTCGCCGGTCCAGTCGGTGACCACCCGGATCGCCTCGGCCATGGTGAACATGCCGTGCGCGATGACGTCCGGGAGGCCCACCTCCTTGGCGAACTTCTCGTTCCAGTGGATGGGGTTGAAGTCCCCGGAGGCGCCCGCGTACTGGACGAGCGTGGCGCGGGTCACGGGGAAGGTCCCGGCGGGGAGCTCGGTGCCGACCTCGACGTCCTCGTATGCGATCTTCGCTGTCATCGGGTCACGCCTCCTCTGCCGCGCGGGCCACGAGCTTGGTCCAGGCGGTCACGACGTGTTCGCCGGCCTCGTCGTGGACCTCGCCGCGGATGTCCAGGATGTCGTTGCCGGCCATGGACTTGATCGCCTCGATGGTGGAGGTGACGGTGAGCCGGTCGCCGGCGCGGACCGGGCGGACGTAGGAGAACTTCTGGTCGCCGTGGACGACCCGGCTGTAGTCCAGGCCGAGCTGGGGGTCCTGGACCACCTGTCCGGCCGCCTTGAACGTGATCGCGAAGACGAAGGTCGGCGGGGCGATGACGTCGGGGTGACCGAGTGCCTTGGCGGCCTCCGGGTCCGTGTACGCGGGGTTGGGGTCCCCCACCGCCTCGGCGAACTCGCGGATCTTCTCGCGGCCCACCTCGTAGGGCTCGGTGGGCGGGTAGCTCCGCCCCACGAAGGACTGGTCGAGCGCCATGGCCCGGCACCTCCTGTGTCTGCCTGCTGACTACTGACTACTCACTGCCATCCGCCGAGTGCCGGCCGCTGACGGCTGCGGATGTCCGCCGGATGACTGTCCTGCCGCCTGTGATCGGCCGGAACCGGCCGGTAACCGGGGCTGAAACGCCGCGAGGCCGCCCCCCGCTAGTGGGGACGGCCTCGCGTACGAGCCTGATTTATCGCGTCTCGCGGTGCGCGGTGTGCGCGTTGCAACGCGGGCAGTGCTTCTTCATCTCAAGACGGTCCGGGTTGTTGCGCCGGTTCTTCTTGGTGATGTAGTTCCGCTCCTTGCACTCCACGCAGGCCAGCGTGATCTTCGGGCGGACGTCGGTGGCAGCCACGTGAGTGCTCCTTGACGAACGGATGGGACGGTTTAACGCATAGAAGAGTAGCCGATCGAAGGACCGACCCCGCAATCGGCTACTGTCAGTAGCGGTGACCGGACTTGAACCGGTGACACAGCGATTATGAGCCGCTTGCTCTACCGACTGAGCTACACCGCTGTGATGCGATCCGTTCCCGCCTTGCGACGGGAACCTCACACACCAGAGCCCCAATACGGAATCGAACCGTAGACCTTCTCCTTACCATGGAGACGCTCTGCCGACTGAGCTATTGGGGCGAGCGATGAAGACATTACACGCTCGGCCGCCGTTCACCCAAATCCGTTTCGCGGCCCCCGTTCCGGCCTGTTCCACAGGCGGCCCGGGCCCCTGCCCGGGTCCGTTTCCCGGCTCTCCCAGGAGCCACTGAGGCCGCTGCGATACGGCGGACCACACCGGTACGACTATTGCGCTCCTCCCCGACACGGGCGGATCGCCACCCTAGGCTCGACTCACTCTGCGTGATCTTGCGTTCCCCTGCGCAGCCCCCGAGCCCCTGGAGTGCGATGCCCGACAGCCAGCCGCAGCCACCCCACTCGTCCTCCTCTTCGGGCTCGTCCTCCTCTTCGGGGTCCTCGGGTTCTCCGGGGTCCTCGGGACGGGTGGACGACCCGGCCGCCCTGCTGCTGTGCGGGGCCCGGCTGACCGACGGCCGGACCGTGGACGTGCGGCTGAGCGGCGGGCGCATCGAGGCGGTCGGCACGGCGGGAAGCCTGGCTGCCGGCGGAGCGCGGGACTGCGGCATGCGGGTGGATCTCAGCGGCTATCTGCTGCTGCCGGCCCCGGCCGAACCGCATGCGCACGGGGACACCGCGCTGTCCGCCGAGGACGACGGGCCGGCCTCGTACGAGCCCCAGGACGTCCAGCGCCGCGCCACCGAGGCGGCGCTGTTGCAGCTGGGACACGGGGCGACCGCGCTGCGGGCACATGTGCGCGTGGGCGACGTTCAGGGGCTGGGCGCGCTGGGCGCCGTACTCCAGGCGCGGCGTTCGCTGCGCGGGCTGACGGAACTGACGACGGTGGCGATGCCGCGCATGCTGACCGGCGTGGCCGGGGCGGAGGGCCTGGCGATGCTGCGGGACGCCCTGAAGATGGGCGCCTCCGTGGTGGGCGGCTGTCCGGACCTGGACCCGGATCCGACCGGGTACGTGGAGGCGGTCCTCGAGGTCGCCTCCGAACACGGCTGCCCCGTCGACCTGCACACCGACGCCGCCGATCCGGCCCGTCTCGCCCGCATCGCCGCGATGGCCGGGGGGCTGCGTCCCGGGGTGACGCTCGGACCGTGCGGCGGCCTCGGCCGGCTGCCCGCCGAGACGGCGCGGCGCACCGCCGACCAGCTCGCGGCGGCCGGGGTGACGGTGGTGTGTCTGCCCCAGGGCGGCTGCGGAGGCACCGACCGGCGCGACACGGCTCCGGTACGGCTGCTGCGGGCGGCCGGTGTACGGGTGGCCGCGGGCAGCGGCGCCCTGCGCGACTCGTCGAACCCGGTGGGGCGCGGGGACCCCTTGGAGGCGGCCTATCTGCTGGCCTCCCGGTACGGGTTGCGGCCCGAGGACTCGTACGACGCGGTGAGTTCCTGGGCGCGATCGGCCATGGGGCTGCCCGAAGTGCGGGTGGAGGCGGGTTTCCCGGCCGAGTTGCTGGCCCTGCGCGGCGACCGGCTGGCGGGGGCGTTGTCGCTGGCGTACAGCCGCATCGTGGTGCACCGGGGGCGGGTGGTGGCGCGGACGAGCGCGGTACGGGAGTACTGCAACTCGGCCGCGGCGGCGGAGCTGGGGCTGCCTCGGCAGGGGCGGGGGGAGTTGTCGTGAGGGGTGGGAGGGAGCGGGGGTGCTCGTGGTGAGGGTGCGCGTTCTTGGGGCGCGCGTTGCGGAGGGCGCATTGCGGGGACGCGTTGCGGAGGTGCGGGGCGGTGAGCAGTCCCGGTGTGTGTGTTGGTGAGGGCAGAGGGGCGTGGTGAGGGCAGAGGGGCGTGGTGGGGGCGCGTGTATGCGTTAGGGGCGGTCGGCATTGGACTTGTGCGCGGGGCGCGCACGCCGGGTGTGCGCGCCTGCCCGGCGTGATCACGATGTCCGTCGCGGCGAGCGTGGCGTCGAACAGCAGGGCCTCGGTGCCGTCCGTTGCGTCGCGCTCCGACCTCCTGGCGGACCGATGCGGAGCCGCGCCGCCGGTTCGAGCGACGGAAACGCATGCCACCAGAGCCCCTTCCGAGATCTTGCGTAAGGAGCGAGCGGGCAGTGCGTGCCTCAGCGACGTGCGCCGGGAGCGCATGGTCGGGGGTCACGCGCCCAGCGCGCACTTTCCATCTGCGCGCTCCGCGTGCGCGCCCTGAGGCGTGGCTCAAGTCGTGCGGCGGACGCGGCCGTCCGGGCGTACGGTCGGAAACATGCGCATTGTCATCGCTGGTGGTCATGGTCAGATCGCGCTGCGGCTGGAGCGGCTGCTCGCTGCGCGCGGAGATGAGGTCGCGGGGATCATCCGTCACGCCGAACAGGGCGACGACCTGCGGGAAGCCGGTGCCGAGCCGGTTCTGCTCGATCTGGAGTCGGCCTCGGTCGAGGAGGTCGCGGCGCATCTGCAGGGCGCCGACGCGGCGGTGTTCGCGGCGGGTGCGGGTCCCGGCAGCGGTGCCGCCCGCAAGGACACGGTGGACAAGGGGGCAGCGATCCTGTTTGCGGACGCGGCGGTTCGGGCGGGCGTACGACGACATGTGGTCGTCTCGTCGATGGGCGCCGATCCCGCGCACCAGGGGGACGACATCTTCGACGTGTATCTGCGCGCGAAGGGCGAGGCCGACGCCTATGTGCTGCGGCAGGACGCCCTGGACGCGACGATTCTGCGTCCCGGGATGCTGACGAACGACGCCGGCACCGGCCTCGTACGGCTGGAGGCCCACACGGGCCGCGGCGCCGTCCCCCGCGACGACGTGGCCGCCGTACTGGCGGAGTTGGTGGAGACCCCGGCGACGGCCGGCCTGATCCTGGAACTGGTCAGCGGATCGGCGCCCGTGTCGGTCGCGGTGAAGTCGGTGGCCGGGAACTGAGGGCGGACGGCGAGGGATACCGGAGGGGGATGCGACTGGAGGAGCTCCCTCCGGGTTTGCTGCAACTCCCTCTGGAAGGCTCTAGAACAGGGGCAGTTGGCCAGGTATCTCCGGGACGACGTATCCGTCCAGTGAAGGCTGGGCCGCGTCGAGTTGTGCCGGGCGGCGCGAGCCGGGGCAGGAGACGAGTACGCCGTTCTCGCGCGCGCCGGGCGGGTCGTGACGAGCGAACCGTCCGGCGACGACGGCGATCTCGCGACGGCATTCGGGGCAGCGTCTGCGGCGAGTGGACATGGGGTCAGTGTGCCCCGGGCGGGGGTGTGTTGTGCGCGGGGCGCACGCTCCGGACTCCGCATGGACTCGCGCGCCACCGTGCCACCGTTGGAGCCCCCGCGGCCCCTGTCGCCCCCGAAGCCTTCACCGAGGCGCCACACCATCCGACCACACTTGCTTAAGTCAATCAACTGACTTGGTTTAAGGGTGTCGCGCACACCCGATGCCCCTTGCCCACGGAGGCCCGACCCATGTCCCACGCACTCCCCCGGCCCGCCGACGACGACGGGGTGGTGTCCGCAGCGCCGCGGGCCAATGCCGTCGTAGCGGTCCTGGCCTTCGGCGGGATCGTGGTCTCGCTGATGCAGACCCTGGTGATCCCGATCGTCCCTGAGCTGCCGAAGCTCCTGAACGCCCCCGCGTCCGACACCGCCTGGGCCGTCACCGCCACGCTGCTCGCCGCCGCCGTCGCCGTCCCGATGATGGGCCGGCTGGGAGACATGTACGGCAAGCGCCGCATGCTCCTGGTCAGCCTGGTCCTGCTGGTCGCCGGATCGGTCACCGCCGCGCTCAGCGACTCCCTGGCGCCGATGATCGTCGGGCGGGTGCTGCAGGGCATGGCGGGTGGTGTGATCCCGCTCGGCATCAGCATCATGCGGGACGAGCTGCCCGCCGAACGGCTCGGTTCGGCCACCGCGCTGATGAGCGCCTCGCTGGGCGTCGGTGGTGCTCTCGGCCTGCCCGCTGCCGCCCTCATCGCGGACAACTTCGACTGGCACGTACTGTTCTGGAGTTCGGCCGGGATGGGTGCCGTGGCGCTCCTGCTGGTGCTGTTCGTCGTCCCCGAGTCCAAGGTCCGCACGGGCGGCCGCTTCGATGTCGTCGGCGGCTTCGGCATGGCGGCCGGCCTGGTCTGCCTGCTGCTCGGCATCTCCAAGGGCGGCGACTGGGGCTGGGCCGACGGCACCACGCTCGGCCTGTTCGGGGCGGCCGTCGTGGTGCTGCTGCTGTGGGGCTGGTACGAGCTGCGGACCGAGCAGCCGCTGGTCGACCTGCGCACCACCGCCCGCCGGCAGGTACTGGTCACCAACCTCGCCTCGATAGCCCTCGGCTTCGGCATGTTCGCGATGTCCCTGGTGCTTCCGCAGCTCCTGCAGTTGCCTGAGGCGACCGGCTACGGTCTGGGCAAGTCGCTGCTGACCGCCGGCCTGGTCATGGCTCCCTCCGGCCTGGTCATGATGGCGATCGCTCCCGTCTCGGCCGCCCTTTCCAAGGCCAGGGGCCCGAAAGCCAGCCTCATGCTGGGCTCGCTGATCGTGGCAGCCGGCTACGGCCTGCAGATCCTCCTGATGTCCGAGGTCTGGCAGTTCGTCCTGGTGTCCTGCGTCATCGGTTCCGGCATCGGCTTCACATACGGCGCCATGCCCGCCCTCATCATGGGCGCCGTGCCCCCGTCCCAGTCGGGCGCCGCCAACAGTCTCAACACCCTGATGCGATCCATCGGTACGTCGACCGCCAGCGCCGTCGCCGGCGTCATCCTGTCGCAGATGACCACGGACCTCGGCGGGGCCTCTCTCCCCTCGGAGAACGGCTTCAAGACCGTTCTGGCCATCGGCGGCGGAGCGGCGCTGCTCGCCTTCGCCGTCGCGTCCTTCATTCCGCGGCATCGGGCGGCTGGGACTGGGGGCGATTCCGCGTCCGAGAAGAGCGCTGCCACCGGAGAGGCATCCGCTACGGCGACAGCCCTGGCGTCTGCTACGACGCCGTCCGCGGCCGGGAGCGAGAACGGGGCGCCCGGCCCGGCTGAGGAGGGTGCGCCGGGACGGTCCGCGGCGGCGGTCGCGATCGGGGAAGGTGCGATCGGGAAAGGTGCACCAGGCCTGTCGGCCGCGCGCTCAGGCAGGCCCTCGCCTGGGTCCGCGTCCTCAGCGGCTTCCGTCGCGGCCGCCGGGCCTGACGGGGTGAGCGGCTCCGACGGCGGTGGAATCCCGGTGAGCGGTCATGTCCTGGCGGCGGAGCGGGTCCCCGTCGCGGGGGCCGCGGTCACGCTCATCTCGCTGGGCGGAACGCAGCTGAGCCGGTCGGTCTCGGACGCCGCCGGCTCGTACGGTGTCGACGCGCCCGCCGCCGGTTCGTACGTCCTGATCGCCTCCGCCGACGGCTTCCAGCCGCAGGCCTCGACACTCGTTGTCGCCGAGGGGCCGGTCTCGTACGACGTCCTGCTGAGCGGCACGAGCGGTCTCGCCGGGCTGGTGCGGTCTGCCGACAGCGGGGCACCGGTCGCCGACGCCGTGGTGATCGTGACCGATGTGCGCGGGGAGGTGCTGACCACCCGACGGACCGACGTGCTGGGCGAGTTCACGGTCACCGACCTGGTGCCGGGGACGGTGACGCTCGCCGTCAACTCCGCCAAGCACCGCCCGCTGGCCCTGCCCGTCGAGATCGGCGGCGCGGGCACCACACGCATCGAGGTGGAGCTCCGGCCCGGCGCGCACGTCCGGGGCACGGTACGCGGCTCGGGCACCCCACTGAGCGACGCCCGGGTCACCCTGGTGGACGCCGCGGGCAACGTGGTCGCCACGACCCGGACCGGGCACGACGGCGTGTATGCCTTCTCCGACCTGGACAGCGGCGCGTACACGGTCATCGCGACGGGCTATCCCCCGCATGCGGCAACGCTGACGGTGTCGGGCGCCGGCACGGACGACCACGACATCGAACTTGCGCACAGCGGAGAGTAGTTGCGCCCGCAGCGCAGGAGCAGGCCAGTCCACCCACAGCCGGAAACAATCCGGACCGACCGTGAGCCACGGCCCGCACGGACACCTTGAGCGGAGGAGTTCGTGGGGGCGGTCCGGCCTGATGGCGTGACGGCGACGGCGGTACATGAAGAGACCCCCTCTGATCTGCGTTTCCGCAGATCAGAGGGGGTCTCTTCATCAAAGTGGCGGCGCCAGGATTCGAACCTGGGAAGGCTGAGCCGGCAGATTTACAGTCTGCTCCCTTTGGCCGCTCGGGCACACCGCCGGGTTTGCTGCCGTTCGAACCGCTCTTCGGCGGTGCTCCCTGGCAACGACGTAAACAATACCCGATGCCGAGGGGTGCTTCGCCACCCGATTGATCTGCGCCCGGAGGACGACGGGTGGCTAGGCTTGTCCGGATGCGGCCCGGGACCATGCCGGGCTCGGCGCCCGCCCCCACGTACGCCGATACGCCCCCGTACGCACCCCATCACGCACCGATACAAGGAGCCACAGGACATGGCCGACTCCAGTTTCGACATCGTCTCGAAGGTCGAGCGGCAGGAGGTCGACAACGCCCTCAACCAGGCCGCCAAGGAGATCTCGCAGCGCTACGACTTCAAGGGCGTGGGTGCCTCGATCTCGTGGTCCGGTGACAAGATCCTCATGGAGGCGAACTCCGAGGACAGGGTCAAGGCGGTCCTCGACGTCTTCCAGTCCAAGTTGATCAAGCGCGGGATCTCACTGAAGGCATTGGACGCGGGCGAGCCCCAGCTCTCGGGCAAGGAGTACAAGATCTTCGCGTCCATCGAGGAGGGCATCTCCCAGGAGAACGCGAAGAAGGTGGCGAAGATCATCCGCGACGAGGGCCCCAAGGGCATCAAGGCGCAGGTGCAGGGCGACGAGCTTCGTGTCAGCTCGAAGAGCCGTGACGACCTGCAGGCCGTGATCGCGCTTCTGAAGGGCAAGGACTTCGACTTCGCCCTGCAGTTCGTGAACTACCGGTGAGCCGCTGCTTCACCGTTGCCGGATGACAGTCACCGGCCGGCCGTCGTCGGCCGCCGGTCCGCGAGGAAGGGTGGGCACCCGGCGGGTGCCCACCCTTCTCGCCTGCTGGCTGCGGTCCGGGGCGTGCTCGGTCGTGCTCAGTTGCGCGAGTTGCCGAACAGGATGCGGTACGCGATCAGGAGCACGAGTGAGCCGCCTACCGCCGCGGCCCATGTCGCGCCGTCGTAGAAGTTCTTGGTGATCGGATGGTCCAGCCAGCGGGCCGATATCCAGCCGCCGATGAACGCACCCGCGATGCCGATGAGAGTCGTGCCGATGAAACCGCCCGGGTCGCGGCCTGGCAGCAGGAACTTGGCGATGGCTCCGGCCAACAGCCCCAGGATGATCCAGCTGATGATGGTCATGCCGTGAACCTGCCCTTCCGCACCGTGCCTGCACTTTCCGGACAGTGAGATTTCGGTCAAGATCCGCTGTGCGCCACGTGCTTGTCCTGCTCTGTTGATGAGCAGGACGTCGCAGCGGCACTCATCGGTTGCAGCGATCAGTAGGGTGCGGGACATGACATCGACCGGTTCTGCTTCCGAACTGCGGCGCACGCTGGGCGTGGGCGACGCCGTCGTCATCGGGCTCGGCTCGATGGTGGGGGCCGGGATCTTCGCCGCCCTGGGGCCTGCGGCGCGTGCGGCCGGGTCCGGGCTGCTGCTCGGCCTCGCAGTGGCCGCCGTAGTCGCCTACTGCAACGCCATGGCGTCGGCACGGCTGGCAGCCCTGTATCCGGCTTCGGGCGGCACGTATGTGTACGGGCGTGAGCGGCTCGGCCCGTTCTGGGGTTATCTCGCGGGCTGGTCGTTCGTGGTCGGGAAGACCGCCTCCTGCGCTGCGATGGCCCTCACCGTGGGGGCGTACGTCTGGCCGGGTCAGGCGCACGCCGTGGCGGTCGCGGCCGTGGTGGCGCTGACCGCGGTGAACTACGGCGGTGTCCAGAAGTCCGCGTGGGTCACGCGGGTGATCGTGGCGGTGGTGCTGGCTGTCCTCGCTTCCGTCGTGGTGGTGTGCCTGGGGTCCGGGATGTCCGACACGGGGCGCCTGGACGTAGGCACCTCGGGCGGGGTGGGCGGGGTGCTGCAGGCGGCGGGGCTGCTGTTCTTCGCGTTCGCCGGGTACGCGCGCATTGCGACCCTGGGCGAGGAGGTACGGGATCCGGCGCGCACCATCCCGCGCGCGATCCCCCTGGCTCTGGGCATCGCGCTGGCGGTGTACGTGTGCGTGGCGGTGGCTGTCCTGTCCGTGCTGGGGGCCGGCGGTCTCGGGCGTGCTGGTGCTCCGCTGGCCGACGCGGTGCGGGCGGCCGGGGTGCCGGGGCTGGTTCCGGTGGTGCGGGTGGGGGCCGCCGTGGCGGCGCTCGGTTCGCTGCTCGCCCTGATTCTGGGCGTCTCGCGGACCACGCTGGCCATGGCCCGCGACCGGCACCTGCCCGGCGCGCTGTCGGCCGTGCATCAGCGCTACCAGGTGCCACACCGGGCCGAACTGGCCGTGGGTACCGTGGTCGCCGCCCTGGCCGCCACGGTGGACGTACGAGGCGCGATCGGTTTCTCCTCCTTCGGTGTGCTGGCGTACTACGCCGTGGCCAACGCCTCTGCCTGGACGCTTAGTTCGGCCACGAGGGCTCGACTGTTGCCTGCGGTGGGTCTTCTCGGGTGCGTGGTGCTGGCGTTCTCGCTGCCGGCGGTTTCGGTGGTCGTGGGCGCGGGAGTGTTGGCGGCGGGTGTGGGCGCGTATGGCGTACGGCGATGGGTGGCTGCGCGGTAGCGCACTGGGCCGAACACCAGTCGGGGCGGGCGGGGTACCTGATCAAGGCTTCCGGCCGAGGGCGGGCATGGCCGGCCGTCAGCGTCGGGGCAGAGCACGCTCTTCCATCTGTTGGTCCGCGGGATCTCCGCAGTCGCCGTAGCAGAGGGATCGCCGCGCTGTCGTACGCATGCTGTCGCGGCTGTCAGGACGCTCGTGCCGCCGTGGTGCGTATGCGGAAGTCGGTCCAAGGGATCATCTCGAGTTCCTCGTTCGTCTCCTCGTACCAGCCCGTGCCGTCCACCCAGGACCTCAGCCAGGCCGTGAGGCTGGGGGCGTCGACGTACCAGGCGTGGTCGGCGTGGTCGGCGTTCGGCTCGAAGAGGAGGACTGGGGCTTCCGGGGTGCGGCAGTCCACGCACGCGTACATCGCGCAGCCCCAGTGGGATATCGGCAGGACGCCTTCGGGCCAGGGCCAGTCGGGGTCCTTGCGGGCGCTCTCGCGGTTGGCGAGGTACTGCACTACGGCGGCGGGCTCGCCGGCTGGGGGGCTGTCGAGGAGGGGCAACAGGCCGTACTCCGGACCGAATCCGCCGTCTCCTATGCGTAGGTAGAGGTCGGCGAGCAGGGGAGGCAGGGAGAAGCCCAAGGTGGTCTCGGCTCGTGCCAGCGTGGACGCGTCGGCCGGCTCCGGAAGAGAAGGCCAGCCCCACGGGCGGGTGTTGTGTGCCTTGGCTGACACCCGTGCCAGCAACTGCTCGTTCTCGGTCATGGGTTCATGATGCAAGGCGCCACTGACAATCGGACCGGCCTGTGGGCAACCTTCGGGCTGTGGAAAACCTGGTCACTCGGATGGGGGTGAGCGGGCACCCCTCGCCCTGGTCCCCGTCGGTCAGCGAGTGGCGAACGGCTGGTCCGTCGGCACGATTTCGCGGCCGAGCGGCAGCAGCGAGACCGGGATCAGCTTGAAGTTGGCGATGCCGAACGGGATGCCGATGATCGTGATGCACAGGGCAATGCCGGTGACGATGTGCGTGAGCGCGAGCCACCACCCCGCGAGGATCAGCCACAGGACGTTGCCGACGCAGGAGGGTGCGCCGGCGTCCCGGCGCTCGACCGTCGTGTACCCGAAGGGCCACAGGGCGTAGACACCGATGCGGAACGCCGCGATGCCGAACGGGATGCCGATGATCGTGATGCAGAGAAGAATGCCCGCGGCAAGATAAGCGAGGAACAGCCAGAAGCCGCTCAGGACGAGCCAGATGACGTTCAGGATGGTTTTCACTGGGGGCGACCTGCCATCTTCTCGAGCCGGGCGATGCGCTCCGCCATCGGCGGGTGGGTCGAGAACATCTTGGAGAGTCCCTGGCCCGGGCGGAAAGGATTCGCGATCATCATATGGCTCGCGGTCTCGATGCGCGGCTCGGGCGGCAGCGGCAGCTGCCTGGTACCTGCTTCGAGCTTGCGCAGCGCACCGGCGAGCGCGAGCGGATCGCCGGTCAACTGTGCGCCGGAGGCGTCGGCTTCGTATTCCCTGGAGCGGCTGATGGCCAGCTGGATGAGGGAGGCCGCGAGCGGGCCCAGGATCATGATCATCAGCATGCCGAGGATGCCCGGACCCTCGTCGTCATCGGAGCGGCCGACCGGGATCAGCCAGGCGAAGTTGACCAGGAACATGATCACGGAGGCCAGGGCACCGGCGACCGACGAGATGAGGATGTCGCGGTTGTAGACGTGACTCAGCTCGTGGCCGATGACACCGCGCAGTTCGCGCTCGTCCAGGATGCGCAGGATGCCTTCCGTGCAGCACACGGCGGCGTTGCGCGGGTTGCGGCCCGTCGCGAAGGCGTTCGGCGCCTCCGTCGGGGAGATGTACAGGCGTGGCATGGGCTGGCGGGCCTGGGTGGAGAGGTCGCGGACCATGCGGTAGAGGGCGGGGGCCTCGAACTCGCTGACGGGGCGCGCGCGCATCGCGCGTAGCGCCAGCTTGTCGCTGTTCCAGTACGCATACGCGTTCGTGCCCAGTGCGATCACAACCGCGACGACGAGCCCCATGCGGCCGAAGAAGCTGCCGATGACGATGATGAGGGCGGACAGTCCTCCGAGGAGAACTGCGGTCCTTAGCCCGTTGTGCCGGCGGTGCACGGTACGCCCTCCAAGTCGTGCAGCAGGGGAACCCTTTGCTTGCTGATCTCCGGTGCCACTGGTGCCGTGGTGTCACGTCCAGTGGACCCTCCCGTACTGGTCAACGCCAGGCGGGGGCCACTAGTTCCCTTGTGCGTACGGCGGCCTGAGTGGGCCGTCCGGGTGACGGCGGCCCTGGGCGGCCGGCGTCGGCTCAGAAGAGGGCTGTGCCGGCGAAGCGCAGGACGAGCTGGGGTGCTCCGGAGAGGGCGACGCCGAGGACGCCGGTGAGGGTGATCGCCGCTGTGAGGGGCGCGGGGAGGCGGTGCTTGACGGGCTCGCCCTCGGGGGCGCGGAACAGCAGTGCCGTCCATTGGAGGTAGTAGAACAGGGCGATGACGACGTTGACGGCCATGACCACGGCCAGCCAGCCGAGTCCCGCGTCGACCGCCGCCGAGAACACGGTGACCTTGGCGAACAGGCCGATGATGCCCGGGGGCAGTCCCGCCAGGCAGAGCAGGAAGAAGGCCAGCAGGAGAGCGGCGACCGGATTGCTCGCGTAGAGGCCGCGGTAGTCCGTGATGCGGTTCGCGGACCTGGTACGGCCCACCAGTGCGGCCATCGCGAAGGCTCCGAGGTTCACGGCGGCGTACATGAGGGCGTAGGCGACCGTGGAGCCGATCGAGTGCTCGGCGTTGTCGGAGTAGGCAGCTGCGGCGATCGGTACGAGGAGGTAGCCGGCCTGGCCGACCGACGACCAGGCGAGCAGCCGTACCGCGCTGTACGCGCGCGTGGCTTGCTGGCGCAGGGCGCCGACGTTGCCGACCGTCATGGTGAGCGCGGCCAGCGCCGCGAGCGCGGGCCCCCAGACGTCGGCGTACGACGGGAACGCGATGACCGTGACGAGGATCAGGCCGGAGAAGCCGACTGCCTTGCCGACGACCGACAGATAGGCCGCGATGGGCAGGGGTGCGCCCACGTAGGTGTCGGGGACCCAGAAGTGGAAGGGCACGGCGGCCGTCTTGAAGGCGAAGCCGACGAGGGTGAGGACGACACCGGTCTGGGCGAGCGTGTGGAGCTGTCCGTCGACGTGCTGGATCCGGTCGGCGACCTGCGTGAGGTAGAGGGTGCCGGTGGTGGCGTACACGAAGCTGATGCCCATGAGGCTGACGGCGGTCGCGGTGACCGACGACAGGAAGAACTTCAGGGCCGCCTCGGAGGACTTCTTGTCGCCCTGCCGGATGCCGACGAGGGCGAAAGCGGGCAGGGAGGCGACCTCCAGGGCGACGATCAGGGTCGCGAGGTCGCGGGAGGCGGGCAGCAGGGCGGCACCGGCCGCGGAGGAGAGCAGCAGGAACCAGTACTCCCCTTCGGGGAGTTGTCTGTCGGCGTCCTTCAGGGCTGTCACCGACAGGAGGGCGGCGAGGAGGGCGCCGCCGAGGACCAGGAACTGGATGACGAGCGTGAAGCGGTCCGCGGTGTAACTGCACGCGTGTGTGCCGTTCACACAGAAGGTGCTGCGGTCGCCGTCCAGGAGGGGCAGCAGCAGGAGCGCGGAGGCGGCGAGGCCGGCGACCGAGACCCAGCCGAGGAGTGCCTTCCTGGCGTCGGCGACGAACAGGTCGGCGACGAGGACGACGAGTCCGACGACCGCCGTGAGGGTGGGTGGCGCGATGGCGAGCCAGTCGACGGACTGGACGGCACTCGCGGCCAGCGGCTGGGCCAGGGAGCTCATCGGGTGCCTCCTGAGAGGAGCTGCTGCACGGCCGGGTCGGTCAGGCCGAGGAGGACCTTGGGCCACAGGCCGGCGGCGACGGTGAGGGCGACCAGCGGGGTCCAGGCCGCGAACTCGTACGCGTGGACGTCGGCGAGCTGCGGCGCTTCCTGGGGTACGGCGCCCATGCAGACGCGGCGCACGACGACCAGCATGTACGCGGCCGTGAGGAGGGTGCCGAAGGCCGCGATCGCCATGAAGGTGAGGAAGGCCGGCCGGCTGAGGTCGCCGGCGGGCCTGAACGCGCCGAACAGGGCCAGCATCTCGCCCCAGAAACCGGCCAGGCCCGGCAGGCCGAGCGAGGAGACCGCGCCGAAGGCGAGCAGACCGCCGAGGCGGGGGGCCTTGCCGTAGAGCGCGGCACCGGTCTCCTCGGCGAGGGTGTCGAGGTCGGTCGTGCCCGTGCGGTCCTTGAGCGCGCCGACCAGGAAGAACAGCAGGCCGGTGATGAGGCCGTGGGCGATGTTGGCGAACAGGGCGCCGTTCACACCCGTCGGCGTCATGGTCGAGATGCCGAGCAGGACGAAGCCCATGTGGCCGACGGAGGAGTAGGCGATGAGGCGTTTGAGATCTCCCTTCGCACCACGCTTGGCAAGGGCCAGGCAGGCCAGCGAACCGTAGATGATCCCGACGACGGCGAAGGCGGCGAGGTAGGGCGCGAAGGTGTGGAGTCCGTCCGGCGCGATCGGAAGGAGGATCCGGACGAACCCGTACGTACCCATCTTCAGCAGGACACCGGCCAGCAGGACCGAGCCGACGGTCGGGGCGGCGGTATGGGCGTCGGGCAGCCAGCTGTGCAGCGGCCACATCGGCGTCTTGACCGCGAGCCCGATCCCGATCGCCAAAACGGCGATGACCTGCACGGATGCGGTCAGCGACCGGCCGTTGTCAGTGGCGAGTGCCACCATGTCGAATGTGCCGGCCTTGATCCCGATCAGGAGCAGGCCGAGCAGCATGACGACCGAACCGAGCAGTGTGTAGAGGATGAACCGCCAGGCGGCCTGGGTCCGGCCCTCGCCGCCCCAGCGGGCGATGAGGAAGTACATCGGGACGAGGACCATCTCGAACGCGAGGAAGAACAGCAGCAGATCGAGGACGGCGAAGCTCGCGAGGGTGCCGGACTCGAGGACCAACAGCAGCGCGACGAAGGCCTTCGGGGTCGGACCCGCCGGCATGTTGAAGTACGAGTACAGCGCGCAGAGGAAGGTCAGCAGCGCGGTCAGGACCAGGAGGGGGAGGGAAATGCCGTCTATGCCGAGGTGGATCCGCACGTCGAGTGCGGGGATCCAGCTGATGTCGGTCGTGGCCTGCATCTTCGACGGGTGGTCGTGGTCGAAGCCGAGCGCAAGGACGATCGCGGCGATGAGGACCGCGCCGGTCACGGTCACCCCGTGGCGGAGCACGGCCTGCTCGGGTGACTTCCCCTTCAGTCCGGGCGGAGCGGGCAGGAGGGCGGCGACGGCGCCGAGGAGCGGGCCGACGACGACGAATGCCAGAAGGAACTGCATCACGGACTCGTTGATATCGATCACGCCTGCTCACGCTCCCGTGGCGACGAGGAGGACAGCGACCGCCAGGACGACGGTGCCGGCGAGCAGCGCGCTCACATAGGTCTGCACATTGCCGGTCTGGGCGCGCCGTACGGCGGCACCGAGCAGGCGTGGTAGGGCGCCCGCACCCCGTACGTAGGTCTCGACGACCTCGCGGTCCAGGAAGCGGACGAGACTCGCTCCGGCCTGGACCGGGCGGACGAAGAGGACCGCGTACACAGCGTCGAGGTGGAAGCCGACGGCCGCGTGCCGGTGCAGTGGGCCGAGCAGCAGCCGTCCCGGGTCCGCTGGGTCGGGCGCATACGCCACTCCCCCGTAGGCGGGCGCGTGGCTGGCGATGGCCTCGGCCTCGACGAGTCCTGCGTCGCCCTCGGGGTGGGCCGCGACCGCGCCGAGCGGGGCCCGGTACGCGAGGGCGGTGGTGTGCCGCCAGGCCGCATAGGTGACGATGCCGCCGACCAGGGCCACGCCCGTGCCGAGCACGGAAGTGGTGAGCGTCGGGGTGAGGTCCCGGCCGTCGAACCAGTCGGGCAGCGAGCGGTAGGCGAGCCCGCCGAGCGCGAGGGAGGGGACGGCGAGCACCCACAGCACCACGGTCATGGTCAGCGGCTGGCGGCCGTGGTCGGGGGCCTCGGCACCCCGGCCGTGGAAGGCCAGCAGCCACAGGCGCATCGCGTACGCCGCGGTGAGTACGGCGGTGAGCAGGCCGGCGACCAGGGTGATCCAGCCTGCAGCGACGGGTGCGTGCCCGGCGTGGCCGGCGGCCACGTGCTCGGCGGCGCCGAGGACGGACTCCTTGGAGAAGAAGCCGCTGAAGGGCGGGATGGCGGCGAGCGCGAGAAGCGCCACGGTCATCGTCCAGTAGGCGTCGGGGATGCGTTCGCGCAGGCCCTGCATGCGGGACATGGTGGCCAGCGAGTTGGTACCGGCGGCGTGGATGATCACGCCGGCCGCGAGGAACAGCAGCGCCTTGAAGGCACCGTGGGACAGGAGGTGGAAAACGGCCGCTCCGCGGTCGCCGACGGCGAGGGCGCCGGTCATATAGCCGAGCTGCCCGATCGTCGAGTAGGCGAGGACGCGCTTGATGTCGTCCTGGGCGAGCGCGGCGAGACCCGAGCCGACCATCGTGACAGCCGCCATGACGGCGAGGACGACCATCGCGGCCCGGGAGGCCTCGAAGACCGGGAGGAGGCGGGCGATGAAGTAGACGCCGGCGGCCACCATCGTCGCGGCGTGGATCAGTGCGGAGACGGGCGTCGGGCCCGCCATCGCGTCGGGGAGCCAGGTGTGCAGCGGGAACTGCGCCGACTTGCCCGCCACCCCCGCCAGGAGCAGCAGGGCGATCAGTGTCGGGTGGTGGAGTCCGCCGCTCGCGACCGTGCCGAGGACCTTGGTGATGCGGAAGGAGCCGGCATCGGTGGCGAGGGCGAACAGGCCGATGAGGAAGGGGACGTCACCGAGTTTGGTCACCAGGAAGGCCTTGATGGAGGCGGCGCGGGCCTCCGGGGTCTCCCAGTAGTGGCCGACCAGGAAGTACGAGCAGATGCCCATGATCTCCCAGCCGACCAGCAGCACGATCAGGTCGCCGGAGTAGACGACGAGCAGCATCGCGGAGGTGAAGAGGGAGACCAGGGCGGCGTACGAGGGGTAGCGGGGGTCGTCGCGCAGGTAGCCGGTCGAGTAGATCTGCACGCAGGTGGCTACGACGCCGACCAGAACGGCGACGAGGGCGGCGAAGCCGTCGATGTGCAGGGCGAGTTCGATGGGGACCGAGCCGGTGGGCGTGAGCTCGGTGGCGGCGTCGATCGTCTGGTCGCCGCCCTGGCGCGCGGCGACCAGCACGGCCAGCACGAGGGAGGCAAGGGTCGGCAGGACGGCGAGCGGGCGGACGAAGCCGGGTGCCGTGCGGCCCAGGAGCAGGCCGCAGGCGGCGCCCAGGAACGGCAGGAGGGGGACGAGGACGGCGAGGGTGGTCGTGGTCACGCGGTGGCCTCAGCCTTCCCGGTCTCTTCCGTCGTGAGGGCGTTGCCGTCGGGGCCGTCGCTCTCGTGGCCCTCGGCGCTGTCGCGAAGCTTGTCGATGTCCGAGGTGCCGCGGTTGCGGTAGACGGCGAGGACGATCGCCAGGCCGATGCCGATCTCGGCGGCGGCGATGGCGATGGTGAACAGGGTCAGGGCCTGACCGGAGTGCAGCTTTTCCTGGGCGGTTTTGCTGAGCCAGACGTCGAAGGCGACGAGGTTGAGGTTGACGGCGTTGAGCATCAGCTCGACGGACATCAGGACCAGGATCGCGTTGCGGCGGGCGAGGACGCCGTACAGGCCGGTGCAGAAGAGGAGGGCGGAGAGTACGGCGGGATAGGCGAGGTGCATCAGCGGGCGCCTTCCTGCTCGACCGGGCTGTTTCCCTCGACCGGACTGTTTCCCTCGATCGGGTGATGACGGGAATCAGGGACGGATGGGGAACCACCGGTTGCCGCCCGGGAGTTCACAGGGGGAGTGCTCATCTCCGCCTTCGCCTTGCGGGACAGGACGATCGCGCCGACCAGGGCGGCGAGGAGGAGGACGGAGAGGGCCTCGAAGGGGAGAACCCAGTTCTGGAAGAGGCTCGCTCCGGTGACGGCGGTGGATCCGGCCGCCGGGCCGTCCAGGTCGATCCAGGTCGTGCGGAAGGCGTCGACGACGACCCAGACCAGGGCGGCAGCCGCGGCGACCGCCACGGTGAGCGCGGCCCACCGGTTGCCGGAGTCGGCGTCCGGGGAGCGGCCGATCGGGGCCTTGGTGAGCATCAGACCGAACAGGAGGAGGACGACGACGGAACCCACATAGATGAGGACCTGCACCCAGGCGATGAACTCGGCGGTGAGCAGGAGGTATTCGACAGCAAGGCCACCGAGGGTGACCACCAGCCACAGGGCGGCGTGCACCAGTTGCCGGGTGGTGACGGTGACCAGGGCTGCGCCGAAGGTGGCGAGGCCGACGAGGAGGAAGGCGATCTCGACACCGGTCGGGGAGAGGAAGCCGTGGTCGCCGGCGGCGGCCGTGGCGGCGTGGGCGTGGGCTGCCGTGGCCTGTGCCACCGTCGCGGTGGCTGGGATCAGGGTCACGACGCGCCTCCCTCGGGTTCGGTCGGCCGGGCAGGCTCGGCGGCTTCGGTGGGCTCGGCCTGCGCGGCGGCGAGCTTCTCCGCGGTCTTGCGGGCGGCGGCGATCTCCTTCGGCTCCTCCGCGCCGGGGTCGAGGGCGGGCGGGGCCGGGACCGTCCACATCCACTCACGGAGCTTGTCGCGTTCGTGGGTGAGTTCGTGGATGTCGGTCTCGGCGTATTCGAACTCCGGGGACCAGAACAGGGCGTCGAAAGGACAGACCTCGATGCAGATACCGCAGTACATGCACAGGGAGAAGTCGATGGCGAAGCGATCGAGAACGTTGCGGCTGCGTTCGCGGCCGCCCGGGGTGGCCGCCGGCACCGTCTCCTTGTGGGAGTCGATGTAGATGCACCAGTCCGGGCACTCCCGGGCGCAGAGCATGCAGACGGTGCAGTTCTCCTCGAACAGGCCGATGACACCGCGGGTGCGGGGCGGGAGGTCGGGCTGGACGTCGGGGTACTGCTCGGTGACGGTTTTCCGCGTCATCGTGCGGAGGGTGACCGCCAGCCCCTTGGCCAGGCCGGAGCCGGGGATGCGGGAGCGGGTGGGCGGGAGCGGCTCAGCCATCAGGAGATCACCACCTTGACGATGCCGGTGAGGGCGATCTGAGCGAGGGAGAGAGGAACGAGGAGGGTCCAGGAGAGTTTCTGGAGCTGGTCCTCGCGTAGCCGGGGATAGGTGACGCGGAGCCAGATCACGAGGAAGGCGAGGACGGCCGTCTTCAGCAGGGTCCAGACCCAGCCAAGGCCGTCGGCGCCCCAGGGGCCGTGCCAGCCGCCCAGGAAGAGGACGGTGGTCAGGCCGCACAGGACGATGATTCCGGCGTACTCGGCGAGGAGGAACAGGGCAAAGCGCAGGCCGGTGTACTCGGTGTACGCGCCGAAGATGATCTCCGAATCGGCGACGGGCATGTCGAAGGGCGGGCGCTGGAGTTCGGCGAGACCGGCGACGAAGAAGACGATCGCGCCGACGATCTGCCAGGGCAGCCACCACCATCGGAAGGCGTCCAGGATGCCGGGGAGGGAGACCGTGCCGGCCGCCATTGCGACGGAGGCGGCGGCGAGGAGCATCGGGAGTTCGTAGGCGAGGAGCTGCGCGGCGGTGCGGAGGCCGCCGAGGAGGGAGAACTTGTTTGCGGAGGCCCAGCCGGCCATGAGGGAGCCGAGGACGCCTACGCCCATCACCGCCAGGACGAAGAAGATGCCCGCGTCCAGGACCTGACCGACGGCGCCCTCGCCGGGGCCGATGGGGATGGCCAGGAGAACCAGGAGGTACGGGAGGAGGGCCACGGCGGGGGCGAGCTGGAAGATACGGCGGTCCGCGCCTGCCGGGACGACGTCTTCCTTCTGCGCGAACTTCACGCCGTCGGCGACGAGTTGTGCCCAGCCGTGGAAGCCGCCTGCGTACATCGGGCCGAGGCGGCCCTGCATGTGGGCCATGACCTTGTGCTCGGTCTGGCCGACGATCAGGGGGAAGGTGAGGAAGACGACGAACACGATCAGAAGTCGCAGGGTGACGTCCAGGGCGTCGGTCACTGCGGGCCTCCTGCGGGGTCTTCCGGGTTCGCGTCCGGATCTTCGGCGGACGGATCTTCGGGGGTGGCGTGGGGGGACTTCTCGGCGGGGGCCTCCTCGGAGGAGGCCGGCCTTGAGGGGCTGTCACCGGTGGTTGCTTCGGCGGAGCCTGAACCCGCGTCGGAGCCGGCGCCGGCGGAGGGTTCCGCGGAGGGTTCGGCTTCGCCCGCCGGTTCGGCGACAGGCTCGGCATCCGGGCACGACTCCGCCGCCGGCTGCCGCTCGGGAACCGGGCTCGACTCAACCGCCGGCTGCCGCTTCACCACCGGGCTCGGCTCGCCCTCCGGCTGCCGCTCCAGCACCGGGCCCGGCTCGCCCTCCGGGGCCGACTTCGCATCCGCGCTCGGCTTCGTCCCAGGCCTCGCTTCGGTCCCCGGGGCCGGCTCACCTTCCACGGCCGGCCCACTCTCCAGCCTCGGCTCACCCTCAGGCCTCGGCTCACCCTCAGGCCTCGGTTCGCCCTCAGGCCTCGGCTCGGTCTCCGGCTCGTCGAAAGCCGGGCGGGCGTGGTGCCACGGGGCGTCCGAACTGCGCGGGGCGAGTGCGGGTCGGGTGGTTGGGGCCTCTGTCGCCGGTGTCCGGGGGGCCTGCGAGGCGGAGCCTTCGCTCGCGCTGCGTGTGCGTCGCGGCGCTGCCGCACCGGAGGCACCCGGCTGCCGGTCGGCCGGAGTCGACGCCTGCCGGTCGGCCGGGGCGCCCTCAGGCGGAGTCGACTCCGCCTGACTAACCGAGCCCTCCGCCGCCGAACGCGCACGCCGCGCAGCAGCCGGGCCCGCCGTAGCACCCTCAGCCGTGGAGGACGCCGCCTGACTAACCGACCCCTCCGCCGCCGAACGCGCACGCCGCGCAGCAGCCGGTGCGTCGGCAGGCCCCGCGTCCGCCGCCCGACCGCTCGCGCCCTCCACCTGGCTCGCTGACCCCTCCGCCGCCGATCGCGCACGCCGCGGAGCAGCCGGGGTGTCGGCCGAGGAGGGCGGTGTCGTCGGCTGGCTGGCCGAGCCCTCCGCTGACGAGCGGGTGCGGCGCGCCGGGCGGTCGGCTGCTGGGCGGGCCGGGCGGTCGGCCGGGGGGCGGCCTGCGGCTCGGGTGGGGCGGGCCGGGGCAGGGGGGAGTTGGCCCTTCAGGGGGCCCCATTCGTTCGGGTCGGGGACGCCCGGGGGGAGCATCTGGCGGCGCTTGGGGCCGCCGTGGTCGGACTCGCCGGGTTCCTTGGCGCCCGGCCAGGCCTTGGCCACGCGGGCGGCCAGGACGAAGTCCTTGCGCAGGGGGTGGCCTTCGAAGGTTTCCGGGAGGAGGAGGTGGTCCAGGGCGGGGTGGCCCTCGAAGACGACGCCGAACATTTCGTGGGTCTCGCGTTCGTGCCAGGCCGCGCCCGCGTAGACGCCGACGGCGGAGGCCAGCGTCGGCGCCTCGTGCGGGACCGTGGTGCGCAGCAGCAGACGGCGCACGGGAGACAGGCAGACGACGTGGGCCGAGACGCGGAATCCCGTGCCAGGCTCGTCGACCGCGCTCAGCCAGTCGAAGTAGGTGCACGACAGCTGGTCGCGGGCCACCTCCAGCGCTGCCGGCCAGGTGGCCGGCGGGACGTCGACCGTCAGGAGCTCGTACGACTCCTCGGCGGTGGCCTCCGTACCGAACAGCTCGTCGGCGGGGGCGGGGAGCCAGCCGACCGTGCTCATCGGTCCTCCTCCACAGGAGCGCCGGGAGACGGGGGCTTCACCAGGCCGCTTTGCAGGGCCGCCGCCGACGGGCGCGCCGGTGCGGTGCCGTAGCGCTCCCCCAGCGACTCCCGGGCGATCTTCTCCTGGAGCTTGAGGATCCCCTGGAGGAGGGCCTCGGGGCGGGGCGGGCAGCCGGGGACGTAGACGTCGACCGGGATGATCTGGTCGACGCCCTTGGTGACGGAGTAGGAGTCCCAGTAGGGGCCGCCGCAGTTGCTGCAGGCGCCGAAGGAGATGACGTACTTGGGTTCCGGCATCTGTTCGTACAGGCGCTTCACGGCCGGGGCCATCTTGTCCGTGACCGTGCCGGAGACGACCATCAGGTCGGCCTGGCGGGGGCCAGGCGCAAAGGGGATGACGCCCAGGCGGATGAAGTCGTGGCGGGCCATCGACGCGGCGATGAACTCGATCGCGCAGCAGGCGAGACCGAAGTTGAAGACCCACAGCGAGTACCGGCGGCCCCAGTTCAGGACCACCTTCATCGGCTCGGGGGCCAGGCGGGCGAGGGCGCCCAGCCGTTTCGGTTCCGGGAGGAGTACGGGCTGACCGTTGGTGTCCGGCGTCGTCACGTCCATGCCAGGACGCCCTTCTTGTATGCGTACAGCAGGCCCACGGCCAGGAAGCCGAGGAAGATGAACATCTCCACCAGTGTGGTCACGCCGTACCCGTGGGCGGCAAACACCGTCGCCCACGGGAACAGGAAGATCGAGTCGACGGCGAAGATGACGTACAGAAAGGCGTA
Source organism: Streptomyces sp. NPDC001351 (assembly GCF_042896045.1). NCBI lineage: Bacteria > Bacillati > Actinomycetota > Actinomycetes > Kitasatosporales > Streptomycetaceae > Streptomyces > Streptomyces sp. NPDC001351. Next base: position 184,465 of record NZ_JBIAWS010000002.1, on the reverse strand, counting down.
GACGTAGTAGCGGACCTGGGTGTGGGCCCAGCCCTCGCCGACGGGGTCGACTCCGCACTCGTACGTCAGGAGCTTCTCGGGAGTGGGGACCATGGGCCGCAGCAGTCGGCCGGCGCCGAAGGCGACCGCGACGAACAGCACGCCCACGACGGCGAGCAGTCCGACGACCGAGTACGACTGGAAGTAGTCCGCCGCGACGACGGTCGGACCGGCGACGGTCGATTCCCGCACGTCCGTACCCCTCGCTCCCTGCGACCTTGATGAACTCTGCTGTTCGACGATCTGTACGCACGGGAGTCTAGGCCCTGATAAAGACACGGTAAGCAGCCCGTCACCGCTTGAGACGACCTTGAGATGCCGGGAAGCCGCCGAGGAGCTCCCGGGGTGGGGTTTTCCCCAGGGGACGGGGGCGGCCGACCTCATGGCGCGGGCGCCCGGCGCGCGGCACGCTAGCCCATATGACCGAACGACACGCGCGCCCGATGGGGGCCAAGGAAGGTGACGGCGACCGTCTGCCGCCCGTCCGTTTCGCCTACGACCGGCACACCTGGAAGGAGATCGCGCATCTGCTGGCGAACCTTCCGGTGTCGCTGATCGGGTTCGTCTATGTCGTGACGGTGCTGTTCACCGGCTTCTGGCTGACCGTGACGGTGATCGGGTTCCCGCTGCTGGCCGCCGGTCTGACCGGCGCGCGACTGCTGGGCAGGATGGAGCGGGCGCGGGCCAGGAAGCTGCTCGGGGTGCGGGTGGACGAGCCGAGCCGGCTGCCCGGACGGGGCACCGGATTCGTCCCGTGGATGTGGATGCGGGTGAAGGACCCGGTGGGCTGGCGCACGGTGCTGTACGACTTCATCCGGCTGCCCTGGGGGATCCTGACCTTTGTCATCACGCTGACCTCACTGTTCGTGCTGTGGCCGGTGCTGCCGTTCATCGCGCGGGGGCTGGCCAACGCCGATCGGGCGATGGTGCGCGGGCTGCTGTCGCCCTCCGACGAGCTGGAGCGGCGTATCGCGGAGCTTGAGTCGGACCGGGGGGTCGTGGTCGACACCGCCAACGCAGATCTGCGGCGCATCGAACGCGATCTGCACGACGGCGCGCAGGCCCGCCTGGTCAATCTGGCGATGGGCCTTGGCCTGGCCAAGGAGAAGCTCCTGGAGGATCCCGACTCGGCGGCGGAGATGGTCGCGGAGGCGCACGGCGAGGTGAAGCTCGCGCTGCAGGAGCTGCGGGATCTGGCCAGGGGGATCCATCCGGCCGTACTGACGGACCGGGGGCTCGACGCCGCGCTGTCCGCGGTCGCCTCGCGCTGCACGGTGCCCGTGAAGGTGACGGTCGATCTGGCCTCCCGGCCCGCCGCGGCCATCGAGGGCATCGCCTACTTCACCGTGTCCGAGCTGCTGCAGAACATCAGCAAGCACAGCGCGGCGAAGACCGCGTCCGTCGAGGTGTGGCGGGCGACGGACCGGCTGCTCATCCAGGTCGAGGACGACGGCCGCGGGGGCGCGCGCCTGGACGGAGGCTCGGGGATGCAGGGGCTCGCCGACCGGCTGGGCGCCGTCGACGGACTGTTCGTCATCGACTCGCCGCAGGGCGGGCCGACCGTGGTCACGGCGGAGCTGCCGTGGCGCGACCGCGCTCCCGGCAAGGGGTAGGGAAAACCCCCCTTCCAAGAGGCCGACGGCCTCCATGGTCCGCGGACCTGCGGCGCAGCAGTGTGGGGGTACGGCGGGACAGCCACAGCCGGACAGGGCGAACGGGACGAGTAGAACGGACGACGCCGATGGCCACGGAGTACGGACAGGGCTACGGGCACGACAGCGGGCTCGCCTTCACCGAGGGGACGCGGCGCCGGCTGCCGGCCGGGCTGCGGGCGCCGTTCGAGGGACGCAGCTGGCGCGAGTTCGGGTATGTGCTGCTGAGCCTGCCGATCGGCATCATGCTGTTCGTCTACGCCGTCACGATGGTGTCGCTCGGAGCGGGTCTGCTGGTGACGTTCCTCGGCATTCCGGTGCTGGCGGCGGGGCTGGTCGGCTGCCGGGGCCTCGGTGCGCTGGAGCGGGCACGGGCGAGGGGGCTGCTGGGGCTCGAGGTGGCCGACCCGGAGCCGCTGCGGATGAGGAAGTCCGGCGTGATGGCCTGGATGGGGGCCGTGCTGAAGAGCGGCACGTCGTGGCGGGCGCTGCTGTATGCGCTGGTGCAGTTCCCGTGGTCGGTGTTCTCGTTCGTGGTCGCCGTCAACTTCTGGGCGTACGGCTGGGGGCTGCTGACGTATCCGCTGTGGTTCTGGCTCTTTCCGATGTACGGCGGCCAGGGCGGGCTTCAGCTGTACGGCGACGGCAGCCACAGCATCTACCTCGACAACCCCTTCGAGATCACCGTCACGGCGCTGGTGGGACTGCTGTTCACGCTGGCCACGCCGTGGATCGTGCGGGCGCTGACGATGGTGGACCGGGTGCTGGTGCACGGGCTGCTCGGGCCGTCCCGGCTGGCGACTCGGGTGGTGGAGCTGGAGTCGGACCGGGGTGTCGTGGTGGACACGGCGGCTGCGGATCTGCGGCGGATCGAGCGGGATCTGCACGACGGGGCGCAGGCCCGCCTGGTGGCCTTGGCCATGGATCTGGGGCTGGCGAAGGAGAAGCTGGCGGAGGATCCGCGGGCGGCGGCGCGGATGGTGGACGAGGCGCACGGCGAGGTGAAGACGGCGCTGCAGGAGCTGCGGGATCTGGCCCGCGGGATTCATCCGGCGGTGCTGACGGACCGGGGGCTGGATGCGGCGCTGTCCGCTGTGGCCTCGCGCTGCACTGTGCCGGTGCAGGTGGAGGTGGACCTGGCCGAGCGGCCGGCGCCTGCCATCGAGGGGATTGCGTACTTCACGGTGTCGGAGCTGCTGCAGAACATCAGCAAGCATGCTCGGGCCACGTGGGCCGCGGTGGATGTGTGGCGGGTGGAGAGCCGGCTGATGGTGCAGGTCGTGGACAACGGGGTGGGTGGGGCGGATGCCTCCGCCGGGTCCGGGCTGGGGGGGCTTGCTGAGCGGCTGGATGCGGTGGACGGGATTCTGGTGGTGGATTCGCCGGTCGGGGGGCCTACCCGGGTGACTGCGGAGTTGCCGTGGCGGGGGGAGCGGGCGCTGGGGTGAGCGCCGGGGCCCGCGGCGGAGCCGCTGCTGGATGCGGCTCGCCCCCGCCGCCCCTACCCAGCCCGTCCCAAGGGCGCCGCCCCTTCGGCCCCGCCAGGGGGCTCTGCCCCCTGGGCCCCCGATCGGCCTGGACGGCCTCGTCCTCAAACGCCGGACGGGCTGAAAGACGCCGGCCGCGCCGAGAATCCGGCCCCAATGATCGACAACCCGCCATCCCGCGGCCGGAACCCGTCGTGCCGTGCACGGAATCCCGTTGATTCCCGTTGGCCAGAGGCGGCCGGGTCCGAATGCTGGAATGCTGGACTACTGGCAGACGGAGTCGGGCTGGGGGGACCGGGGATCGTGGAGGACAGGGTGCGGGTGGTCATCGCCGAGGATTCAGTGCTGCTCAGGGAGGGGCTGACCCGGCTGTTGACCGACCGTGGGCATGACGTGGTCGCCGGGGTGGGTGACGGCGACGCGCTGATCAAGACCATCACCGAGCTGGACGCGCAGGGCGAGCTGCCCGATGTCGTGGTCGCGGACGTGCGGATGCCGCCGACGCACACCGATGAAGGCGTGCGGGCCGCGGTGCAGCTGCGCAAGGCCCATCCGGGGCTCGGTGTGCTCGTGCTGTCGCAGTACGTGGAGGAGCGCTACGCCACCGAACTGCTGGCCGGTTCCAGTCATGGCGTCGGATATCTGCTCAAGGACCGGGTGGCCGAGGTCCGGGAGTTCGTGGACGCAGTGGTGCGGGTGGCCGAGGGCGGTACCGCGTTGGACCCGGAAGTGGTCGCGCAGCTGCTGGGGCGCAGCCGTAAGCAGGACGTGCTGGCCGGGCTCACGCCGCGGGAGCGGGAGGTGCTGGGGCTGATGGCCGAGGGGCGGACCAACTCGGCCGTCGCGCGGCAGCTGGTGGTGAGCGACGGCGCCGTGGAGAAGCACGTCAGCAACATCTTCCTGAAGCTCGGGCTGTCCCAGAGTGACGGGGATCACCGGCGCGTTCTCGCGGTCCTCACCTATCTGAACTCCTGACGGGCTGACACTGAGTCAGTAAGCGCGCGTTCAGTCGTCGATCCACTGTCCGTCCGCCGACCGTCCGGCCCTAGAACCGAACCCATCGCACGGAGCGTCTTCACAGGGAGCGCCGGGGGGCGAGAAATCATGACAAGTCAGGGCGTCGCACCGTCTCAAAGCTGTGTCCATGATGCGAATGGCCACGGGAAGGCGACCCTAACCGACGTAGGGTTGATTTTGGGAAGGCCTACGGGAAGGCCGGTCCCAGACAGCCGCCTCGAGGGAGGTCCAGTTCAGTGACCAGCCAGGTCAGCAGGACAGCGGAGCAGGCAGACGGAGCCGTCGTCGGAGAGCAGCGGGGGCCGGGCGGAACGAAGGACGTACGCCGGCTGGACCGGGTGATCATCCGCTTCGCGGGGGACTCCGGTGACGGTATGCAGCTCACCGGTGACCGTTTCACCTCCGAAACCGCGTCCTTCGGGAACGATCTGTCCACTCTTCCGAACTTCCCCGCCGAGATCCGGGCCCCTGCCGGGACCCTGCCGGGTGTGTCGTCCTTCCAGCTGCACTTCGCCGACCACGACATCCTCACCCCGGGCGACGCGCCCAATGTGCTGGTCGCCATGAACCCCGCCGCCCTCAAGGCCAACATCGCCGACCTGCCGCGCGGCGCGGAGATCATCGTCAACACGGACGAGTTCACCAAACGGGCGATGCAGAAGGTCGGGTACGCCGCCTCCCCCCTGGAGGACGGCTCGCTCGACGGGTACAGCCTGCACGAGGTGCCGCTGACGACGCTGACGGTCGAGGCGCTCAAGGAGTTCGATCTCTCCCGCAAGGAGGCCGAGCGCAGCAAGAACATGTTCGCGCTGGGGCTGCTGAGCTGGATGTACCACCGGCCCACCGAGGGCACCGAGAAGTTCCTGCGGACCAAGTTCGCGAAGAAGCCGCAGATCGCCGAGGCGAACCTCGCCGCGTTCCGCGCGGGCTGGAACTTCGGCGAGACGACCGAGGACTTCGCGGTCTCCTACGAGATCGCGCCGGCGACGACCGCCTTCCCGACCGGCACCTACCGCAACATCTCCGGGAACCTGGCCCTCGCCTACGGCCTGATCGCCGCCTCGCGCCAGGCCGACCTGCCGCTCTTCCTGGGCTCGTACCCGATCACTCCGGCCTCGGACATCCTGCACGAGCTGAGCAAGCACAAGAACTTCGGCGTACGGACCTTCCAGGCCGAGGACGAGATCGCCGGCATCGGCGCGGCGCTGGGCGCGGCCTTCGGCGGCTCGCTGGGGGTGACGACGACCTCCGGCCCGGGTGTGGCGCTCAAGAGCGAGACCATCGGGCTCGCCGTCTCCCTGGAGCTGCCGCTGCTGGTCATCGACATCCAGCGCGGCGGGCCGTCCACCGGTCTGCCGACCAAGACCGAGCAGGCCGATCTGCTGCAGGCCATGTTCGGGCGCAACGGCGAAGCTCCGGTTCCGGTGATCGCCCCCAGGACCCCGGCCGACTGCTTCGACGCGGCCATGGAGGCGGCGCGGATCGCGCTGACGTACCGGACTCCGGTGATGCTGCTCTCGGACGGCTATCTGGCCAACGGCTCGGAGCCCTGGCGCATCCCGGAGCTGGACGAACTGCCGGACCTGACCGTGCAGTTCGCGCAGGGTCCGAACCACACGCTGGAGGACGGCACCGAGGTCTTCTGGCCGTACAAGCGCGACCCGCAGACCCTCGCCCGCCCCTGGGCCATCCCCGGCACGCCCGGTCTCGAACACCGCATCGGCGGCATCGAGAAGGAGGACGGAACCGGGAACATCTCCTACGCCCCCGCCAACCACGACTTCATGGTCCGCACCCGGCAGGCCAAGATCGACGGCATCGACGTGCCGGAGCTGGAGGTCGACGACCCGCACGAGGCGCGCACGCTGGTGCTCGGCTGGGGTTCGACCTACGGACCGATCACGGCGGCGGTACGGCGGCTGCGTACGGCCGGGGAGTCCATCGCGCAGGCCCATCTGCGGCACCTGAACCCCTTCCCGAGGAATCTCGGCGCGGTCCTGAAGCGTTACGACAAGGTGGTGATTCCCGAGATGAACCTCGGGCAGCTCGCCATGCTGATCCGGGCGAAGTACCTGGTAGACGCCCACTCGTACAACCAGGTGAACGGCATGCCGTTCAAGGCTGAGCAGCTCGCCACGGCTCTCAAGGAGGCCATCGATGGCTGAGACGTCCACGGAAGGCACGGGCACGATCGAGGCGCTCTCGCTCGTCCCCAAGGCCGAGGCCCGCCAGTCCATGAAGGACTTCAAGTCCGACCAGGAAGTGCGCTGGTGCCCCGGCTGCGGTGACTACGCGATCCTGGCGGCCGTCCAGGGCTTCATGCCGGAGCTGGGCCTCGCCAAGGAGAACATCGTCTTCGTCTCGGGCATCGGCTGCTCGTCCCGCTTCCCGTACTACATGAACACGTACGGAATGCACTCGATCCACGGCCGGGCGCCCGCCATCGCGACCGGGCTGGCCTCCAGCCGGCGGGATCTGTCGGTGTGGGTGGTCACCGGTGACGGTGACGCCCTGTCCATCGGCGGCAACCACCTCATCCATGCGCTGCGCCGCAATGTGAACCTCAAGATCCTGCTGTTCAACAACCGCATCTACGGCCTGACCAAGGGGCAGTACTCGCCGACCTCGGAGGTCGGCAAGATCACCAAGTCGACGCCGATGGGCTCGCTGGACGCGCCCTTCAACCCGGTGTCGCTGGCGATCGGCGCGGAGGCCTCCTTCGTCGCCCGCACCATCGACTCGGACCGCAAACATCTGACCGAGGTGCTGCGCCAGGCGGCCGCCCACCCGGGCACCGCCCTGATCGAGATCTACCAGAACTGCAACATCTTCAACGACGGCGCCTTCGAGGCCCTGAAGGACAAGCAGCAGGCCGAGGAAGCGGTGATCCGGCTCGAGCACGGGCAGCCGATCCGCTTCGGCAGCGACCTGTCCAAGGGCGTGGTCCGGGATGTGGCCACCGGCGATCTGAAGGTGGTCGACGTGACGGCGGACAATGAGTCCCGGATTCTGGTCCACGACGCCCACGCCGAGTCGCCGACCACCGCCTTCGCGCTGTCCCGGCTGGCCGACCCGGACACCCTGTACAACACCCCGATCGGTGTGCTGCGGTCGGTGGACCGGCCGGTGTACGACACCCAGATGGCCGACCAGCTGGACACGGCGATCGTGCAGAACGGCAAGGGCGACCTGGCCGCGCTGCTGGCGGGCGGGGACACCTGGACGGTCGTCGGCTGACCGAGACGTGCATACGGAGGGCCCGGACCCTGTACGGGGTCCGGGCCCTTCCGCATCGATGTCACACGTCCCAGTATTCGGCGAAGACCGCGTTCTTCCCCAATATCCGCAAAGCGCCGAGGAGTTCGCCCCGGTCGATCGCACCGATCTGGTAGGCCAGCAGAATCAGGCCGTACTGGCGGTTGGCGAAGAGCATCTGCCGCCGCCTGCTCTCGGAGACTCCGTCCAGCGTGCTCACCACCTCGGCGAGCAGCGGATCCCCGATCGCCCGGTCCAGCTGCTCCACGAACAGGCGGTGCAGTTCGATGAGGTTCGCCCGGCGCAACTCCTCGCCGGCACGGGCGAGCTCCTCGGTCAGACGGCCGATCTGCCGGAGCAACTCCCCGACAAGCGTGTCCTGTTGCGGTACGGCCATGTCCGAGCCCCCCGATCCGACGCCCCGTGAGGAGTGTGTTCCCCGAGCGGTTCGACCGCATGCGTCAAAGCGCTCGCACGGGCACGTCGCCCCTGCTCAGGAGCTGGCTTTGCGCGCGTCGTACACCTCGCGCGCCTCTTGTACCGCCCCCATCCGCTGCTGCGTCCACATCGCCAGCCCGCGCACCTGTTCCGCCGCCTCCCGTCCCAGGTCGGTCAGGGAGTAGTCGACCCTCGGCGGGATCACCGGCTTGGCGTCGCGGTGGACCAGTCCGTCGCGCTCCAGGGTCTGCAGGGTCTGGGTGAGCATCTTCTCGCTGACGCGGCCGATGGCCCGGCGCAGTTCACTGAAGCGGTAGGGGCGCTCCAGGAGTTCGATCAGGACCAGCACGCCCCAGCGGCTGGTGAGGTGTTCCAGGACCAGGCGGTAGGGGCACATCGCCTCGCCGGTGTCGTACTTGGCGACGGGGCCGGGCTCGACGGCGGTTTCCGGGTTGCTTACTGCCATGCCAGTACCTTACTTCAAAGTGGGTACTTTCCAATAGTTAGCGCCGCCTCTAGGGTTAGTGGCACATCCGCACCCCACAAGGAGATCGCAGATCATGAGCATCGTCGTCACCGGATCGACCGGACACCTCGGCCGTCACGTCGTGGAGCAGCTGCTGGAGAAGGTCCCGGCAGAGCAGATCACCGCCGTCGTACGCGACGAGGCGAAGGGCGCCGACTTCGCCGCACGCGGTGTGAAGCTCGCGGTCGCCGACTACAACGCGCCCGAGACCTTCGACAGCGTCTTCTCGGCCGGTGACAAGGTGCTGCTCATCTCCGGCAACGAGTTCGACAAGGGCCGTGTCGGCCAGCACAAGGTGGTCATCGAGGCCGCGAAGGCCGCCGGTGTCGCGCTGCTCGCGTACACCAGCGCCCCCGGCAGCCTGACGGCCGCGCTCGCCGACGACCACCGCGCCACCGAGGAGGCCCTTCTCGCCTCCGGCGTGCCGTTCACGCTGCTGCGCAACGGCTGGTACCACGAGAACTACACCGAGAACCTGGCCCCCGTGCTGGAGCACAACGCCGTCGTCGCCGCCGCCGGTGAGGGCCGGGTCTCCTCCGCCTCGCGGGCCGACTACGCGGCCGCCGCCGTCGCCGTACTGACCGGCGAGGGCCACGAGAACAAGACGTACGAGCTGGGCGGCGACGAGGCGTGGAGCTTCGCCGAGTACGCGGCCGAGCTCAGCAAGCAGACCGGCAAGGAGATCGCCTACAGCCCCGTCTCGGCCGAGGCCCTCACCGGGATCCTGACCGGCGCCGGACTTCCCGGCCCGCTCGCCGCGATTTTCGCGGGCGTGGACGCCTCCATCGAGAAGGGCGAGCTGGTCGTCTCCACCGGCGACCTGTCCCGCCTGGCCGGCCGTCCGACCACGCCGCTCGCCGACGCGATCGCGGTGGCGGTCAAGGGCTGACCCACGACTGCGACACCCCCGCCTGTCATGACCGTATGGCGATACGAGCATGACAGGCGGGGGTGCTCGGCGTTACCTTCTGCCTGGCACACGTGCGTGACGAGGTGAGGAGGGGGCCCGTGACCGGGACGTCGAGGGGCGAGCGGCACATAGGCCTGCTGAACGGTTTCGCCGCCTACGGAATGTGGGGGCTCGTCCCCCTCTTCTGGCCCCTGCTGAAGCCCGCCGGCGCGGTCGAGATCCTCGCCCACCGAATGGTCTGGTCCCTGGTCTTCGTGGGCGCCGCGCTCGTCGTGATGCGGCGCTGGGCCTGGGCGGGCGAGCTGCTGCGGCAGCCGCGCAGACTGGGGCTCGTCGCGGTCGCCGCGGCCGTCATCACCGTCAACTGGGGCGTGTACATCTGGTCTGTGAACAGCGGGCATGTCGTCGAGGCCTCGCTCGGGTACTTCATCAACCCACTGGTCACCATCGCCATGGGCGTGCTGATCCTCAAGGAACGGCTGCGGCCCGTGCAGTGGGTGGCGGTCGGGACCGGCTTCGCCGCGGTGGTCGTGCTCACGGTGGGATACGGGCAGCCGCCGTGGATCTCGCTCACGCTCGCCTTCTCGTTCGCGACGTACGGGCTGGTGAAGAAGAAGGTCGGGCTCGGCGGGATCGAGTCGCTGGCCGCGGAGACCGCGATCCAGTTCCTGCCCGCGGCGGGTTATCTGCTGTGGCTGAGCTCGCGGGGCGCATCGACGTTCGCGTCGCAGGGGGTGGGGCACGGGGCCCTGCTCGCCGCGACCGGGGTGGTGACCGCGTTGCCGCTGGTGTGTTTCGGGGCGGCGGCGATTCGGGTGCCGTTGTCGACGCTGGGACTGCTGCAGTACCTGGCGCCGGTGTTTCAGTTTCTGCTCGGGGTGCTGTACTTCCATGAGGCGATGCCGGTGGAGCGGTGGGCCGGGTTTGCGTTGGTGTGGGTGGCCTTGTGTCTGCTGACGTGGGATGCGTGGCGTTCCGCTGCCAGGCTTGCCCGGGTTCGCGTGCCGAAGCTTGAGGCGGCGCCGTCCGCTGCGGTGGACGCTTGACCGGGGGTTCTGCCCCGGGCCTCCGTATCGGCCTGACCGGGGGCTCTCCCCCGGGCCCCCGTGTCGGCCTGGACGGCCTGGCCCTCAAATGGCCGGACGGGCCGAAGGGCAAAGCCCCGGCCGGCGCCGGGACAGTGGCCGCCGTGCCGCATATAAGTGGTGCATGACGCAGACGCCCGAACCCACGCCCCCGTCCGGCCCCTCCCCCATCCACTGGAAGCTGGTCGTCGACGCCGGTGATCCGCATGCGCAGGCCGACTTCTGGGCCGCCGCGTTGCGGTATGAGGTCGAGGACAACAGTGCGTTCGTCGAACGGCTGCTGGAACTCGGGGCGCTGCCTGTCGCGGCCACCGTCGAGTTCCATGGGCGCCGTGCCTTCCGGGATCTGATGGCGGTACGGCATCCGGACGATCCGTACGACCAGGAGCGGGGGACGGGGCTCGGGCGGCGGCTGCTGTTCCAGCGGGTGCCGGAGGCGAAGACCGTCAAGAACCGGCTGCATCTGGATCTGCATCCCGGCGACGGGCGGCGGGACGGAGAGGTCGAGCGGCTGGCGGGGCTGGGGGCGAGTGTGCTGCGGCGGGTGAAGGAGCCCGCCGGGGAGTGGGTGGTGATGGCGGACCCCGAGGGGAACGAGTTCTGCGTGCAGTAGGTCACAGTGGGGAGCTGCGGCGGCCGGGCTTCTCCGTTTCCGGGCGTGCAGTGGCAGCTGGCATCCCCGTGGCGAACGTCAGGGCACGCCTCGCCCGGCTGCAGTCCATCGCCACCGCCGACGGCGGCACCCGCGCGCACGGCAGCGCGGGAGACGGCTCCGGCTCGGCCGCCGCCCCGGAGACCGCGCTCGCCGTGTCACGGGCCCGCCATCACCCACCCCCCAGGCATCTGCGTTTCGCCTGGTGGGGCGCGGAGGAGCTGGGCATCGTCGGCTCCGGCCGGTACGTCGACGGCCTCTCCGCCGCGAATCGCTCGAGATCAGCGGCTGTCTGAACTTCGACATGATCGGCTCGCCGGACCCCGGCTGCTTCGTCCACGACGACGACCCGGCGATCGAGAAGGCGTCAAGGACTGCTTCACCGGTCTCGGCATCGCCACCGAGGCCTTCCCCGACGTACCGCCCCACTCGGCCGCCTGCGCCCGCCGTCTTGACGTGGTCGGCGCCGCTGAACAGCCCGCCCACCGGGACGCCCGCCTCCTTGAACGGCGGGTGGTCGGAGCGGCCGTCACGCTCGGTCTCGGGCCTTCGACGCCTGCTGCCACCGCTCCTGCGGCACGACGTCCGACATCGACGACACCGCTCCGGACCGCAACAGCGACGCCATCGCGCATGCGGTGGGGGGCTGTCGCGCAGCCGTCCCTGGTCGTCAACCCGGCGTCTGCTGGGCCGACTTGCGGGCTCGTTCCGTGAGCCGCCCCATGCGGGCGCGGGCCGACTCCAGCCGCTCGACGTCGTCGGCCGCCGGGCCGTCCTCGGCCGTGAGCTCGGTCCACAGGCCGATCAGTTCGCGGCCGAGGTCCAGGCCCTGCTGCGGATCGCGCACGGCACGCCAGGCGGAGGCCGCGCTCTGGATGTTGCCGTAGGCCGCCTCCGCGTCCCGGGCGCGGCGGTGGATCCTGGCCAGGTCGAGCGAGAGCCGGAAGGCGCGGATCGGCTCGCCCGCCAAATAGGCGATGTACGCGGTGAGTTCGCGCAGCCGCAGCACTTCGGCGTGCTCCGGCCCGAGCGCCGTCGACGCCTCCTCGACCGTGGTCTCGGCCAGCCCGGCCGCCGTCTCTATGCGCCCCGCCTTCACGGCCTCGTTGATCTGCGCCATCGGCTCCGCGAGGAAGGCGGGAGCGGTCGGCGGTTCGTCACCGAGGACGGCTTCGGCCATGGCGTCGAAGCCGCGGGCGGGGGTGGGCTTGGGGTCGGGGTCGAGGGCCGGGTCCGGAGGGACCAGGAGGAGGGGGGCGGTCGCCGAGCGTTTGGGTGCGGGGGCGTCCGCGGATTCCTTGCGGGGTGCGGATTCCTCGCGGGGTTCGGGCGTGTCCTCGGGTTCCGGGTGGTGCTGCGGGACCGCGTCCATCGGCGGGGGCGGGCCGAACTCCCCGGTCGGGGCCGCCACCGTGCCCGGGGCCCTGTCCGGTGCCGGTAGTGGCAGCGCACGCAGCACGAACGTCGGCGAGGCCTCCCGCGCGGGTTCCGCGGGCGCCCGCAGAACGTGTGTCGGCGTGTCGCCCCTGGGCGGATGCTCGGGCTGCCTCGGCGGGGAGGGTGGAGCCTCCGCCGCGGAAACAGTCATCCCTACGGGTTCCCCGGTGAAGCTGCTGGCCCCGTCCGTGTCCACCTGAAGGTGTACGACGCAGCCGATCCGCTCGTCGTGCACGGTGGCCCGGACGGGACGGCCGGTGGCGAGGGCGATGCGGTGGAGGTGGTTGAGGACGGCCTGCTGGATCTCCTCGCCGGCGGCCGCGGCGACCGGCACACCGCCGACCCAGGCGCCGACCGCACCGGCTACGGGTACGCGAACGTCGATCGGTGCCGCCACAAGGGCCGCCGAGCCCTCGGCGCGCTGCTGTTCCCGCTTCTTCTCACGGCTGAGTCGAGCCATCGGTTCCCTCACTCGGATGCGTCGGGGAGTCTGCGGACAGCGCGTTCGGGTTCCATGGTGCTCCCTCCCGCCGTCGGGTTTCCGCTCCCCCGGCGTCAAGATCCGTTCGTGCACGTACTGTTGAGTCTCGCCGGTCGCTGCCGGTTCTCCGGTCACCATGGCGTCACAGACTCGTCCCAGGAGCTCGCCCCCGTCGTGTGGCCGGCGCCATGAGCACCGGTGGGTGTACGAGGGAGGAGGGCGGGCAGGCGGACGGACGTGCAGCAGGGACCTGAGATCTGGATCCGCGGCCCGGACACCGTACCGGAGCCGGGACCGCAGCAGCCCGCCCCGTCCGCCGCCACCGCCCGGCGCTACTCCTGGGTGGGCACGCACGGCGGCGCGGGCGTGTCCACACTCGCCGCCGTCTACGGCGGTCACGACTGCGGCCGTGCCTGGCCCGGCCCCGAGGACCCGCGGTCCGTCCTGCTCGTCGCCCGGACGCATGCGTCGGGGCTGACGGCCGCCCTGCGCACCCTGGAGGTCTTCCGCCTCGGGGAAGCCCCGCCGGGGCTCGACCTCGACGCTGTCGTACTCGTCGCGGACGCACCGGGGCGGCTGCCGCGACCCCTCGAACGGCAGGCGCGGCTGATCGAGTCGCTCATCGACGTGTACCGCGTGCCCTGGGTGTCCGACTGGCGCCTCGGTGACCTCGGCGGGTCGGCGCCGCGTGGCACGGAGGCACTGGCCCGTCTCATGGGGGCGGCGGCGCGGCGCAGGTAAGAGGCAAGGGCGGGTTCGGCGTCGGCATCGAGGTCCGGGGCAGTGGTGCGGGCTTCGGTGACCGACCTTCGGCGGTTATATGCGTGTGCATATAATGCAGGCACCTGTAGTTGTTCCGCGTCGATTACCTGGGGGACCTCATGACCGACCGCCGCTTCCTTTTCGTCCTGGGCAGCAGCCGCAACGACGGCAACACCGAACTTCTCGCCCGCCGGGCCGCCGAGCAGCTGTCTCCCGACATCGAACAGCAGTGGATCTCTCTTGCCGAACACCCGCTGCCCGACTTCACGGACCTGCGCCACGACAGCGACCACTCCCGGCCGACGGACGGCACCGAGGCCCTGCTGTTCGACGCCACGCTCGCCGCGACGGACATCGTGATCGCCTCGCCGCTGTACTGGTACTCCGTGTCCGCCCACACCAAGCGCTACCTCGACCACTGGTCGGGCTGGCTGCGCACACCCGGCGTCGAATTCAAGGCCACCTTGTCCGGACGCACGCTCTGGGGCGTCACCGCACTGGCACACGAGGAGACCGAGGTCGCCGCCCCCTTGATCGGCACCCTCAACAACTCGGCCGCCTACATGGGGATGCGCTTCGGCGGGGTCCTCCTCGGCAACGGCAGCAAGCCCGGCGACGTACTGCACGACACCGCGGCACTCACCCGCGCAAAGACCTTCTTCGCGCAGGAGCCGCCGCTCGCCCGTTTCCCGTACGCGACCGCTTGAGCGCTATGCGGTGATGTCCTTCGCCGTGAACCTCGCCCACGCCGCCGAGCCGAACACGGCCGCGTACAGGGCCTGGATCTCGAGGTTCTTCACCAGGTCGTCCCAGTAGACCGGATCACGCATCAGGTCGGCGAAGGACAGCCAGTAGTGGGAGAAGAAGTACGGCTGTATCGCGTGAAGCTGAGGTATCTGGTCGAGGATCTGCACGGTGATCAGCAGTCCGACGGTCGTCGCCATCGCGGCGATGCCGCTGCCGGTCAGAGTGGAGACGAACAGGCCGAGTGCGGCGACGCCGATGAGGGACACGGCGACGATCAGGGCGATCAGCAGGGCTCTGCCCAGGCCCTCGGTGAAGCTGATCTGTGTGCCGGAGATGGTCGTCAGTTCGCCGAGCGGGAAGAGTATCGCCCCGACCGTCAGCGCCGAGACGGCCACCACGAGGGTGGCGACCAGGCAGAAGGTCATCACGGTCGCGTACTTGGTGAGCAGGAGGCGGGTGCGGCCGGCGGGGGCGACCAGCAGATAGCGCAGGGTGCCCGAGTTCGCCTCGCCGGCGATGGCGTCGCCCGCGATGACGCCGATCGCCATCGGCAGGAAGAACGGGAGCGTCGCGGCCAGCGCGGTGAACACCAGGAACAGGCCGTTGTTGGTGATCTGCGAGATGAAGGCGGGACCGCCACCGCCGCCGCGGGGACCGGCGCCCGAGCCGTCGCTCGTCTCGATCTTGACGGCGATGCCGACCAGGACCGGAACCGCCGCGAGTACGGCCAGCAGCGCGAGGGTCCGCCAGCGGCGGAACGTGGTGACCAGTTCGCTGCGGAAGAGTCCGAAGGTCCACAGGGGACTCGGATGACGCACCTCGGTCACGACCGCTTCAGCCCGCGACATCGAAGCCCTCCCCCGTCAGTGCCACGAACGCGTCCTCCAGGGACGCCCGTTCCACGCCGAAGCCGCGGACGCGGACACCGGCCGTGACCAGCGCGGCGTTCACCTCGGCGAGGTCGCGGTCCGGGGGCTCGGCGGTCACCCGGTCGTCGGTGACCACGACGTCGGCGGCGCCCTGCTCCTTCAGCACGCGGGCCGCGTCCCCGGGGTCGGGCGTGGTGACGACCAGCCGGCCGCGCACCCCCGCGGCCAGGTCGGCCACGGCGCCCTGGGTGATCAGCCGGCCCTGCGCCATCACCGCGGCATGGGTGCAGACCTGCTCGATCTCGTCGAGGAGGTGGGAGGAGAGGAAGACCGTCGTGCCGTCGGAGGCCAGCTCTCTGACCAGCGAACGGATCTCGCGCATGCCCTGCGGGTCGAGCCCGTTGGTCGGCTCGTCCAGCACGAGCAGTCTGCGGGGCTGGAGCAGCGCCGCCGCGAGGCCGAGCCGCTGTTTCATGCCCAGTGAGTACGCCTTCGCCTTCTTGCCGGCCGCCGCGGTCAGGCCCACCCGGTCCAGCGCGGCCCCGACACGCGTTCGGCGGGTGCGCGGATCGGCGGTCGGATCGGCGGCGTCGTACCGCAGCAGGTTGTCCCGGCCGGAGAGGAAGCCGTACAGGGCGGGGCCCTCGATGAGGGCGCCGACGTGCGGGAGCACGGTGCGCGAGGCGCGCGGCATGGGCCGCCCCAGCACGCGCGCCGTACCCGATGTGGGCTCGATCAGGCCCATCAGCATGCGGATGGTGGTGGTCTTGCCCGAGCCGTTCGGACCGAGGAAGCCGAAGACGCTGCCCGCCGGGACGGTCAGATCCAGGCCGTCGACGGCGAGTTGCCCGCCGCGGTAGCGCTTGGTGAGCCCATGGGTGGCGATGACGCTGTCACCCGGCGGCTCGCTCTGCTCCGGCTCCGTGGCGGACTCCTCGTCCATCGGCTTCCTCGATTCGTGCATGTGCTGCCTCTCGCGCGGCGGCTACGTACAGTGACTACGTACGAGCGTCGCGCAAGGTTCCCGGCTGAGGGCTCGACGGCTCTGGCGCGCCGGGCCGTCGATCGTCAGCGGGCCCGTAGTGGCTGGTCGCTCCCCCACTCTCGGCTTCTCCCCCACTCTCGGCTTCGCTCGAGCGGGGGGACCCCCTATAGCGGCGGAGCCGCTGATGTGACAGCCTCGCGCCCCTTTCGGGGCGCTGCGCTCAGCCCGCGTTCGCCGCCTTGACCAGGGCGTCCTTGCTCACCGCGCCGACGTAGACCTTGCCGTTGTCGGTGATCAGGGCGTTGATCAGGCGGGTCTTGAAGACCGTGCCCGAGCCGAACTTGCCGGAGACCTTGTCGCCGAGCGAGTCGAGGAAGCCACCGAACTGGCCGCCGGCCTTGGAACCGGACGGGATGCCCTTGCCACCGGTGTCGAAGGTGGCGATGGAGTTCCAGCCCTTGCCGATGACGTTCAGCCCGTCGAGCCCCTTGCCGAGCTCCTGGCCGGACTTGCCGGGCTCGCCGTGGAACTTGCCGGCCTTGTGGTCGCCCCTCGGGCCGCCCTCGAAGTGGCCCTTCGCGTGGTCGCCCTGCTTGTCCTCGGTGACCTTCGCACCCTTGGGCGGGGTGAAGGCGAAGGTCGACGCGCTCGGCCTGGCGAAGCTGACCTGGGTGAAGCCGGCGTCGATCACGGCGGCGCCGCCGCTCGCCGGGGTCAGGGTGAACTTCAGCGGCAGCCCGGTCTTCGAGTCCACGGCCACGGTGATCTGACCGACCGTCGAACCGGACTGCTTCGGCTTGATGACCAGCCGGTACGCGTCACGGCCCGCGACCTGGGCGGTCCCCTCGACGGTCACCGAGGTGGTGGAGTCGACCGACTTCAGGGCGTCCTTGGTGAGGTCCTTGGGCGTGGCGGGGACGTCCTGCTTCTGCTGCTTCTCCGCGCCGGCGGGGGCGGTCGAGTGGTAGACCTCGTTCGACTGGCTGTCGTAGCCCCAGACGTCCTTGCCGTTGTGGATGATGCTGTATTCGGCCGCGTTCTCCAGCAGCGACAGCTTCTGCCTGTCCTGGCCGTCGGCCGCGACGCGCAGGGTGTGCGTGCCGGTGGCGAGCTCCGTGAGCTTGGAGGTCGGGTCGGCGGACGAGCCGTCGCCCGACTTGCCGGCGCCGGACGTCAGGCTGCTCTCGAGACCGCCGAGGTTCGGCAGCCCCAGATCCGTGGTGATCTTCACCGTGCCGGACATCTGCTGTACGTCCGACTTGGCGATCTTCTCGATGAGTTGCTGTGCGCTGATCTTCGGCAGGTTCGGGTCGCCTGAGTCGGCGAGCGCGGGGACGAGCCCGATGGTCGCCGCCGCCACCCCCACCACCGCGACCGGGACGACGTACCGCGCGGCCTTGCGCCGGCCCGCGGGCAGGTCGTCGGCCTCCCCGGCGGTCGTGCTGTCGTCGGATTCGTACGGTGCCATGTGTGCGCTACCTCCGTCGTCGGCGGCGGCTTGTCCAACTCGTGCGTTTCTGTTGTCCACCCCGAGCCGCCATTCTCACCCGAATCGGTGATCAGTGGTGATTTCCGTGGTTTCCATCTCACCAAATCGGCCAGGAGGAAGCGTCAGCCCCGGGGGCCAACTCCGTGTACATCTGGGGTATGACGCGAGAGGGCGGCGCCTGCCCCGACCCGTAGGCGTCGTAGGAGGAAGACGCCGCCCGCCCGGGGTCAGCTCCCGTCAGTTCCGCAGGAAGACGTAGTCCGCCCGGTACGGGACGCCTGCGATCGCGCCGGGCGTGCAGGACCCGGCCGGGGCCACTCCGCCCACGGTGTTGAGCCGCAGGATCTCGGCGGTGTTCGCGAGCAGGCCGTGGCGCTTGCCGGCCTCAGTGGCCTTGAGGTCGAGCTCGGGGATGTTGCCGTCGCCGTTCGGCGTCTTGGACAGGACGGCTCCGGTCACCGCGCTTCCGTCCGGTGCGACCCACTGGGGCGTACCGGAGTTGGGCGCGACGAAGGAGTGCCGAATGCCGCCGCCGAGCAGGGCGGCGACGTCCCGCTGGGCGAAGGCGTAGCCACCGCCGGCGGCGGGCTTGCACTCGTAGATCTGCTTGCCCTTGATCACGGACGCCTGGACGTTGTGCAGGGCGTCATGGAAGTCGAAGGCGGCGACGGTGACCTTGTGGAGCTGGCCGCGGACGGCTCCGCCGGGGAACTCGGTGGTGTGCAGGTTGGCGTAGAACGAACCCGGGTCGGACTTGAGAGCGGCGAGCAGGGCGGCGTCCTTGACCTCGACCGTGCCGGTGACGCTGTGCCGCTTGCTGTTCTTCAGCAGGTCGGTGAAGTCGACCTTGACGCCGCCGTTGGTACCCCTGGCGCCCTGGTGGATGTGGAGCATGGTCGGTTTGCCGGTGCCGCGCCAGGTCACGGCGACGGACACCCTGTCGTCCTGCACCTTGATGAACTCGAGAGCGGCGCCGTCCTGGTCGCCGACGGCCGGACCGCCCGCCACGGGCACCTCGTTGGCCCCGCGCAGACTGGCGGCCAGAAGGGTTCCCCCGGTGTCGTCGGACACGGTCCCCCCGGTGGCGTGGGCCGGGATCACGGCGGCGGCGATCCCCCCGGCGGCGGCCACCGCGACAGCGGTGACCATCAGGCTCCTACGGCGCTTCGAGAACGTCGCATTCATGCCCATGATTCTGTTTTCTCCCCGTAGACCGGCCGACACCCCCTGTATCGGCCTTCTGAGATATCACTACGGAAGTGATCTCATTCTGGACTCAGTCCAGACGTGTGACGTGCATCACGCCACCCAGGAGCGCCGGCCAGGGGCCGCACGACGGACGGGTCAGCCGGCCCGGTGCACCACGGCGTCGCACATCTCCATCAGCGAGAGCTTGGCGTCGCACTCCGGCAGCGGAGCCAGGGCCGCTCGCGCGTCCTCCGCGTACCGCACCGTGTCCCGGCGCGCCTGCTCCAGCGCGGGGTGCGCCCGCAGTCCGGCGAGCGCCTCGGCGTGCCGCGCGTCGTCGCTCAGGTCGGAGTCCAGCAGCTCGCACAGGGCGATGTCCTCGGCAAGCCCCAGACGCGCCGCCCGCTCCCGCAGCCGCAGCACCGGAAGGGTGGGGACTCCCTCGCGGAGGTCGGTCCCGGGCGTCTTCCCGGACTCGCGCGACTCGGAGGCGATGTCCAGCACGTCGTCCGCCAGCTGGAAGGCGACCCCGAGCCGCTCCCCGTACTGCGTCAGCACATCCACGACCGTCTCGTCGGCGCCCGACATCATCGCCCCGAAGCGGCAGGACACGGCCACCAGCGAGCCCGTCTTGCCACCGAGCACGTCCAGGTAGTGGTCGACCGGGTCCCGTCCGTCCTGCGGCCCCGCCGTCTCCAGGATCTGCCCCGTGACCAGGCGCTCGAACGCCTCGGCCTGCACCCGGACCGCCTCGGGCCCGAGGTCGGCGAGGATGTGCGAGGCGCGCGCGAACAGGAAGTCGCCGGTGAGGACCGCCACCGAGTTGCCCCAGCGGGCGTTGGCGCTGTCGACGCCGCGCCGCACGGCGGCCTCGTCCATCACGTCGTCGTGGTACAGCGTCGCCAGATGGGTCAGCTCCACCACCACGGCCGACGGCACGACCCCAGGCGCATACGGATCGCCGAACTGGGCGGCGAGCATCACGAGCAGCGGGCGGAACCGCTTCCCGCCCGCCCGCACCAGGTGCTGGGCGGCCTCCGTGATGAAGGGCACCTCACTCTTGGTGGCTTCGAGCAAACCTTCCTCGACGGCCGCCAATCCGGCCTGGACATCGGCTTCCAGAGCCTGGTCCCGCACGCTCAGCCCGAACGGCCCGACGACGGTCACGAGGGGTCTCCTGTCTGCTGGTGTCTACTGGCGGTTACACGGTTTGTCGATAGGTCGCTGACATCACTCAAGTCAGCGTATCCGGTCACCTTTCGATCACCGATGCCGCCCACCCGTCCAGCCCGGGTGGTATCGGATCACGACCGGTATGTTTTTGATCAACCGATAAGAACGGATATCTATCGACTTGTCTATCGGGGTGTCGGCCGACGCGCCTCCCGACACGTCCGTACGAGTCGGCACGGTCGCCCCCTTCCCCCGTTCCCCCGTTCCCCCCACGAAATCGGCTCACGAGGACCTCCGGAGCCCGGCACGGGGTGCTCGACAGGCGACCGTCATGACAACGAGGTGCACCACACCACAGGTTCCGCTTTCGCCCCCCAATGAGGCGATGAGCGGCTGGTTGCCCACGAGTTGGGGCCATTGTCCTATTTGCCGCCCTTGCGGATGCCGGTGACTTGACTCACACGGCAGTACGGGCCGCCGAGGGCCGCCCTCCCGCCGCTTCCCCTCCTCCGTACGCGAGTTGAGCCTTGGCAACCGCAAAGGATCAAGTGCCCCATAAGCCTCAGACCAAGGTCAATAGCCCTGATCTGTGAGCCCGACACTTGTTCCGGCCATGTGCTCTCGCATACGTTCCCGGCCTGTCGGGTGGACGCCGAATCCTGCCGCCGCCCGGGCACGACCATCGACCAACTCACTCGCACGGCAGGAGCGGGGGAACCAGGTAGGCCGCCGGACCGGGCATCGTCCCGGGCCGGCTAGGGGTGAAGTCGCGTTGCCGTACGGCTGCGCGGCCGGGCATCTCCCCGCCCGAACCCGACAGCTCACCTCGCAGGCGCCGGAGAGGATCCCGCCATGTCTGCAACAGGTCAGCACCGCCGCCCCAGAAACAACCGCCTCGCCCGCAAGCTCGCCGTCACCGGTACGGGCGCCGCCGTTCTCGCCCTGCCGCTCATCGGGGCGACCAGTGCGTCCGCGGCCACCCCGACCGTGGCCAACGTGAAGTCGATGGGCTACGCCGACAACCTCGACGGCTGGATCCGGGGCGCCCTCCAGGTCATGAAGCAGAACGGGATTCCCGGGACGTACAACGGCATTTACCGCAACATCATCCGCGAGTCCTCGGGCGACCCGGCCGCCATCAACAACTGGGACTCGAACGCGCTCGCCGGCACTCCGTCCAAGGGTCTGCTGCAGGTCATCGATCCGACGTTCCTCGCCTACCACGTGCCCGGCACGGCAATGAACCCCTTCGACCCGATCGCGAACATCACGGCCGCCTGCAAGTACGCTGCCGCGCGGTACGGGTCGATCGACAACGTGTTCGGCGCCTACTGAGCTCTCCGCCAGAAGTGCCACTCTGCTAGAAGTGCCACGGAGGACTGTCGGTCCTCTGCGGGCCCGTCGTGGCTGGTCGCTCCCTCGCTCTCGGCTTCTCCCCCGCTCTCGGCTTCGCTCGAGCGGGGGGGACCCCCATGAGCGGGGGGACCCCCATCGCGGCGGAGCCGCATATGGATACAGCCCCGCACCCCTTCCGGGTGCGGCCGCTCAAAGCTCCACGAATTCGGCGAGCTCCCCGGACTCGACGAACAGTCGCTCGAGGACGACGGCGATGCCGTCGTCCTCGTTCGACAGGGTGATCTCGTCGGCCACCGCCTTCAGTTCGGGGTGGGCGTTGGCCATGGCGACGCCGTGGGCGGCCCAGTCGAACATGGGGATGTCGTTGGGCATGTCGCCGAAGGCGATCGTCTGCTGCGGGCCGAGTCCCAGGTGTGCGGCGGCCAGCGCGAGGCCCGTCGCCTTGGTGATGCCGCATGGCTGGAGTTCGACGGTCCCCGGCCCCGACATGGTGACGGTGGCCAGCGAACCCACCACCGAACGCGCCGTCGCCGCCAACTCGTCGTCCGACAGGTCGGGATGGCGCAGCAGCACCTTGCTGATGGGTTCGCACCACAGGTCGTCGCGCCGGTCGACCCGGACCGCCGGCAGCGTCGGATGCGGCATCAGGTAGCCCGGTTCGATGAGCGTGAGTCCCTCCACACCGTCCTGGTCGACAGCCGCGTACACCTGGCCCACCTCGGCCTCGATCTTGCCGAGGGCGGTCTCGGCCAGCTCCCGGTCCAGGGTGACGGACCACAGCAGACGGTCCGCGCCCACGTCGTACACCTGCGCGCCCTGCCCGCACACCGCGAGCCCCCTGCCGCCCAGTTGGTCGAAGAGCGGCCGCACCCTGGGGGCCGGCCGGCCCGTCACGACCAGGTGCCGGGCGCCGGCCCCGGCGACCCGTGCGAGAGCGGCGAGGGACCGGTCGGAGAGCGTGTCGTCGCCTCGGAGCAGCGTGCCGTCCAGGTCGGTGGCGATGAGTGCATATGCGGTGGGTGCGGCCATGATCAGAGAATACGGACAGGACGCCCCACCGACTCATCGCGAACCGGACGACGGCCGATTCCCCCACCGGCCCTCGCTCAACTCCCTTATCCTTGTTGGCTCTTCATCGTCAGGCAGGAGCCCGCGACCCGTGCCTAGCCGTGCGCTGCCGCCAGGTGTTTGGCCAGCCTCGGAGAGGCGAACTCGGTGCCGCACACGAAGCGCATCACCGGGCCGTACGACGCCGCGGCCGGCAGGCCGGTGAAGTACAGGCCGGGGACCGATGAGACGTATCCCGCGCCCAGTTTGGGGGTGCCGCGGCTCACCGCGAGTCGCGTGCGCAGTCCGTGGCCGAGGAAGTCCATGGCCGCGATGTCCACCCGGTATCCGGTGGCCGCGATCACGTGGTCCGCGGACATGTCCTGGATGCGGCCCGCGTGGGTGCGGACCGTCAGCTTCGGGCAGCCGTCGGCCGCGTCCGCCCGCACGATCCGGTCGACCTCGCTGACCTGCACCTTTCCCTCGAAACGGTCGCGCAGCCACCACGCGCCGAGCGGGCCGAGGACGCGGCGCACCAGGTAGTGGCGGGCCTCGGCCGGCAGATAGCGGTAGGGGTGCGGGTAGTAGCTGAGGGCCCACAGGGACCAGGCGCGGCCGAAGGGCGACTCGGGGCGCAGCCTGGGCTGCTTCCACGGTGGTGCGCCGAAGGCGACCCTGCCGCGGCCGCGGGAGACCACCCGCACCTGTGCGCCCGCCTCCGCAGCCAGTGCCGCGGTCTCCAGCGCAGACTGGCCGGCGCCGATCACGATCAGTTCCTTGCCGGCGTAGCGCGTCAGGTCGTGCTGCTGGGAGCTGTGGGAGACCGGGCCCGTGGGGGTGGGTCCGTCCGCCGCGGCGGTGGCCAGTTCGGCCGGCAGGTGTGCGAGCCCGGACAGGCCGGTGGCCACGACGACCGCGCGGGCGGTGAACAACTCACCGGAGTCCAGCTTCAGTTCGAAGCCGTCGCCCCCTCGCCGGTCCACCGACACCACCCGCACCCGCTCCAGTTCGGGCACCAGCTTCTGCTGGAACCACTCGCCGTAGGCGATGAAGGTCTCGACGGGGATGATGTCCTCGTCCGTCACCAGCCGCCTGATGCCGGCGGCGTCGCAGTAGTCGGCGAGTGTGTGGCCCTGCTGCGGCGCGTCCAGACTGGAGGCGGCAGGGGTCGACTTGAGGAGCATTCCGGCGGGCATGTGGTCGCGCCAGCTGACCATGGGCTCGCCGAAGACGCGGACCGGCAGTCCGCGTGCTCGGAGATGGGCGGCGGTCGACAGGCCGAAGGGCCCGGCGCCGATGACTGCAACCGGTTGAATCACGAAGTCCCTCCCCAGGACGCTCACTTCGTCACTTCGTGTGGTTCGTCTCGGGCGACCGACCGGCCGGCTAGCCGCCCGAACTGGTGGTGCTGCCACGGCGGTTGGTCCGCCACAGCTGATACAGGTGCTTCGCGCCCGGCCGCACGAAGCGCGCGAGCATCGTGAGGAACGGCAGCGGGTCGTCACCCGCGAGCCAGGCCAGCTCCGTGCCGCTCGCGCGCGCCGGTGCGTGCGGCGTCGTATAGCCGCTGCGGCGGTAGGCGAGCAGGGCGGGCAGGTCGATGTTCTCCACGATGTACCGGTGGCCGGCCCGCTGTTCCCCCTCCGGGACGGTGCGGCCGGTCAGGTCGAGATGCATGGCGCGGACGACGTCCACCCCCGACTCGTTCTCGAAGAGCCGGAACTGGGCGCCCATGCGGGGGTTGAAGTCGAGGAGTTTGTACTGTCCGTCGCGCCGGTCGAAGCGCAGGTCGAGGTCGATGATGCCGGTGAAGCCGATCTGTTTGATGAAACGCGCGGCGATGTCCGCGAGTTCCGGGTTGTCGACGACGTACGCGTTCGCCGTCATGCCCGCGTGCGGCGGCCAGGAGCGCACCTTGACGCCCGTGAACATGGCGAGCGGCGTCGAGTCCTGGTCGAAGTAGGCGTGCACGATCCAGTCCTCGGCGTCCTCCCTGGGCAGGTACTCCTGGAGGATCACCCCGGGGCACTCGCCCCAGTCGCGGGCGAGACCGAGCAGGCCCTCGCGGGTGGCGATCCGCGTCGTGCCGTTCACCGCCGGCCGTTTGCGCCGTACGAACGCCTCGCGGTTCTTGGCCACCACCGGGAAGCGGGCCTTCTCGGCGAACGTGACGATGTCGTCGTACGACTGCGGGAAGGCGGCCGTGGGGCTCGGGATGCCGTGTTCCACGCACAGTTCGTGCAGGCCCTGCTTGCTTGCGAGGCGGCGGGGCAGGGCGTGCTCGACCCGCGGGAACAGGAAGCAGCCGGCGAGGACGTCCTGGTGCTCGGCAATCAGGACGGCGGCCTCCTCGTCGGTGGGGACGAGGACGGTGGGGCGGCCGATGCGGCGCCCGATGCGCAGCAGGCCCTCCACCAGCCGGGCGGGTTCCTCCGTGCCGGTGGTCGGCCAGACGAAGGCTTTCTCGAGGTAGCGGGAGGCGGCGGCGGGTGTGTAGCGGTCCTCGGTGATCGCGTACATCGGCACGCCGAGGCGGCCAAGGCTGCGGATCGCACCCACACCGCCGTGGTGCAGCGGGTAGTCGCCGAACTTGACGATCAGGCCGGGCACTTCACGGTCGGCCGCGAACGGCACACTGCGCGTGCTGCTGGCCACGGGTCCCCCCACGCGTCCCCCCTACGGACCGGACCCACCCCGTCCGTGTCCCCCAAAGGACGCTAAGCCGGAATTGCCACGTCCGACAAGCCCAATTCGGACATTGCAAACTCTTTAGACACTGCCCAAGATGGGCGACGCAGCCGTAACGTGTGGCGCGGCCACCCAGCGGCCATACAACGGTTCGCGCAGGTGGCACACGACAGACGGTTCGCGACACAGTGAGAGTGAGGCAGCACCCCATGCCCCCCTTCGATGTCCCCGAGGGCGATCCCTTCGGCCCGCACAACCTTCCGTACGGCGTCTTCTCCCCCGCCGGCTCGACGGAGCGGACCGTCGGTGTCCGGCTCGGCGACCAGGTCCTCGACGCGGGCGCGGCGGCGCGGGCGCTCGGCTCGCCGTACGCCTCCCTGCTCGCGCAGCCCTCGCTGAACCCGCTGCTCGCCGCGGGCCGCACCACCTGGTCGGACGTACGGCGCGCGCTGACGGCGTGGGTGACGGTACCGGCGCACCAGGAGGCGGTCGAGCCCTTCCTGCATCCGCTGGCGTCGGTGACGCTCCACCTCCCGTTCGAGGTCGCGGACTACGTCGACTTCTACGCTTCGGAGAACCACGCCCGCAACGTCGGCCAGATCTTCCGCCCTGACGCCGCCGACTCGCTGACGCCGAACTGGAAGCACCTCCCGATCGGTTACCACGGGCGCTCCGGCACGGTCGTGGTGTCGGGCACGGATGTCGTACGGCCGTCCGGGCAGCGCAAGGCGCCCGCCGACGCGGCGCCCGTCTTCGGGCCGTCCGTCCGCCTGGACATCGAGGCCGAGGTCGGTTTCGTGGTGGGTGTGCCCTCGGAGCGCGGGCGGCCGGTGGCGCTCGGCGACTTCCGGGAGCACGTCTTCGGTCTGTGCCTGCTCAACGACTGGTCCGCGCGCGACATCCAGGCCTGGGAGTACGTCCCCCTCGGCCCGTTCCTCGGCAAGTCCTTCGCCACGTCGGTGTCGGCGTGGATCACCCCGCTGGACGCCCTGGAGGACGCGCGGGTGGCGCCCCCGGAGCGGACCCATGCGCTGCTGCCGTACCTGGACGACACCCGGGACGAGCCCGGCGGGTACGACCTGCGGATCTCCGTCGCGATCAACGGCTCCGTGGTCTCCGAGCCGCCGTTCTCCACCATGTACTGGACGGCCGCGCAGCAGCTGGCCCATATGACGGTGAACGGCGCCTCCCTGCGCACCGGCGACCTCTACGGGTCGGGCACGGTGAGCGGCCCGGAGTCCGCGCAGCGCGGGTCGCTGCTTGAGCTGACCTGGAACGGGCGCGATCCGCTGGAACTTCCCGAGGGCAAGCGGACGTTCCTGGAGGACGGGGACGTGGTGACGTTGTCGGCGTGGGCGCCCGGACCCGGCGGGATCCGCGTGGGCCTCGGCGACGTGAGCGGCCGGATCGTGGCAACCGCCATGGAGTGAGCGGAAGGTGCGGGGCGTGACGGCGGCGGTACGGGTCGTGCGTGTGGTCGTACGAGACGTGCGAGATGTACGAGGTGTGTCGCACGGGATGGCCTTCGTCCCCTGACTCCCGCGCCGTTCGCCGTCATACTGGCGGCGGGCGCCTTGCGCGCCGAGCCGCACCACCCAACGCCCCGCCCCTTCCTCCGACCAGGATCCGGAGACCGTGGCATGACCGTCTGTCTGCTCCTGCTGAGCGTCGTCGCCCTGATGGCCGCCGTGCCGGTGCCGCGTGCGCTGGTGCGGTCGGCGTGGCCCGAGCGGGAGCCCGTGGTCGCGCTGTGGGTGTGGCAGTGCCTGGTCGCCACCGTCCTGCTGTGCTGTCTGACGGCGCTCGTACTGGGCGCGGCCGCCGTCTTCCACACCTTCCGCGACCACGTCTTCGCGCCTGCGCCGCCTGCCGTGACCGCTGCGTACGACCTGACCGCCGCGCCCGCCTGGTCCGCGGCCCTCACCCTGCTGCTGGCCTGCGGCGCCGCCTGGACGACGGCGATGCTCGCCCGCGAACTCGTCGAGGCGCGCCGCCGCCGCGGACAGACCCGGGCGCACCTGCGCGAACGCGCCCCCGAGCTGCCCGCAGGACTGGAGGAGGCGGCGCGCGGCCCGCTGCTGGTGCTGGAGGACGAGTACCCGGACGCCTGGTGGATGCCCGGCCACCCGCCCCAGCTGGTCGTCACCACGGGCGCCCTGCACCGGCTCACCGACCACCAGCTCGACGCGGTCCTGGCGCATGAACGGGATCATGCGCGGGCGCACCACGACTGGCTGCTGCATCTGTCGAGCGCGCTGGCCACCGGCTTTCCCCGCATCCCGCTGTTCGCCCACTTCTGCGAGCAGACCCACCGGCTGGTGGAGCTGGCCGCGGACGACACGGCGTCCCGCCGGTGCGGCCATCTGACCACCGCGCTCGCCCTGATCGAGCTGAACCAGCACCGCGGCGTACTGTCCTGCGCCTCCAGTCACCGCCTCCTCGGCGAACGCGTCGACCGCCTCCTGGAGCCACCGCCGCGGCTGGGGCGACGGCACCGGGCGCTGACGACGACGGTGGCGGCGCTCGTGCCGTTGCTCCCGCTGCTGATCGCGTTCGCGCCTGGGCTCACGGCGCTGGGGTGACCCCTTCCTGGGTGCTGCCGCCCCCAGCCCCCCGCTATCGGCCTGAACGGCCTCGTCCTCAAACGCAGGACGGGCTTGGTTCAGCGTGGCAGATCTTGCTTGAGGGTGAACGTAACCCCAGGTCAGCGTCTTACCTGACGTCCCCGCAAGTGGCGCAACAGTGCTGCAACACTCCATTCCCCATCAGCTCGCTATGGTTCGAAACATGCCTCCCGCCGACCGCATCCGAGACCACGCCGGACAGGGCGCGACCACCGTCGCCGCCCACCGCGCGCGGCGTCGGCTGCGGGCCGACCAGGCCAGGCAGCTCGCCGACCTGCTCCGCCACCAGCTCCTGGCCGGCGGCTTCCCGGACGGCACACTCCCGCACGAGACGACCCTCGCCACGGAGTACCGCGCCACCCGCAACACCGTCCGCCAGGCCCTGGACCTGCTCAGGGCCGAAGGCCTCGTGGAGCGGCTCCCCGGAGTGGGCACCGTGGTCGTCGCCGAGAAGTACCCGCACGGCCTCGACCATCTGATGGGCCTCGCGGAAACCCTCCACGAGCACGGTCGCGTCACCAACGAGGTCCGCACCATGGGCCCCGCCCCGGCACCTGCCCCGGTCGCCGAACGCCTCCGCGTCCCCGCCGGGGACGACGTCCTCTACATCGAGCGTCTGCGCCGCCTGAACGGCCTCCCTCTCTCCCTCGACCTCACCTACATCCCGCTGGACATCGGCACCGCTCTGCTCGGCGCCGACCTGGAGAACACCGACGTCTTCCGCCTCCTGGAGACGATCACCGGGCAGCGTCTCGGGCACGCCGAGATCACCCTGGAGGCGGTCAACGCGGACACCCACTCGGCCGCCGTACTCGAAGCCCCTCGCGGGGCGGCCGTCCTCATGCTGGAACGGCTCACGCACCTCGCCGACGGCCGCCCGGTCGACCTGGAGTTCATCCGCTTCCGCGGCGACCGCATCACCATGAGCGGTCTGCTGCACCGCTCCCTCTGACCTCTCCCCACCCCCTTTCAGACCCGTTTCCTGGAGACAGCCATGCCCTTGGCGCCCCAGCGGGCCGACGTGCCCGTGACCATCGACGAGTCGAAGTGCATCGACGGCTGCACCCTGTGCGTCGACATGTGCCCGCTGGACTCCCTCGCCATCGACGAGAGCAGCGGCAAGGCCTATATGCACGTCGACGAATGCTGGTACTGCGGCCCGTGCGCGGCCCGCTGTCCCACAGGAGCCGTGACCGTCAACATGCCCTATCTGCTCCGGTGAAAGGCCCCGAACTCCCATGAAACGCAGAGCAGTTGCCGCAGCCGCCCTCCTTCTCCTCCCGCTGACGGCCTGCGGTGGCAACGCGGCGGCCGGAAGCGACGGCTCAATGGTCACGGTCACCGTCGACTACCAGTCCAAGACCATCAACACGGTCACCGCGGGCACCCTCCTGCGCTCCCTCGGCTACTTCGAGAAGGAGCTGAACTCGCTGGGCGACGGCAAGCACTACAAGGTCGACTGGCAGGACTACGCCACGGGCGCCCCCATCACCGCCCAGATGACCGCCGGGAAGATCGACATCGGCTCGATGGGCGACTTCCCGCTCCTCATCAACGCAGCCCGCGGCAAGCAGCTCGGCAAGCCGACCCACCTGGTCTCGGTCACCGGCTACAACCTGCGCGGCGGTCTCAACACAATCGTCACCTCCCCGGACTCGAAGCTCGCCGGCCTCACCGACCTGAAGGGCAAGAAGGTCTCCACGAGCGTCGGCTCCGCCGCCGACGGCACGCTCGTACGGGCGCTGCAGCGCGCCGGCATCGACCCCGACAACGGCATCCAGAAGCTCAACCAGCAGCCCGCGGTCGGCGCTTCGGCCCTGTCGGCGGGCAGCGCGGACGCCCTGTCACAGTTCGTCGCCTGGCCCGGCCTGCTCACCTTCCAGGGCAAGGCGAAGGCCCTGTACGACGGCGCCCAGCTGAACCTCCCCACGTTCCACGGCGTCACCGCCCGCGAGGACTTCGCCAAGCAGCGGCCCGCCGTCCTGGAAGCCTTCCTCAAGGCCCAGTCGGAGGCCACGGACTATCTCAACGCCCACCCGGTCGCCGCCGCCGAGTCGGTCGCCAAGGCCACCGGGCTGCCCGCCGAGGTCGTCTACCTCTACAACGGCACCCACGGCATCTCCACCTTCGACCCGGCGGTCAAGCCGCAGCTGATCTCCGCGCTGAAGAGGGACGTCTCGGTCCTGAAGTCGGCCAAGCTGACCGGGGACATCGACGTGGACTCCTTCGTCGACGACCAGTACGTGAAGAAGTCCCTCGGCGCGGACTACGCCCAGCGGCTCGCCGCGACGCCGCCGGCCTCCGCGAGCGAGGTGTGGCCCAAGCGCGCCGAGAAGACCATCTCCTTCAAGTCGCCCGCCGAGCTGCTGAGTTACGTCAAGAAGCACAAGGACGGCATCCGCGCCGCCTACGTCCCCGACGCCACCACCGGCACCCTCTGGTTCGCCGACAAGGCGGTCTGGGTGGCCGACGGTAGCCGGCTCCTCCCCTTCGTCGCACCCGCCACCGCCAAGGCGTACGCAGCCGCACACGGGGGCGCACGCGTCATCACGTACGGCGAGGCGCTGGGGCGGGCGTCGTGACCCGGCGAACACCGCAAGGAGAGAACCGGTTCGCGCCCCGCCGTCCGCGGCGCTCGGGCCGGTATGCCCTGCGGCTCGCCTCGCTCGCGGCCGTCCTCGGCGCCTGGCAACTGCTGGCCGGCCTCAAGGTCGACCTCTGGCTGCGCTTCTCGCAGTTCCCGACCGTCACCGATGTGGCCCGCACCTTCGCCGACCGGCTGTCCGGGCCCGACTACTGGACGGACCTCACCGACAGCCTCACCCGCATCCTCACCGGCTTCCTCCTCGCCGCCGTGCTCGGCGTGGCGACGGGCGTGCTCGTGGCGCGCTCCCGCCTCGCCGAGGACCTGCTCGGGCCGGTCCTCGAGGTCATCCGCCCGATTCCGGCGATCGCCCTGGTCCCCGTCGCGATCCTGCTCTTCCCCTCCAACGAACAGGGCATCGTCTTCATCACCTGCACCGCCGCCTTCTTCCCCGTCCTGGTCTCCACCCGGCATGCGGTCCGCGCGCTGACCCCCGTGTGGGAGGAGGCGGTCCTCACCATGGGCGGCGGCCGGTGGCGGATCCTCGGCTCGGTCGTCCTGCCGGGCGCGCTGCCCGGCATCTTCGGCGGGCTGTCGGTCGGCATCGGCGTCTCGTGGATCTGCGTCATCTCCGCCGAGATGATCTCCGGTCAGTACGGCGTCGGCTACCGCACCTGGCAGGACTACACCGTCGTCAACTACGCGGGCGTCTTCGTCGGCATGATCACGATCGGTGTGCTCGGCTGGGTCACGTCCACGGCCGTGGAGCTCCTCGGCCGCCGACTGACCCGCTGGCTGCCGCGCACGTCGTACCTCCCCGGCGCACGGACTCCCCGCCCGGCGCGCGGTGCCGCTGCCGCCGCACAGGTGAGCCCCACCACCAAGGAGGAGGCGCCCCATGACCAGCTCGTCTGACCTCCGCTCGCCCGCCTGCACCGGCGCGGGACTGACCCTGCGGGACGCCACGCTCGGTCGGCCCGGCGCACCCGCGCTGGAGGGGGTCGACCTCGACGTGGCCCCCGGCGAGATCCTCACCCTCGTCGGACCGTCCGGCTGCGGCAAGTCGACCCTGCTGCGCACCCTGGCCGGACTGCTCCCGCCCCTCGCCGGAGACGTCGGCCAGGACGGCCACCCGCTGACCGGTCCCGCCGCCGACCGCGCCCTGATCTTCCAGGAGGACGCCCTCCTGCCCTGGCGCACCCTGCGCGCGAACGTCGAACTGCCCCTCGCCATCAAGGGACTGCCGCGTGCGGAGCGCCGACGCCAGGCGGAGGACTGGCTGGAGCGCGTCGGCCTCCGCGAACAGTCCCGGCAGCTGCCGCACCGTGTCTCCGGCGGACAGCGCGGGAGGGCCCAGCTGGCCCGGGCGCTGGCGGGCGCGCCCCGCGCCGTCCTCATGGACGAACCCTTCGGCGCCCTCGACGCCCAGACCCGCGCCGGCATGCAGGACCTGCTGGTCGAGGTACTGCGCGGCACGGGCGCGACGGTCGTCTTCGTCACCCACGACGTGGACGAAGCCCTCCTCCTCGGCGACCGCGTGGCGCTCCTCGGCAACGGCCGGCTGACCGCTGTACGCGATGTGCCGCGCCCGCGCGACCGTACGGCGCACGACGATCCCGCGCGCGTGGCGCTGCGACGCGACGTCCTCACCTCGCTCGGTACCTGAAAGGCCCCCCGGTGACCACCCCCTCCTTGAACACGCCCCTGGAGATCCCCGCGCCCACCGACGCCGAGGAGATCCGCTGCGACGTCCTCGTCGTCGGGGGCGGCACCGCCGGCACCATGGCCGCGCTGACCGCCGCCGAGCACGGCGCGAACGTCCTCCTGCTGGAGAAGGCCCACGTCCGTCACTCCGGCGCGCTCGCCATGGGCATGGACGGCGTCAACAACGCGGTCATTCCCGGCCGTGCCGAGCCCGACGACTACGTCGCCGAGATCACCCGCGCCAACGACGGCATCGTCGACCAGTCCACCGTCCGCCAGACCGCCACCCGCGGCTTCGGCATGGTGCAGCGCCTGGAATCGTACGGCGTGAAGTTCGAGAAGGACGAGCACGGCGACTACGCGGTCCGCCAGGTCCACCGCTCCGGCTCCTACGTCCTGCCGATGCCGGAGGGCAAGGACGTCAAGAAGGTCCTGTACCGGCAGCTGCGGCGGCGCGAGATGCGGGAGCGGATCCGCATCGAGAACCGGGTGATGCCGGTGCGCGTGCTCACCGCCGAGGGGCGCGCGGTGGGGGCGGTCGGCTTCAACACGCGCACCGGCGCGTTCGTCGTGGTGCGGGCGGGCGCGGTGATCCTGGCGACCGGCGCGTGCGGCCGACTGGGGCTCCCGGCCTCCGGCTACTTGTACGGCACATACGAGAACCCGACCAACGCCGGTGACGGTTACGCCATGGCCTACCACGCGGGCGCCGAGCTCACCGGCATCGAGTGCTTCCAGATCAACCCGCTGATCAAGGACTACAACGGGCCCGCCTGCGCCTACGTCGCCAACCCCTTCGGCGGCTACCAGGTCAACCGGCACGGCGAACGCTTCGTCGACTCCGACTACTGGTCGGGCCAGATGATGGCCGAGTTCGCGGCAGAGGTCGCCAGCGACCGGGGTCCCGTGTACCTGAAGCTGAGCCACCTCCCCGAGGAGTCGATCTCCTCCCTGGAGTCGATCCTGCACTCGACGGAGCGGCCCACGCGGGGGACCTTCCACGCCGGCCGGGGTCACGACTACCGCACCCACGACGTCGAGATGCACATCTCCGAGATCGGTCTGTGCGGCGGCCATTCGGCCTCGGGCGTACGAGTCGACGACCACGCCCGCACGACAGTCCCCCGCCTGTACGCCGCCGGCGACCTGGCCTGCGTGCCGCACAACTACATGATCGGGGCCTTCGTCTTCGGCGACCTGGCGGGCGCGGACGCGTCCCAGTACCAGGCCTACGAGGGCGAGTTGCCCGAGGAGCAGCTGCACAAGGCGCACGAACTGATCTACCGCCCACTGCGCAACCCGGACGGCCCCCCGCAGACCCAGGTCGAGTACAAACTGCGCCGCTTCGTGAACGACTATGTGGCGCCGCCGAAGTCCGGCGCCCGCCTGTCCCTGGCGCTGGAGGCCTTCGAGCGGATGCGCGACGACATCGCGGCGATGGGTGCTCGCACCCCGCACGAACTGATGCGCTGCGCCGAGGTCTCCTTCATCCGCGACTGCGCGGAAATGGCCGCGCGGGCCTCCCTGGCCCGCACGGAGTCGCGCTGGGGGCTCTACCACGACCGCATCGACCACCCCAGGCGCGACGACGCCTCCTGGTTCCACCACCTCGATCTGCACAAGTCCCCCTCCGGTTCGATGGAGTTCACGGCCCGTCCCGTGGCTCCCTATCTGGTTCCCGTCGACGAGTTCACGCCCGTGGGCGGCCCGTCCCGGCACATCGGCGAGGTCCACGCCGAGGACGTGGCGACCGCCGGGTCGCGGGACGTGGCGCCCGTCGCCACGGGGCCGAGCTCCGCACGTGCCGCCACACCACCCGTGGGCCACGGCTCGGTCGAGACCGCCTCGCCCCGGCTCCTGGAGCTGCTGGAGCTGGCCGAGGAGCAGCCGGAACTCGCCGCGATCGCGCCCTACTTGACCGACCTCGACGCCGCCGTGCGGCGCACCGCGGTCTCGGTCCTCACCGAGACGGTGCCGCCCGGCACCGGGCAGGCCCTGGCCGGTGCCCTCAGCGACCCCGACGGAGACGTGCGTGCGGCGGCCGCGGCCTCGCTGCGGGAGCTGGTCGAGACCCTCCCGCCCGAACCTGACCTCGGTGCCGCCCTCACCGCTGCGGTCGCCGAGGCCGACCCCGTGGTCCGCGCTGCCGCCCTCGACGTACTGCGCGCCCTGCGCCTGGGGGACGCCGGCGTGTTCGCCGGGGCCCTGGACGATCCCGACATCGCCGTCCGTATCGAAGCCGTCCGCGCGCTCGTCTCGGTCGACGCCGTCGAACCGCTGTCCCGTGCGGCGGCCGACGCCTCGCGCGAGGTCCGCGTCACCGTGGCCAAGGCGCTCGCCGCCGTCAGCCCCAAGGCCCGTGCAGAGAGCGGCCGGGAACTGCTCACCGGCACCCTGGACCGGCTCACCGAGGACAGCGACCCCCTGGTGCGCGGCGCCGCGCTCGGCGCGCTGGCCACGGTCGGCTGCCCGGCCCCGCTCGCCACGCGTGCCGTGGCCGCGCTGGCCAACCCGGCGTGGCAGGTCCGCGCCGGTGCCGCCACCGCTCTGGCCGCCGCGGCCGCCGACACGGCCGTGCCCGCCCTCGCCAAGGCGCTCGCCGATACCAACGCCGACGTGCGCAAGGCGGCGGTGCTCGCCCTGACCCGGCACAACGGCACCGCAGAGGCCCGGGCGGCCCTCGCCACCGTCACGTCGGACCCGGACGCGGACGTCAGGGCGTACGCGGCGCGGGGGCTGTGACGGCGCCCCGGGCCCTGTGACATGCCCTCCGCTGCGGGCTGGCGCCGACCGGCCGGCCCGTCCCTATATCCAGTCCGGTTCCGGCTCCGCGTCCATCTCGGGCCAGTCGTCCTCGGCGCCTGCACCGGCTCCCGCACCGGCATCCCCGGCGGGAGCCGTGTGAGGTGCGCCGCCCAGTGAGGCCAGCACCTCCAGCACCCCTTCCCCGTAGGTCGCCAGCTTCTTCTCACCGACCCCGCTGATGCCGCCGAGCTGCGTCACGGACGTCGGCCAGGCGGTGGCGATCTCCCTGAGCGTGGCGTCGTGGAAGATGACGTACGCCGGGACGCCCTGTTCCCGGGCCTGCTCGGCGCGCCAGGCGCGCAGCGCCTCGAACGCGGGCTGCAGTTCCTCGGGCAGATCGGCCGCCGCGGCCCTGGCCTTGCGCTCGCCCTTGCCGGAGGTGCCCGAGGCCGAGCGCGAGGTCGCCGGCTTCTTCGGCTCCTTGCGCAGCGGTACCTCCCGCTCGCGCCGGAGCACCGCCCCGCTGGCCTCGGTCAGCACCAGCGTGCCGTACTCCCCCTCGACCGCGAGCAGCCCCTGCGCCAGCAACTGCCGTACGACGCCCCGCCATTCGCCCTCTTCGAGCTCCTCGCCGATGCCGAAGACGGACAGCTGGTCGTGGTCGAACTGGATCACCTTCGCCGTGCGCTTGCCGAGCAGGATGTCGACGATCTGCACGGCACCGAACTTCTGCCCCCGCTCCCGCTGCAGCCGCACCACCGTCGACAGCACCTTCTGCGCGGCCACCGTGCCGTCCCAGGTCTCCGGCGGGACCAGACAGGTGTCGCAGTTGCCGCAGCCCGCGGGGTCGGGATCCTGGCCGAAGTAGGCGAGCAACTGGCCTCGCCGGCACTGGGCGGTCTCGCACAGCGCCAGCATCGAGTCGAGGTGGGCGGCGGCCCGGCGCCGGAACGCCTCGTCGCCCTCGCCGGACTGGATCAGCTTGCGCTGCTGTATGACGTCGTTGAGGCCGTACGCCATCCATGCCGTCGACGGCAGCCCGTCCCGGCCGGCGCGTCCCGTCTCCTGGTAGTAGCCCTCGACCGACTTCGGCAGGTCGAGGTGGGCGACGAACCGGACGTCCGGCTTGTCGATGCCCATGCCGAAGGCGATGGTCGCGACCACGACCAGGCCCTCCTCCCGCAGGAAGCGGGACTGGTGGGCCGCCCGCGTGCCTGCGTCCAGGCCTGCGTGATAGGGCACCGCCTCGATGCCGTTGCGTGACAGGAACTCCGCCGTCGACTCCACCGACTTGCGGGACAGGCAGTACACGATGCCCGCGTCCCCCTCGTGCTCCTGCCGTAGGAAGCTCAGCAGCTGCTTCTTGGGGTCGGCCTTGGGCACGATCCGGTACTGGATGTTGGGCCGGTCGAAGCTCGCGACGAAGTGCCGGGCCGTCGGCATGTGCAGCCGTTGGGTGATCTCCTGGTGCGTGGCGTGCGTGGCCGTGGCCGTGAGCGCGATCCGTGGGACGTCCGGCCAGCGCTCGCCGAGGAGGGACAGGGAGAGATAGTCCGGGCGGAAGTCGTGGCCCCACTGGGACACGCAGTGTGCCTCGTCGATCGCGAAGACCGCGATCTTGCCACGGGAGAGGAGGTCCAGCGTCGTATCGAGCCGCAGTCGCTCCGGTGCGAGGTACAGCAGGTCCAGCTCGCCGGCGAGGTATTCGGCCTCAACGACCCTGCGCTCGTCGAAGTCCTGCGTGGAGTTCATGAACCCGGCGCGCACGCCGAGCGCCCGCAGCGCGTCCACCTGGTCCTGCATCAGCGCGATGAGGGGCGAGATCACGATGCCTGTGCCGGGTCTGACCAGGGCGGGGATCTGGTAGCACAGCGACTTGCCGCCGCCGGTCGGCATGAGCACCACGGCGTCGCCGCCGGTCACCACATGCTCGATGACGGCTTCCTGCTCGCCGCGGAAGGCCTCGTAGCCGAAGACCCGGTACAGCGTGGCCAGCGCCTCGCTCTCGGTCACCCCTGGCATCTCGCTGATCCCGCCCATCCCACCCATAGTTCCGTCCCCCGTACGTCGTCCCTCGACCACTGCCTCCACGATAGGGGCCCGCACTGACAGCCCCAGAGTTATCCACAGGCCCGGCCCCCTCCTTACGGCGGTGTGGGCCCCGGTTCCTGTTCGGGAACCGGGGCCCACACCCATGCAATGCAGGTCCGCGCAGATAGGTCAGCGCACGAACACTCCCGCCTGGCTCGCCAGGTCCAGGAAGTACTGCGGTGCCACACCGAGCACCAGCGTGACCACGACGCCGAGCCCGATCGCGGCCATCGTCAGCGGCGACGGCACGGCGACCGTCGGGCCCTCGGGCCGCGGCTCGCTGAAGAACATCAGCACGATCACGCGGATGTAGAAGAAGGCCGCGACCGCGGACGAGATCACACCGATCACGACCAGCGGGGCCGCCCCGCCCTCCGCCGCCGCCTTGAACACGGCGAACTTCCCGGCGAAGCCGGAGGTCAGCGGGATGCCGGCGAAGGCCAGCAGGAACACCGCGAACACGGCCGCCACGAGCGGTGAGCGCCGGCCGAGACCGGCCCACTTGGACAGATGCGTCGCCTCGCCGCCCGCATCGCGCACCAGGGTCACCACCGCGAAGGCGCCGATGGTCACGAAGGAGTACGCGCCCAGGTAGAAGAGGACGGAGGAGACGCCGTCCTTCGACGTGGCGATGACACCCGCGAGGATGAATCCGGCGTGTGCGATCGACGAGTACGCCAGCAGCCGCTTGATGTCGGTCTGCGTGATCGCGACGATCGCGCCGCCGAGCATGGTGACGATCGCGACGGCCCACATGACCGGCCGCCAGTCCCAGCGCAGGCCGGGCAGGACGACGTAGAGCAGCCTGAGCAGCGCACCGAACGCGGCCACCTTCGTCGCCGCCGCCATGAACCCGGTCACCGGGGTCGGTGCGCCCTGGTAGACGTCCGGGGTCCACATGTGGAACGGGATGGCGCCGACCTTGAACAGCAGCCCCATGACGATCATGGCGCCGCCGACGAGGAGCAGCGCGTCGTTGCCCATCGTGTTGGCGAGCGCCGGGTCGACGTTCGTGACCGACCCGTCGACGACATGCGCGATCGTCGCGTACGACACGGAGCCGGCGTAGCCGTAGAGCAGCGCGATGCCGAACAGTGTGAAAGCGGAGGCGAACGCTCCGAGCAGGAAGTACTTGACCGCGGCCTCCTGCGACATGAGCCGCTTGCGGCGGGCCAGGGCGCACAGCAGGTACAGCGGCAGCGAGAAGACTTCCAGGGCCACGAACAGGGTCAGCAGGTCGTTGGCCGAGGGGAAGACCAGCATGCCGGCGATCGCGAAGAGCAGCAGCGGGAACACCTCGGTGGTGGTGAACCCGGCCTTCACGGCCGCCTTTTCGCTGTCGCTGCCGGGCACGGACGCGGCCTGCGCGGCGAACGAGTCGACGCGGTTGCCGTGCGCCTCCGGGTCCAGGCGCCGCTCGGCGAAGGTGAACAGGCCGACCAGTCCGGCCAGCAGGATCGTGCCCTGCAGGAACAGGGACGGCCCGTCGACCGCGATCGCGCCCATCGCCGCGATGTGCGCCTTGGTGGTGCCGTATCCGCCGGCCGCGAGCGCGACGACCGCCGCGAAGGCGGCACAGAGCGCGACCGCGGACACGAACACCTGGGCGTAGTAACGGGACCTGCGCGGCGCGAACGCCTCGATCAGCACCCCGACGATCGCCGCGCCCACGACGATCAAGGTGGGTGACAATTGCCCGTATTCGATCTTCGGCGCGGGGATCTTCGAGATCGGATCGGCCGCGGTTGCCGCCGTTGTCCACAGGCTGTGGACGGCTGATGTGCTCACTTGGCCACCGCCTCCACCTCAGGCTTGGGGTCCTTCTTGTGTACGTCGGACAGGGTCGACTTCACCGCCGGGTTGACGATGTCGGTGACCGGCTTCGGATAGACGCCCAGGAAGATCAGCAACACGATCAGGGGGGCGACGACCACGAGTTCGCGGGCCCTGAGGTCCGGCATCGCGGAGACCTCCTGTTTCACCGGGCCTGTCATCGTCCGCTGGTAGAGGACGAGGGTGTAGAGCGCGGCGAGCACGATGCCAAAGGTGGCGATGATCCCGATGGCCGGGTAGCGCGTGAACGTGCCGACCAGCACCAGGAACTCACTCACGAACGGCGCGAGACCGGGGAGCGACAGGGTGGCCAGGCCACCGACCAGGAACGTGCCGGCGAGGACCGGGGCGACCTTCTGCACACCGCCGTAGTCGGCGATGAGCCGCGAGCCGCGCCGGGAGATCAGGAAGCCCGCCACCAGCATCAACGCGGCGGTGGAGATGCCGTGGTTGACCATGTAGAGCGTCGCTCCGGACTGACCCTGGCTGGTCATCGCGAAGATGCCCAGGATGATGAATCCGAAGTGGGAGATCGACGCGTAGGCGACCAGCCGCTTGATGTCCCGCTGCCCGACGGCGAGCAGCGCCCCGTAGATGATGCTGATCAGGGCGAGGACGAGGATGGCGGGCGTCGCCCACTTCGAGGCCTCCGGGAAGAGCTGGAGGCAGAAGCGGAGCATCGCGAAGGTGCCGACCTTGTCGACGACCGCGGTGATGAGGACGGCGACCGGGGCGGTGGCCTCCTGCATGGCGTTGGGCAGCCAGGTGTGCAGCGGCCACAGCGGTGCCTTCACGGCGAAGGCGAAGAAGAAGCCGAGGAACAGCCAGCGTTCGGTACTGGTCGCCATGTGCAGCGAGCCGTTGGCGCGGGCCTGCGCGATCTCCTGGAGGCTGAAGTTCCCGGCCACCACGTACAGGCCGATCACCGCGGCCAGCATGATCAGGCCGCCGACCAGGTTGTAGAGGAGGAACTTCACAGCCGCGTACGACCGCTGCGTCGACGCCGCCTCCTCGCCGTGCTCGTGGGCACGGTCCCCGAAGCCGCCGATGAGGAAGTACATCGGGATCAGCATGGCTTCGAAGAAGATGTAGAAGAGGAAGACGTCGGTGGCCTCGAAGGAGATGATCACCATCGCCTCGACGCCGAGGATCAGGGCGAAGAAGCCCTGCGTCGGCCGCCACCGCTTGCTGCCTGTCTCCAGCGGGTCGGCGTCGTGCCAGCCCGCGAGGAT
Source organism: Streptomyces sp. NPDC001351 (assembly GCF_042896045.1). Classification (NCBI taxonomy): domain Bacteria; kingdom Bacillati; phylum Actinomycetota; class Actinomycetes; order Kitasatosporales; family Streptomycetaceae; genus Streptomyces; species Streptomyces sp. NPDC001351. Next base: position 144,369 of record NZ_JBIAWS010000002.1, on the reverse strand, counting down.
GATGAACGGGATCAGCAGCGCGGTCAGCGCGATGAGCGCCACTGCGATGCCGTCGACGCCCAGCTCGTACCTGACCCCGAAGTCCTTGATCCAGGCGTGGGATTCGGTGAGCTGGTAACGGCCGCCGTCCGGGTCGAAGCGGACCAGGACCACGATCGCGAGGGCGAGTGTGGCGAGCGAGACGATCAGCGCGAGCCATTTGGCGGCGGTGCGCTGCGCGGCCGGCACGGCGGCCGTGGCGATGGCCCCGACTGCCGGGAGCACCGCCGTCGCTGTCAGCAGAGGAAAGGACATCGGTATCAGACCGCCCTCATCAGCAGGGTCGCGGCGATGAGGAGCGCCGCACCGCCGAACATCGAGACCGCGTACGACCGCGCGAAGCCGTTCTGCAGCTTGCGCAGGCGCCCGGACAGGCCGCCGACCGAGGCAGCCGTGCCGTTGACGACACCGTCGACCAGGGTGTGGTCGACGTACACCAGGGAGCGCGTGAGGTGTTCGCCGCCGCGGACCAGGACGACGTGGTTGAAGTCGTCCTGCAGCAGGTCGCGCCGGGCGGCTCGGGTGAGCAGCGATCCGCGGGGGGCGACGGACGGGACCGGGCGGCGGCCGTACATGGCGTAGGCGATGCCGACGCCGATGAGCAGGCAGACCATCGTCCCGCCGGTGACCGCCGCCGCGCTGAGCGGGGAGTTGCCCTCGCTGTGGCCGGTGACCGGCTCCAGCCAGTGCAGGAAGCGGTCGCCGATGCTGAAGAACGCGCCGCCGAAGACCGAGCCGACGGCCAGCACGATCATGGGGATCGTCATGACCTTCGGGGACTCGTGCGGGTGCGGTTCCGCGTGTTCGCCGTGGTGCTCGGCGGCGGGCTCCGCGCTCGGCGCCTCCGGGGAGCGGGTGGGCTGGTTGCGCCAGCGCTCCTCGCCGAAGAACGTCATCAGCATCACGCGCGTCATGTAGAACGCGGTGATGGCCGCGCCCAGCAGGGCCGCGCCGCCGAGGATCCAGCCCTCGGTGCCGCCCTTCGCGAAGGCCGCCTCGATGATCTTGTCCTTGGAGAAGAAGCCGGACAAACCCGGGAAGCCGATGATCGCGAGGTAGCCGAGGCCGAAGGTGATGAAGGTGACCGGCATGTACTTGCGCAGGCCGCCGTACTTCCTCATGTCGACCTCGTCGTTCATGCCGTGCATGACCGATCCGGCGCCGAGGAAGAGCCCGGCCTTGAAGAAGCCGTGCGTCACCAGGTGCATGATCGCGAAGACGTAGCCGATGGGGCCGAGGCCCGCCGCCAGCACCATGTAGCCGATCTGCGACATGGTCGAGCCGGCCAGCGCCTTCTTGATGTCGTCCTTCGCGCAACCGACGATCGCACCGAACAGGAGCGTGACGGCACCGACCACGGTGACCGCCAGCTGCGCGTCGGGCGCGGCGTTGAAGATCGCTCCGGAGCGGACGATGAGGTAGACACCGGCGGTCACCATGGTCGCGGCGTGGATGAGGGCCGAGACCGGGGTCGGGCCCTCCATCGCGTCCCCGAGCCAGGACTGCAGCGGCACCTGGGCGGACTTGCCGCAGGCGGCGAGCAGGAGCATCAGGGCGATGGCCGTCAGCCTGCCCTCGGAGGTGTCTCCGACGTGACTGAAGACCGGCCCGAAGGCGAAGGTCCCGAACGTCGTGAACATGAGCATGATCGCAATGGACAGGCCCATGTCGCCGACGCGGTTGACCAGGAAGGCCTTCTTCGCCGCGGTCGCCGCACTGGGCTTGTGCTGCCAGAAGCCGATCAGCAGGTAGGAGGCGAGGCCGACGCCCTCCCAGCCGACGTACAGCAGCAGGTAGTTGTCGGCGAGGACGAGCAGCAGCATCGCCGCGAGGAACAGGTTTAGATAGCCGAAGAAGCGGCGGCGGCGCTCGTCGTGCTCCATGTACCCGACCGAGTACAGGTGGATCAGCGAGCCGACGCCGGTGATCAGCAGGACGAACGTCATCGACAGCTGGTCGAGGCGGAAGGCGACATCCGCCTGGAAGCCCTGGACCGGGACCCAGCTGAACAGGTGCTGCATCAGGGTGCGGTGTTCGGCGTCCTTGCCGAGCAGGTCGGCGAAGAGGACGACGCCGATGACGAAGGAGGCGCCGGCGAGGACCGTGCCGATCCAGTGGCCGACGGCGTCGAGCCGCCGGCCGCCGCACAGCAGTACGGCCGCTCCGAGCAGTGGCGCCGCCACCAGCAGCGCAATCAGGTTCTCCACGATTCAGCGACCCCTCAGAGCTTCATCAGGCTGGCGTCGTCGACCGAGGCCGAGTGGCGGGAACGGAACAGGGACACGATGATCGCGAGGCCGACCACGACCTCCGCGGCGGCGACGACCATCGTGAAGAAGGCGATGATCTGGCCGTCGAGATTGCCGTGCATCCGGGAGAAGGTGACGAACGCGAGGTTGCAGGCGTTGAGCATGAGCTCGATGCACATGAACACGACGATCGCGTTGCGCCTGATCAGCACGCCGGTGGCGCCGATCGTGAACAACAGGGCGGCGAGATAGAGGTAGTTGACCGGGTTCACTTCGACGCCTCCTCGGCCCGCTTGAGGTTCGCCGGATCGATCGCGGTCCGCTCCAGGCGCTCCTCCGCACGCTGCTCCAGCGCCCGCAGGTCGTTGAGCGCCTCGGCCGACACGTCACGGATCTGGCCGCGTTCACGCAGCGTCTTGCTGACCGTGAGCTCGGACGGGGTGCCGTCGGGCAGCAGGCCCGCGATGTCCACCGCGTTGTGCCGGGCGTACACGCCGGGCGCCGGCAGCGGCGGCACGTACTTGCCTTCGCGGACGCGCTGTTCGGACAGCTCGCGCTGGGTCTTGGCGCGTTCGGTGCGCTCGCGGTGCGTGAGCACCATCGCCCCGACCGCGGCCGTGATCAGCAGGGCGCCGGTGATTTCGAAGGCGAAGACGTACTTGGTGAAGATGAGGGTCGCGAGGCCCTCCACATTGCCGTGGGCGTTCGCGTCGCCCAGGCCGTTGAACTCCTTGAGGGACGCGTTGGCGATCCCGGCGAGCAGCAGGACGCCGAAGCCGAGCCCGCACAGAAGGGCCAGCCAGCGCTGGCCCTTGATGGTCTCCTTCAGGGAGTCCGCGGCCGTCACGCCGACGAGCATCACCACGAACAGGAACAGCATCATGATCGCGCCGGTGTAGACGACGATCTGCACGATGCCCAGGAAGTAGGCACCGTTGGCGAGGTAGAAGATCGCCAGGATGATCATGGTGCCGGCGAGCGAGAGCGCGCTGTGCACGGCCCTCTTCATGAAGACGGTCGCCAGGGCGCCGATGACGGCGACGGTACCGAGGACCCAGAACTGGAGGGCCTCTCCGGTGGAGGTGGAGTAGGCGGCGAGTTGCGCGCTCATCGGCCGATCACCTTCTCCGAGGCGGGCTCGTCCTCACCGAAGGTGGAGGCGGCCTCCTGGACGACCTCGCCCTTGGAGAGAGCCACCTGGCGCTCGGTTCCGGGCGCGGCCTCGGTGACGAGCCCCCGGTAGTAGTCCTGCTCGTCCATCCCCGGGTAGATGGCGTGCGGGCTGTCGACCATGCCCTCTTCGAGGCCGGCGAGCAGCTGCTCCTTGGTGTAGATGAGGTTGGCGCGGCTGCTGTCCGCGAGTTCGAACTCGTTGGTCATCGTGAGCGCGCGCGTGGGACACGCCTCGATGCACAGGCCGCACAGGATGCAGCGGGCGTAGTTGATCTGGTACACGCGCCCGTACCGCTCGCCCGGCGAGTAGCGCTCCTCGTCCGTGTTGTCGGCGCCCTCCACGTAGATGGCGTCGGCGGGGCAGGCCCAGGCGCACAGCTCGCAGCCGACGCACTTCTCCAGGCCGTCCGGATGGCGGTTGAGCTGGTGCCGTCCGTGGAACCGGGGAGCGGTGGTCTTCTGCTGCTCCGGGTACTGCTCGGTCAGCCGCTTCTTGAACATGGCCTTGAAGGTCACGCCGAAGCCTGCGACGGGGTTCATGAAACCGGGCTTGGTCTCCTTGGGCTCCTCAGCCATCGGACGCCTCCTTTCCATCCGAAGATCCGTCACTGGCAGTATCCGACCCACCACTGACAATCAGCTCTCGCTCGCGGCGCGGACTGCGCCTCGGAACCGGCGGCAACTCCTGTCCGGGCAGTGGCGGTACGGGGAATCCGCCCGCCATCGGGTCGAATCCGGCGGCCTGTTCGGCAGGCTGCTCGGCCTTCCCGCCCTTGCGGAAGATGTCGGCGACGAACGAGAGAAGCAGCAGGGCGAGGACGCCGCCGCCGATGTAGAGGGCGATGTCGGCGAAGTCGTAGTTCTCGTTCTTCATGGCCCGGACGGTCGCGACCAGCATCAGCCAGACCACGGAGACCGGGATGAGGACCTTCCAGCCGAGCTTCATCAGCTGGTCGTAGCGGACCCGAGGGAGCGTGCCGCGCAGCCAGATGAAGAAGAACAGCAGCAGCTGCACCTTGATCACGAACCAGAGCAGCGGCCACCAGCCGTGGTTGGCGCCCTCCCAGAAGGTGCTGATCGGCCAGGGGGCGCGCCAGCCGCCGAGGAAGAGGGTGGTCGACACGGCCGAGACCGTCACCATGTTCACGTACTCGGCGAGCATGAACATCGCGAACTTGATCGACGAGTACTCGGTGTTGAAGCCGCCGACCAGGTCGCCCTCGGACTCCGGCATGTCGAAGGGGGCGCGGTTGGTCTCGCCGACCATCGTGACGATGTAGAGGATGAAGGAGACCGGCAGCAGGACGATGTACCAGCGGTCGTGCTGCTGCTGGACGATCGTCGAGGTCGACATCGATCCCGAGTAGAGGAACACGGAGGCGAAGGCGGCGCCCATGGCGATCTCGTACGAGATCATCTGTGCGCAGGAGCGCAGGCCGCCGAGGAGCGGATAGGTGGATCCGGAACTCCAGCCCGCCAGCACGATGCCGTAGATGCCGACCGAGGCGACCGCGAGGATGTACAGCATCGCGATCGGCAGGTCGGTCAACTGCATCGTCGTACGGTGGCCGAAGATCGAGATCTCGTTGTCGGCCGGGCCGAAGGGGATCACCGCGATCGCCATGAAGGCCGGGATGGCCGCCACGATCGGCGCGAGGACATAGACGACCTTGTCCGCGCGTTTGACGATGACGTCTTCCTTGAGCATCAGCTTGATGCCGTCGGCGAGCGACTGGAGCATGCCCCAGGGGCCGTGCCGGTTGGGGCCGATACGCAGCTGCATCCAGGCGACGACCTTGCGCTCCCAGACGATGGAGAACAGCACGGTCACCATCAGGAAGGCGAAGCAGAAGACGGCCTTGACGACGACCAGCCACCAGGGGTCGCGGCCGAACATCGAGAGGTCTTCTGCGGCGAGGTACGGGCTCATGCCTCCACCTCCTCGGGGGCCTCGCCGACGAGCGTCGCCGGGCCGATACGGACGAGAGCGCCGGGCAGCGCCCCGGTGTCGGAGGCGACGCCCCCGCCTGCGGAGTTCAGCGGGAGCCAGACCACCCGGTCGGGCATCTGAGCGATCCGCAGCGGCAGTTCGACCGCTCCGGAGGGACCGGTCACGGCGATGGTGTCGCCGTCCTTGACGCCTGCCTCGGCGGCGGTCGCGGCCGACACGCGCGCGTGGGCGGCGTGCCGGGTTCCGGCGAGCGCTTCGTCGCCCTCCTGGAGGAGCCCCTGGTCGAGCAGCAGCCGGTGCCCGGCCAGTACGGCTTCACCGGCGGCGGGCCGCGGCAACTGGGCGGCGGTTTCCAGGGGTTCCGTCGCCCGGGGCCCGTCCCAGGGGCCGAGCCGGTCGATCTCCGCGCGTACGGTGCGCAGGTCCGGCAGCCCCAGGTGGACGTCCATGGCGTCGGCCAGCATCTGCAGCACGCGCGCGTCGGTGGGCGCGAGGCGGCGGGTCATCTGGTCGGGCTTCAGCGCGGCCTCGAAGAAGCGCACCCGGCCTTCCCAGTTGAGGAAGGTGCCGGCCTTCTCGGCGACCGCGGCGACGGGAAGGACGACGTCGGCGCGTTCGGTGACCTCACTGGGGCGCAGCTCCAGCGACACCACGAATCCGGCCTCCTGCAGTGCTTCACGCGCGCGTGCCGGGTCCGGCAGGTCGGCGACCTCGACGCCCGCGACCAGCAGCGCCTGCAGCTCGCCGGTCGCCGCGGCCTCGACGATCTGGCTGGTGTCGCGGCCGTAGCGGTGCGGGAGTTCGGCGAGGCCCCAGGCCGCGGCGACCTCCTCACGCGCGCGTGGATCGGTGGCCGGACGTCCGCCCGGCAGCAGCGAGGGCAGCGCGCCCGCCTCGAGGGCACCGCGCTCACCGGCCCGCCGCGGGATCCACACCAGCTGGGCACCGGTCGCGGAGGCGGCCCGTACGGCTGCGGTGAGTCCGCCTGCCACAGCGGCCAGCCGCTCGCCGACGACGATCACCGCGCCCTCGGCGCGCAGCGCCTCGGCCGCCCTGGCCCCGTCGTCCTCCAGTCCGACTCCGCTCGCGAGTGCGTCCAGCCACTCGGTCTCGGTGCCCGGGGCGGCCGGCAGCAGCGTGCCACCGACCTTCTCCAGGCCGCGCGTGGAGTGCGTGGCGAGGGAGAACACCTGCTGGCCGTGCCTGCGCCAGGCCTTGCGCAGCCGCAGGAAGACGCCGGGCGCCTCCTCCTCCGCCTCGAACCCGACCAGCACAACGGCGGGCGCCTTCTCCAGGGAGGTGTACGTGACGCCCGTACCGTCGAGATCACGTCCGCGTCCTGCGATCCTCGCGGCGAGGAAGTCGGCTTCCTCGCTGCCGTGCACGCGCGCGCGGAAGTCGATGTCGTTCGTGTCGAGTGCCACGCGCGCGAACTTGCTGTACGCGTAGGCGTCCTCGACGGTGAGGCGGCCGCCGGTCAGGACGCCGGTCCTGCCGCGGGAGGCGAGCAGTCCCTGAGCGGCGATCTGCAGCGCCTCCGGCCAGGAGGCCGGTTCGAGGTCGCCCTCCGCGTTCCGTACGAGGGGTGTCTGCAGCCGGTCCCGCTGCTGCGCGTACCGGAACGCGAAGCGGCCCTTGTCGCAGATCCACTCCTCGTTGACCTCGGGGTCGTTGGCGGCGAGCCGCCGCATGACCTTGCCGCGCCGGTGGTCGGTGCGGGTGGCGCAGCCGCCGGAGCAGTGCTCGCACACGCTCGGCGAGGACACGAGGTCGAAGGGCCGGGAGCGGAAACGGTAGGCCGCCGAGGTCAGTGCGCCGACCGGGCAGATCTGGATGGTGTTGCCGGAGAAGTACGACTCGAAGGGGTCGCCCTCACCGGTGCCGACCTGCTGCAGCGCGCCCCGCTCGACCAGCTCGATCATCGGGTCGCCGGCGATCTGGTTCGAGAAGCGGGTGCAGCGGGCGCACAGCACGCACCGCTCACGGTCGAGCAGCACCTGCGTGGAGATCGGCACAGGCTTCTCGTACGTCCGCTTCTTGCCCTCGAAGCGCGACTCGGCCTGCCCGTGCGACATGGCCTGGTTCTGCAGGGGGCACTCGCCGCCCTTGTCGCAGACCGGGCAGTCCAGCGGGTGGTTGATGAGGAGCAGCTCCATCACACCGTGCTGGGCCTTCTCGGCGACCGGCGAGGTGAGGTGGGTCTTCACGACCATGCCGTCCGTGCACGTGATGGTGCAGGACGCCATCGGCTTGCGCTGGCCCTCGACCTCGACGATGCACTGCCGGCAGGCACCGGCCGGGTCGAGCAGGGGATGGTCGCAGAACCGGGGGATCTCGATGCCGAGCTGCTCGGCGGCCCGGATGACCAGGGTGCCCTTGGGCACGCTGATCTCGGCGCCGTCGATCGTCAGCGAGACGAGATCCTCCGGCGGGACCGCCGCCTCTCCCCCACCCGTGGGAGCGCTGGTGGTCACGGTCATGCGTTCACCTCCGTGCGGTCGGCCCAGGCCGTCGACTTGGCCGGGTCGAAGGGGCAGCCGCGGCCCGTGATGTGCTGCTCGTACTCCTCGCGGAAGTACTTCAGCGAGGAGAAGATCGGCGAGGCGGCGCCGTCGCCGAGGGCGCAGAACGACTTGCCGTTGATGTTGTCGGCGATGTCGTTCAGCTTGTCGAGGTCGGCCATCACGCCCTTGCCGGCCTCGATGTCGCGCAGCAACTGCACGAGCCAGTACGTCCCTTCGCGGCACGGCGTGCACTTGCCGCAGGACTCGTGGGCGTAGAACTCGGTCCAGCGGGTGACGGCGCGGACGACGCAGGTCGTCTCGTCGAAGCACTGCAGGGCCTTGGTGCCGAGCATGGACCCGGCGGCGCCCACTCCCTCGTAGTCGAGGGGTACGTCGAGGTGCTCGTCGGTGAACATCGGCGTCGAGGAGCCGCCCGGCGTCCAGAACTTCAGGCGGTGGCCCGGCCGCATCCCGCCGCTCATCTCGAGGAGCTGGCGGAGCGTGATGCCGAGCGGGGCCTCGTACTGGCCGGGACTGGCGACATGGCCGCTGAGCGAGTAGAGCGTGAAGCCGGGGGACTTCTCGCTGCCCATCGACCGGAACCATTCTTTGCCCCGGTTCAGAATCGCGGGAACCGACGCGATCGACTCGACGTTGTTCACAACAGTCGGGCACGCGTAGAGGCCCGCCACCGCAGGGAAGGGGGGACGGAGCCGCGGTTGACCCCGGCGGCCTTCGAGCGAGTCGAGCAGTGCGGTCTCCTCACCGCAGATGTACGCGCCGGCGCCGGCGTGCACGGTGAGCTGGAGGTCCAGCCCGCTGCCCAGGACGTTCTCGCCGAGGTAGCCGGCCTCGTAGGCCTCGCGCACGGCCTCGTGCAACCGCCGCAATACGGGGACGACTTCACCACGCAGATAGATGAAGGCATGCGAAGACCTGATGGCGTAACACGCGATGACGATGCCCTCGATGAGGCTGTGCGGGTTCGCGAAGAGGAGCGGGATGTCCTTGCACGTCCCTGGCTCCGATTCGTCGGCGTTGACAACTAGATAGTGCGGCTTTCCATCACCCTGGGGAATGAACTGCCATTTCATTCCCGTCGGGAATCCCGCGCCGCCACGGCCGCGCAGCCCGGAGTCCTTGACGTACGCGATCAGGTCGTCCGGGGACATCGCGAGCGCCTTGCGGAGCCCCTCGTACCCCTCGTGCCTTCGGTAGACGTCCAGAGTCCAGGACCGGTCCTCGTCCCAGAAGGCCGACAGCACGGGTGCGAGCAGCTTCTCGGGGCTGTTGTTCCTGAGTTCGGGTGCCAAGGTCATCACTCCCCCTCCTCGGCGGCAGGCCCTGCCGGGTGGGCCGGGTCGGAGGCCGAAGTGTCCTGTGGCGCATCGTGTGAGCTGAGGTGCTCGGTCGGCGACGGCTCGTGCACTTGCCTGTCCTGCGGCTCGTCCTCGTGCGGGCCGCCGTCCCGCGGATGGACCACGCGCGCGGGTGCGGCCTCTCCCCTAGCCAGGCGAAGGCCCACCAGCGACGCCGGTCCCGCACTGCCGCTCTCCTCGACGGCCCCTGGCCGCTCGTCGGGGAAGCCGGCCAGCATCCGCGCGGTGTCCTTGAAGGTGCAAAGGCGCGCCCCGCGCGTGGGCTCGACGTCCCGTCCCGCGCGCAGATCGTCGACGAGGCGCTTGGCGCTGGCCGGGGTCTGGTTGTCGAAGAACTCCCAGTTGACCATCACCACCGGCGCGAAGTCGCAGGCCGCGTTGCACTCGATGTGCTCCAGGGTGACCTTGCCGTCGTCGGTGGTCTCGCCGTTGCCGACGCCGAGGTGCTCCTGGAGCTCCTCGAAGATCGCGTCACCGCCCATCACGGCACAGAGGGTGTTGGTGCAGACGCCCACCTGGTAGTCACCGGACGGCTTGCGCCGGTACATGGTGTAGAAGGTGGCGACTGCGGTGACCTCGGCCGTGGTCAGGCCCAGCATGTCCGCGCAGAACTGCATCCCGGTGCGCGTGACATGGCCCTCCTCCGACTGCACGAGATGCAGCAACGGCAGGAGCGCGGACCGGGAGTCGGGGTAGCGGGCGATCACCTCGCGCGCGTCCGCCTCGAGCCGGGCTCGGACGTCGTCCGGGTAGGCGGGCGCGGGCAGTTCGGGCATGCCCAGGCTGACGCCCCGCTCCGAAGAACTGGTGGTCACCGGTCGACGCCTCCCATCACGGGGTCGATGGACGCGACGGCGACGATGACGTCGGCGACCTGGCCGCCCTCGCACATCGCCGCCATGGCCTGCAGGTTGGTGAAGGACGGGTCACGGAAGTGGACCCGGAAGGGGCGGGTGCCGCCGTCGGACACAGCGTGCACCCCGAGTTCGCCCTTGGGCGACTCGACGGCCGCGTACGCCTGTCCCGGCGGCACGCGGAAGCCCTCGGTGACCAGCTTGAAGTGGTGGATCAGGGCCTCCATGGAGGTGCCCATGATCTTCTTGATGTGGTCGAGGGAGTTGCCGAGCCCGTCCGGTCCCAGGGCGAGCTGGGCGGGCCAGGCGATCTTCTTGTCGGCGACCATGACCGGGCCGGGCTGCAGCCGGTCCAGGCACTGCTCGACGATCCTGAGGGACTGGCGCATCTCCTCCAGGCGGATCAGGAAGCGCCCGTAGGAGTCGCAGGTGTCGGCGGTCGGGACGTCGAAGTCGTATGTCTCGTAGTCGCAGTACGGCTGCGTCTTGCGCAGGTCGTGCGGGAGGCCGGTGGAGCGCAGGATCGGGCCGGTGGCGCCGAGGGCCATGCAGCCGGCCAGGTCGAGGTAGCCGACGTCCTGCATACGGGCCTTGAAGATGGGGTTCCCGGTGGCGAGCTTGTCGTACTCGGGAAGGTTCTTCTTCATCTTCTTCACGAACTCGCGGATGTGGTCCACCGCGCCGGGCGGCAGGTCCTGCGCGAGTCCGCCGGGCCGGATGTACGCGTGGTTCATCCTGAGGCCCGTGATGAGCTCGTAGATGTCGAGAATCATTTCACGATCACGGAATCCGTAGATCATGATCGTGGTGGCGCCGAGTTCCATGCCGCCGGTGGCGATGCACACCAGGTGCGAGGAGAGCCGGTTCAGCTCCATCAGAAGCACCCGGATGATCTTGGCTCGCTCGGTGATCTGGTCCTCGATGCCGAGGAGCTTCTCGACGGCGAGGCAGTAGGCGGTCTCGTTGAAGAAGGACGTCAGGTAGTCCATGCGCGTCACGAACGTGGTGCCCTGCGTCCACGTGCGGAACTCGAGGTTCTTCTCGATGCCGGTGTGCAGATAGCCGATGCCGCAGCGGGCCTCGGTGACCGTCTCGCCGTCGATCTCCAGGATCAGGCGGAGCACTCCATGGGTGGAGGGGTGCTGCGGCCCCATGTTGACGACGATGCGCTCGTCGTCGGCGCGGGCCGCGGACTGGACGATCTCGTCCCAGTCGCCACCGGTGACCGTGTAGACGGTGCCTTCAGTGGTCTCGCGAGGAGAGGCTTGCGAAGTGCTCACGAGTACGACCTCCGCTGGTCCGGAGCCGGGATCTGGGCGCCCTTGTACTCGACGGGGATGCCGCCGAGGGGGTAGTCCTTGCGCTGCGGATGGCCCTGCCAGTCGTCCGGCATCATGATCCGCGTCAGGGCCGGGTGACCGTCGAAGACGATCCCGAAGAAGTCGTAGGTCTCGCGCTCGTGCCAGTCGTTGGTGGGATAGACAGAGACCAGGGACGGGATCTTCGGGTCGGCGTCCGGGGCGCTGACTTCGAGGCGGATCAGCCGGTTGTGGGTGATCGAGCGCAGGTGGTAGACGGCGTGCAGCTCGCGGCCCTTGTCGTGCGGGTAGTGAACCCCGCTGACGCCGGTACAGAGCTCGAAGCGCAGGGCGGGGTCGTCGCGCAGGGTGCGGGCGACGCGCAGCAGGTGCTCGCGCTCGATGTGGAAGGTGAGTTCGCCGCGGTCGACGACCGTCTTCTCGATCGCGTTGTCCGGGAGGAGTCCTTGCTCCTCCAGGGCGCCTTCCAGTTCGTCGGCGACCTCGTCGAACCAGCCGCCGTAGGGGCGGGCGGCCGGTCCCGGGAGGCGGACCGAGCGGACCAGGCCGCCGTAGCCGGAGGTGTCGCCGCCGTTGTTGGCGCCGAACATGCCGCGCTGGACGCGGATCTCCTCACCGCCCTCGCCCCGCTGGCCGGGAAGGTTGGAGGCGCCGAGATCCTTCTCGGGGTTCACACCGTTGCCGGTGCCGTTCGCGTCGCTCACCGCAGCAGCCCCTTCATCTCGATCGTGGGCAGGGCCTTGAGCGCCGCTTCCTCCGCCTCGCGGGCCGCTTCCTCGGCGTTCACGCCGAGCTTGGAGGACTGGATCTTCTGGTGCAGCTTGAGGATGGCGTCCATCAGCATCTCGGGCCGTGGCGGGCAGCCGGGCAGATAGATGTCGACCGGCACGATGTGGTCGACGCCCTGGACGATCGCGTAGTTGTTGAACATGCCGCCCGAGGAAGCGCAGACCCCCATGGAGATCACCCACTTGGGGTTCGGCATCTGGTCGTAGACCTGGCGCAGCACCGGCGCCATCTTCTGGCTCACCCGGCCGGCCACGATCATCAGGTCCGCCTGGCGGGGCGAACCGCGGAAGACCTCCATGCCGAAGCGCGCCAGGTCGTAGCGGCCGGCGCCGGTGGTCATCATTTCGATGGCGCAGCAGGCGAGGCCGAACGTGGCCGGGAAGACGGACGCCTTGCGCACCCAGCCCGCGGCCTGCTCGACGGTGGTCAGCAGGAATCCGCTCGGCAGCTTTTCTTCGAGTCCCATGTGTTAAGGCCCCTCAGTCCCATTCCAGGCCGCCGCGCCGCCATACGTACGCGTACGCGACGAAGACGGTGAGCACGAAGAGCAGCATCTCCACGAGCCCGAAAATCCCCAGGGCGTCGAAGGTGACGGCCCAGGGGTAGAGGAAGACGATCTCGATGTCGAAGACGATGAAGAGCATCGCCGTCAGGTAGTACTTGATGGGGAAGCGCCCGCCGCCGGCCGGCGTGGGGGTCGGCTCGATCCCGCACTCGTAGGCCTCGAGCTTGGCCCGGTTGTACCGCTTCGGACCGATCAGCGTGGCCATGACCACGGAGAAGATCGCAAAGCCTGCCCCGAGGGCTCCCAGTACGAGGATGGGCGCATACGCGTTCACCGCTCCTCGCTCCTCTCAGTCGGCACTGACTGCTGGCGATGGCATCGGACTCACACCAACCTCATACGTCTCCCCAACCCCGCCCGTCCCGGCGAAGATCGAGAACATGTGAAGCAGGTCACAAGCCCAACTGCCTCGCATCTTATGCCCGCCGCTCTGTGATCTGCGACACGGGGTATTACACAAGCTTTGTGATCTCCACCACCTGATGAAGGATCATGAAGTCGGATGAGCGGTGATCTTCGCACGCGAAGCGTCCAAGTGATCACCAGAGGTGACATTTCCGCTCGTCGGCGCAGCCCAGGAGGGGCGTCTCAATATCAAGAGACTTCCCTTGCATGCAAATTGGTGTTGGACGAGATGTCCTGATAATGCGCCGCGTTCACACATCAGGGGGAGGCGCGCGGTCCGGTGTGGACGCGTGCACGCATTCACGAGCGGAACCCGGCCGTGACGCGAGCGCAATCGGGTCGTGATCTTCGCGCGAGACGCACACACTGTCGTGACCGTTGCGTGACCTCCGCCACACCCTGAGAGGCGCCTGAGAACGGGGCTTGGCCACCTGCCCCAACCAGTGGTAGGTGCGGGGCAATTCGGGCGTAATCATGAAACGCCGTGATCACGGGCCTGATGGGGCGCGTCCGCAATGTCCGTTACGGCGTCAATAAAGAGTGAGCCGCCCGGAATTCGGGCCGTCGGCTGAACAACTGTGGCGCACCACACGTTTCTTGAAGGTATGGAGGAGCCCCTGATACCCGTTGTTCTCATGTCCCACACCGCTCACATACGCAGCCACCGGAAGCCCCGCCGCAGCGCGACCACGAGTCTCGCGGTGCGCGCCGGAGTTGCCGGTGGCGTCCTCAGCATGGCTGCCGCAGGTGCGTCGGCCTCGGCGAGCGCCGCCGAGACCACGCAGACCCTGCAACTGCCCACCCTGACGGCCGATCTGGCCACTCAGGTCGCCCAGTCCGCGGACGCCACGCAGCAGGCAGCCGCGAACTACGAGCTGCAGGCCGAGCGTGACGCGGCCGCCGCAAAGGCCGCGAAGCAGGCCAAGGCGGACCTCGCGGAGGCGAAGAAGAAGGCCGAGGCCAAGCAGAAGGCCGAGGCCGCCCGCAAGGCCGCCGCCGAGCAGGCCGCTTCCCGCAGCGCGGAGCGGACCACGCTCTCCGCCATCACGCCGAGCAGCTCGACGTCCACGGCCACCGGTTCGGCCGCCGCGATCGTCAACTTCGTCAAGGCTCAGGTCGGTAAGGCGTATGTGTCCGGTGCGACCGGTTCGTCCGCTTACGACTGCTCGGGTCTGGTGCAGACCGCCTTCAAGCAGATCGGCATCAGCCTGCCGCGCGTCTCGCAGGACCAGTCGACCGCCGGCACCCCGGTCTCGCTGAGCAACCTGCAGCCGGGCGACATCCTGTACTGGGGCAGCGCGGGCAGCGCGTACCACGTGGCGGTGTACGTCGGCGACGGCATGTTCGTCGGCGCCCAGAACCCGTCGACCGGTGTGGTCGAGAGGCCGCTCTCCTACGACCCGCCGACCGGCGCGGTGCGGGTGCTCTGACGCACCCCGCAGCACAACACGTGCCGCACGGACGCACGGAAGGGCCGCAGCCGCTCGGGGGCAGCGGCCCCTCCGTCCATTCCGCCGGGTCCGTACCGGGCAGGCTCAGCCCAGGTCGAAGGTGTTGGGCAGGCCGAGCTTGTAGCGCAGTTCGTCGACCCGCTTCAGGGGCTCCATCTCCGGCGGCCGGTACAGCTCCCAGATCTCACACGGCTCGACGTCCGAATTGTCCGCGTCCAGGAGGGCGTTGACCGCCCGTCGCGCGGACTCGTTGGCGCCCTCCATCGTCGCCAGGTCGACATCGGTGTGGACGTAGTCGCCGGCGAGGAAGAAGTTCGGGACCTTCGTACGGGCCGAAGGGCGGTTGTAGAGCGTGCCCGTGGGGTGGATGAGGAGCTGCTCGCGGTTCTGCGGGTTCGGGCCGCCCAGGCCCGTCACCGCCGGGTCCATGAACCAGCCGAGGCGGTCCTCGTCCCTGAGGGTCGTCTTGCCGGCGTCGTTGAGACCGTCCTTCAACTGGGCCCACAGCTCGGCGACGATCTCGTCCTTCGTGCACTCCTTGGCCGTCTTGCCGTACAGGATGCCCGGCTTGTCCCACTCGGAGATGATCGCGGACAGGCAGTCGTGGGCCCGTCCGTCGCCGTAGTCGCGCGAGAAGTCCCTTACGTCCCAGAACTGGGCCTGTCCGATGCCCGTCACCGACCAGGGTGAGTCGAGGCAGTTGATGTGGCCGTGCACGACCGGGGTCGGCGTGCGCAGATAGAACATCACGCCGGTCATCCAGTCCGTCTGCAGGGCGTCGCAGCGCGCCAGCTGCGGGTCGGCCGCCCGCAGCGCCCTGCCCCACGTCCTACGGGCGTGCTCGACGGGCATGGCGGAGACGTAGTGGTCGGCGGTGACCGTGCGCTCCCGGCTGCCGTCGCGGGCCGCGACGCGTACCCCGGTCACGCGGCCGCCCTCGTACACGACCTCCCTGACCTGTGTTCCGAGCACGAACTCGACGCCCCGGGAGCGAAGGTGGGTCTCCCAGGGGTCGATCCAGGCCTCGCTGGTGGGGGCATTGAGGACGCGGTCGATGTCGGCGTCGCCGTCCAGACCTCGGCCGAGCACGCCCCAGAGGATGAGAGCCTCGATGATGACGCGGCCGACGGTGCGGGTGGACGCCACCTCCGCGCGGGTGGCGACGAGGTTGCGGGTCTGGCCGATGCCGAGGAGGGTGCGGTACTCCTCGCTCATCTCCTCGGCGCGGATGAAGTCCCACCAGGCGGTCTTCTCCCACTGGTCCTCGCGGCGGGCGTCGCAGCTGGTGAGGTGGACGAGGAGCCGGTCGGCGAAGTAGGCGGCCTCGTGGGCGGGCAGGCGGGTGCCCAGATCCAGGACGGAGAGGATCTGGTCGCGGATCCAGGACGGGGTGATGTCCCCCGGCGCGGGCGGCGTGGTGACGCGGCGCAGGGGGAAGTGCAGGTCCGGGCGGCCCGAGCCGCGGGCGAACAGTTCCTCGGTGGCGCCCCGCAGATTGCCGTGGACGCCGTTCGCGTTGCCGGGGAAGGGGATCCGGCGCATCGTGTCCGGCAGGTTCCGGTAGAAGCCGGGGAAGAAGCGGAACCCGTGCTCGGCCGGGAGCGGCGCCCGGCCGCCGGTTCCCGTGCCCGGGACGGGCATCGAGCGGGCCTTGCCACCGAGGACGTCGTAGTACTCGTAGACGGTGACGGCGTAGCCGCGTTCGGCGAGTTCGTGGGCGGCGCTGAGACCGGAGACCCCGCCGCCGAGGACAGCGACGCGCTTGCCCGCGGCGGCCGCGTCCGCCCGTCCGGCGGGCCATAAGGCGAGGGCGCCGGCCGCTCCACCGGCGCCGGCGAGGAAGTGTCTGCGGGTGTGGCCGGTGTTCTCCTGCGACTGCTCCGTGGGTTCTGTTGTCATGAACAACGGAGGGTAGGGAGGGGCCCTGCAGGCCGTAACCCCGTTCTCCCGCCACCCACAGCATCCTCACAATCACACGGAGGCACAGACATGCCACGTGTGTTCGTGCAAGGCAGGCCCGACGATTCGTATCCGCCGCTCGCGCCCGAGCCCCGGCGCGGCGGGGTGCGGCGCGTGACGGAGGTCGGCGAACCAGGTCGGCGTGGGCCTGCGGCTGTTCGTGTACGACTGCCCGGACGACGACGGGGTCCGGCACGTCGGGCACGTCGTCAACCCGGTGCTCGACGCCCTCGACCCGGCCGGTCGCCGGCTGCTCGACGAGGGCGAGGGTGTCTGTCGGTGCCGGGCGCCGTGATGGACGCACCGCGTCCGGACCGGGCCGTGGTGCGCGGGTTCGACAAGGACGGCGAGCCCCTCGCCATCGAGGGCACGGGGTACTTCGCCATCAAGGGCACGGGGTACTTCGCGCGCTGCCTGGCGCACGAGACCGACCACTGCGACGGCCAGGTCTATCTGGACCGGCTCTCCGAGTGGGAGCGGAAGGACGCGCTCCGGCAGGTGGCGGACCGGCGCGACGAGGTGTTCGCGCGCCGGGCCGCCAACGAGGAGGCTTTCAGGAGCTGGTCACGCCTTCGGGGCCACCCTGCTCAGCCCGTTGATGATGCGGTCCATCGCGTCGCCGCCGGTCGGGTCCGTCAGGTTCGCCAGCAGCTTCAGGGTGAACTTCATCAGCATGGGGTGGGTCAGACCGCGCTGGGCCGCGATCTTCATGACCTTCGGGTTGCCGATGAGCTTCACGAAGGCGCGGCCCAGCGTGTAGTAGCCGCCGTAGGTGTCCTTGAGGACGCGCGGGTAGCGCTGCAGGGCGAGTTCGCGGCTCGCGGGGGTCGGGCGGGCGTGGGCCTGGACGATGACGTCGGCGGCGATCTGGCCGGACTCCATGGCGTAGGCGATGCCCTCGCCATTGAAGGGGTTCACCAGGCCGCCGGCGTCGCCGACCAGCAGCAGCCCGCGCGTGTAGTGCGGCTGGCGGTTGAAGGCCATCGGGAGGGCGGCGCCGCGGATCGGCCCGGTCATGTTGTCCGGGGTGTAGCCCCAGTCCTCCGGCATGGAGGCGCACCAGGCCTTGAGGACCTCGCGCCAGTCGAGCTCCTTGAAGGAGTCCGAGGTGTTCAGGACACCCAGGCCGACGTTGGAGGTGCCGTCGCCCATGCCGAAGATCCAGCCGTAGCCGGGGAGAAGGCGGTCCTGGGGGCCCCGGCGGTCCCAGAGTTCCAGCCAGGACTCCAGGTAGTCGTCGTCGTGGCGGGGCGACTCGAAGTACGTGCGGACCGCGACACCCATCGGGCGGTCCTCGCGGCGGTGCAGGCCCATCGCCAGCGACAGGCGGGTCGAGTTGCCGTCGGCGGCGACCACGAGCGGGGCGTGGAAGGTGACTTCGCGCTTCTCCTCGCCGAGCCTGGCGTGCACACCGGTGATACGGCCCGTGCGCTCGTCGATGATCGGGGCGCCGACGTTGCAGCGCTCGAAGAGGCGGGCGCCCGCCTTCTGGGCGTTGCGGGCGAGTTGCTCGTCGAAGTCGTCGCGCTTGCGGACGAGGCCGTAGTCCGGGAAGGAGGCGAGATCCGGCCAGTCCAGCTGGAGGCGGACGCCGCCGCCGATGATGCGCAGGCCCTTGTTGCGCAGCCAGCCGGCCTCCTCGGAGACGTCGATGCCCATCGCCACGAGCTGCTTGACCGCCCGCGGAGTCAGGCCGTCGCCGCAGACCTTCTCGCGCGGGAACTCGGTCTTCTCCAGCAGGAGCACGTCGAGGCCGGACTTGGCGAGGTGGTACGCCGTCGTGGAGCCGGCCGGGCCCGCGCCCACGACGATCACATCGGCGGTGTTCTCGGAGAAGGGCTCGGGGGAGGGCTCGGAGTGGGGCTCGGTCACGACGGTCACGGCGGGATCTCCCCAAGTTCGATAAATCTCTGTGCCGAGCGGCACTGGACACAGGCAGTCTATTCAGCAGAATTGATCACCAGGCTGAAGGGCTGCCCTCGTGAACCGAGCTCTCCCCGTAGTACGGCTGCGCGTCCCCACCGACGAGGACGCGGTCGCCTGGCACCGGGTCTTCGACGACCCGGACGTCATGGAGTTCCACGGCGGGAAGTCCGCCGACCTCTCCGTCTACGAGGAACTCACCGCCCGGCAGCGCAGACATGACGCGGAGCTCGGCTTCTGTCTGTGGACCATGGTTGACGAGTCGGGGCAGGTCATGGGCTTCACGGGCGCCCAGCCGTGGCCGCGGGAGTGGGGCCCCACGGGCGAGATCGAGATCGGCTGGCGGCTCGGGCGGGACTTCTGGGGCAAGGGGTATGCCACCGCGGCCGCGCAGATGACGCTGGAACGGCTCAGGGCGGCGGGCGTGCCGAGCGTGGTGGCGATGGTCATGCCCGGGAACGAGCGCTCCATCGCGGTCACCCGTCGGCTGGGCATGGAACCGGCGGAGACCTTCCCGCACCCCCGGCTCCAGGAGGACGCCCTCTGCTTCCGGCTCCAGCTCCAGAATAGTCACGCACAGTAACCGACTGCTACAGAAAGACACTTGACGCTTCCGGTCGGCGCCCCCGTGCGGTTACCCTTCCAGTACCGCTGGGGGTGACATCTGTGCGAATAACACCCAAAACACCCGAGGTACGCGTGCCACGGCTGGTCGGACTGATGGCCATGGACGCGCGCAAGACGGCGGAGGCGACCGGCCTCTTCCTGAATGCGCCGGACCGGCCCGACTTCCACCAGACCGTGGTCGAGTACGTCGTACGGCAGTACCCGCAGCCCAATGCGGAGGTGCCGCGGGACTCCGTGATCTACGTCTGGTTCGACTTCGGCGAAGGAGAGGGCGGCGGAGGCGTGCGCGAGCCGCGCATCCCGAGGCCTCCCACCGGCGGGCTGCAGCGCGAGCTGGACGAGCCGGGCGACCCGTACGTCGTCAGCTCCGCCTGAACGTCAGCCCTTGAAACCGCGGTGCAGGGCCACGACCCCGCCCGTCAGGTTCCGCCACGCCACCTTCGACCAGCCGGCCTTCTGCAGGTGCTCGGCCAGCGCGGGCTGGTCGGGCCAGGCGCGGATGGACTCGGCGAGGTAGACGTAGGCCTCCGGGTTCGAGGAGACCGCGCGGGCCACCGGCGGCAGGGCGCGCATCAGGTACTCGGTGTAGACCGTGCGGAAGGGCGCCCAGGTCGGGTGCGAGAACTCGCAGATCACCACGCGGCCGCCGGGCTTGGTCACCCGGTACATCTCACGCAGCCCGGTGTCGAAGTCCTGTACGTTGCGCAGCCCGAAGGAGATCGTGACGGCGTCGAAGGTGTCGTCCTTGAACGGCAGCTTCGTCGCGTCGCCCGCGGTCAGCGGCAGCCACGGGTGCTTATTCTTGCCGACCTGGAGCATGCCGAGCGAGAAGTCGCAGGGGACGACGTACGCGCCCGCGCGGGCGAAGGGCAGCGAGGACGTGGCCGTGCCGGCGGCCAGGTCCAGGATCTTCTGCGCGGGCCGCGCGTCGACCGCCCGGGCCACCTCCTTGCGCCACACCCGGTCCTGGCCGAGCGACAGCACGTCGTTCGTGAGGTCGTACCGTTCCGCCACGTCGTCGAACATCGAGGCGACTTCGTGCGGCTGCTTGTTCAGGGAAGCGCGGGTCACGCCGCCATTCTTGCAGCACGGCCCGCGGCTCCCGCTCGGGGGAGGAGCCTGGGGTTCTTCTGCGCGGCCACGTCCTGCACCCAGCAGCACAGCAGAATGAACAGGGCGATCAGGACCCAGCCGACCCATCTCCCCGGAGGTAGGGGCTAACGGCGCCTGTGGACGAGACGCCCCGCGCACACCGTCGCGACACACGCGCCGGTTTCGTCGAACACGGCGAGGTCGGCGCGCCCGGACTCGGCCAGCGCCATGGGCCGCGTACCGGACAGGACGAGGACGTCGTTCCGGTCGGCCGCCGCCCGCAGTTCGGGGGAGTCGGCGTACTGCGCGAGGATCGCCACAGCGCCCGACTTCAGCACGGCGTGAATACGTTCGCGGGGGCTCGGGGCGTCGGGAAGCGGGCCTTCGTGGAGGCGCCCGGGCCCCAGGACGCCCGGCCAACTCCGCACCCGCGCCTGCGGAAACCGCTCCCGGACCGCCGCCAGCGGACCCACCGCGGCGATCCGGTTTCCCTCGACCGCCACGGCGCCGTCCTCGATCGGTGCGGCGTCGCGGGCGGTGCGGACCTCGCCCGCCGCGTGGATCGTCAGCACCGGTACGTCAGTTGGAGGCCAGCAGCTTCAGCTCGGGATGCGCGGTGCCGCCCGCGATCGCCGTGGACGAGATGTGTGACATCACCCGCTCGTCGACCGGGTCGTTCGCCGGGTCGTCGTGGACGACGATGTGCTCGTACGTCGTGGTCCGCTGGGCGGGAACGCGCCCGGCCTTCCTGATCAGGTCGATGATCTCGAGCCGGTTGGAGCGGTGCTTGGCGCCGGCCGAGGAGACCACGTTCTCCTCCAGCATGATCGAGCCGAGGTCGTCGGCGCCGTAGTGCAGGGACAGCTGTCCGACCTCCTTGCCGGTGGTCAGCCAGGAACCCTGGATGTGCTGGATGTTGTCCATGAACAGCCGCGCGATGGCGATCATCCGCAGGTACTCGAAGAGCGTGGCCTGGGTGCGGCCCTTCAGATGGTTGTTCTCGGGCTGGTAGGTGTACGGGATGAAGGCGCGGAAGCCGCCCGTACGGTCCTGTACGTCACGGATCATCCGCAGGTGCTCGATGCGCTCGGCATTGGTCTCGCCCGTGCCCATGAGCATGGTGGACGTCGACTCGACACCCAGGCCGTGCGCGGTCTCCATGATCTCCAGCCAGCGCTCGCCGGACTCCTTGAGCGGGGCGATGGCCTTGCGCGGCCGCTCGGGAAGCAGCTCGGCACCGGCGCCCGCGAAGGAGTCGAGCCCGGCGGTGTGGATCCGCGAGATCGCCTCCTCCACGCTCACCTTGGAGATCCGGGCCATGTGCTCGACCTCGCTCGCCCCCAGGCTGTGGATGACGAGCTGCGGGAACTCCTTCTTGATGGCGGCGAAGTGCTTCTCGTAGTACTCGACGCCGTAGTCCGGGTGGTGCCCGCCCTGGAACATGATCTGGGTGCCGCCGAGCTCGACGGTCTCCGCGCAGCGCCGCAGGATGTCGTCCAGGTCCCGCGTCCAGCCCTTCGCGGTGTCCTTGGGGGCGGCGTAGAAGGCGCAGAACTTGCACGCCGTGACACACACGTTCGTGTAGTTGATGTTGCGCTCGATGATGTACGTCGCGATGTGCTCGGTGCCGGCGTACTTACGGCGGCGTACGGCGTCGGCGGCGGCGCCCAGCGCATGCAGCGGGGCGTCCCGGTAGAGGTCGAGTGCCTCTTCGGGGGTGATCCGGCCACCCGCCGCGGCACGGTCGAGGACGGACTGAAGGTCGGCCTTCTCGGTCACCGGGGCGTCCCTTTCGTCAAGGGTTGTGGACAGACCTGCCCAGCCTACGTCAGGCCGTGTACGCCCCGATCAGCAGCCCGAGAAATGCCCCGCCGAGCAAAAACGGCCCGAACGCCACGGCCGTCTCCCGCCCGCCCCGCCGCAGGGCGACGCGCGCGCCCCCGTACAGCGCCCCGAGCAGGAACGCGGCGAGGGTGCCGAGCATGAGCGTCGGCCAGCCGTACCACCCCAGGGCAGCGCCCAGCCCGAGCGCAGGCTCGACGTTCCCGAAGCCCGTCCCGCCCGGATCGATGAGGAACAGCACCAGGAAGAACCCGCCGAGCGCGAGGGCGCCGTACAGCGCCGTCGTCCAGTCGCCGGCGTGCTCGGGCAGCAGCGCCACCACGCCGAGCAGCACGAGGGCGGCGCCCGCGAGCGGCAGCGTCAGAACGTCGGGCAGCCGCTGCCCCCTCAGGTCGACGACCGCCAGCAGCACCCAGAGGGGCCCGAGCAGCAGCCAGACACCGAGTTCGGGGCGGGTCCCGGTGGCGGCTGCGAGGGCGGCACAGACGAAGGCGGTGGTGAGGGCGAGGACGCCTGGGCCGTACGGCTGCGCGGAGAACCGGTGGGCCGCCCTCGGCAGCAGCGTCCCTGCTGCCGCGCCCCAGAGCGCGGCGACGGCGATCAGCAACTTCATCCGTCCCGGGGGTCGTTGGCCTGCGAAACCGTGGCTCCCCAGCCTCACACAGCGCCGAACAGAGAGGCGAGCCTCCGGTCGAGGGCCGGTTCCAGGGGCTCGCCGCCCGGCTCGGTGACCGTGTAGGAGCGGAGCAGGAAGCGGTGCAGGGCGGCGGTTTCGAAGCGGACCGCCGCAATGCCCTGCGGGGCGTGGAGCTCCACGACGGTGTGGGCCGGGCCGTGCGGGCGGAGCCGGACCGCGCCGAGGCCGGCCGGGCCGCCCAGGCCCTCCTCCAGGAGGCTGCGGGCGAAGGTCCAGGTCACCTCCTCCTCGTCGAGCGAGATCCAAGCCGGGAAGACGAAATGGACCGCCAGCGGGTCGTCGGAGAGATAGCGGAGGGTGACGGGCACCGCCAGCTCGTCGTCGTCAGGGGTGAGCAGGTGGGCGCCGGTGGGCTGCTCCAGGGCTATGTACACGAGGGGGCTCCCTTTTCGGGCATGTAGAGCATGTCGAGCATGTCGGGTTCCGCGGCGGCCAGTTGGCCTGCACACCTCTTGGGAGCCCCATGGGGGCGCGGGCATTACGCCGCAACAGAAAACAACTCTGGTGACGTGCGTCACATCGGCGATATGCCGCAACTTTGATTGAAACTTTTGCCATCTAGGCTTACAAAACCTTCTCCGCCCTCAGTAGTAGGCAACTGGAGCGTTCCGCCATGTCCGACGGTTCCACTGCAGTGTCCGCACCGGCTTCCGCGTCCCCCGCCGCCACGGCCGCGTACGCCCGGATCTATGAGGAACAGCAGCCGCGTCTCGTCGCCTACGCCCGTTCGCTCACCCGGAACGCCTGGACCGCCGAAGACCTCGTCGCCGAGGCGCACTTCCGGGTGTGGCGGCGGCTGGCCTCGGGGCACGAGATCGACAACGTGCCGGCGTATCTGATGACGACGGTGCGGCACCTCGCGATCGCCGCCGGGAGCGCGGTGCGCGAGACGCCACGGGACCCGCACGGCGAGGAGCGGATCGAGGCGGACGCTCACCCGCACACGGACGACCCCGCCGAGCAGGTGTCCTCCGTCGACCTGGTCGTACGGGTGCTGGGGCAGTTGCCCGAGCGGTGGGTGAAGGCGCTGTGGCTGGCCGAGGCGGAGGGGCAGCCGCTGGCCGCGATCGGCCCGCAGCTCGGGACCAAGGAGGGCGCCACGGCGGTGCTGTTGCACCGGGCCCGGGAGGGCATGCGGCAGGCGTTCCTGCGGACGCAGACCGGTGCGCCCGACGACCCCGCCTGCCAGGTGTACTGGGCGCGGATGCCCGCGTACGTACGGGGTGCGGCGACGGCGAAACAGTCCGAGCGGCTGCTCGGGCATGTGGACGCGTGCGACGACTGCCGGGGGCGGCTGGCCGCCCTGATGAGCGCCAACGACCGGCTGCCCGCGCTCGTCGGGCCGGCACTTCTCGTGTTCGCGGTGGGCGGTGCGGGCAAGTTCCTGCTCTCCCTCACGGCCGGATCCGCCGGTGCGGCGAGCTCGGCCGGCGGGCACGGGCTGCTGCACGGAGTGCGCCAAGCGGCGGTCGGCGGCTCGAAGACGCAGGTGGCGGCGGCCGCCGGGGCGGTCGTGGCGGGCGCCGCCGCGCTCCTCCTCGTCCTCGGTCCGGCCGCCCCGGGTCGGATCCCGGCGCAGCGCACACCGGTGGCCGACGCGCCCGTGGCTCAGGTGCCGGTGGCCGGGACGCCGGCGGGGCCGCCGTCGACGGGCGCGCGGAACGGGGCGCCGAAGAAGGGCGGTACCCCGGCCCGACCTGCCGGCGTTCGGAGCAGCGAACGGATACACACGGCCGAGAGCACCGCACCTGCCGTACCGAAGCCCCATGATGCCGATGAGCCCACTCCGGCTCCGAGCGGGAACACGGCCGGGGGCAGGACGGACGACACACCGCCGGCGACCAAGCCCGCACCGAAGAAGCCGACCGAACCCGCTCCCAAGAGGCCGACCGAACCCGCACCGAAGAAGCCGACCAAGCCCGCCCCCAAGAGGCCGACCAAGCCCGCTCCCAAGAAGCCGACCAAGCCCGCTCCCAAGGGCAAGGAACCGGCTCCCCCGAAGACGGGCGGTCCGGGCGGAGGCCCGAAGACTCCGCCCTCCCCCACCGACCCGTACCCGGAACCCCCGGCTCCGACCGAACAGCCCCCGGAGACACCGGCGCCTCCCGCCCCGGAGTCTCCGGAGAATCCGGCACCTCCGGTCGAGGACGCTCCCGAGACCCCGGCGCCTCCCAGCGAGGACACACCCCCCGTCGCACCGCCCGCCCAGGACCCGTCACCGACCACGCCCGGCCCCACCGGGACCGAGCCCCCATCCGGCTCCGGGCCCGCCGCCCCACCGGTCTCCACACCTCCCGGAGACCATTGCCCGAACCCGCCCGGCAGCGCCGGGTACGGCTCGGAGTAGACGCGCCGAGCCCGAGAGGCCCCTCATCCACGGATCGCGGGTGCACGGCGGGTGCACGGTGCGCCCGCCGCGCACCCGCCGACCGGGTAGGCGCGACGTCTACAGTGGGGGCGAGGAGGCCTGATGAGCAGCGGAATCCACACCAGCTCGCGTACCTCGCGAGCCCGCTCTCCGGTGCCGCCACAGGCGCCGATCTCGCCGCCGACGGCGGCATGCACGGGCTACCGGTCCGCCCCCGGGCCTGATCTCCGGCATGAAACCGTCCGCAAGGAGAGCCTGCCGTGAAGACCCGTCGCCTCAGACGTCCCGGCCTCGGCACCGTCACCGTCCTCGCCGTCGCCGCGCTCAGCGCCTGCGGCGGCTCGGGAGGCGAAGCGGGGGGCGGCGCGAACGGTGCCCCGCTGGTGGGCGTCGACTATCCCCGCTCCGACACCGACTTCTGGACCTCGTACATCACGTACACCCCCCGGTTCGCCAAGGAGCTCGGTCTGAGGCTGGAGACGACCGACTCGCAGAACGACGTCGGCAATCTCGCCGCCAACGTACAGACGCTCATCATCCACGGGGTGAAGGGCGTGGCGATGGCTCCGCAGAGCACCGGCGCGATCGGACCCGTCCTGCGGCAGTTGTCCGCCCAGAAGATCCCCGTGGTCACCCTGGACACCCGCCCTGACACCGGCCACGTCTACATGATCGTCCGCGCCGACAACCGCGCGTACGGCGAGAAGGCCTGCCGGTTCCTCGGCACCAAGCTCGGCGGCGAGGGCAAGGTCGTCATGCTCGAAGGCGACCTTGCCTCCATCAATGCCCGGGACCGCACCGAGGGGTTCAACAGGTGCATGAAGGAGAACTACCCCAGGATCCAGGTCTTCGGCGAGGCGACCAACTGGGACGGGGCGATCGCGGCCCGGAAGCTGCAGACGGATCTCACCGCTCACCCGGACATCAAGGGCGTCTACATGGAGGCCAGCTCCGCCCTCTCGGGCACCCTCCAGGTGCTCAGGCAGCAGGGTCTGCTGGTCGGCCCGAAGGACGCCAAGCACGTGTTCGTGGTCTCCAACGACGGCACCCCCAGGGAGCTCCAGAGCATCGCCCAGGGCGAGATCGACGCGACGGTCTCCCAGCCCGCCGACCTCTACGCGAAGTACGCCCTCTCCTATCTGAAGGCGGCGATCGAGGGCAAGACGTTCAAACCGGGCAGGACCGACCACAACAGCACGATCGTCCAGGTCCGCAAAGGCGTGCTGGAGGACCAGCTCCCCGCCCCGCTGGTGACCGCGGGCGGCGGGACCTACAGCGGGGTCCCCAGTCTCAGGAGCGACGACACGTCCCTCTGGGGCAACAACCGCTGACCCGGGCTTCGCCTACTTGACCTTCGACATCCGAGCCGTGGGCTTGCCCTCCGCGTCGCTGTCCGACATGTACGTGAGGTCGTCGCCCACCCGGGCCAACCGCACCGTGTGCGCCACCGGGTTGCACCCCGTGTGGTTGGACTTTGCGCCCACCGAGGTCGTGAGGAGCTCCTTGTCCGACACCTTCTTCAGTGTCAGTACGTCGTTGCAGACGCCCCCGAGCTGGTCGGTCTGCCGGACTCGGCCCACCTCCTCGCCCACGCCGGCCTGATGGATCGTCACCCGGAAGGTGCCCGCGGGCAGGGCGCCGTCGAGGACGAGGCCCTGGCCCTCCCACGTGCCGAGGTAGCCGGCGGGCACGGCGGACCCGGTGGGGCTCTCGGCGGCGGTGGAGCCGGCGGTGGGCGAGGCGCTCGACGTGGTGCCCGGCTGCGGGGAGTACGCGCCGTTGCTCGAACCGCCCGCGTCGTTCTCACTGCTGCCCGGCAACAGGTCGAACAGGAACACCGACCCCACCGTCACCGCCGCCAGTGCCCCCGCGGCCGCCAGCGCCACGGTGCAGCTCAGTCGCCGCCCGCGCCCGCCCTCCCCCGGCGCGGACGTCGCCGCCACGGACACGGAAAGCCTGCCCGGACTCTGCTCGACGGGAGGCGCGTCCCGCGGCTCGGGCACAGAGGCGGGAGGCGCGGGAACGGCAGAGTCAGGAACAGCAGAGTCAGGAACAGCAGAGTCAGGAGCGGCCGAGTCAGGAGCGCCAGGGACAGGGACAGCAGGCGCGGAAACCGAGGGGCCGGAGAAAGCCGCGGCCCCCGGCATCACCGGCGCCGGTCCGAACTCCCCCCTCGTCTGCTGCCCGTCCGCCTCCCGGCCGGCCGTCGACCGCCCGGCCCCTTCTCCTCCCGCCGTCACCGCATCCCCGACCGAAGGGCTGCTGAACGCCACCGGCCCGGAGGGCGCCTCGTCCCCCGCCTCCAGGTTCAGCAGCTTCACGACGCTGCGGCTCACCTGTTCCACCAGCGCCCCCGGCAGCCACCCGCCCGCCACCAGCCGCGCCGCGCCCTCGGGAGCGAGCCGCCGTCCCAGCTCACCGGGTGTCGGCCGCTGCCCCGGCTCCTTGACCAGGCACGCCTCCACGACCTCCCGCAACTCACCGCTCAGTGAGCCGAGTTCGGGTTCCTCGTGGACGACCTTGTAGAGCAGAGCCGCGGACGAGTCGCCGGGAAACGGCTGCTCCCCGGTCGCCGCGTACGCCAGCACCGCGCCCAGCGAGAAGACGTCGGCGGCCCCCGTGGCCCCCTTCCCGAGGATCTGCTCGGGCGACATGTAACCGGGCGAGCCGATGGACACGCCGGTGGACGTCAGGGACGCCGTGCCGTCCGTCGCCCGCGCGATGCCGAAATCGATCAGCAGCGGGCCGTCGAGCGTCAGCAGGACGTTGGACGGCTTCACGTCCCGGTGCACCAGGCCCAGTTCGTGCACCGCCGCCAGCGCCTCCGCCAGCCCCGCGCCCAGCGCCCGTACGGAATGAGCCGGCAGCGGGCCGCCGTCCGCGACCGCCGCCGCCAGCGACGGGCCCGCCGCATACGCCGTGGCCACCCAGGGGACGGCCGCCCCCGGGTCCGCGTCGAGCACCGGGGCCGTCCACGCCCCGCCCACCCGCCGCGCGGCCTCCACCTCGCGGCGGAAGCGGGCGCGGAACTCCTCGTCGAGCGCGAAGTGCGGGTGCACGATCTTGACTGCGACCGTGCGCCCCCCGGCGCTGCGGCCCAGGTAGACGCGGCCCATCCCGCCGGAGCCGAGCCGGCCGAGCAGCCGGTAGGGCCCCACGACGGTGGGCTCGTCGGCTCCGAGCGGCTGCATGGCGTCCACCCCTCCCCCGTATCCCCCGTAACGACGAGAAAAGGGTAGTGCGCCGTTCCCGTACGGCTTACGGCTGCAGCAGATCCACCTTCACGTCCGCCGGGAAGCCGGTCGTCGGACCGACCCGGCGGGCGAACTCGGCGACGGCGGCCAGCTGCGGCCCGCCGAAGCGGAAGTCCAGCGTCGTGAAGTACTGCTCCAGGACCCGCTCGTCGAACGCCTCCCAGCGGGCCGCCTGCTCGGCGACCTTGCCGACCTCCTCCAGGGAGAGGTCGCGGGAGGCGAGGAAGGCCTCGTGGACCTTGCGGGTGATGAACGGCTCGCGCTCCAGATAGTCCCGGCGGGCCGCCCAGACCGCGAAGACGAACGGCAGCCCGGTCCACTCCTTCCAGAGCGTGCCGAGGTCGTGCACCTGGAGGCCGAAGCGCGGCCCGTCGTGGAGGTTTGCCCGCAGGGCCGCGTCTCCGATGAGTACGGCTGCCTCGGCCTCCTGCATCATCAGGCTGAGGTCGGGCGGGCAGGTGTAGTACTCGGGCCGGACGCCGTAGCGCTCGGCCAGCAGCAGCTGGGCCAGGCGGACGGATGTGCGCGAGGTGGAGCCGAGGGCGACCCGGCGGCCGTCCAGCTCCTCCAGCGGGACCTGCGAGACGATCACGCAGGACATGACCGGGCCGTCGCAGCCGACGGCGATGTCGGGGAAGGCGACCAGGTCGTCGGCGTTCTTGAGGAACTCGACGAGGGTGATGGGGGCGATGTCGAGGTCGCCCCGCACCAGCTGCTCGCTGAGCTTCTCCGGGGAGTCCTTGGTCAGCTCGAAGTCGAGGAGCGTGCCCGTTCTCGCGAGCCCCCAGTACAGGGGCAGGCAGTTCAGGAACTGGATGTGGCCGACGCGCGGCCGGGTGCGAGAATTGTCCACATCGCGAGGCTAGACCCTATGAGGTACGGTGCAGCCTTCAGGGTGGTGCGGCACCGTCACCGGTGTCACGTCAATCCCACCGCGAGACCTTCAAACGTCCGAGTGACGTGATCTTGCCCTCTATTGCTTTCGGCTGCCCGCGTGCTAGGCTCGCCGCAAGTTGCAGTTTGGTTTCCCTTGCAGTACAGAGCCTGCGGAGCATGTAACCGCGGGCTCTCGTCGTTTTCAGAAGTATGCAGTTGTGCGGCACTGTTTTCACACTTGCAGGTTCTGGAGCAGGGCAACCCTTTGGGCCCAAGGAGGGCTTATGGCTACCGGAACCGTGAAGTGGTTCAACGCCGAAAAGGGCTTTGGCTTCATCGCCCAGGAGGGTGGCGGCCCGGACGTCTTCGTCCACTACTCCGCCATCAACGCGAGCGGCTTCCGCTCGCTGGAGGAGAACCAGCAGGTCTCCTTCGACGTGACCCAGGGCCCGAAGGGCCCGCAGGCGGAGAACGTCACCCCCGTCTGATCATTCGGTCTCGGAGCCTGGTGCTTTGATCCGGAACTGAGAGCAGTACCCAAGGAGCCCCGCGCCGCAAGGCAGCGGGGCTCCTGCCTTTTCCCGTACATCACCCGTACGGCTCACACATGCTGCATGACCAGCACGAACGTCGTCCCGGGCACCAGCGCCTCGTACGAGTGCGGCACATCCCCGCGATACGTCATGTAGTCCCCGGGGCCGAGTTCCTCGGTCTCCCCCGCCGGGCCGGCCTTCACCCGGCCGGTGCTCACGATCAGATGCTCCACGGTGCCCGGGATGTGCGGCTCCGACTCGCGGGCGGGTCCCGGCTCCGTGCGCAGGTGGTAGATGTCACGCCGGGCGCCGGGCGGGCTCGCGGAGAGCAGGGTGGCCCGGTAGTCCGCCCGTTCGGAGGCCACGACCGGCCCCTCTCCCGCCCGGATCACGTGCACCGCAGGGGCGGGCGGCTCCACCAGCACGCTGAAGGGCACACCCAGGGCCACCCCCAGCGCCCACAGCGTCTCCACGCTCGGGTTTCCGCTCCCGCCCTCCAGCTGCGACAGCGTCGACTTCGCGATCCCGGCCCGTTTGGCCAGCTCGGAGAGGGACAGCC
Source organism: Streptomyces sp. NPDC001351 (assembly GCF_042896045.1). NCBI lineage: Bacteria > Bacillati > Actinomycetota > Actinomycetes > Kitasatosporales > Streptomycetaceae > Streptomyces > Streptomyces sp. NPDC001351. The sequence continues at coordinate 113,961 of NZ_JBIAWS010000002.1, read as the reverse complement.
CGGCACGGGTGCGCTCGCGCCGCAGCGCGGCCGCGATCCAGTCCAGGGGGAGCCGGGGTGGCAGATCGGACGTCATGTTCGCTCCATCGGTACGACCGTTCGCCTTGACGAACGAGGGCGCTTCTGTTCATCCTAGAGAACATGCGTACGGCATGGCGAACGCCCCGAGTGCCCATAACCTCTCCCCTCCCCCAGTCCCGGGATCTGATCCGGGACGCCTCCCTCGTCTGGCTCGCCAGCGGCGTCGTCGGTGTCTCCTTCGGCGCGATCGCCGTGGCCGGGGGTCTGCCGGTGTGGGTGCCGGTGGTGATGTCCCTGGTGGTCTACGCGGGCTCCGCCCAGTTCAGCGCGGTCGGCGTCCTGCTGGCCGGGGGCGGCCCGATCGCCGCGGCGGCCACCGGTCTGCTCCTCAACACCCGCACGGCCGCCTTCAGCCTCGCCGTCTCCGACACCCTCGGGCCGGGCCGCCTCACCCGCCTGATCGGCGCCCACCTCGTCACCGACGAGACGGTGGCCTTCGCCCTGGCCCAGGCCGATCCGGTACGGCGGCGGAGGGCGTTCTGGGTCTCGGGGATCGGCCTGTTCGCCGTATGGAACGTGGGTGTCCTGGCCGGAGCGCTGGCCGGGGGCGCGCTGGGCGACCCGGCGACATACGGACTGGACGCGGCCTTCCCCGCGGTGCTGGTGGCCCTGGTGCTGCCCACCCTGCGTGCGGACGCCCGGACACGGCGGTGCGCGTTGCTCGGCGCCGCCCTGGCCCTCGCGGTGACGCCCGCCGTCCCGGCGGGGGTGCCGGTGCTGCTGGCGCTGGCGGGACTGGTCCTGCACGGCCGCAAGGGGGTCTCCGCATGAACGCCACCGTCGCGATGATCCTGGCCCTGGCGGCCGGTACGTACGCCTTCCGGCTGGTCGGCCCGGCACTGCACGGGCGCGTGGAGCTGCCGGCGCGGGTCCAGGAGCTGCTGTCGGCGGGCGCGGTCGTACTGCTGGCCGCCCTGCTGGCGACGGGCGCGCTGACAGAGAACGGCGGCTTCGCGGGCTGGGCCCGGCCGACCGGGGTACTGGCCGGGGCCGTGCTGGCCTGGCGGAGGGCACCGTTCGCGGTGGCGGTACTGGGGGCTGCGGGGACGACGGCGGTGCTGCGGGCTGTGGGGGTGAGCTGAGCGGGGCAGGCTGAGCAGGGTGGGCTGAGCAGGGGCGGACGAGGCGGGGTGGCTGAGGCGGACGAGCCCAGGCAGACGGGCCGAGGATGTCGGGCGGAGACGGACGAGCCCAGGTGGACGGGCCGAGACGGTCGAGTCCAGGCGGACGACCTAGGACAGACGGACCCAAGCGGACGAGCCGAGACGGACGAGCCCAGGACGGACGAGCCCAGGACGGACGGGCTCAGGCGAACGAGCCGAGACAGACGAACCCAGGCGAACGAGCCCAAGCGGGCGGGCCGAGACGGGCGGGCCCGGCGGGCGAGCGAGCGGGCGAGAGGGCGAGCGGGCCCGGGCGGGCGGGCCGAGGAGGTCGGCGACGGGGGATTGTCAGTGGTCGTCGCTACGGTTTTGAGCATGACCGAGACCCGCGAAAAGACCGCGCCCGAACCCGAGTTCCTCACCAGCACCCGGACGTTCTACGACGCCGTGGCCGAGGACTACGCCGCCCGGTTCGAGCGCGAGCTCGCGGACAGGCCGCTGGAGCGGGCGATACTCCAGGTCTTCGCCGAACTCGTGGGCGGCGAGGGGCCGGTGGCCGATCTGGGGTGCGGTCCGGGCCGGACGACGGCCCGCCTCGCCTCGCTCGGACTGGACGTCTTCGGACTCGACCTGTCGGAGTCGATGCTGGCGGTTGCCCGCCGGGAGAGCCCGGGCCTGCGTTTCGAGCAGGGCTCGATGCTGGACCTGGACATCCCCGACGGCACGCTGGCCGGGGCGCTCTCCTGGTACTCCTCCATCCACACCCCTGCGGACGAACTGCCAGCCCTGTTCGCCGAGTTCCACCGGGTGCTCGCACCCGGCGGTCACCTCCTGGTCGGCTTCCAGGCGGGCGACGAGCACCGCCACCACGACCGCCCCTGGGGCCACCCGGTCTCGCTGACCTTCCTGCGCCGCCAACCGGAGGAGATGATCCGGCTGTTGACGGACGCCGGCTTCGCGCTCCTCTCGCAGACCGTGCGGGAGCCGGAGGAAAGCCTGGAGGAGACCTCCCCGCATGCCTTCCTCGTAGCCCGGAAGCCGGCGGCGGTGGCCTCCTAGAGCGCCCCCGCGATGTCCAGCGCCGCGATGTACCCGAACGTCATCGCGGGTCCGATGGTCGACCCGGCCCCGGCGTAGCTGTGTCCCATCACGGCCGCGCTGGCGTTCCCGGCGGCGTACAGGCCGGGGATCACCGAGCCGTCCGGTCGCAGCACCCGCGCCCGGGCGTCCGTGACCAGCCCGCCCTTGGTCCCGAGGTCCCCGGGGACGATGCGGAACGCGTAGTACGGGGGCAGCCACAGGGGTGCGAGGCAGGAGTTGGGGAGGACGGAGGGGTCCGTGTAGTAGTGGTCGTACGCGCTGTCGCCGCGGTGGAAGTCGCTGTCGGTCCCTTTGAGGGCAAGGGAGTTGAAGCGGTCGACCGTGGCGCGCAGGGCCGCGGCGGGAACACCGACGGAGGCGGCGAGGGCGTCGAGGGTCCAGGCCTTGTGCGCCGCCCCCGAGCTGTACCAGTCGTCGGGGAAGGTGAGGGTCGGGACGACGTCCTTGAACAGGTACCGGTTGCGGTAGTTCTGGTCGACGATCAGCCAGGCCGGGATGTCCGGGTCGGTGGGATTGCGGTCGTACATGGTGTGGACGACGTCGCTGTAGGGGCCGGCCTCGTTGACGAAGCGGGCGCCCGCCGCGTTGACGAGGAGGCCGCCGGGGAGGGTGCGTTCGGCGAGACAGAAGTAGGGCTGACCGGGGAGCGGGATGGCCGGTCCCCACCAGGCGTCGTCCATGAGGGCGAGTGCGGCGCCCAGTTGTCGTCCCGCCCGGATGCCGTCGCCGGTGTTCTCCTTCGCGCCGACCGTCCACTCCGTGCCGATGGGCCCGCGCTGGTACTGCGCACGCATGGCACCGTTGTGCTCGAAGCCGCCGGAGCCGACGACCACCGCGCGGCGGGCGCGTATGAGGCCGGGGGCGCCGTCCTTCGTGACGACCGCCCCGGTGACGGCACCGCTCTCGACGAACAGGTCGGTGAGCGGGGTGCCCAGCCGGACGGGGACGCCCGCGTCCAGCAGCCCCTTGCGCAACCCGGCGGCCAGCGACTGCCCCATCGTCAACGGCGTCTGCCCCAGCAGCGCCGCCTTCGTGCCGCGCGCCAGGCACTCGGCGGCGACGGCGGCACCCTTGGCGCTCACGGCGGCGAGGGCGAGCCACTTGTAGTCGGCGCTGAACACGACCATGCCGGAAGGAACCTGCATGTACGGCGGATTGAGATGGGCGAGTTCGGCGCCGAGGAGGTTGCCGTCGAACTGGTCGGGCTCGATGGAGCGGCCGCCCGGCAGACCGCCCGGCAGCTCCGGGTAGTAGTCGCTGTACCCCTCCATCCAGCGGAAGCGGAGCGGGCTGTTGGCCAGGACGAAGGAGATCATGTCGGGGCCGTGGGCGAGGAAGGCGTTCTGCCGGGCCACGGGTACGTCCGGGCCGACGACCGCGGCGAGGTAGGCGGCGGCCTTGGCGGGGGTGTCCGGGACTCCGGCGGCGAGGATCACGGGGTTGTTGGGGATCCAGATGCCGGCACCGGAACGGGCGGCGGATCCGCCGAAGGTGGGGGCCTTTTCGACCACGACGGTGCTCAGGCCCTGCTTGGCCGCCGCGAGCGCGGCGGTCATGCCGGCCGCGCCGGAGCCGATGACGACGACGTCATAGGTGCCGAGCAGGGGGAGGTCGGCGGCGGTGGCCGTGCGGGCGCCGGGACCCGCGCCGACGGCCAGGGCGAGACCGGTGGTACCCGCGGCGCCGAGCACCTGCCTCCGGGTGGGTCGTGCTGGACGTCTCACAGGTTCCGCGCTCGTGACCATGGCAGGTCGCTCCAACCGGACGAGGGGTGGGGTGAGTTGCGCAGGTGCGGAGGTGCGGAGGTGCGGGGTGGGAATGTGGCGCGGGGGTCTTGGGAAGTCAAGGCCGGAGGCAGAAGCGGTACGAGGAATTCCGGCGGTCGGCGGCGAACGGGAATCCGGGACACCCTCGGGCCGCCCGCCCGAAAGCGGAGGAAATAACCGGCCGAAAGAATCGGGCTCCTTATTTCCACCCTTCTTTCAGGGCTCGCCCGTCACTCTCCTCAGGACGCGCCTTTCGCCCGGACCCGGGCCGCGGCCTGGATGGCCTGGACGTAGGGCTCGTCCTCGCGCTGGGTGGCCCGGGAGAGCTCGTCGAAGGGGACGAGTGCGCGATGGCCGGGATCCCGGTTCTCCATCCAGGCGGTCCAGGCGTCGTGGACATCGGCCGCGGTGACCAGTTCCCCCTTGGCGCGCATGAGGACGGCGTAGAGAAGGAAGAGCCCGTCGGCGTCCGACGGGGGCCGGGCCTCCGGCGGCAGAAGTTCACGGATCAGACGGGCGTCCGCGCGCAGATAACTCACGTGCAGAGTATGCCGATGAACAGACCTGCGTGCAATGCCGCAAATACCCAGGGGACTTTCCGCTCGGTCGAACCCAACTCGGTGTACCTGGTCCACCACGGTCCATCCGGATTCCCCGTCAGTATCTCCCACTCCTGGCTGAATATCTGCAGGGGAAGCCTCGGTTCGACGGCATTGATGATGTCGAATTTCGCATGGTTGAGCACGCGGTAACTGCGCAACTGGAGCCACCAGACGAGGGAGATGGAGATTCCGGCGAGCGTCAGTACGAGCGCGGCCCACCACGGCACATTCCGGTTTTCCGTGGCGGTGATGCCCAGCGCACCGATGAATGCGGTCTGCACGGAGAGGAAGAATGCGTTCGCGGCGCCACGCCGGGCGGAGACGCGGTCCGACATCTCGGCGGCCATCTTGTAGAGGTCGAGGAGTTCCGGAGAGGGGGCGGGCCCTCCCGGGCGGGCGGGATCCTCGTCGGGGGCAGCCGGTTCGGACGTCACCAACTCGTGATTCCCTGGCGGGACTTGACTCTAACTCCGGCCTCAGGGCCGGGGCTGCAGCACCGCGAGGCAATCCTGCCAGGCCGGAGTGCTCAGGAGAGGGCGGAGGCGAGTGAACAGGGCGAGGAGGTCCGGGGCCCAGCGGTCGCGGAAGGAGCGGTCGCTGCGGGCGAGGTCGAGTTCGTTGGCCGCCGTCAGTTCGGCGAAGTCCTGGCGGAGGCGCAGGTCGGGGACGTAGGTCCGGCCGGTGAAGCGGTCACGGAAGGAGAAGGCCGTGGCGGAACCGGGGCCCGCGAGGCAGGGGTACGTGGCCTTGCGGTCGCAGCTCGCGTAGAAGTACACGATCGCCTCGGCGTCCGGGCCGATTGCCGTGGCCAGTTCGGCACGGCGGTCGAGCGGGAGCAGGACTGCGGGGAAGCCGTCGGTGCCGTAGGCGGCGTGGCAGAGGCCCGCGAGTTGCAGGGCCGGGCGGGCCCCCCACAGTGCGAGCCGCGCACGGACGCGGTCGAGGTGGGCGATGAGCATGCCGCCGGGGTGCGGGGCGGTGTCGGCGCCGAGCCGGCGCAGGAGTGCCTGGGCTTGAGCGACGGGCGTGATCTGCACTGACCGGCTCCCTTCGGCGACGGTGCGGCGCCCGTGCGGTCGGCACCCGCTCCAACTCCCCCGCCTGGTCCGGACGTCGGCTGGAGGGTGTGGAGCGGGTTGCCGCCTGGGCTGCCCTGGGGGAGATCGTCGTACGGCGGTGTGGGTGCAGTCAATCCTTGGTATTTATCGCTAACTCCAAGGGTAACCTTTGGTGTTATGACGCTGGATGACCTTCGGGTGTTCGTGGCGGTGTGCCGGGCCGGGAGTCTGAGTGCGGTGGCCCGGGAGCTGGGCTGTACGCAGTCGGCGGTGAGTCAGCACGTCAAACGGCTGGAGCGGGAGACCGGGGTCGCGCTGCTGGAGCGGCAGGCGCGGGGGGTCGCGGCGACGGCGGCGGGGCGCGTGCTGGAGGCGGCGGCGACCGAGGGGCTCTCGGGACTCGACCTGGCCCTGCGGCAACTCCGCGACCTGGTCGACGGCGAGAGCGGGTACGTGCGGGTGGCGACCGGCGCGACGACCGTACGGCACTTCATGTCGGACGCGGTGGTGGAATTCCGGCGGCGCCACCCCAAGGTCAACCTGGAGTTCCGCACGGTGAGTTCGGGGCGCGGCAGCTTCGAGGCACTGACCGACGGCACGCTGGATCTGGCCTGGATCACGCTCGGTCCGCCCGCGCGGGGCATCGAGCAGCGGGCCGTGGCGGAGCTGCCGTGGGTGCTGGCGGTGAGGGACGACGACCCGCTGGCGGGACGGCCGTCCCTGGAAGCCGCGGAGCTGAACGGCCTCCGGGTGATCCGCCTCCCGCCCAGTTCCGCGTCGGCCCTTCAACTCGACGCTGCTTGTGCGGAGTTGGGGGTGCGCTTGGGTGACGACACAAGCATCGCCGACTGGGATACAGCGCTGCTGCTCGCCGAGCTGGGGGTGGGGCGGGCCGTCGTGCCCGCGCTGTCGGGGCTGGCGGTGCCGGGCGAGGGGACGTTGCGGCTGATTCCGGTACCGGCGTTGCGGGGGTTGCGGGTGGGGTGGGCCGTACGACGGTGGGATGCGCTCAGTCCGGCGGCGCGGGCGTTCGCGGACACGGTGGCGGAGGGGCGGGCAGACGGCGGGGCCCTGACTCGTTAGCGCAGGGCGAGTTCGGCCCAGACCGTCTTGCCGACCGTGCGCTCGGAGACGCCCCAGGCGCGGGCCAGGAGGGTGACCAGGATCAGGCCTCTGCCGCCCTCGCCGTCCGGCTCGTTGACGAAGCGGAGTCGGCGGTCGGCGCGGGGGTCGCTGACTTCGATACGGAGAGTGCCCTCCGGGAGGAGGAGCAGGCGGAGCTTGAAGTCGCGTCCGGGGACTCGGCCATGGGTGACGGCGTTCGCGGCGAGTTCGGCTACGAGGTGTTGCGCGGTGTCGTTCGCGTCGGTGTCGTGGGGGTGCCCCCAGGCCGCGAGCTGCTGTGCGGTGAGCCGTCTGGCCAGGCGGGCGCCGCGAGGCGTTGCACTGAGGCGCTGGGTCAGTTCGGCGGTGGGGGCGCTGGTGGGGGTGGAGATTTCGGCGTTCACGTGACTGAGCGTGGTGGGTTGTCTTTACGCTGACCAGGGGCGACAGCACGACTGTGCGTAGCAGTACGGCTTCGGGGGGTGGGGAGTCGGGCGGTCGGCCGTGACCACGACGGTGTGAGGGCGGTGGCGTACGTGACGGATGTGCGGGAGCAGAGGGCGGAGACTCCGGCTGAGGCCGACGGGACGACGGAACTCTTCAGCGCGCTGGGCAGGATGCTCAGGCTGCTGCGCGAGCGGAAGGACCTGACGCAGAAGGAGTTCGGGCAGATGGTCGGGTACGGGCCCGACCAGATCTCCGCGATGGAGCGGGGCGTGCGGATTCCCCGGCCCGAGTTCCTGGTGAAGGCGGATGAACTGCTGGATGCGGGCGGGCTACTGAAGGAGGTGGTCCCGGATGTCGAGCGGGCGATGAGCAAGACGCGGACTCGGCATCCTGAGTGGTATCGGAGCTATGCGGCGCTGGAGGCGGAGGCGGTTGAGCTGCACTTCTACGCCAATCAAGGAGTGCCAGGCCTCTTGCAGACCGAGGAGTACGCACAGGCCGTGTTCTCCCGCCGCCGGCCACTGCTTGACGAGGAGACCATCCAGAAGCGCGTTGCCGACCGACTGAACCGTCAGCAGATTTTCGACAAGTGGCCGGCTCCCCTCTGCAGTTACGTGCTGGAGGAAGTGCTGCTGGACCGACCGATCGGGGGTCCGGACGTGCACGCAGCGCAGCTCCGCCGACTGCTGCATATCGGCAGCTTGCGGAACGTTGAGATTCAAGTGATGCCGACCCACATCGCGCAACATCCCAACATGGACGGGGCGTTCAACCTGCTGACGCCCAAGAGGCACCCGCAGGTGGCGTACACGGAGATCCAGGGGTTTCCTCGGTTGATCACCGACCTGGAGGAGGTGCGGAAGATCGCGGACCGCTATGGAATCATGCGGGCGATGGCACTCCCTCCCGAGGAGTCCCAAGCCCTGATCGAGAAGAAGCTGGGGGAGCTGTGAACGCTCAGGAATTCACCTGGTTCAAGTCCAGCTACAGCGGCGGCGAAGGTGGCGAGTGCCTCGAAGTCGCCTACACCTGGCGCAAGTCCAGCCACAGCAGCGGCGAAGGCGGCCAATGCGTAGAGATTGCCACCTGCCCCCACACCATCCACATCCGCGACTCCAAGAACCCCACCGGCCCCCACCTCACCCTCTCCCCCACCACCTGGTCGGCCTTCCTCGCCGGTAGGTAACCCCGGCGATGCCCCTCCCCAGCCTCCTCGCTGTCTTCGCGCACCCCGACGACGAATCCCTCTCCGCCGGTGGTGTACTCGCCCAACACGCGGCCTCGGGAGCACGCACCGCCGTGGTCACCGCGACCTGGGCCGAAGGCACGTGGCGTGCCGCCGAGTTGGCCGAGGCGCTGCGGATCCTCGGTGCCGGGAAGCCGCGGATGCTGGGTTACGCCGATGCGCGCGTTCCCGAGTCGGCGCAAGGCGCCCCGCGCTTCTGCGATGTGCCGTTGGACGAGGCTGTGGGACAACTTGTCATGCATATCCGGGAGTTCAGGCCGGATATCGTCGTCACGCATGATGCGTACGGCGGGCTGAGCGGTCACCCGGACCATGTGCACGCCCACCGGGTGACAGTGCTCGCCGTCCAAGCCGCCGGACGGCCGAGCGCCCTGTACCTGGCCACACACCCCGACTCCGCCGTACGGGCGCTGGGCCGTGACGTCCTGCTGCGGCCCGGAAGGCCGATGTACAGCGTGCCGGACGCGTGGATCGCGGTGGCCGCGGATGTCGGGCCGTGGGTGGAACAGAAACTGGACGCGATCATGGCTCATCGCAGCGAGGTGGAGCGGGGCGCCCTGCCGGGGCGGCTAGCCGCGCTCCCGGCGGCCGAACGCGCCCGGGTGATGTCCACCGAGTGGTACATCCGGCACGGCGCCCCACCACCCGTAGAGCCGTCTGCGGGGTTTACTCCGCGGGCGAGCAACTGCCCTACCTCACCTCAGGGTTGGGACGGAGACGCAGACGGATAGATACGGCTGCGCATACGACAGCGTCCGCCGCCCGGGATCCGGGGCGGCGGACGCTGTCGCATGGGGGGCGGTGGTGGGTCGCTAGACCTCCTTGTGGCCCAGCTGGATGTCGACGCCCTCCTGGCTGCCGTTCAGCGTGATCTGGGTGGCCACCGGCGGGTAGCCGCTGGCGATCACCGTGTACTGCTCGCTGGCGAGGTCGGTGAAGGCGTAGCTGCCGTCGACGCTCGTGGTGCGGGACCCCACGACATTGCCGGCGGCGTCGATCAGGGAGACCCGGGCGTCGTCCAGCGCCCGCCCGTCCGGGGCGTGCACCGTGCCCCGCAGGGTCGCGGCCGCGACGAGCCGGATGTCGCAGCGGGCGGTCTCGGCGGTGACCGTGGCCGGTAGGGCGGCCGGGCGGTGGCCGGGTGCGCTGACGCTGAGCGTGTAGTCGCCGGGGAGCACGTCGCCGATGCGGTAAGCGCCGTCCGTCGCGGTGGTGGTGGAGGCCGTGACGTCGCCGCGCTGGTCGGTGGCCACCACCAGCGCGCCGGGCAGGGCCTCGCCGTCGCCGCCGTACACCGTGCCGGCCAGGCCACCCGGGCTGGGCAGGATCACGAAGTCGTGGGAGACCGGTTGGCCGTTCAGGGTGAGCGTGACGACCTGCGGCTGGTAGCCGGGTGCCGAGCCGATGAGGACGAGGCTGCCGCGCTCGGCGGTGTCCAGCGCGTAGGTGCCGTCCTCGCGGGAGACGGCGCGGGCCAGTTGGCGGCCCGAGGCGTCCAGCAGGGTGATCGCGGTGCGGGGTACGGGGACGCCCGTGCCGCCCCGCACCTGTCCACGGATGACGGCCGCGTCCGTACGGACGGCGGCCACGGCCGCAGGGCCGTCCGAAACGGGGGCCTCGACCTGCATCTCGGTCTGCGACTCGGCCTGTTCCGCGGGCTCGCTCGCCTTCCTCTTCGCGCGGAACAGCAGGGCCGTGACGACCGCGGCGAAGGCGAAGAACCCGGCCGACCACCAGTAGGCGACGGAGTAGCTGTGCAGGGCCGCGTGCGCCTTGACCAGCGGGTCGGACAGATGGTCCTTGGCGTAGTTGGTGGCGGCGGTGGCGGCCAGCGTGTTCAGCAGCGCCGTACTGATCGAACCGCCCACCTGCTGGGTGGTGTTGAGGGCCGCCGAGGCCACGCCCTGATCGCTCGCCTCGACGCCGAGGGTGGCGTAGCTCATCGCCGCGGGCATCGACATGCCGAGCCCGGCGCCCAGCAGCAGCAACGGGCCCAGCACATGCGCCGCGTAGCTGCTGTCGAGGTCGAGGCGGGTCAGCCAGATCATGCCGCCCAGGGCGACCAGCATGCCGGTGGGCACGACGATCTTGGGGCCGATCCTCGGCACCAGCCAGTTGGTGGAGATCTGCGCCAGCACCATCAGCGCACCCACCATCGGCAGGAAGGCCACACCGTTCTTGACCGGCGAGTAGCCCAGCGTCGACTGCAGGTAGTAGGTGAGGAAGAGGAAGACGCCGAACATCCCCGCGGACGAGATGAGGATGGTCGACAGGGCGGCGGCGCGGTCGCGGTCGGCGAGGACGCGCAGCGGCAGCACCGGGTGCTGGGCACGGGTCTGCCAGAGGAAGAACGCCACCAGCAGGACGGCGCCTGCGGCCAGGAAGCCCCAGGTCATCCAGTTGCCCCAGTCGTGCGTCTCCGCGTTGGCGAAGCCGTAGACGATGCCGAACAGACCGCCGGACACCAGGACCACACCGAGGATGTCCAGCTTCGGACGCTCGGCCGGGATCGAGCGTCCGAGGAAGACGATCGCACCGATCAGCGCCGGAACCGCGATGGCGTCGTTGACGTACAGCGTCCAGCGCCAGTCCAGGTACTCGGTGAGCAGACCGCCGAGGACCAGTCCGACGGCCGCGCCGGAACCGGCGATGGCGCCGAATATCCCGAACGCCCTGGCGCGTTCCTTGGGTTCGGTGAAGGTCGTGGTCAGCAGGGAGAGCGCGGCCGGGGCGAGCAGCGCTCCGAACAGGCCCTGCACCGCCCGCGCGACGACCAGCATGGTGAAGCCGTTGGCTGCGCCGCCCACCGCGGAGGCCGCGGCGAAGCCGACGATGCCGACGATGAAGGTCGTCTTGCGGCCGAAGAGGTCGGCGAGCCGGCCGCCGAGCAGCAGCAGACTGCCGAAGGCCAGGGAGTAGGCGGTGACGATCCACTGCCGGCCGTTGTTGTCGAAGCCCAGGTCCTGCTGGGCGGACGGCAGCGCGATGTTCACGATGGTGGCGTCGAGGACGACCATGAGCTGGGCGAGGCCTATCACGGCCAGCGCCCACCAGCGGTGCTTCGACGGAGCCTGGGTGGAGCCGGGCGGTCCGGCCTGGGCGGCGGTGGCAGCGGCGGCCGGGATGACTTCCACGATGATGCTCCCCACATCGGTCCGAAACCGTTTCGTACACCAACCTAGGCGTTCAGAGCAGCGAAACGCAAACGTTTCGATGCGATGCAACCGGGGCGTACGAAAAATTCACATGGAGCGGCTCACCGCTCGTACAGAGCCTCGATCTCCGCCTCGAAGTCCCGCATCACGGCCTCCCGCCGCAGCTTCATCGACGGCGTCAGATGGCCCTCCTCCTCCGTGAAGTCCCGGGGGACGACGACGAAGCGGCGGATGGATTCCGGGCGGGAGACGAGTTTGTTCGCCTCGTCGACCGCGCGTTGCAGGATCCCCCTCAACTCGTCGTCGTCGAGGAGGAGTTCCGCGGGGACGGGGTGCCGCCCGTTCATCCGGCGCCAGTGGTTGACGCCCTCCATGTCGAGGGTGATCAGTGCGGCGATGTACGGGCGGCGGTCGCCGACGACCATGCACTGGGAGATCAGGGGGTGCGAGCGGAGCCAGTTCTCCAGGGGCGCCGGCGCGGTGTTCTTGCCGCCCGCCGTGATCAGGATCTCCTTCTTGCGTCCGGTGATCGTGAGGTAGCCCTCGTCGTCGAGGCGGCCGATGTCGCCCGTCGGGAACCAGCCGTCCGCCGAGGAGGGGATCACTCCGCCGCCGTGCGGGTCCCAGTAGCCGCGGAAGACCTGGCCGCCCTGCAGGAGGATCTCGCCGTCCGCCGCGATACGGACCTTCGTGCCGGGCATGGGCCAGCCCACCGTGCCCAGGCGGGGCTTGAGGGGCGGGGTGACCGTTGCGGCGCCGGTGGACTCGGTGAGGCCGTAGCCCTCGTAGATCTCCATGCCTGCGCCCGCGTAGAAGGCGGCCAGACGGCGGCCGAGCGGGGAGCCGCCGGAGATGATGTGGCGGATACGGCCGCCCATGGCGTTGCGGATGCGGCGGTAGACGAGCGGGTCGTAGAGGGCGCGGGACGCCTTGAGGGCGGCGCCCGGGCCGGAGCCGGTGCCGGCGTGCCGGGCCTCCATCGCCTCGCCGTAGCGGACGGCCACGCTCGCCGCGCGGTCGAAGGCGGCCACCCGGCCGCCGGTCTCCGCCTTGGCGCGGGCGTTGTTGTAGACCTTCTCCAGCATGTACGGGATGCAGAGCAGGAAGGTCGGCCGGAAGGTGCCCAGGTCGGCCAGGAGGTCGTCCGCCTGGAGGCTCGCGGCGTGGCCCAGGCGGACCCGGGCGCGGATACAGGCGATCGCCACCATGCGGCCGAACACGTGCGACATGGGCAGGAAGAGGAGCGTGGCGGGGTCTTCCGACTTCGACTTGAAGATGGGGTAGAGGAGTTCGGTCGCGTTGTCGACCTCGGCGAGGAAATTGCCGTGCGTGAGCACACAGCCCTTGGGGCGGCCGGTGGTGCCCGAGGTGTAGATGACCGTGGCCAGCGTGTCGGGGACCAACATCCCACGGCGGACGGCGACTTCCTGGTCGGGGACGGGTGTGCCGAGTTCGGCCAGCCGCTCCAGGTGTCCCTTCTCCACGATCCACATGTGCCGCAGGTCGGGCAGACGGCTGAGCTCCGGGCCCAGGGCCGACGCCTGCCCGGCGGTCTCCGTCACCAGGGCCACCGCGCCGGAGTCCTGGAGGATCCACCGGGTCTGGTAGACGGAGGAGGTCGGGTAGATCGGGACGGTGACCAGGCCAGCGGCCCAGGCGGCGAAGTCGAGGAGCGTCCACTCGTAGATCGTCCGCGCCATGACGGCGACACGGTCGCCGGCCACCAGCCCTTCCGAGATCAGGCCCTTGGCCAGGGCCAGGACCTGCTCCGCGAACTCCGCCGCGGTCACGTCCGCCCAGTCCCCGTCCAGCGTACGGCGGCTGAGGACACGGGCGTCGGGTGCCGCCTCCGCGTTGTCGAACGGCAGGTCGGCGAGCGAGCCATGGGTGGGCGGCGGGACGAGCGGCGGGACCGACGCCTCACGCACTTCGCCGTCCAGCCGTCGTATCTCGGGCTCCACCAGCTGGGGGACGCCGTCGTAGTCGGACGCGGACGGGTAGGGCACGGGCACGGACATGGCAGCTCCTGGGGCGTGCAGCTCGGTACCGCTGTGCTGTTGTACGTACTACGCGTACCGAGACGTTCACCAGCGGTGTGCGGCTTCGGGGTTACCGCGGGTTACGCGATAGTACGTGCCCGGCATGGGGAGTTGGTGCGGGCCCTCCGGGGGTTTTGGGGTGGGGTTGTGCCGGGGGCTGCCGGTTGTCGTCTGCGGCTGCGTCGTGGCTTGTCGCGCAGTTCCCCGCGCCCCTTTCAGGGCGCTCCAGCACCGGAGGGGTCATAGAGCCGCTCGATCTCGCTCGCGAACTCCTCGGCGATTGCTTCCCGTTTCAGCTTCATCGATGGAGTCAGATGGCCCGCCTCCTCCGTGAAGTCGACCGGGAGGATCGTGAAGCGGCGGATGGATTCCGGGCGGGAGACCAGTTTGTTGGCCTCGTTCACTGCGCGTTGCAGGACCTGTCGCAACTCCTCGTCGTCCAGGAGGAGTTGGGCCGGGACGGGGTGCTTGCCGCGCATGCGGCGCCAGTGGCTGACGCCCTCCATGTCGAGGGTGATCAGGGCGCCGACGTAGGGGCGGGCGTCGCCGACGACCATGACCTGGGAGATCAGGGGGTGGGCGCGCAGCCAGTTCTCCAGCGGGGCCGGGGCGACGCTCTTGCCGCCCGCCGTGATCAGCAGCTCCTTCTTCCGGCCGGTGATGTAGAGGTAGCCCTCCTCGTCGAGGCGGCCGATGTCGCCGGTGGCCAGCCAGCCGTCGACGGTCGCCGGGACGACGCCGCCCGCGTTCGGGTCCCAGTAGCCGCGCAGGACGTGGTCACCGGCCAGCAGGATCTCGCCGTCGGCGGCGATACGGACCTTCGTGCCCGGTATGGGCCAGCCCACCGTGCCCAGACGGGGTTTGAGCGGCGGGGTCACGGTGGACGCGCCCGTCACCTCCGTGAGGCCGTAGCCCTCGTAGATCTCGATGCCCGCCCCGGCGTAGAACGCGGCCAGCCGGCGGCCCAGCGGGGAGCCGCCGCAGATCATGTAGCGGACCCTGCCGCCCATGGCGCCCCGGATACGGCGGTAGACGAGCGGGTCGTAGAAGGCGCGGGCGGTCCTCAGCGCGGCGCTCGGGCCGGGTCCCGTGCCGGCGTGGCGAGCCTCCGCGGCCTCCCCGTAGCGGCGGGCCACGGCCGCCGCGCGGTCGAAGGAGGTGACCCGGCCGCCGGTCTCGGCCTTCGCGCGGGCCACGTTGAACACCTTCTCCAGCATGTACGGGATGGCGACGAGGCAGGTCGGGCGGAAGCTCGCCAGGTCGGGGAGGAGTTCGTCCGCCTTCAGGCTCGGCGCGTGACCCAGCCGCACCCGGGCGCGTATGCAGGCGACCGCGACCATGCGGCCGAAGATGTGCGACATGGGGAGGAAGTGCAGGATGGACGCCTCTTCGCTGGTCCGCGAGCGGAACACCGGGTAGAGGAGCTCGATCGCGTTGTCGACCTCGGCGAAGAAATTGCCGTGGGTGATCGCACAGCCCTTGGGGCGGCCGGTGGTGCCCGAGGTGTAGACGACGGTGGCGAGCGTGTCGGGGCTCAACATCCCACGCCGTACGGCCACTTCCTGGTCCGGCACCTGGCCGCCCTGCTCCGCCAGCCGCTCCACATGGCCCTTCTCTATGGCCCACAGGTGCCGCAGGTCGGGCACCCGGTCGAGTTCCGGGCCGAGGGCCGCCGCCTGGGCGGAGGTCTCCGTGACGAGGGCGACCGCGCCGGAGTCCTGGAGGATCCACCGGGTCTGGAAGGCCGAGGAGGTCGGGTAGATCGGGACGGTGACCAGACCCGCGGCCCAGGCGGCGAAGTCGAGGAGCGTCCACTCGTAGATCGTCCGCGCCATCACGGCGAGCCGGTCCCCCGGCACCAGCCCCTCGGCGATCAGCCCTTTGGCCACCGCCAGCACCTCGTCGGCGAACTGGGCCGCCGTGACGTCCGCCCACCGGCCCGACTCCGCGCGGCGGCTGAGCACCGTGTCGTCCGGGGCGATGCGGGCGTTGTCGAAGGGCAGGTCGGCGAGCGAGCCGTAGGTCACCGGCGGGACGAAGGGCGGCACGGAGACCTCGCGCACCTCTCCGTCCAGCCGCCGGATCACGGGCTCCACGAGAACCGGCGTGCCGTCGTACGTCGTGGAGTGGACGACGGCGGGCACGGACGGCTGCGAGGTGGACACGGGCGACTCCAGACGTTCACCAGAGTTGCCCTGCGGGGGGAGTCACCGCAGGTCGGGGGAGGTGATCGTACGGCGCGCCCGTGATGAGCCGGTGTGGGTTCCAAGGTGGTCCGGCGGCGGGGATGCGTCGGGGATGTGCAAGCTCGTCGCTCTTCTTGCCGATAAGAGCCGTACCGGACGGTATGGTGAACGTTTTTCAGCTTCTGACCTCCCCCCACCTGCCCTTACCTCCGGTAACCTGACTCTGGAGTAAGCAGAGCGCCCGTGGGGAGTTTTCGGTATGTCGATGTCCGTCGTGCTGCCCGGTACCCCGGCCCTCGGGCCCCTGTTCGCCCGCGGCGCCCTGCTGTCCCCCTTCAAACGCCCGCGCCCGGACGCCGACTTCCCCCGCAGCCGGCTCGTCCTGCCCGGACTGCGCATCGACCTCGCGCGGCTGGCGGCGTACGAGCGGGTGTGCGGCTTCGCGACCGGCGAGGACGCGCTGCCGCCGACCTATCCGCAGGTGCTGGGCTTCCCGCTGGCCATGCGGCTGATGAGCGACCGGGGCTTCCCGCTGCCGCTGCTCGGCCTCGTCCACACCTCGATCGAGATCACGCAGCGGCGCGCGCCCGCGGCGACCGGGGAGTACGAACTCGCCGTGTACGTCGGCGGGCTGGAGCCGCACCGGCGCGGCACCGAGGCCTCGGTGATCACCGAGATGCGGGCCGGCGAGGAGGTCATATGGGAGTCACGGAGCACGTATCTGGCGCGGCACCGGACGCAGCATTCCGGCGAGCCGACCGGGGACGACCGCGAACAGCTGCCCGCCGTGGCCGAGTGGCGGCTGGCCGCCGACGTCGGGCGGCGGTACGGCGCCGCGTCCGGCGACCGCAATCCCATCCATCTGCACCCGCTCACCGCCCGCCTCTTCGGCTTCCCCCGCGCCATCGCGCACGGCATGTGGACGGTGGCCCGCTGCCTCGCCGCGCACGGGGTGCCTGAACGGGCCCGGGTGGAGGCGCGGTTCAGGGCGCCGGTGCTGCTGCCCGGGACGGTGACCTATGCGGCGGACGGGGAGCGGTTCGAGCTGCGCGGGAGCGGGGGCCGCGTCCATGTGAGCGGAAGTGTCAGCGGCCTCCAGGCGGCTGACGGCACGTCATGACTCCGGGGTGTGCGGCGGCGACCAGGGCCGCCCGTCCATGAGGTTGCCCAGGCCCGCCCAGGCGAAGTTCATCAGGGTGGCCGCCGCCTGGCGGGCCGTGGTGCCGGGGGTCGCGTTGGCCCAGGCGGCGAGGGCTTCGGCGGCTCCGACCAGGGCCTCGGCGAGCCCGGCGACCTCCCGCTCGGGGAGGTTCGGATTGCGGTGGGCCTCCCGGGCCGCGACGACGATGAGCTGTGTCACGAACGCGACGATCTCCTCGCGCATCGCGGTGACCTCGGCCGCGAAGGGTTCGCGGGTACGGGCCTGCAGATGCAGGACTGCCCAGCCGTCCGGGTTCTGCGCGGTGTGCGTGAAGAACGCCCGCAGCCCCTCCCAGAGCTGGCGGTCGGCCGGCAGCTCGGGCATGACCCCGGCCCTGACGGCCTCGACGAGCGCCGTCGCCTCCCGGCGGATGCACGCCGTGAACAGGTCTTCCTTCGAATTCAGGTACAGGTACACCAACGGCTTGGACACGCCCGCCAGTTCGGCGATCTCGTCCATCGACGCGGCCATGTACCCACGCTGCCCGAAGGTCCGCACGGCGGCGTCCATCATCTGCTGCTCACGGACCGCCCGCGGCATCCGCTTGGTCTTCACGGCACCCATGGGGCAAGGGTAATTGGGAGCGGGCTCCCGCAACCCCGCTAGGAAGCCTGGGGTGCCTGGCCCTGCGCGCGGCTCGCGTCGTCCGCCTCGTCCTCCTGGGCCGCGTTCGCCGCGAAGCCGGCCTTCATCCGGTCGACCCGCTCGACGACCTTCACGGAGGCGCGGTCGCGCTCCCTCCGCAGGACGACGAAGCTGATGGGGGCGGAGATCACCAGCGACAGCAGGACGAGCCACATGAAGTTGGAGGCGCCGTAGCCGCGCGGGACGATGCCGGAGTAGACGAGGCCCCAGACGACCACGAAGCAGCCCGCGAAGATCCCGAGGCGCATCAGCGTGTAGCGGAGCATCTCAATCCACTCTTCCGTCAACGGTACGAACATTCCCAAAGGGCACCGTCCAGTGAAGCACGCCCGGGACCCGATCTTGCAGGGGGGTGTGCGGGACCTCAGCCCAGCGACAGCAGCATGAAGACGTCGTCGCGGTAGTCGTCCGGGGCCACGCGGATGGCGCCGGGGACCCGGCCGACCTCCTTGTAGCCGCAGGAGCCGTAGAACCGCTCCAGACCGTTCCCGCCGCGGCAGGTGAGCCGGATCGCGTCGATGCCGTCGAAGCCGCGGGCCGCGTCCTCGGCGGCGGCCAGGAGGTCCCGGCCGTACCCCTTGCCCTGGTGGCCGGGGTGCACCATCACCGTGTACAGCCACACCCAGTGCTGCATCAGCCGGTGGGTGTTGAAGCTGAAGAAGGCGGTCGCCGCCACCGCCCCGGACTCGTCCAGACCGACCAGCAGCCGGCTGCGCCCCTCCGCCATGGCGACGAAGTGCTTCACGAGCTCCGGTCGTACGTCCTCGGCCGTGACCGGCGGTACGAAGCCGACCGAACCGCCCGCGTTCGAGACGTCGGCCCACAGGTCGAGGATCCCGTCGCGCAAGGCGGGAGTGACGGCGGGGTCGAGAGTGAAGGTAAGGGACACCGCGTAATAGTAAGCATTACGGCAGCGCCCGCGCCGCCACTTCCAGATCCGAGACGAGTCCCCGGTAGGCCGCCTCCCTGTCGTCCGCCCGCAGTACGGCCGAGGGGTGCACGGTCGGCACCAGCCGCTCCCGCCTGCCGTGGATCTCCTCCTCCAGGACCGTCCCGCGCACCTGCGTGACCCGGAACGAGGAGCCAAGCAGCGCCTTCCCGGCGGTCGCCCCCAGCACCACGATCAGCTCGGGTTCGACCACGGCCAGCTCGGCGGCCAGCCACGGCCCGCACGCCGTCATCTCCCGCAGGCTGGGCGCCTTGTGGATACGGCGCTTGCGGGGTTCGGCCCGGGTGAACTTGAAGTGCTTGACGGCGTTGGTGACGTACGCGTCCGCCGGGTCCAGCCCGGCCTCGGCGAGAGCCCGGTCGAGCAGCTTGCCCGCGGGGCCGACGAAGGGCTTGCCCTGACGGTCCTCCTGGTCCCCGGGCTGCTCGCCCACAAGCATCACGCGCGCGTGAGCGTTCCCCGCACCGAAGACGGTCTGCGTGGCGTCCCGGTGCAGCGGGCAGCCACGGCAGTCCGCCGCTGCCCGGCGGAGGGCGGGTAGACCGCCGCGCTCAGGGAGAAAGGGTTCGGCGGTATAAGCGGCTTCGGGAGCCTTCGTAGCCATGCGGCCCGGGTACCCCCCTCAGGGGCGCGGGACCGTGTCTTTTTGCGGCTCCGCCGCGGGGCGCGACAAGCCCCCACGCACCCGCAGCCGAAAACGAGCCGAAGCCGTCAGACCCGCATAGGCTGCGGCGACTCCCGACGAGCCGGGTCGGGCCCCTCGTACTCCCGAATGATCTCGTACCGAGTGTTCCGCTCCACCGGCCGGAACCCGGCGTCCCGGATCAGATCCAGCAGATCCTCACGGGTCAGCTTGTTCGGCGTGCCGTAGTTGTCGGCGTCGTGGGTGATCTTGTACTCGACGACCGACCCGTCCATGTCGTCCGCACCGTGCTGCAGCGCCAGCTGCGCGGTCTGGACGCCGTGCATGACCCAGAAGACCTTGACGTGCGGGACGTTGTCGAACAGCAGCCGGGAGACGGCGAACGTCTTCAGCGCCTCCGCGCCGGTCGCCATCTGGGTGCGGGCCTGGAGCCGGTTCCGGACCTTCCCGTCCTTCATGTCCACGAAGTCGTGCTGGTAGCGCAGCGGGATGAAGACCTGGAAGCCGCCGGTCTCGTCCTGCAGCTCGCGCAGGCGCAGCACGTGGTCGACGCGGTGCCGCGGCTCCTCGATGTGGCCGTACAGCATGGTGCACGGGGTCTTCAGACCCTTCTCGTGCGCCAGGCGGTGGATGCGCGACCAGTCCTCCCAGTGGGTGCGGTGGTCGACGATGTGCTGGCGGACCTCCCAGTCGAAGATCTCCGCGCCGCCGCCGGTGAGGGACTCCAGGCCCGCGTCGATCAGCTCGTCCAAGATCTCGCTCGCGCTCAGCCCGGAGATCGTCTCGAAGTGGTGGATCTCCGTCGCCGTGAACGCCTTCAGCGAGACGTTCGGCAGGGCGGCCTTGAGCTCCCGCAGCGAACGCGGGTAGTAGCGCCACGGCAGGTTCGGGTGCAGGCCATTGACGATGTGCAGCTCGGTGAGGTTCTCGCCCTCCATCGCCTTGGCGAGCTTCACCGCCTCCTCGATGCGCATCGTGTACGCGTCCTTCTCCCCCGGCTTGCGCTGGAAGGAGCAGTAGGCGCAGGAGGCGGTGCAGACGTTGGTCATGTTGAGGTGCCGGTTGACGTTGAAATGCACCACGTCACCGTTCTTGCGCGTGCGCACCTCGTGGGCGAGGCCGCCGAGCCACGCCAGGTCGTCCGACTCGTACAGCGCGATGCCGTCCTCGCGGGTCAGCCGTTCACCGGCCCTGACCTTGTCCTCCAGCTCGCGCTTGAGCCCGACGTCCATACCCTCAACCTCTTTCTACGACAGCTCGGCCCAACCGTACTCCCCCACCCTTCGGGCGGGAGTGCCCCCATACGGCGCTCCGCGCCCAGGGACTCAGACCTCTTCCGGCAGCTCTCCGACCCGGTTCTCCCACTTCGTGGAGAGCACGATCGTCGTACGGGTGCGGGAGACGCCCTTGGTGCCGCTGAGCCGCCGGATGATCTTCTCCAGGCCGTCCACGTCGTTCGCCCGCACCTTGAGCATGTACGAGTCGTCGCCGGCGATGAACCAGCAGTCCTCGATCTCGCTGAGCTCCTTCATCCGCTGGGCCACGTCCTCGTGGTCGGCCGCGTCGGACAGCGAGATGCCGATGAGGGCGGTGACACCGAGGCCCAGCGAGGCGGCGTCCACGGTGGCGCGGTAGCCGGTGATGACGCCGGCCGCCTCCAGCCGGTTGATGCGGTCGGTGACGCTGGGTCCCGACAGGCCGACGAGGCGCCCCAGCTCCGCGTACGAGGCCCGGCCGTTCTCCCTCAGGGCCTGGATGAGCTGCCTGTCCACCGCGTCCATGCGATTCGATGCCTTCCGCTGAAGATTCCCGAGTAGATGAGAGGTACTGCGGCGTGCCCTACCGGCCGGCGCTCCCGCCGCCCAGTTCGCCCGCCCAGCGCCGGTACAGACCGTGCTCGACGCCCGCCGCGTCCAGCACCCGCCCGGCGACGAAGTCCACCAGGTCCTGGATGTGGGTGGCGCCCGCGTAGAAGGCGGGCGAGGCGGGCACCACGGTCGCGCCCGCGTCGTCGAGCGCCACCAGGTGCCGCAGGGTCTGACCGTTCAAGGGGGTCTCCCGTACGGTCACGACCAGCGGCCGGCGTTCCTTGAGCGTGACACTCGCCGCGCGCTGGAGCAGGTCCTTGGACAGCCCGAGGGCGACACCGGCCACACAGGCGGTGGAGGCGGGCACGATCAGCATGCCCTTGCTCGGGTACGAGCCCGAGGACGGCCCCGCGGCCAGGTCCCCGGCGGGCCAGTACCGCACCCCGTCGACGTCCGCGTCATAGACCCCGGGCTTGCCTTCGGCTCCCCGGCCGAGCCATTCCCGCAGGTCGTCCCGCCAGTGCGCGTCGCGGAACGAGATCCCCGTCTCGTCCAGCAGCGTGAGCCGCGAGGCCCGGCTGACGACCAGGTCCACGCTCTCGCCGGCCTGCAGGAGTGCGCGCAGCACCGACGCGGCATAAGGCGTGCCGGAGGCCCCGGACACCCCTACGATCCAAGGTGTACGCGCCGTCTCTCCTGGCTTGGCTGGGTTCACAACACCGAGCCTATCCGGCCTCGCAGCATGGGAACCGGTCGAGGGGGCTCGGGCGTTCTTCGGAGCGGGGACGAGTGAGTGGTGGGGGTTGCCATGGCGGACAGCGGGCTCGAGTGGTCGCGCACGGACCGGGCGAAGGCCGCGGCCAAGCTGATGGTGGGCTGGGTCGCGCTGCTGTGGCTGCTGGAAGTGGTCGACGTGATCAGCGGCCATGCGCTGGACGGCCTGGGCATCACCCCGCGCGAGCCCTCCGAACTGCTGGATGTCGTGCCCGCCGCCTTCATCCACTTCGGCTTCGCCCATGTGGCCGCCAACAGCGTGCCGCTGCTGGTCATGGGCTTCCTCGCGGCACTGGGCGGGATACGCCGGTTCGCCGCGCTGTGCCTGGTCCTCATCGTGGCGGACGGACTGGGCGTGTGGCTCATAGCCCCGGCGCACACCAACACGGCGGGCGCCTCCGGCCTGATCTTCGGCCTATTCGGCTTCCTGCTGGTCAGCGGCTTCGTGGAGCGCAGGCCGCTGGGCGTCGTGGTGGGTCTGCTGGTGGGTGCGGTCTGGGGTGGCTCGATCCTGCTGGGCCTGTCGCCCCTGCAGACGGGCATCAGCTGGCAGGGCCACCTCATCGGCCTGGCGGCGGGCGTGGCGGCGGCGTTCTGGTTCCGGCGGCGGCCTGTGGAGGCCCGCGCGATTCAGGGCTGAGGGCGGGCTTTCCGGTCGATCGGCAGGTGAGCGGTGGGAATCGTCAGCTTGCCGAGCGGGGAGTCGACGGTCAGGTCGGGGCCGTAGGGGATGGTGTCGCGGCCTCGGTAACCGTCGGGGCCGGGGTTCCACATCGTGACGGCGTGCCCCTTCAACGGGTCGAGGATCAGGTAGTTGGCGATGCCTCGGGAGGCGTACCAGCGCGGCTTGATCTCGTAGCCGCGGCGGACACTTTCCGGCGACACCACTTCGGCCACGAACTCGATCAGGTCCGGGGAGTACGCACCACGGTTCTCGTCCTCCGCCTCGGCCGGGATGACCGCGATGTCCGGGCAGAACTCGTTGGCGTCGTCAAAGGGGAACGCAACATCGCTCACCAACTCCCACACCGGCGCAAGCTGCGTTTCCAGATCCGCCGACACCCTCCGGATCGTCCTCCCGTGGAACGGCCTGACCGGGTTCATCACGATGCTGCCCTCGACAATCTCCGTCAGATAGCCGGGGAACATGTCCTCCAGCTTGCTGAGCTGCGAGTGCAGGCGGTCAAGGTCCGAGATGACAGTCACGGTGGCCTCCTGAGGTCCTGCCCTCGATGGTAGGCCGCACCGTACTTACACGGTCAGACCTCGAACCAAGAGATCAAGCAGCGCACACACGAACAGGGCTATCCCGATGAACCCGTTGACGCTGAAGAACGCGCGGTTGAGGCGGGACAGATCATGCGGGCGGACGATCGAGTGCTCGTAGACGAACGCGCCCGCGACGATCATCAGGCCGAACCACAAGAATCCGCCCGCGTCCGTCGCCACCGCGTACCAGACGAGCAGGGCCATGGTCAGCGTGTGACAGACCCGTGCGCCCCAGATGGCGGCCGGGATGCCGAAGCGGGCCGGGACCGACATGACGCCGATCTCGCGGTCCGTCTCGACGTCCTGGCAGGCGTAGATCAGATCGAAGCCGCCGATCCAGATGCCGACGGCCAGGCCCAGGATCGTGGCGTCCCAGGACCACTCACCGCTGATCGCCAGCCAGCCGCCGACCGGGCCCATCGCCTGGGCGAGGCCGAGGATGGCCTGGGGGAAGTTCGTGAAGCGTTTCCCGTACGGGTACACCACCATCGGGATCACCGCGATGGGGGCCAGGGCGAAGCAGAGCGGGTTGAGCAGGGCCGCCGATCCGAGGAAGACGGCGACCGCGATCAGCGCACCCGTCCAGGCGTGCTTCACCGACATCGCGCCGGTGACCAGCTCCCGCTGCGCCGTGCGCGGGTTCCTGGCGTCGATCTCGCGGTCGATGATCCGGTTCACCGCCATCGCGAAGGTGCGCAGGCCCACCATGCAGACGGTGACCAGGAGCAGCCGCCCCCAGTGGATGTTCCGGTCCCACTGGAACATCGCGGTGAGCGCGGCGATGTAGGCGAAGGGCAGCGCGAAGACCGAGTGCTCGATCATCACCAGGCGGAGGAACGCCTTGGTGCGTCCTGGCTGCGGGATCGCGGCGGAGGCGCTGCTCACAGGCCGTACTCCTTCCAGCGGCGGTCGACCTTCGCCGCCGTCTCCGGGTCGGACAGGACCATGTCGGGCCAGCCGCCGTCGCGCGTGTAGCCCTCCTCGGGCCACTTCTTCGTCGCGTCGATGCCTGCCTTGCCGCCCCAGAACTGCTGGTAGGAAGCGTGGTCGAGGTGGTCGACGGGGCCTTCGACGATGCTGAGGTCACGGGCGTAGTCGGTGTTGCCGAGCGCGCGCCACGCGACCTCGTGGAGGTCGTGGACGTCGCAGTCGGAGTCCACGACCACGATCAGCTTCGTCAGGGACATCATGTGTGCCCCCCAGATCGCGTGCATCACCTTCTGCGCGTGCTTGGGGTACTTCTTGTCGATCGAGACGATCGCACAGTTGTGGAAGCCGCCCGCCTCGGGCAGGTGGTAGTCCACGATGTCCGGCACGATGATCTTCAGCAGGGGCAGGAAGAAGCGCTCGGTCGCACGACCGAGCGGTCCGTCCTCCGTCGGAGGCCGGCCTACGACGATCGACTGAAGCAGCGGCCGCTTCCGCATCGTCACGCAGTCGATCTTCAGGGCGGGGAAGGGTTCCTGAGGGGTGTAGAACCCGGTGTGGTCGCCGAAGGGCCCCTCGGGGAGCATCTCGCCGGGCTCCAGCCAGCCCTCGATGACGGCCTCCGCCTGCGCCGGCACCTGCAGCGGCACGGTCTTGCAGTCGACCATCTCGATCCGCTTCCCGGCGATGAACCCGGCGAAGAGGTACTCGTCGATGTCGCCGGGCAGCGGCGCGGTGGAGGCGTACGTGACGGCGGGCGGGCAGCCGAAGGCGATCGCGACGGGCAGCCGTTCGCCCCGCCTCGCCGCGACCTGGTAGTGGTTGCGGCTGTCCTTGTGGATCTGCCAGTGCATGCCGATGGTGCGCCTGTCGTGGCGCTGCAGCCGGTACAGGCCCAGGTTGCGGATGCCGCTCTCCGGGTCCTTGGTGTGGGTAAGCCCCAGGTTGAAGAAGGACCCGCCGTCCTGCGGCCAGGTGAAGAGGGCCGGCAGTTGGTCCAGGTCCACGTCGTCGCCGGTGAGGACGACCTCCTGGACGGGGGCTTCCTTCACCTTCTTCGGCGGGACGTGCGCCATCGCCCCGAGCTTCCCGAAGGCCTCGCGGACACCGACGAACCCGTGCGGCAGCTCGGGCCGCAGCAGCCCGCCGATCTTCTCGCTGATCTCTCCGTACGACTTCAGTCCGAGGGCCTTCAGCAGCCGTCGGTCCGTCCCGAAGACGTTCATCGCGAGGGGCATGGCGGAGCCCTTCACGTTCTCGAAGAGCAGCGCCGGGCCCCCCGACTTCTGCACCCGGTCGACGATCTCCCCGACCTCGAGATACGGGTCCACCTCGGCCTTGATGCGCTTGAGGTCGCCCTCGCGTTCCAGTGCCCTGAGCAGGGAGCGAAGATCGTCGTAAGCCATGCGTCCCAGTATCGCCGAGCCCCTCGGACCCCCGACGCCCGCCCCGCCCTCAGGCGGTTCGCCGGCGCTTGCGCTCGGCGGCCAGCCGGGCGGCCGCGCGGCGTGCCTCGGCGAGGCGGTGCGGCGAGTCCCAGGCGGACGCGACGCGTTCGGCCAGCGCGTAGTTCTCGGCCGCGGCCCCGTCCTCGCCGAGGAGCCGGTACAGGTCCGCGAGGGCGTGGGCGAGGGGCCGGGTCGCGTAGGCGGCGCCGGCCGTACCGGCGAACTGCTCGCGGACCGGGAGCAGATGCCCGATCAGCATGGCCGCCGTCTCCGTGTCGCCGAGCAGGACCGCGAGTTCGCAGCGGTAGTCCAGCTCCAGGCCGTAGAGGTGGTCCGTCACCGGTTGCGGCGCGATCGACACCGCGGCCGCCTCGTCCAGCCGTCCGCGTCGGGCCAGGACCAGGGCGTGCGCCACCGCGACCGGGGCGCCGATCTCCGCGTACAGGTCGCGGACGGCCTCCTCGATGTCGGCCGCCCGGCCCTGGGCGAGACGGATAGTGATCAGGCCCAGCGTGCGGGGGCCGGTGGCGTGGTGGGCGCCCACGCGCCGCAGCAGGCCGTCGGCCTCGGCGTAGCGGGCCTCCGCCTCGTCGAAGCGGCCGGTGACCGTGGCCAGCATCGCCGAGGTCGCGGCGGCGATGCCCTGCGCCCACACCATGCGGTAGCGGCGGGCCAGTTCCAGGGCCTCGGTGTTGTGCCGGCGCAGCCCGTCGGGGTCGTTGCGGGTCGCGGCGGTCATGCCGTCGAGGTGCTCGCAGACCCAGCGGTAGGCCGGCAGGTCGTGTGCCTCGGCCAGCTGCCGCAGTTCCGCGACGAGCGGTGTGCGCAGCGTGCCCTGTGCCTCGTGCGGGAGCAGCTTGGCGGAGGTCATCAACGCCGAGGCCAGCAGGCGCGGTTCGCCCTCGGCCCGGGCCAGTGCCAGTTGCGCGTGCGCCGCCCGTACGGCCCGCGGCGCCTCCTCGGCGGCCACGGCGTCGACGAGGACCTGCAGGACCCGGGCGCGGGTCGCGCCGTCGAGCGCGGGGTCGTCGGCGAGCCGTTCCAGCCGGGCCAGGGCGGTGCGGTCGAAGAGCCCCTCCAGCCGGGAGCGCCAGGGCGAGGGCTCGGTCCAGGCGCCGTAGACCGCGGCGACCAGGTCGTCCCGGCCGGCCCGCACCGCGAGGTCGACCGCCCGCTGCCGGGTGTGCCGGGCGGCGGCGGTGGAACCGGCCCGCAACTGTGCCGCCAGCAGCCGTACGTGGAGGGCCACCGTGTCGTCCGGGTCGGCGTCGGGGTCGGCCACGGCCGCCCGGTGTGCCTTGAGGGCGTGCTCGATCAGCTCGACGGCCACGTCGTGTGCGTACCGTCGCTCTGCCAGTTCGGCCGCCCGCAGCGCGTAGTCGACGGCCAGGGGCGCGTTCGCGGTCCGGCCCGTGCGGGCGAAGTGGAAGGCGAGGGCCGCGAGGTCGTGCGGGCGGTGGCGGCGCAGGCCCTGCGCGATGCGGTCGTGCAGACGGGCCCGCCGGACCCCGGACAGGTCGGTGTAGACGGTGTCACGGACCAGTGCGTGCACGAAACGGACCCGGCCCAGCGCGGGCTCGGTCAGCAGATCCGCTCTCACCGCGGCGTCGAGTCCCGCCAGCACGGTGTCCTCATCGGCGTCGGCCGCTTCGACGAGGAGGGCGACCTCGGCCTCCGGCCCCGCCACGGCCGCCAGCTGCAGCGCCGAGCGGGCCTCGGCCGGCAGCAGGGCCAGCCGCCTGCGCAGCACGTCCCGTACCCCCTGGGGGACTTCCGACACGGCCACCAGAGCGCCCTCGCCGACCAGCAGGCGGGCGCTCTCCAGGACGTAGAAGGGGTTGCCGCCGGTGCGTTCGGCGAGCGCGGTCACCGTGGCGTCGTCGACGGGTGCGCCGCAGACGGCGGTGACCACGGTCGCGACGTCCCGGGTCGACAGGCCGCCGAGCGGGATGCGCCGCGGGGCCCGCAGGGCGAGCCGGCCGAGGGTCTTGACCAGGTCCTCCCCGACCTCCGCCGGCCGGTAGCCGGCCACGATCAGCAGGGGTACGCCGGTGATCTGCGCGGCCGTCTCCAGGAGGGCCAGCGTCTCGCCGTCGCCGCGGTGCAGATCCTCCAGGACGACGGCGAGGGGCTGTGCGGCGGCCGCGTCCCGCAGCCAGGCGGCGAGGGCCAGGTGGGTACGGAAGCGGCCCGCGGCGGCCTCGTCACGCGTCATGGCGGCCACCGTCTCCGGCTCGTGCAGCAGGGCGGTCAGCTCCTCGGGGCGGGCCGGCGGCACGACACCGGCCAGGGCGCCGAGCGCCTCCACCCAGGCCCAGGCGGGCGGCGCGCCCTCGTACTCGGGGCAGCAGCCGATCACCACCGTCCACCCCGCCGCCCGCAGCCGTCCCGCGAACCGTTCGAGCAGCGCCGACTTCCCCGCGCCGGCCTCCCCGGTGACCAGGACGACACCGCCCGCGCGCCGGGCGGCCCGCGCGGCTGCGGCCGCGGCGCCCAGCTCGGCCTCCCTGCCGACGAAGAGGCCGCCCTCCTCCTCGGGCGCCGCGGCGGCAGCGGTCTCCAGCGGGGCGAGCGGTACGGCGGCGCGCAGCACGTCCAGCCGCCGGTTGAGCACGGCGTGTTCCAGCTCGGCCAGGGCCGGCCCGGGATCGCAGCCGAGTTCCTCCCGCAGCACGGCGGCGGCCCGGCGCAGGGACGCCAGGGCGTCTCCCTGGCGCCCGCAGGCCCACTGGGCGAGGGCGAGCAGCCGCCAGCCCTCCTCCCGCAACGGGCTCTGCCGTACGAGGACTTCGGCCGCCGGCACCGCTTCGGCCGGGTGTCCGGTGCGCAGGTCGGCAGCGACGGCCAGTTCGCGGGCCTGGGCGCACAGCTCGGTCAGCCGGGCCACCTCCGACTCCGCCCACGGTTCACTCGCGTGCTCCAGGAACGCCGGCCCTCGCCACCAGCCGAGCGCCTCGGACAGCAGCTCCCTCGCCCGGTCGGGCGGAGCGCTGCGGGCCCGGGACACCAGGGTCTCGAACCACCAGGCGTCCACCGCTTCGGCGGGCAGCCGCAGGGCATAGCCCGGCGGGGAGGTGACCAGCACGGACGCGGGCGCGCGCGGAAGCCGCTCCGGCTCCAGCAGGCGGCGCAAGTGGGACACGTAGGTGTGCAGGGACACGGTGGCCCTGGCCGGGGGCACCCCGCGCCACAGCTCGTCGATCATGCGGTCGACGGGCACCACCCGCCCGCCGGCCGCGACCAGCAGCGCGAGGACGGCCCGCTGCCGGGGAGCGCCCAGTTCGACGGTCCGCCCGCCGGCCTCGGCGCCCAGGGAGCCCAGGACTCGTATGCGCAGCACGCCGCGCGAATCTACCCGAGCGGTGGTCGCGGAGCGTGAACGGTCACTGAACGCCCTGGTCGGAGGCGCACCAAGTGCGGTGCCAAGTGGGCGCCAAGACGGCCGGGTGACGGTGGGCGTTCCTCATCGGAACCTCATCGTTGGAGCAGGCAGGCGTGTCCCGCAGTACCGCATTTCCCGCACCCTCGGGCCAACGGCCCTACACACACGAAATGGTGGTCGTCCACCGGGTCTTCCGGCGCGAGTCGGCGCTGGCTCCCCGGCTGGTACGGGCCGTGCCGGACGGCGGCACGGCCCGCGCGGCACAGGTGGCGGCCCACCTGGACGACTACGTCATGGGGCTGCACCATCACCACGCCCTCGAGGACGAGTTGATCTGGCCCCTGCTGCACGCGCGGGGCGCGGACGGCGGGCTGGTCGAGCGGATGGAGGAACAGCACCAGCGCATCGACCGGACGCTCGCGGTGGTGGCCGAGTGGCTGCCCGCATGGCTGCGCGAGGCGAGCCCCATCGCCCGGGAGGAACTCGCCCTGGCGCTGACCGAGCACCACACGGTGCTCGTTGAGCATCTCGACGACGAGGAGCGGCTGGTGCTGCCGCTGGTCGCCGAGCATCTGACCGTCGACGAATGGGAGCTGGTGGGCCGACGCGGGCTGGAGGAGCTGCCCAAGGACAAGGTGCTGCTGGCCGTCGGCGCGATCCTGGAGGACGCGACGCCCGAGGAGCGCGCCTACTTCCTCGGCCGGGCCCCGCTCCTCGGCCGCCTGATGTGGAGGCTCTTCGGACGGCGGAAGTACGCCGCGTCCTGCCGTGCCCTGCGCGGCCCACTGGACGAGGAGACGGGCCGGTGACCGTGCTCGCCTCCGCACCCCTCGACACCCTGGACGCCTACCGGACCTGCGAGTTCGTCACGCTCGGCCGGGACGGCGCACCGGTGGCCTGGCCCGCCGCGGTCCGGCGCAACGACGACGGGACGCTGCTGCTGACCACGTCCCTGGCGTTCGCGCAGAAGGCGCTGAACGTGCGCCGCGACGGGCGCGTGGCCCTGCTCTGGTCCGACCCCACCGGCAGCGGCCTCGAGGACGCGCCGCAGATCTTCGTCGGCGGCCTCGCCGTGTGCCCGGACGACATCATGACGGGACCGGAGGGCGCCGAGGACTACTGGCGGATGCTCTTCGAGCGGCAGCCGCACAGCCGGTCCTATCTCGCCCCCGGCGTCAGGCGGCTGATGGAGTGGTACTACCTGCGCCTGCTCATCACCGTCACCCCGGAACAGGTCGTCGTACGCCCTCCGCTGGCGTCCCTGCTCGCGGAGGGAGCGGCCACCGGGGCGGAGCCCGCCGCGCCTCCGCTCGGGGCCGGGCAGCTCGCCCGCTACCCGAGCGCGGTGCTGGCGGCCCGTGACAAGACGGGAGCGCCCGTGCTCGCCCGGACCCTGCCGATGGCGACGGACGCGGGCTTCGCACTGACGGTGCCCGCCGACTGCGCCGCGACGGCCGGCCCCGCCTCCCTGCTGGTGCACCGGCACGACGAGCGGCTCAACCACATGCGGAACACTCTCGTGCGCGGAGAGCTGCGGCAGGCCGGAGACGGCTGGCTGCTGGTGCCCGGCAGGGTGGTGGAGCCGATGGGCTCCGGACGACCGAGCGACGCGGTACGGGTGCTGCGCCGGACGAAGCAGGCCACCGCACGCTATCTGGAACGGCGTGGCCTGCCCCGGCCGCGGGTGCGGTGGGAGGCGTTCCGGGCACTGGCCGGCGGACGGGGGAGGAGTTGCGGCCACCCGCTACCCTGACCCCGTCACCGGGGCCGTACAGCGTCCCGTCACCGTCTCCTGGGGGATCGCACCACCATGATCAGGTATCTGCCGTTCCTGCTGGTCCTGGCGCTGTGGATCTATGCCTTCATCGACTGCCTGAACACCCCCGAGGAGCAGGTGCGCGCGCTGCCCAAGGTGGTCTGGGTCATCATCATCCTGCTGTTCGGGGAGGTGCTGGTCGGGCCGATCGCCTGGCTGGTCGCGGGCAAGTACCGCGGGCCCGTACCGGCGGGCGGATCCACGCCCTCCGAGTGGCACCGCAACCACCGCGCCCCGTTCGTCGCGCCCGACGACAACCCCGAGTTCCTGAAGTCCCTCAAGGAGGAGAACAAGAAGGACGAGGCGCTCCTCAAGGACTGGGAGGCCGATCTGCGCCGCCGCGAGGAGGAGCTGCGGCGGCGGGAGCGCGGCGAGGACCCCAAGGCGGACTGATGGAGCTGCGGCTGCTCGTCACCTTCGAGAAGGTCGCGACCGTGCTGAGCTTCACGCAGGCCGCGGCCGAGCTGAAGTACGCGCAGTCCAGCGTGACCAGCCAGGTACGGGCCCTGGAGTCGTCCCTCGGCACGGAGCTGTTCGACCGGCTCGGCAGCCGTATCCGGCTCACGGAGGCGGGTGAGCGGCTGCTCCCCTACGCCCGGCAGATCATCGAGCTCACCGAGGAGGCACGGGCCGCGGTCACCGGTACCGAGGAGCCCGCCGGTTCGCTGGTGGTCGGGACGATGGAGTCGCTGACCTCGTACCGGCTGCCGCCGCTGCTGGAGTTCTTCCACCACCGCTACCCCGGGGTGCGGCTCTCCCTGCGCACCACCATCGGCGACGAGACCCGCCAGGCGCTGCGGCAGGGCACGTACGATCTCGGCTTCCTGATGGAGGAGGCGACCGAGCATCCGGGGCTGGAGAGCGTGGTCCTGTGCGAGGAGCCGCTCGCGCTGGTCGCCGCGCCCCGGCACGCCCTCGCCGGGCGGGAGTTCGCCACCGCCGATCTCGTACGGCAGTCCCTTCTCGCGACCGAGCCGGGCTGCGCCTACCGGGACTTGTTCGAGCGGGAACTCACGTCGGCCGGTGAGCCGGTCGACTTCATGGAGTTCGGGACGATCGAGGCCACCAAGCGCGCGGCGGCGGCCGGCCTCGGGGTCTCGCTGCTGCCCGAGGTGACGGTCGCCGCCGAACTCGCCGAGGGGTCTTTGGTACGGCTGCCGTGGCAGCCGCCGTTCACGCTTCGGACGCAACTGGCGTGGCGGGCCGGGAAGCGGCTTCCGGCGCACGTACGGCTGTTTCTGGAGCAGGCGCGGAAGCTCGTGGCCGAGCAAGCGTGACCTTCAGGCTGGCCAGCACGATCAGCGGGACGCCCAGTGCCTGGACGAGGCCGATGTGGTGGCCGTACACCGCCCAGTCCATGACCATCGCGACCGCCGGGTAGACGAAGGCGAGCACGGCGATCTTCGAGGTCGGCAGCTTGGCGTAGGCGGCGTACATCAGGACGTACATCACGCCGGTGTGGAGGAAGCCGAGGCCGACCAGCCACCCCCAGTCCCAGCCGGTGCCGGCCATCGCGCCGAAGTCGGCGAAGGGGAGCAGCAGCGGGATGCCGACCAGGACCTGGACCAGGGCGATGAGGTGCGGGCGGACGCCGGTGATCCGCTTGGTGACCAGGGTGGACAGGCCGTAGAGGAGCGCGGCGAGGAGGGCCTGGCCGACGCCCTTGAGGTAGGTGCCGCCGCTGGTGAAGTCGGAGGGTGTGACGCCCGAGACCAGGATCAGGCCCGCGAAGGCCAGCGCGATCCAGCCGACCTTGGCGGCGGTGAGGCGCTCGCGGAAGAGGAGGGCGCCGAGCAGGACCACGTAGAACGGCTGGGTGTGGTAGACGACCGTGGCGACCGAGATCGAGGTGTTCTCGTACGACTGGAAGAGGAACACCCAGTTGAAGACGATGAACACGCCGCCCAGGACGGCGAGTCCGAAGGTGCGCGGGGTGAAGCCGTGGTCGCGGAGCCAGCCGCGGGCGAGGACGTAGGAGCCGAGCGCGAGGGCTCCGAAGACGACCCGGAAGAAGACGACATTGAAGGGCGAGGCGCCCGACTCGACGACGAAGACGCCGAGGGTGCCGGACAGCACCATCGCGGTCATCAGCTGGGCGACGCCCCTGCTCTCTGCGGACTTGTTCTGCGTGTTCATGTCCTGGACGCTACGAGCGGGCGGCGGCGCGGGTCCACGCGCCAGTGGGGCGTCCTGCCGATGGGGTCATCGGCGGCGCCGATGCCTACAGGTTGTACGCCGCGGGGCCCACCGAAGCGGACAATGCGCCCCTGTGCCCGGACCGGCCGGAACCGGACACTTACCTCGCATGACGACTGCTCCCGCCGACTCCTCCAGTACCCTCGCCCCCGCATACGGCGACAAGGTCATCGCCGTCGAGACGGCGGGTTCCGAGCCCATCCCCGACGCCGAACGCCATGGCTCGCCGTTGCAGCTGCTGTGGACCTGGGCGTCCCCGAACATCGAGTTCGCGACCGTCTTCATCGGTGTGATCTCGGTGCTGTTCTTCGGTCTGAGCTTCTGGCAGGCCACGGCCGCGATCGTGCTGGGCACCGCGCTCGGCGCCATCACGCAGGGCGTGCTGTCCCTGGACGGGCCGCGGTTCGGTGTGCCGCAGATGGTGATCGGCCGCTTCTCCTTCGGCCGCCTCGGCAACATCCTGCCGGCCGCGGCCAACGGCCTGGTGGCGGGCGTGGGCTGGTTCGCGGTGAACAGCGTGAGCGCGGCCTTCGCCCTGAACACGCTGACGGGCCTGCGCCCGCTGCCCTCGCTCCTCCTGGTGGTCGTGGCCGAGATCCTGATCGGCTTCATCGGCCACAACTTCGTCCACACCTTCGAGAAGTACGCCTTCCCGGCCCTCGCGGTGATCTTCCTGCTGGCGGGCGTGTGGACGTTCAAGGACGCGGACCTCGGCGGGGGCGGCACCGGCGGCGGCATCGGCGGCTTCCTCCTCGCCTTCAGCGCGGCCTGGGGCTACGCGGCCGGCTGGAACCCGTACGCCACGGACTACTCCCGCTATCTGCCGCGCACCGCGAACCGGTTCAGGACGGTCCTCTACCCGGCCGTCGGCCTGTTCGTGTCGGTCGCCCTCGTGGCGGTCATCGGCGCGGCCTCGGCGACCATCGTGGCCCCGAAGAACGCCACCCCGACGGCGGCCTTCACCGGTCATCTGCCCGGCTGGCTGGGCGACCTGGTGCTTCTCGCCATCATCCTCGGCGGCATCTCCGCGAACGCCCTCAACATCTACTCGGGCGCGATCTCCATCGCCTCCTTCGGCCTGAGGCTCCCCACCTGGCTGAGCCGCAGCGTGCTGGTCGTGGTGTCGGGTGTCGCCGGTACGGCGGCCGCCTGGGCGTCGCTGTCGGACGCGGGGTCGGCGTACGAGGCGTTCCTGCTGGTCATCGCGTACTGGGTGGCGCCGTGGCTGGGTGTCGTCCTGGTGGAGCGGTGGCTGCAGTCCCGCACGGCCACGGACGAGGAGCTGGCCGCCCGCCTGAACGACCGCTCCTTCACCAACTGGCCTGGCCTCGCAGCCCTGTTGATCGGCATCGCGGTGTCGGTCCCGCTCTTCTCCAACCAGGAGGACTACGTCGGTTACGTACCGAAGCACTGGCCGTCGTTCGGCGACATCACTCCGGTGGTCGGCTTCGTGGTGAGCGCGGCGCTGTATGCGGTGCTGCGGCGGACGAA
Source organism: Streptomyces sp. NPDC001351 (assembly GCF_042896045.1). Classification (NCBI taxonomy): domain Bacteria; kingdom Bacillati; phylum Actinomycetota; class Actinomycetes; order Kitasatosporales; family Streptomycetaceae; genus Streptomyces; species Streptomyces sp. NPDC001351. Next base: position 79,524 of record NZ_JBIAWS010000002.1, on the reverse strand, counting down.
GGCTCAGCTCCCGTCCAGCGGCTTGGCCTGATCCGCGTGCTCGACCCTGATGTACCGGCTGTTGTGCGCGCCGTAGGCCTTCTTGAGGATCGGTTCCGCCTTGTCGGGGTCGTCGACCCCGATGAGGACGAAGCCCCGTTCGTCCGCGGCGACCTCGCGCATCTCGAAGGTGCCGTCCCAGCGGTGCATGTCGTCGCCGATCCGGTCACAGAGGGCGTGGAGGGTTCTTCCGCCGACGTCGGTGTCGTGCAGCCGCACGGTCACGCCCCGCACGGCCGCCCCGCAGATCGCGTCGTCCAAGGCGGCTGAGGGCATGCGCCAGACGTCGACCGACCGGTGTTCCTCGTCGACGGAGAGGCCCGTGTAGACGTCCGGGTACTTCTTCCGGGCCAGTTCGTCGACGTGTACGACGACACGCGTCAGCGGGGTGCCGTCGTCGCGGTCGGGGAGGCTGTCGACCGGGCGGGTCCCGGCACACGTCCGGTCCGCGGCCGCGGACTTGATCCGGTCCGGGTCCGCCCTGAGGCCTGAGTCGGTGTGGCCGGCCCCCATGGCCTGGACGTACAGGCCCGCGGCCACCACCAGCGCGACGCTCGCTCCGGCCGATGCGATCCAGGTGCGGTTGCTGCCCATGTCCCCCTCCGTCCCCCGGTGCTGCCGTCAGCACTGTGACGCCGCAGGGGGCGAAGAGGTTCAGACCGTCGGTTCGTCCCGCAGGACGAGGTCCAGCAGACCCGGGAAGCGGGCCTCGAACTCCGCCCGCCGCAGGCGGTTGACCCGCCGGGGCCCCTCGTCGCGCTGCTCGACCAGGCCCGCGCCCCGCAGCACCACGAAGTGATGGCTGAGCGCCGCCTTGCCGACCGGCACGTCGAAGCTGCCGCAGCTGCGCGACCACTCCGCCGAGCCCGCCAGCTCCCTGACGAGGCTGATGCGTACGGGATCGGCGAGCGCGGCGAGCGCGGTCTGCACGGAGACGTCGTCGGGGTGGGTGTGCTCGGGGGCGGCCCGATGACTGGTGCGCTGTGCCACGCGGGCCTCCTTCACGCCTGGCCGAGGTTCACGTCTTGCCGACTGTTCGATGAAAATCATACACTCGCGACTGTTCGCTTTCCATTGAACAGTCCATGGAACAGTCGTGGACCGAACAGTCATGGGTGGTGTGGCATGCGTGCGGTGGAGTTCCAGGAGTACGGCGGGCCCGAGGTCCTGAAGGTCGTGGAGACGGAGGTCCCCGAGCCCGGTCCGGGCCAGGTGAGCCTCGACGTGGCGTACGCCGGGGTGAACTTCGCCGACCTCAAGGCGCGCGGCGAGGGCTACCGGGTGCCGCGGCTGCCCTTCGTGCCCGGACTCGAGGCGTCGGGGCGCATCCGCGCGCTCGGCGAGGGGGTCACCGGCCTGTCCGTCGGCCAGGAGGTGACGGCGCTGACGGAGGGCGGCGCCTACGCGGATGCCGTACTGGCGAACGCCTCGACCGTCTTCCCGGTCCCGGCCGGCGTCGACCTGCGTACGGCGGCGACCCTGCCGACCGTGCTGCCGACGGCGTACACCCTGGTGCACGCGGTGGGCCGGCTGCAGCCGGGCGAGACGGTGCTCGTACAGGGCGCGGCGGGCGGCGTCGGCACGGCGGTCGGACAGCTGGCGAAGGCGGCCGGCGCGGGGGCCGTGTACGGGGTGGTGTCGGGCGCGTCCAAGGTGGCGTACGCGCGCGAGTACGGCTACGACGAGGTGTTCGTCGGCGAGTTCACCGAGGCGGTGCGGGAGGCGACCGGCGGCCGGGGCGTCGACCTCGCGCTCGACCCCGTCGGCGGCGAGACGTTCCGGAACAGCCTGGCCTCGCTCGCGGTCTTCGGGCGCCTGGTCTCCTTCGGCAACGCGAGTGCGGCGCCGGCGTGGACCGTGGGCCAGCCCGAGCTCTACCCCTCCGGGGTGTCGGTCGGCGGCTTCTCGATCCTCACGCTGGCGAAGACGGCCCCCGGCGAGCTGCGCTCCCTCACCGAGCGGGCCTTCGCGAAGGCGGTGGACGGCACGGTGTCCCTGCCGGTCACCGCCGAGTTCGGGCTGGAGGAGGCGGCGGAGGCACACCGTCTGATGGGGACGCGGACCAGCACCGGGAAGCTGTTGCTGCGAGTGAACGGCTGAAGGTCACGCGGGGGCTGGACATGTGCCGGCGAATTTTGACACGGTGGGCCGCACCGACCCGCATTCGAACATGCAGTCGATGAGTCGACGACTCCGGACAACCGGGAGGCCCGCCGTGTCACTTGCCTTCTACGCCCAGCACAGCGCCTTCTCCGACCCCGGCGAACTGGCCGACCGGTACGCCGGCTTACCGCGCGACCCCGCCCGGCTCGCCCGCGTCTCCCGTGACTTGCTCATCCACCGGATGGAGGGCGGCCTCTTCCACCACACCCACCCGGACGACCGCCTGCACAACGACGCCGAGACCCGCTACATCGACGACATCCTGCGGATCCTCGTGGCCCGGAACGACGCCCCGCTGCACATGCGGCGCGAGGTCGGCGACCGTTTCGTCGGGACCTGCCGGGACTTCTCGCTGCTGCACTGCTCGTTCCTGCGGCAGGCGGGCATCCCGGCGCGTATCCGGTCCGGCTTCGCCGACTACTTCGGCTCCGACGGCTTCCACTGCGACCACGTGGTCACCGAGTACTGGGACGAGGAGCGGGGCTGGCTGTTCGCGGACGCCCAGCTCACCGACCCCGGCATCACCGCCCACTGGAACGTGGACTTCGACCCGATGGACGTCCCGCGCGACCGCTTCCTGGTCGCGGGCAAGGCGTGGCGGGCCATCCGCGAGGGCGGAGCGGACCCGAGGACCTTCGGTCTGCATCCGCCGGAGCAGGGGCCGTTCTGGGGCGAGCGCTTCGTGGCCGGCAACATCCGGCTCGACCTCGCCATGCTCAACAAGGTCGAGACGCTGCTGTGGGACGAGTGGGGAATGGACGAAGGCAATCCGGGCACGCCCCTGCCGGAAGCGGCCCGCGAGCTCTACGACCGGGCCGCCCTGGTCGCGGGCGACGAGGTCCCCTTCGACGCGGCCCGCGAGCTGTTCACGCAGGACGACACCTTGCGGACCCCGAAAACGGTCCTGTGCTCGGCCCCGTACAACGGCCCGAGCCAGGTCACCCTGCGCTAGGAACGCGCCCCGAAAGGGGCGCGGGGCCGTGTCCCTATGCGGCTCCGCCGCGGGCCGCGACCAGCCCAGTCGAACCAGCGGACGACCGACGGCCTGTCACGGCACCCCCGGCGGAGCGCCCCCGCACGACTCGATGCGCACACACCGCCGCCAACAACTCCCCCAACAGATCAGGATCGTCGATCTCAAGCCCCAGCAGGGACTCGATCCGCTCCAGCCGCTGATAGAGCGACTGGCGGCCGATGTGCAGCAGCGCCGCGGTCCGGGTCGGGGAGCAGCCGTGCCGCAGATGGACCTCCAGGGTGCGGACCAGGTCGCTGGGGTGGGCCGCCTCCCAGGCCAGCAGCGGGCCCAGGGTGTGCTGGACCAGCCGGTCGAGGCGGTCGCGGTTGGTGTCGATGCCGCCGCGGGTCAGCTCCCGTTCCAGGGCCAGCGCGCGGGCGGAGGTGACCAACGGGCCCTCGGGGGCGGGCGGTTCGGCGGCCGGCACGGTCAGGGCCAGCTCCAGCGTCGTACGCGCCGCCCGCAGCGTGTCGCTCCAGCGCAGCCAACCGCTGCCGGCGTCGACGGCGTGCCCCACGGCGACGGTGAGCCCCGCGTCGGCTGCCGTGCGGAAAGCCTCCTGGACGGCGCGGACCGGATCACCGGAGCGGAAGCCGCCGCCGACAGGCAGCGCGAGCAGTGCCAGCACATCCCCCGGAAACGGCGCCCGCAGCACCGCCGCCCCGCCCAGCAGCCGCACCGCCCGGTCCACGGCGCCCACCTCGCGCGTGCCGTGCACCGACACCCCGACGAGCCGGGCCCCCGGCCCCGGGTGGAACCCGGCGAGCGCGGACCGTGCCTCGACCTCCGGCTGGTTGAGGGCCGCGCGGTCGGCCAGGTCGGCGAGCAGGGCGGCCGTGTGGTCGCCGCCCCAGGGACGCACCACCGACCGCCCGGACAGCCCCCGGGCCACGATCGCGCGGTTCGCCGCCTCCGTGATGCGTACGAAGGGCACGACCCGGTGCAGGGCCAGCAGGGGCAGGGTCAGGCGGCGGGCCTCGTCGACGACCTCGGGGGGCATCTGCGGCAGTGAGCGGCCCACCTCCACCGCCAGCCCGGCGGCGCCCCGCGCGGCCAGCTCGCGGACGTACCGGCGGCGGACCTCCTCGTCGGCGTCCATCAGGCCGAAACCGTTGGTGAGCAGCAGTTCTCCGCCGTCGAGGAAGTTGGCGCCCTCGTAGACCTCGCTGGAGTGGACCCAGCGGACCGGGCGGTCCAGGGCGCCCTCGCCGGCGAGGAGGGCGGGCTCGGAGGCGCGGACGGGATCGAGGTCCAGGACTTCGCGGAGGGTGAGTGCGGCCACGGGCACCTCCAGGGACGGCGCATGGACAGTTCGTCCGGCGGCGGGATGCCCGGAGAGTACTTTCCGCACGTTGCCCTCGTGTTTCGGCCACAGCAGAGTGAGGACATGGACCTTGAGGACCCCATGGACCAGGCGACGGCACGGACCTGGCTCGCCACCGCCGTCGCGGAGGCGCGCGCCGGGCTCGCGGAGGGCGGCATCCCGATCGGCGCCGCCCTCTACGGCGCCGACGGCACCCTACTCGGCCGCGGCCACAACCGGCGCGTCCAGGACGACGACCCCTCGATGCACGCGGAGACGGCAGCGTTCCGCAGTGCGGGACGGCAGCGCTCGTATCGCGGTACGACGATGGTCACGACCCTCTCGCCGTGCTGGTACTGCTCCGGTCTGGTCCGCCAGTTCGGCATCTCGCGGGTGGTGGTCGGCGAGGCGGCCACCTTCCACGGCGGGCACGACTGGCTGGCGGAGCACGGCGTGCGGATCGTGCTGCTGGACGACGCCGAGTGCATCGGGATGATGCGCGACTTCATCAAGAACCATCCGGCACTGTGGAATGAGGACATCGGTGAGTGACCCGCGTATTCCGACCATCGATCTGCGGCCGTGGCTCGACGGCGACGAGGACGCCCGCACCGCCATCGCCCGCACCGTCGACGAGGCCCTGCAGACCGCCGGGTTCCTGCTGGTCACCGGGCACGGTGTGGATCCGGCGCTGCGGTCCGCGATCCGGGAGGCGGCTCGGGCGTTCTTCCGGCTTCCCGTCGGCACCAAGCAGCCGTACGCGGCGAAGGTGGGCGGCCGCGGCTGGCTCGGCCCGGGCGCGGAGGCCAACGGCTACTCGGAGGGCACCGAGACCCCGCCGGACCTGAAGGAGTCGCTGACGTTCGCGACGCACGAGCCCTTCGAGGACCCGGTCGTCAACGCGGAGTGGTACGCGCCCAACGTGTGGCCGCAGGAAGTGCCGGAGCTCCGGACGCTGTGCGAGGAGTACCTGGAGCGGATGGGCGAGCTGGAGAAGCAGCTCCTGTCCCTGCTCGGCGAGGCGCTCGGCCTCGAACCGGACTTCTTCTCCCGGCACATGGACCACCCGACGTACGGCTTCAACATCAACTGGTATCCGGGCACCGAGGTCGTCGGGGAGCCGCAGCCGGGCCAGTTCCGCATCGGGCCGCACACCGACTTCGGGACGGTCACGATCCTCGACCGGCAGGCCGGGAAGGGCGGGCTGCAGGTGTACACGGACGAGGGCGGCTGGGAGGACGCGCCCTTCGACCCGGAGGCCTTCACCATCAACATCGGGGATCTGATGGCCCGTTGGACCGGTGACAGGTGGCGGTCGGGGCGGCACCGGGTGCTGCCGCCGCCCGCGGACGCGCCCGCCGAGGAGCTGATGTCGCTCGTGTACTTCGGCGAGTGCACACCGGGGACGCTGGTGGAGTCCGTGCCGGCGCCGGTCGGGAGGGTGGCGTACGAGCCGGTCGACTCGCACCGCTATCTGCGGGAGAAGCTGGACTCGATCACGGTCGGCTGACCAGCTTCTCGAAGCGGGCCCGCCAGGCGGGCTCCGCCGCCTCGGCTCCCCGGTACTCGTGGGTGAAGCGGAGGGCGGTGCCCTCTTCGCCGTCCCGCTCCAGGTGGAAACGGATCCGGTCGCCGTCGTCCAGCGTGTACTCGGCGACCCGGTCCACGTCCCAGGCGGTGACGCGGCCGCTGCCCAGGTCACGCAGGGTGACCGCGCCGCCGAGCCTGGGTTCGAGGACGTCGGCGGCGGTGAACCACGGGGCGAGCCCCTCGGGGGTGGCCACCGCCGGCCAGACGTCCTCCATGCGCCGTGGGACCCGCACCAGGAAGTGCAGCATGTGCGTGTTCCCGTGGCTCTGACTGGTGCCCTGTGCGATGGAACCGCTCATGACACCAGTGTCGGCCCTCTGCGGCTCAGACGCCCGCGTACGAGTGCTTGCCGGAGACGAAGATGTTGACGCCGTAGTAGTTGAACAGCCAGCAGCCGAAGGCGATCAGCGCGAGGTAGGCGGCCTTGCGGCCCTTCCAGCCGGCGGTGGCGCGGGCGTGCAGGTAGCAGGCGTAGGCGACCCAGGTGATGAACGCCCAGGTCTCCTTCGGGTCCCAGCCCCAGTAGCGGCCCCAGGCCGACTCCGCCCAGATGGCGCCCGCGATGATCGTGAACGTCCACAGCGGGAAGACGGCCGCGTTGACGCGGTACGAGAACTTGTCCAGCGAGGACGAGGAGGGCAGCCGCTCCAGGAAGGACGTCGCGAAGCGGCCGGGGGTGCCGCCGTTCTCCAGCTTGGTCTCGTACGAGTCCTTGAAGAGGTACAGCAGTGTGCCGACCGCGCCCACGTAGAAGACCGCGCCGCACAGGATGGCGGTGGAGACGTGGATGTACAGCCAGTACGAGTGGAGGGCGGGAACCAGCTGGTCACTGGCCGTGTACAGGACGGTGACGGCGATGCCGAGGTCCAGGAGGACGGTGGTGATCAAGAACAGGCCGAGCCAGCGGACGTTCCTCTTCAGCGCGAGCAGCGCGAGGTACACGGTGACGGCCACCGCGGAGAACGTGATGTTGAACTCGTACATGTTGCCCCACGGCGCCCGCTCCACCGAGGCCGCGCGGGCGATCACGCCGGCCAAGTGGACGAAGTACGCGAGCACGGTGAGCGAGATGGCGATACGCCCGTAGAGGTCGCCCTGCTCGTCCCCGCCGTGCGCCCCGGGCCCGTCCGGCACGTCACGGGCACCGGCCGCGGACCGTACGACGACCTTGGGCCGCTCCAGTACGGCGGTGCCGCCCGCCTTGTTCACGGTGACGGCGGGGGCCTTGCCCGTGGTCCCCTTCGCCCCCGTGGTCAGGGCGGCGGCCGTACGGCCGACCCTGCTGCGGCTGCCGAAGAGCCATTCGGCGATGTACGCGAAGAAGGCCAGGGTGTAGACGGCCATCGCGGAGTAGATCAGCGTGTTGCTGATGTTCGCGAGGTGTTCGTTGGTGGCCGTGGCCAACTCGGTTCCGGCGGCGAGAGTCACTGCGTCTCAGCCCCTTCGGCAGGTACGACTTCGGTGTCGGGGGTGGTGGGGTCGTCTTGGTCCGGTGAGCCGGCGTCGGGTTCGGCGTCGGAGTCGTGGGATGGCTCGTCGGGCTCGGGTGCGCCCGGCGCCCGGTCGTACAGGATCCCGGCGAGGTCGCCGAGTTCCTCGGGGACCTTGGCGGATTCGCTGCGGCCGAGGCCGGCCATCTCGACGACGGTCACACCGTCGGCGCCCTTGACGGCCCGCACCCAGACGCGGCGGCGCTGGATGAACAGGGAGGCGGCGAGGCCGAAGATCGCGGTGAGGGAGCCGGCGAGCGCCCAGGAGGTGCCGGGCTGCTGGACGACCTGGAAGTTCGCCCACTGCTTGGTGGACTCGTAGGTGATCGAGCCGGCGCCGTTCGGGAGCTGCATGGTCTGGCCGGGCCTCAGGTTGTCCCTGAGCTGCTGCCCCTTGGAGTCCTTGAACTCCTTCACATGCGCCTTGTCGAGCTGGTAGACGCTCTGCGGGATGCCGGAGTCGACGCCGAGGTCACCGTGGTACGGCGTCAGGTTCAACACCGGGTTGCGCAGCGCGGGGAAGGTGGAGGCCGTCTCGCTGCCGGGGGTGTAGGTCGGCAGGAGGAAGGCCGAGATGCCCAGCTGTTCGCTGACGCCCTTGGCGTTCTTGTAGCCGTCGAGGACCTTGACCACACCGGTGGAGGTGACGTTGGAGTCGAGCGGGAGGAGCGGGACGGCGTCGCGGTAGACGACGCTGCCCTTGCCGTCGCGGACGGTGATGACGGGGGCGTAGCCGTGGGCGGTGAGGTAGACCTTGGCGTCGCCGATCTCCAGCGGCTCGTTGACCTTGACGAGGTCCTTCTTGTCCTTGCCGTAGGCGCCCTGGCTGTAGGTGAGGGCGGCCTGGTAGGTGCGCGGGGTGCCCTTGTTGGGGCCGCTGGACTCGTAGGTGCCGGTGAACTTGTCCAGGTGGAAGCTGAACGGCACCAGGTCGTCGGTGCTGAAGAGGTTGCCGGACTTGAAGTCGTCGTAGGAGATGAGGGTGTTGGAGAAGCCGTCACCCTCGACGATCAGCTTGTTGCCCTCGGACTTGAAGAGCTGGCCCCAGGCGAAGGCGATCAGCATCACGATGAGCGCGATGTGGAAGGCGAGGTTGCCGACCTCCCGCAGATAGCCCTTCTCGGCGGCTACGGCGTCACCGGCGAGGTGCGCGCGGAAGCGGCGCTTCTTCAACAGCGCGAGCGCGGCCTCGCGTACCTGCTCGGGTTCGGTCTCGGTGCGCCAGGTGGTGTAGGCGGGCAGCCGGGTCAGGCGCTTGGGAGCGCCCGGCGGGCGGCCGCGGAGCTGGCCGATGAACTGCCAGGTGCGCGGGACGATGCAGCCGATGAGGGAGACGAACAGCAGGATGTAGATCGCGGAGAACCACACCGAGCTGTAGACGTGGAAGAGGCCGAGCTTGTCGTAGACGGGCGCGAGGAAGGTGTGCGCCTTGCGGAAGTCGGCGACCTTCGTCTCGTCGATGCCGGACTGCGGGATCAGCGAGCCGGGGATCGCGCCCAGGGAGAGGAGCAGGAGCAGCAGCAGCGCGACCCGCATGGAGGTGAGCTGCCGCCAGAACCAGCGGGCCCAGCCGATGACGCCCAGGGCGGGCAGGTTCGCCAGTTCCTCCCTGGGGGCGGTGGAGAGCTGGGAGCCGGCGGCGCCGAGGTCCGGGTCCTCGGCCCGCTCGGGGGGCGTACCGGTGGTGGTGGCCTTGCTCATCGATCAGATCCCCACAGTGAAGCCGGCGGACCAGGACTGCATGTCCTGCACGATGCGGTCCCAGGCGCCGGTCAGCAGCAGCAGACCGGTCACGATCATCATCGTGCCGCCGATCCGCATCACCCAGACATAGTGGCGCTTGACCCAGCCGAAGGCGCCGAGCGCCTTGCGGAAGGCGACCGCGGCGAGCACGAAGGGCACGCCGAGGCCGAGGCAGTAGGCGACGGTCAGTATGGCGCCCCGGCCCGCGCTCGACTGCTGCGCGGACAGGGTCAGCACGGAGCCGAGGGTCGGGCCGATGCACGGGGTCCAGCCGATGCCGAACAGCGCGCCGAGCAGCGGGGCGCCGGCGAGACCCGCCACGGGCCGCTTGTGGAAGCGGAACTCCCGCTGGGTCATCCAGGGCATGAGGCCCATGAAGAAGACACCCATGAGGATCATGAGCGCGCCCAGCACCTTGGACAGGATGCCCTTGTTGTCCTGGAGCGTGTCGCCGAAGTAGCCGAAGAGGGCGCCGCTGGAGACGAACACGGCGGTGAAGCCGAGCACGAAGAGGGAGGCGCCCGCGACCATCCGCCCGCGCCGGGCCTCGGCCAGATCGGTGCCGGCGACCCCGGTGACGTAGGACAGATAGCCGGGGACGAGCGGCAGGACGCACGGGGAGAAGAAGGAGACGAGTCCGCCGAGGAGCGCGATGGGCAACGCGAGCAGCAGGGCGCCGTTGAGCACCGTGTCGTTGTAGCCCGTCGCGGCGAGCGTGGTGACTGAGGTCACGTCACTTCTCCGCGAGAACCGGGGCGATCATCGTGCGCAGCTTGTCCTCGCTGAGCGCGGCCAGCGAGCGGGCGGCGATCCTGCCCTCCCGGTCGAGGACGAGCGTGGAGGGGACCGCCTGCGGGTTGAGCGTGCCCCGCTTGAAGCGGAGCATCAGCTTGCCCGTGGGGTCGTAGAGGCTCTGGTAGGTGATGCCCTGCTGCTTCTCGAAGGCGACCGCGTTCTGGGTGCTGGTGTCGCGGGTGTTGATGCCGACGAACTGGACGCCCTTGCTCTTGAGATCCTGGTAGACCTTCTCGAAGTTGGGCGCCTCGGCACGGCAGGGGGCGCACCAGGAACCCCACACGTTCAGGACGACGACCTTGCCCTTGTAGGAGGCGACGTCGAGCTGTCCCCCGTTGACGGTCTTGCCGGAGAGGTCGGGCGCCGCGGCCCGTTCCCCCTTCTTCGCGGTGGAGATGCCGTCCTTGCCCATGACGAAGTTGGTGTCACCGCCCCCGCCGGAGGTCCCTCCGGACGAGCAGGCGGACATCAGCAGCGCGGCGACCGCGGCACCGGCGGTGGTCAGGACGGTTCGGCGGCGTGCGCGGTTCGAGCGCAGGGGGGCGCGGCTGGCGGCACTCATGTGAAAAGTTTCGCATGCCCGTTCCCGGGGTCGTGCGCACCCCCCTTGCGGGGGGAAAACCGCATTTCAGGCAGCCTGTCCCTGGGGTGAGGACGAGGAGGAGGGGGTCTCCTTGAGGAACGTCTTCCAGCCGCCCACCGGCTGCTGACCGACGCCGAGGGTGCGCAGCTTGGCGAGGACCTCCGGCTTCTGTACGTCGATCCAGTCGGTGAACTGCCGGAAGGAGACGAGGCGGACGTCGGCGCCCTTCTCCTTCGCCTGCGCGATGTGCTTGAACGCCTGCTCGACGGCGTCCATGTATATGCCGCCGTTCCAGTGCTCGAAGTGGTTGCCTATGAAGAAGGGGGCGCGGTTGGAGAAGTACGCCCGCCTGAAGCCGGCGATGTAGGCCCCGGCCGCCTGCTCGCGCCAGGCCGGGTAGTTGTAGGCCGGCGCCTTGGTCGAGTTCTGCGACTGGTTGAACATCATGTTGTAGTCCATCGACAGGACCTGGAACCTCCTGCCGGGGAACGGGATCGACTGCAGCGGGAAGTCCCACAGCCCCTGCTTCTTCGACGGCCACACCTGCAGGCCGCCGGGCGAGGAGGCGTCGTAGCGCCAGCCCAGCTCGCGGGCGGTGGGCAGCAGGTTCTCCTGGTTGAGGAGGCAGGGCGTCCGGCCGCCGACGAGTTCCTTGTCGTAGTCGAAGGGCAGGGCCGGCAGGTCGGTGAGGCCGGTGTTGGTCTTCCAGTTCTTCACGAAGGACTTGGCCTGGTCGATCTCGCTGCGCCACTGCTGGGGCGTCCACCACTTGACGGACGTGTGGGCCTCGCCACAGAAGTGACCGTTGAAGTGCGTGCCTATCTCGTGCCCTTCGAGCCAGGCGCGGCGGACGTTGGTCAGCGTCGCCTTGACGTGCTCGTCGTTGAGGTAGCCGATGTCGGAGGCGCCGATCCTGTTGTTCGGCGGGTTGTACAGCCGCTTCTTCGACTCGGGCAGCAGATACAGCCCGGAGAGGAAGAAGGTCATGGACGCCTGGTGCTGCTTGGCGAGGTCGAGGAAGCGCGGGAAGAGCCCGTTGCCGACCTCGCCGGCACCGTCCCAGGAGAAGACCACGAACTGCGGCGGGGCCTGGCCCGGCTCCAGCGGCTCGGGGTTGGCGGGCTGGTTGGGCTGCTTGCCGGTGAAGGAGGTCGAGCCGTCTCCGATGGGGCGGGCCGAGGGCGAAGGCTTGCCGGATCCGCCGCTGCTGGAACCCGAACCGTGGGTCGACCCATCTGACTGCGTGAGGCTGCCGCAGCCGGAGAGTCCGACGGCGGCCGCGGCGCCCGCGCCGAGCCCGAGCATTCCCCTTCGAGTGAGAGCACTCATTCCAACCCCGATCGTCATGTCCTGTGGTGGTCACCCATTCAGAGGACATGACGAAGCGCGAGGTTCCTGACGATCACGTTGATCTGGCAACAAATGTCACGAACGTGTCATGGGATCCCAAAGGGGATTTCTCAACTCCCAATGAGGTCCCATGACTTCCCCAAAGGGGGCCTCAGGCGCCGAAGGCCTTGCTCTTCCCCTTCACCGGCTTGGCGCCCGCGAGGAGATGGGCGGGGACGAGATCGCGGGCCGGCTCGCTGTAGCCGACGGACACGAGCTTGTCGCCCTGGTAGGTGAAGGACGTCAGCGAGGCGAGCGTGCACTGCCGCTTGCGCGGGTCGTGCCACAGCCGCCGCTTCTCGACGTACGACCGCACGATCCAGATCGGCAGCTGATGGCTGACGAGGACGGCCTCGTGCCCCCGCGCCCGGTCCCTGGCCGAGTCCAGCGCCTGCATCATCCGGACGACGATGTCGACGTACGGCTCGCCCCACGACGGCTTGAACGGGTTGACGAGGTGCTTCCAGTTGCCCGGCTTGCGCAGCGCGCCGTCTCCGACGCCGAAGGTCTTGCCCTGGAAGACGTTGTCGGCCTCGATGAGCCGCTCGTCGGTGGCCAGGTCGAGCCCGTGCGCCTTGGCGATCGGGGTGGCCGTCTCCTGGGCCCGCTCCAGCGGGGAGGAGCAGACGTAGGTGATGTCGCGGGGCGCGAGGTGCTCGGCGACCCGCTCGGCCATCTGCCGGCCCAGCTCGGAGAGGCGGTAGCCGGGCAGCCGCCCGTACAGGACCCCGTCCGGGTTGGCGACCTCGCCGTGCCGCATGACGTGGACGACGGTGATGTCGCCGCCCGCCGTGTTGGTGCTCTCGCTCATGCTGCCGTGGCCTCCGCCGCCGCTCGAGCCGCCGCCGGAAGGGCGTCGGCGATGCGCTGTACGGCCCGTTCGTCGTGGGCCGTGGACACGAACCAGGACTCGAAGGACGAGGGCGGGAGATAGACGCCCTGCGCCAGCATCGAGTGGAAGAAGGCGGTGAAGCGGAAGGACTCCTGCTTCTTGGCGTCCTCGTAGTCGCGGACCTCCCGGTCCGTGAAGAAGACGGAGAACATGTTGGAGGCGTTCTGCAGCCGGTGCCCGACGCCTTCCTTGCTCAGCGCCTCGGTGACCAGCGACCGGATCGTCGCCGACACGGCGTCGACCTTGTCGTACGCCGCCTCGTCGAGCAGGCGCAGCTGGGCGAGGCCGGCCGCTGTGGCGACCGGGTTCCCGGAGAGGGTGCCGGCCTGGTAGACGGGCCCGGCGGGCGCGAGATGCGCCATCACATCGGCCCGCCCGCCGAAGGCGGCCGCAGGGAACCCGCCCCCCATGACCTTCCCGAAGGTCATCAGATCGGGCTTGACCCCGTCGATCCCGAACCAGCCCGCCCGGCTGGTGCGGAAACCGGTCATGACCTCGTCGGAGATGAAGAGGGCACCGTTCTTGGAGCAGGCGTCCTTGAGGCCCTGGTTGAACCCGGGCCGCGGCGGCACGACCCCCATGTTCCCGGGCGAGGCCTCGGTGATCACGCAGGCGATCTCACCGGGGTGCCGGTGGAAGGCCTCGTGCACGGCTTCGAGGTCGTTGTACGGCAGCACGATGGTGTCGCCGGCCTGGGCACCGGTGACGCCGGGCGTGTCCGGAAGGGCGAAGGTGGCCACCCCGCTGCCCGCGGCGGCGAGCAGCGAGTCGACGTGACCGTGGTAACACCCGGCGAACTTGATCACCTTGGTGCGCCGGGTGAATCCGCGGGCGAGCCGGATGGCGCTCATGGTGGCCTCGGTCCCGCTGGACACGAGCCGCACCTGGTCCACGGGCTCGACCCGCGCGACGATCTCCTCCGCGAGCGCGACCTCGCCCTCACCGGGCGTACCGAAGGAGGTACCGCGCGAGACGGCGTCCTGAACGGCGGCGATGACCTCCGGGTGGGAGTGCCCGAGGATCATGGGCCCCCAGGAACACACCAGGTCGACGTAGTCCCGACCGTCCGCATCCGTCAGATACGGACCGGTACCGGACACCATGAACCGGGGCGTACCGCCCACGGCGCGGAATGCGCGCACCGGGGAGTTCACACCACCGGGAGTGACGGCCGCGGCCCGGTCGAACAGTGCCTGCGAGGCAGGCGCTTCGTATGAATAAGGCAGTGAATCAGGCAGTTCGCTCATGACCTGCGACTTCTCCGACCTTCTCCGACTTCTCGGGCTCCGGTTGCAAGGGACCTCCTCAGGGTAGGCCAGGGTGCACGGGCGGCAGCGTGCGCTGCCGCCGACCCGGGAGACAGCCGCCGCCCGGGACGATCTGCGAAACTGGGACCTGATACACACAGCTCATACGGTCCTGGCGTACGTATAGGTGTACGGATGGATGTACGACCGGGTGCGCGGCCAGGTGTACGACGAGGTGTACGGAGGCTTGTTCAGAGGCTGCGAAGATCCTGCGGACAGGTGTTTCAACGCACGTTTCGGCGGGCGGCCGTGGGGGAGGTCACTGACACGATGATCGGGTTGCGCGGCGGGGGCCACGCGTCCTAGAAAAGCAGTCGGGTGGAGATATGCATCGCGGTGGCGGACTGGGCGAGGGGACTGATGACCTGGGTCCTCGACGTGCCCATCGAGGAAGGCACCGACGCGAGGCGGAGGAAGCGACCGAGGCACGTCGGGGACAGGGCGCACCGAGTGAGCCCGAGCAGATCGACCGGCGGATCGACCGCCGGGGCGACGCGCTCCGGGCGGGGAGCAGGAATGGTGGTCGGGTGGGGGTGACGTACAAGTACTTCGGCGCGCCGGACGGCGCGACCGCGGCCCGTGTCCCGATCTCGATGCGCCCCGAGGAACTCGGCGGCGACGAGCTCGGCATGAACGGCATGTTCACCAAGATCAAGCCGGAGACGATGGCGGCGATGGTGCTGACGGGCATCGAAGGCGTCCCCCTCCACAAGGTCCCGCCCCTGGAACTGGTCGTCCTGCACCCCGACTACGCGGTGGTCAAGCTCCCGATGACGGTCGTCGACCCACTGCGCGGCATAGGCGAGGAGGCCGTCGGCGCGGCGGCGTTCATCTGGTCGACGGTGCCGGACCGCGGGGGCCCGCGGGATGCGTTCAATGTCTACCAACTGCTGCACGAGTGGCAGGACTTCAGCCACCGCCTTCATGAGGCGGGGCATCAGCCGTACTGCCTGGTGTGGCCCTGATCGGCTCTGAGCTGGGGTTTCTTGAGGGTTGGGCGGGGTCTTCGGGCCTCGCCCTTTTGGTGCCGGAGGGGGCCGCCGTCGTCTTCCGCTTTCTCCTCGGCTCCCGGTTCCGTTTCCGTGAAGGCGTCGTCGATCGCCTTGATGCCAAGCTGCCCGGAACGTCGGGAACCGAACTGCGGCCGAGGACGTCGCAGTGACGTCCGATGGCGCGAAAGGGGTGGTCATGATGAGGGAGGACTGCAGACGCGGCCCAGGATCCCGGCCCTCGCTCGCGACCGTCCTGATCGCCCTCTCCTGTCTGCTGACCGCCTGCGGAGGCAGCGGCCAAGGCCCCGAGGCGGACTCGGCACCACCGCGCTCCTCCGCCACGCCACCCACCACCGCGCCCTCGGAGAGCAGCCCCAGCACGCCGAGCACCCCCAGCTCGTCCTCCCCGACACGGCCGGCAACGCCTCCGTCATCACCGTCGACAGGAGCCCCGAGCCCTCACGGCACAGCCCCAGCGTCCCCAGGATGTGCCGCGGGCTCCACCACCATCGCCCACGGCCCAGAAGACCCGTCCGTCCACACCCTGTGCGTGCGATCCGGTACGACGGTGACCGTGGTGCTGGCGCGCCGTTCCGAGGGCTCCTGGCCGCAGCCGCGCAGCAGCAACCCCATGCTGGCGCTGGTGACGTCGACCGCCACGGACGGCAAGGGAGTCACCCGGGTCACGGTGCGGGCGGCGCGCACCGGATCGGTGAGCATCATCTGGGGTCCGCAGAGCGCGCCGGTGTTCACGCTGCGGCTGAGTGTGGCGGCGTATCCGGTGCAGTGAGCCGGACGCGCGGCGGCCGGTGCGCCCCCGGGCTGGGGTGCGCACCGGCCGCCGTATGCCGGAATGCGTCGGATCAGTCCTATCAGTCCTTACGACCCTTGAGGCGCCGTACGTCGAAGGACCAGATGCCGCGTCCGTGGGTGGCTGCGTACAGCTTGCCGTCGGGGCCGAGGCGCAGCTGCATCATGGCCGTGGTGGGCAGGTTGTGGCCCAGGACCTGCCACTTGGTGGCGCCGGCGGGCCGGTAGAAGGTGGCGAGGTCGGTGCCGAGGGCGAGGCCGCCGCCCGGCAGGAGCTTCACCGTGTCGGCGGGGACGTCGGGCAGGTTGGCCGAGATGTCCGACCAGTTCGCGCCGCCGTTCGTCGACTCGAAGATGTGGCCCACACCGGCACCCGGGCCCTCGGTCCACTTGCGGGAGAAGCCGTTGATCGCCACGTAGACGTGCTGGGCGTTGGCCGGGTCGATCTCGAAACCGGAGACGTAGCGGTTCGGGATCGTGCCGTCGACCGGGAGGTTCAGCTGGTGCCAGCCGGTGCCGTCGGCGTTGCCGACCGCGATGCCGCGGGTGAAGCCCTGGTTGTTGCAGGGGCCGCACCAGCCGACGTAGACCGTGCCTCCGGAGGAGGCCACGGCGGTGGCCACATGGCCCTCGCCCAGGTCGTAGGCGCCTGTCCACTCCTTGCCGGAGCGGATCGCGAAGCCCTTGGTGTTCACCCAGACGTGGCGGCCGCCCGCGATCCAGGTGCTGGTGTTCTTGGCGTCGGCGGCGATCGGGGCGATGAAGCGGGCGCCCGCGCCACCCAGGTCCTTGTCCGGCGGGGCGACCTCGTACTCGGTGGCCTTGGACGGGTCGGTGGTCCACGAACCGTCGTTGACACCGCAGTTCTGGGTCACCCACAGGTCGAGGTAGACGTACTCGGCGGCGATGTTGCAGCCGTTGGCGGGGTCGGCGATGGTGTCGCCGCCGTCGCCGCCGAAGTTGGAGCCCATGACCTTGTCATCGCCGCGCAGGATCGACTGGCCGTTGTCCTGCAGACCACCGGTGACGGAGACGCCGCCGTGGTCGAGGTCCTTGCCGACGCCCACCGAGTAGTACTGGAGCGTGTCGATGGTGCCGTCGTTCAGGGACTGCCAGTCCTTGGCGTGCCCGCCGGAGTCGACCGCGCCGCTCAGCGGGCGTCGGTAGATGCCGCCGTCGTTGCCGACGTACGCCCAGCTCTTGCCCTTGTAGCTGCCGATCGCGACCGCGTGCTGGTCGGAGTGGGTGGTGGGCGAGCAGTCGCCGGTCTGCTTGGCCGGGTCGATGCTCCAGCAGGGGAAGGGGAAGTTCCAGTACGGGCCCGGCGTGATCCAGCTGTCGCCGCCGTTCTTGGTCTCGAAGACCTCTTCCAGGCCGAGGTAGACATGGTCGGCGTTGGCCGGGTCGACCTGGAGGAACTGGTTGTACCAGGACTGGATGCCGGGCTGGTAGCCGGCGCCCTGCAGCGCGGAACCGGACGCCTTCAGCTTGGTGTAGTCCGCGATCAGCGTCCACGGCCCGAACGGCGAGCCGTTCTTCGACACGTACACGCCCTTGAGCCCGCTGTCCGGGTTGGCGGCCATCTGCGCCGGCGACTGGTCGATGGCGTACAGGCGCGAACCGTCGGCCGCCGCGCCGAACGTCACGTTGCCGACGTCGTCACTGTTGGTCGGCAGGTCGCCGAGACCGGTGGCCGGCTTCCAGCTGCCGTCGCCCGCCTGCGCGTACAGCCCGTTGTAGGTGTCGCCGCCGCGCCAGCCGACCGCGAGAAGAACCTTGTTCGGGTCCTTCGGGTCGACGGCGATGTCGTTGGCGATGTTCTTGTACGGCGCGCTCGGGTCGTCCGCCTTCGAACCACCCGGAAGGTAGTCGGGGTTGGGGGCGAACTCGTGCTTCCAGGGGCCGGACAGGGTGGTCGTGGAGTGCGACCACACGCCGGTGCTGGTCGCCGCCCAGACCTTGGTGCCGGCGAACCGCAGCGCGTGGATGACCGTGGATTCGAGTTCGGCGCCGCCCACGCGGTCGCCGGGCTGGAACTTGCCGTGGTGCGGGTCCTTCAGGACGTACACGCCCGTGCCCACGAAGGACGTCGCCCCCGTGTTGGACTCGCCGGTGGCGTACCAGAGCCGGTTCTGGCCATCCAGGGAGAGGGTGCCCGTCGACAGGGACGGCAGCTTGTCGGCGATCGGCTTCCAGTGCCCGCCGCCGGTGGTGGAGCGGAAGACGCCGCCGTTGGCGCCGCCCGCGTAGACGTATCCCTGGTCGTCGGCGGCGATTCCGGTGATCCGGCCGGTCACCTTGCCCGAGCCGCCGCTGGAGTTGGAGTTCACATCCCGGTAGCGGGAGTCGTCCGAGTTGTACGCCTTCTTGGTGACGTGGTCCCAGCTGCCGCTCGTGTGCTTCATCGACTGCAGCTGCTGCCAGGCCGCGCCGTAGGCGCCGGGTGCGACCACGCCGGGCGCGGTGCGGGCCTCGGTGAACTGGGCCGTGGACTCGGCGGAGTTCTCCGCCTCGTCGGCGCCGTCGTCATCGCCTTCGGCGGCGAAGGCGGACATTCCGTGGCCGGCGTGCAACGCCTTGATGTGCTCCCGGCCTATCGCGGCCTGGTGGCGTGCCTGCCAGGGCCGGGGTCTCGTGTCGGCCGACGCGGCGAACGACTGGGTGCTGACCAGCCCGAACGCGGCGGCCACGACGGTGCAGGTGATGAACCGTCGCTGATGCCTTGGGGGCAACATGCCCTCTCCTCCCTGCGTCGGGCATATGGGGGTGTCTCGACGCGGGAAGATCTTGGCGTGCTCATAACAGTCACACAAAGGGCTCACAGGAAAAATGGCCGGGAGTTTACGTTTGAGCCCCGCATGGACACGAACTTCCCTTTACGTACGACTATTTGGGGCCGCAGATCGCGACATCATTCACCTGTGCCGCGTGTTGCGTGGAAAAGGTCGAAAGCAAGGCGCCTGCGCGACCGCGACCAGCGGTCCCGCAGGCGCCCACGGGCAGATCCGATCAGCGGATGACGCGGTGCGACTGAGCCGCCTGCGCGGCCGTCGCGCGAGGTGCCGCCGTCGCGCGAGGTACGGCCGCGGCCGGGGCGACGGGGCCATAGCCGCATATGGTGGCCAGCACTCCGCTGTACGCGTCGGTGGAGTCCTGCGGCGCGTTGTCGTTGGTCTCCACGAACAACGGGCGCACCGCCGAGGAGCCGTCGGTGGCGAGACCCTCGTAGTCGCCGAGGAAGTGGCCCCACCCGGCGTAGGGAGCCTGCAGCCAGTCGAAGACCCGGGAGATACGGCGCTCGCTCGGGTGATCCTCACCGCCGCGCGGGAAGGTGAGCAGCCAGGCGGCGGTGGGCACGGTGGTCGTGTTCCCGGCGGTGAGGTAGCGCAGGTCGTAGTAGCTGATCGCGACCGTGCCGTGCCCGTCGACGGTGATGGAGGGCGTGAAGGCGGGCGCGGAGGCAACCTGGTTGACCCGCTTCGGGGCGGACCAGGTCCGACCGCCGTCGGTGGAGTGCGTCAGCTCCACGGAGTTGTAGGCACCGGCGCTGAAGTCCGATCCCTCGTAGGCGGCATACAGCTCGCCGGTGTGGGGGTCGATCGCGACGTTCGGCAGATCGCCGCCCGCTCGCAGCGCCTTGCTCGCATCGCCGGGGGCGTTGGGGTCGACCTCGGCGACGGCCGTGTCCTGGGCGAGGGTGACCGGCTTGCTCCAGGTGCGGCCCTGGTCGGTCGACTTGACGACGGCGAAGTGCAGGTCGGTCGGGGTGAAGGTGCCCGTGGTGTAGTCGATGTCGTACGTCTGCCAGTCGAAGACGTCGTAGAGGGTGTCGGTGCGCGGGTCGACGACGATGACGTTGCCGATGGTCTGCGAGTGCCGGACGACGGAGGTGTCCACGAACGGCCGGGCCTTCGACCAGTGCCGCCCGCCGTCGCGGGTGATGGAGATGTACGCGGGCCCGTCGTAGACCTGAGCGGAGTCGTCCTCGTCGATACGGTCCCAGACCTGGTAGGCGACGCCGGGATGGACGGGGTCGGCGGTGACGGAGTTCTTGTCGTCGGTGAACTGTGCCTGCGTGTCGTCGATGAGCGGGACCGTGTGCGTCCAGGTGCGCCCGCCGTCGTACGACGTCGAGGCGGCCACGCCGTTGCGTGCGTCGGTGGCGTCGAAGACCAGCCCGCTGCCGTAGACCGTGCCGTCCGGGCCGGTGCTGACCCAGCCGTCCGAGGCACGCTGGTAGTTCAGCCCGCCCGGAGCGCAGTGCGTGAACGGCAACGGCGTCTCGCTGAAGTGTTGCCCGTCGTGGGTATAGGTGGCGGTCAGCCCGCGGGCGCCGCCGTTGGACCAGCGGTCCTGCTGGAAGATCCCGACCGCGTCGCGCGCGTCCCGGGGGCTGACGGTCACGTACGGCTCGTCCTCCGCCGAGGCGTAATTGGTGCCGGAGCCGTCGCCGCTGATGTCACAGGCGGCATACGGGTCACCGGGCGAGACCAGGCTCACCGGCTGACCGCCGCCTGCCGCCGCGTTGCCCACGGCAGCCGTAAGCAGGAACGCGGCGGCTGCAGCGACGGCGCATGCTCTCGTACGGTTGCGCATGGCGTTTTCCCCAACTTCCCGATTTTTGGCCGGACTTGGGCTGTGCTGGCGCGAGTACTTCGTCCCGGTGTCGACGAGACGTGGGACGCCTCGCGAGCCTAACGCGACCCAACGCGAAGGAAGTTGAATAAATAGGCCAAGAGCATGTCAATTGAGGCGGGGCATCAGCCACGCTGTTCGGCCGTCTGTAGGGTGCGGCAATGACGAGAAGCGAACGGCTCGCAGAGCAGTTGGACTGGTACTGGCACAAGAACTTGCGGCCGGGGCTGGAGGGGCTCACCGACGAGGAGTACTTCTGGGAGCCGGTGCGCGGCTGCTGGAGCATCCGACCGCGAGGTACGTCGGCCGCACCGATGTCGATGGGTTCAGGGGAGTGGACGATGGACTTCGCGTCCCCTGACCCGGTGCCGGCGCCGGTGACCACCATTGCCTGGCGGCTGGCGCACATCATCGTCTCGTGCCTGGGCTATCGGGTCGGATGGTATTTCGGCGGCCAGGACGTCGACTCCGGGACCTTCCCCTACGCGGGGACCGCCGACGAGGCGCTGAAACAGCTCGATGAGATGTACGGGAGATGGAACGCGGGGGTCCGCGAACTCTCGGACACCGACCTGGAGAATCCACCCGCGATCGGTCCCGAGCGGTATCCCATGGAGAACAGGGTCCTGCACGTCAACAGGGAGCTGATCCATCACGGCGCCGAGATTTCCCTGCTGCGCGACCTCCACCGCTGCCAGGACGGAGCCGTGCCGCACCGGACATGACGGATCGTGCCCCGGTGGGCGGGACCCCTTTCGGGTCCCGCCGTTGGTGTCCGTGCGGTGCAGTTCCTACGAGATCCGGAGCGTCGTCGTCCTGGCGTCGGTCCTGGGGATGTAGGCCTGCTGCCATGTCCAGGCCGCGCTGCCGGGCCTGTGGTGGAGTTCGACCGACGAGTTCTGCTTCCACCAGTAGTCCCAGCCGGTGGCGCAGGTGCCCGCGTCGACGGTCCAGATCGGCGAGCCGACCCAGTCGTCGTGCTGGTTGTAGCCCTTGACCCAGAACACCTGTGTCACGCCGGCGTCGTTGCAGACCGTGATCTGTACGGCGGAGACCGACTCGGCGCCGGCCGGTGTCGCGACGGCGAGAGAGCTGAGGGCGGCTCCTGCGGCGAGTGCCGCCATCGCGAACTTCCTTCTGACGTCATGCATTTCGCTGTCACCGTTCTGTACGAGTGGGGGGCGAGGGAGGTAAGTCAGCCGAGCAGGCCTTGGGAGCGCAGCCAGGTCCGTGCCGTCGCGGCGGGCGAGCGGCCCGCGTCGACGGCGGAGGCGAGCGCGGCCAGTTGGTCCGTGGTGAGTGCCGCGTTGACCCGGGCCAGGGCTCTGCGTGCGGCCAGGCCCGCGTAGGGGGCCTGGATGAGCGGGAAGACGTGCTCGGGCGGGATCACGCCCTCGGGGTCGGTCAGCACGACCAGCCGGTCACGGGTGAGGACGGGGTCGGTGCTGCGCAGGGCCAGTACGTCGGCGGTCGCCGAGGTGCCGGCGGCGGTGAGGGTGACGCCGTACGCCCTCTTCAGCGACGAGGGCGTGGGGGCGTCCGCATCGCCCGATGCGGAGCCGCCGAGGGTGAGGCGGTGGCCGGCTCCGGCGAGGTCGGCGAGGCTGTGCAGGGCGTGACGGCGGGCGGTGGCCCGGGTCGCCGCGAGGACGACTCCGTGCTCGGCGGCGGCCGGCGGCAGGGCGTCGATCCCCATGGGCAGCGCCATGCTCAGCGTCGCCGGCATGTTCCCGGGCAGGTTGTTCCCGCCCGGGAACGTGCGCAGCAGGGTGCTCTCGTATGCGGGAGCCAGGCCGATCCTGCCCGCCACCACGGCCCTGGCGGTGGCGGCGGGCGAGGCGTAGCTCGTGGTCGCCATCCGCACCGGCTGTCCGGCGTCGGTGAGGAGTTCGCGGTAGAGCGCCGCCGTCACCCGGCTCTCCGCCGAGTTGTCGGTGCCGATCACCGTCGGCCCCTGACGGTCCGCGTGGGCGGTGTCGGGCCGGCTCTTCGCGCCCGCCGCACAGCCGGTCAGCAGGGCCAGGGAGCAGACGGCGGCCGCCGCGCGGCGGAGCCGGGGGCGGGTTCCTGGAGTCACGGAGCACCACATGCCGTCGGCCGCTGTCAGTTGCAGTGGGCGGCGCGTTCGCCGGCGGTCATCTTCGCGTCCTTGAAGTTGACGTAGCCCGAGTTGGGGTTGTCCTTGTTGAAGCCGGACGACTGGTAGTTGTTGACGTACCAGATGTAGTGGCCGTAGAAGCGCTTGCCGAAGTGGATCTCGTACCAGCCCTTGGCCTGCTGCTTGGCCGTGCCGCGCTCTATCCAGCCCTTGTAGCCGGCCGGGATGTTGACGGTGTTGCTCTCGGTGTCGGTGTGCGAGGCCTCCCAGCTGTGCGAGTACGTGGTGCTGACACCGACCGTGAACACCTCGAACCACTTGTATTCCGCGCTGATCGAGATGCCGAAGGTGTTGGTGGAGCCGGTGGTGTCCGCCCAGTCGATGCGGTGCTGATTGGTCTGGCTCGCGCAGTTGTAGGCGGTGGAGCCGACCTGGTGCTGGGGGCCGGTGTACGTCCAGTAGTCCGTCGCGTGGAACTCGCACAGGTCCGCCCAGCTGCAGGCGTCCAGGAGCTCCTTGGTGGTGGGGCTGTCGGCGGCGGAGGCCTGCGGGGCCGCCATCAGCGAGGCACCCAGGGCCAGGGCGGCCACGGCCCCGCCGGTACGGAGGACGCGCTTGGGGGAGGCGGACTTGCGGCGTGCGAAGGGCATCGGGTTACTCCGGTGAGTGGGGGGTGGTGTCCTGGTGGACCCCCACTCTTCGGGGTGCCGATTTGTTGATCAATGCAGGTCAGAGGCGTAAACAACCCAACCGGGGAGAGAAACCGGACAGGTTCCCCGGCCTGCGCCCGCACACCGGGCTGCTGGGCGACGGGCCTACGAGGCCCCGCCGCCGGTGATGTCGCACACCCGCCGGTAGGGCACCTCGGGGAGGTACCTCCGCCATTCGTCGCCGGTCAGGTCACGGCCGGCGCGCGCGCAGAGCCGGGTGACGACCTGGGCGGCGCCGACGGCGTACCGCTGGACGGGGACGTGCGGGCCGGCGGCATAGACGGAGTCTCCGTGCGCGTCGAAGGCGAGTGAACGGATCGCGTCACCGGGGGTGTCGAAGCCGGCGCCGAGGGGCTGGCGGTCGGCGGTGTCCCACAGGCGCAGCGCGCCGGAGCGGTACCCCACCGCGAGGGTGCGGCCGTCGGGGCTGAAGGCGAGGGCGGTGACCGGGGAGCCCGAGGCGTCGGCCGGGACGACGGCCTCCCGGTGGCGTTCCGTACGGCCCCGCCAGACGGTGACGCTGCCGAAGGAACCGCCGGTGGCCAGGTGGACACCGTCGGGACTGAGGGCGAGGAGGTCGGCGCCGCCGAGTGGTACGCCGGTCTCCAGGCCGAAGGGCAGGGAGGTGACCGGCCCCGCGAAACCGGAGGCCAGGACGGATCCAAGGGTTCCGGCGAGGGCCGCGGGCCGGTCGGTCCTCGTCCCCCGGGCGGTGTCCCACACCTCGCCTCTGGCCGATCCGGTGGAGGTCACCCGGGTGAGCAGCAGTGCCCGGCCGCCCGGGGTGAGCGCGATCGAGCGAACGGCGGACGGCCCGCCGAGCTCAAGTACCGCCCGCACACGGCGAGTTGTCGCATTCCATACGACGATCCGGGCGCCGTTGCCGTAGGCGAAGGTCCGGCTGTCGGGGCTGAAGGCAAGGAGGGGCGCGGCGGTCTTGGTGTGTCCGGGCGCCCCGAGGACGGGCAGTCCGGCGACGACACGGCCGGTGCGGGTGGAGCGCAGGCGGAAGCGGTAGCTGTCGCCGTACCGTTCGGCGGTGGCCAGCAGGCGTCCGTCCGGGCTGAGCGTCTCGTGGTCCAGCGGGCCGGCGCGCCACACGGAGGTGAGGACCACCGAGAGGTCGAGGGTGTGGACGGTGCCGCCCGTCAGGTAGCGCAGGGTCGGGGCGCCTGGGTCCCAGGCGAGGGCGGTGACGGGCCCGTCGGCCAGGGCGTGGCGGAACACCGGTGCTTTCGCCCCCGGGATGCGCCAGACCGTGATCCCGTCCTGCCCGGCCGCCGCCAGGAACCGCCCGTCCGCGGTGAACGCCGGCGGTGCGGCGCCCGGTTGGTCGAGCTCCGCGAGCTGCCGACCCGAGGCCGTGTCCCAGACACGTATCCCCTTGTCCGACACCGCGGCGAGCCGCGTCCCGCCCCGGTCGAGGACGAGCGAGTCGCCGGAGCAGTCCTCCGCCGGGCGGTCCTGCCAGGCCCCCGGAACCGTACGGTGCCGGACGGTGTCCCGCACCAGGAGCACCCGTTCCCGCCCACAGACGACCGCCAGCCGCCCGTCCCCACTCACCACCACGACACCCCCGACGGCCCCCTCCAGCACCACGGGATCATCGGTGAACCCCCGTAACTGCGCCTGCGGCTCGGGGCCGTTCACGACATAGCCGCCCCCACCCGGGGCTGCCGCGGCGCGATACCCGGAACCCCCCGCCCCCTCCGGCAGCCGCCACAACCGCCGTTCGCCGCCGGGACCGGTCAGGGCGAGTGTTCGGCCGTCGGGGCTTACCGCGGTGACCGGGAGGTGCGGCAGGTGGCCGGAGGCGGTGTGGTGGTGGGTGGGGACGTTCCAGGCCGACCAGGTGCCGGCGCCGGTGGTGAGGAGGGTGCGGCCGGAGTCGGTGAGGAAGGTGCGGGTGGTGGCGTTCTGGTCCGGGGCGGTGAAGGTGTCGCGCTCGGGGTCGGTCAGGGCGTCGAAGAGGGCCGCGCGGCTCTCCGGGAGCGGGGCGAGCCGCCAGGCGGCGATGCCCAGCAGGGTGCGGGTGCGGGGATCGGTCACCCGGTCCCGGTCGGCGAGGCCCGCCGCCTGCCGGGCCGCCGCGAGGGTGCGCTCGGCCTCGGCCGCGTCGCTCTCCTGCCAGGCGAGGTGACCGGCGACCAGGGCCCCGCCCAGGACACAGGTGAGGGCGACGACGAGTGACCGTATGCGGCGTTGCATACGGGCGGCCGTCCAGCGCTCCATGCGGTGGGCCACCCGGGAGGCGCACAGGAAGGCCCGCTCCCGCGCGCTCAGGTCGTCCTCGTGCCGCTCGCGGGTGAACAGCACGTCGGCCAGGGCGAGATGGATCCCCCGGTACAGGGTGCCGGGGTCGCTGCCGTGCTCCTGCCAGTTGCGGGCGGCCTCGGCGAGGTGGCGGTGCATGCGCAGCCGTTCGCGGTTCTCCTCGATCCACTGCTGCAGCCGGGGCCAGCGGGTGATCAGGGCCGCGTGGGCGAGTTCCACGTTCTCCTCGTCCACGGTGACCAGCCGGGCGCGGGCGAGCCGTTCGAGGACGACGGGCACCTCGGGGTCCGGCCATTCGCGCAGATCGGCGCGTCTGACCGGGCGGGGGCTGTCGGGGGTGCCGTCACCGGGGGCGATGAGGGCGAGCAGGAGCCGCCGGGCGGTGGCGGCCTGGTCGGCGGAGAGCCCGCCGTACACCTCCTCGGCCGCCGCGGCGATCGCTCCGTGGACGCCGCCGGCCTCCTCGTACGCGGCCAGCGTCAGCACTCCGCTGCGCCGTCTGCGCCAGGTCTCCCGCAGGGCGTGCGAGAGCATCGGGAGCGCGCCGGGCTGGTCGTGGACCTCCTCGACGATACGGGCGGTGAGTTCCCGCTCGACCCGCAGTCCCGCCGCCGTGGCCGGTTTGACGACCGCGTCCCGCAGTTCCTCCCGGGTCATCGGCCCGACCGACAGTGTGGTGTGCCGCAGCGCCTCGGCGAGCCCGGGGTGCTCCACGCACCGCCCGTGGAAGCCCGCCCCGACCGCGACGACCACCCGTAACCGGCCGTCCCCCTCCTTGGCGGCGAGCAACCGGTCGACGAACAGCCACCGTTCGGCCCGGTCCCGGCAGAGCGTGAAGATCTCCTCGAACTGGTCGACCACGACCACCCGGTGGGGCTCGTCCGGCCCCGGTGCGAGCAGCCGTCCGTGGGTGGCGGCGGGCCGGGCGCCGGGCGTGATCAGCCGCAGCCGGGCGCCGCAGCCCGCCTCGTCCACCACCCGCTCGAGGCGGGGCATGACCCCGGCCCGCAGCAGCGAGGACTTGCCGCTGCCTGACGCCCCGAGCAGCACCGCGAACCGGTGCTCCTTCATCAGCTGCACGGCGTCCCGGGCGAGCGCGTCCCGGCCGAAGAACAGCTCCTGGTCGCCCGGTTCGAACCGCGCGAGGCCCTGGTACGGCGACTCCCCCTCCGCCGCCCCGCAGGCCGCGACCTCGTCGGCCGCAGCCCGTAATCGGTCCTGCCAGACGTCGGGGTCCGCCCCGCAGGCCTGCGCGTAGGCGCGCACCACGGCCACCGACGGCAGCCGTTCGCCCGAGGCCGCACGCGACAGCGCGGCCACCGAGACCCGGGCCTGTCCGGACATCGTCCGGTAGGACGGGGAGCCGGCCCGGGCCCGTAAGGACCGCAGCTCGTGCGCGAAGCGCTGCACCGGTCCCGCGTCGGGGTCGAGCGGCCGCTCGGGACGTCCCCGCTGCCGGCTCACGGATGCTCCAGCACATGGCTTCTCACGTTCACTGGCAATCGCTTTCCCAACACTCAGGGGGACGATCACACGCCGGATCGCGAGTATGTCATGACAGCTTGAGAGTTAAATGGGGTTGCACGGAATGGCCGGTTCCAGTCCCTCGCCGCCCCGCCCGCAGAGCAACGGCCCCCGCGGGATCACCCCCCGGCGCCCGTCCCGCTCCCCGGCACCCCGCCGACGGTGAACCCGATCACCGACCCGCCTCCCGCCCGCCGCGCCGCGAACGGCGCTCCGCCGTGCGCCATGGCGACCTCCCGCACGATCGACAGGCCGAGCCCGGACCCGGGCAGGGACCGCGCGTCGGCCGCGCGGTAGAAGCGGTCGAAGATGCGGATCAGATCGCCGTCGGCGATTCCGGGGCCGCGGTCGAGGATCTCCACGCGGACCGTGCCCGGCCGGGCGGGCCCGGAGACGGCGATCTCGATGGGCCCGCTGCCGTCGCGGTCGAACTTGGCGGCGTTCTCGACGAGGTTGGAGATCGCCCGCTGCAGCATCCCCGGCCGGCCGTCGGTCGTCGTGTCACCGCTCACCCGGACCGTGATCTGCCGTCCGCTGCGCCGCCGCGCGAGCCCGGCCACGTCCTCCGCGATGTCCGCGAGGTCGACCCGCTGCGGCGGCTCGGTGTCGGACTGCCCGGCCGCCAGGTCCACCAGCTCATTGACCAGATCGGTCAGTTCACGCGCCTCCTGGCCCAGGTCCGCGACCAGCTCGTCACGGGTGGCCGGGGGCAGCTCGTCGATCCGCCGCAGCAGGGAGATGTTCGTACGGAGCGAGGTGAGCGGCGTACGCAGTTCGTGGCCCGCGTCCTGGACCAGGCGCCGCTGGTCCTCCTCCGACTGGGCGAGGCGGCCCAGCATGCGGTCGAAGGCGCGGCCGAGGCGGCCCACCTCGTCGTAGCCGGTGACGGGCACCTCGATGCCGAGCTGCCGGGTGCGGGCGACGTCCTCCGCGGCCGAGGCCAGCAGGATCAGACGGCGGGTGATGCGCCGCGCCAGCCACCAGCCGAACAGACCCGCCGCGATCACCACCGCGCACATCAGGATCAGCGTGCGCTGCTGCAGTGCCCGCAGCAGGTCCTCGGTGTCGCTGAACTCCTGCGCGACCTGCACCGCGCCCCGCCCGGAGCCGAGTGAGACGGTCGCGATGCGGTAGACGTCCGTGTCGACGTCGACGTCCTTGTGCTCGACCAGCTTCCCGGCCTTCCGGGCGGCCGCGATCGACCGGTCGGCGGAAACCACCGGCAGCCCGGGGCTGCCGGGGTCGTCGACCTTGCCGTCCGGCCCCAGCACCTGCACATCCGTGCGGGCGGGCCGCACGATGTCGTGTCCCGGTGCCGTGGAGGAGAAGTCGTCGGTCGTCATCCGGTGCTGCCGCACCTCGTCCCGCAGGTCCTGCACGACCTGGTCGAACACCTTCTCCTGGTCGACCCGGACCAGCCGGGCCGCGGCACTGTACGACAACACGCCGACCAGCACCGTGACGGCGGCGGTGACCGCCGCGAACGAGACCGCGAGCGTGGTGCGCAGGGAGACCAGTCCGGGCCGCCTCCTCACCAGCAGCCGTCTGATCCGGCCCACTAGTCTTCCCGCAGCACGTAACCCACACCGCGGACCGTGTGGATCAGCGCCGGTGCGCCCGGCTCGTCGAGCTTGCGGCGCAGATAGCCGACGTACACGGCGAGGTTCTTGGAACCCGGTCCAAAGTCGTAGCCCCAGATGCGGTCGTAGATCGTGGAGTGGTCGAGGACGATTCCGGCGTTGCGCACGAGCAGCTCCAGCAGCTCGAACTCGGTCCGCGTCAGCTCCAGCTCCCGCTCGCCGCGCCAGGCCCGCCGCGCCTGTACGTCCATGCGCAGCCCGGCGGCCTCGATCTGCCGGTCGGAGGCCGCGGGCAGCTCCTTCGGCACGTCGGCCACGGCCCCGTTGTCCGGGCTGGTCCGGCGCAGCAGCGCGCGCAGCCGTGCGAAGACCTCCTCGACGTCGAACGGCTTGACCACGTAGTCGTCGGCGCCCGCGTCCAGGCCGGCGATGCGGTCGGCGGTCTCGACGAGCGCGGTGAGCATGAGGATCGGCGTGCGGTCGCCCTCGGCCCGCAGCACCCGGCAGACCTGCAGTCCGTCGATGCCGGGCATCATCACGTCCAGCAGGAGCACGTCCGGCGGGGTCTTGTGGGCCTGCGCCAGCGCCTCGACACCGTCGGCGACCGCGGTGACCTGATAGCCCTCCAGGCTCAGGGCGCGTTCCAGGGCATGACGGATGGCACGGTCGTCTTCGGCGAGCAGCACAGTTTGGGGCACGTACCCATACTGCCAATTCATGTGGCGGTTCAGTGGAGGACGGTGGCCGTACGATCTGCCTTTTTACCGGCCTCTCACCGTCACACGAGCAACCCGGCGGCCGCTCCTACCGTCCTCTCACTGAAGGGGCGGACAGCGCTGCCAGCTGCTGCGCGAACGGCACCACCTCGAAGCCGTCCGTCCTGGCCGGGGCCTTCGCCGGCAGGCCGCCCATCAGACCGGCCAGCTCTCCCGCCGCCCGCTCGATGCGCCCGTCCAGGCCCTCCGCGCCCCAGTCCTCCGACGCGGCGAACACCCCGGTCGGGACGACCACCGCGCGCAGGTAGGCGAAGAGCGGACGCAGCGCGTGCTCCAGCACCAGGGAGTGCCGGGCCGTGCCGCCGGTGGCCGCGATCAGTACCGGCTTGCCCGTCAGGGCGTCCTTGTCGAGCACGTCGAAGAAGGACTTGAACAGCCCGCTGTACGAAGCGGAGAAGACGGGAGTGACGACGATCAGCCCGTCCGCCTCCGTCACGGCGTCCAGCGCGGCCGAGAGGGTCCGCCCCGGGAAGCCGTTGGTGAGGTTGTGCGCGATCTCCACGGCGAGGTCGCGCAACTCGACGACCTGGATGTCGACCGGGGTCTGCCGGCCCACGGCGGCGGCCAGCCGGTCGCCCAGCAGCCGCGTGGACGACGGAACGCTCAGCCCCGCCGAGACGACGACCAGCTTCATACGGCGGCCTCCTCCTTCTCCGCGGCGGCCAGCAGCGAGGCGTGCGTCGGCGCCTCGGGCACGTTCGCCGGACGCCCGGCCGCGAACTCCTTGCGCAGCACCGGCACGACCTCCTCGCCCAGCAGGTCGATCTGCTCCAGCACGCTCTTCAGCGGCAGCCCGGCGTGGTCCACCAGGAACAGCTGGCGCTGGTAGTCACCGGCGTACTCCCGGAAGGACAGGGTCTTCTCGATCACCTGCTGCGGCGAGCCGACGGTGAGCGGGGTCTGGTCCGTGAAGTCCTCCAGGGAGGGCCCGTGGCCGTAGACCGGCGCGTTGTCGAAGTAGGGCCGGAACTCCCGCACCGCGTCCTGCGAGTTGTGCCGCATGAACACCTGCCCGCCCAGGCCCACGATCGCCTGCTCGGGGGTGCCGTGCCCGTAGTGGGCGTACCGGGTCCGGTACAGCTCGACCATCCGCTTGGTGTGGTCGGCCGGCCAGAAGATGTTGTTGTGGAAGAAGCCGTCGCCGTAGTACGCGGCCTGTTCGGCGATCTCCGGCGAGCGGATCGAGCCGTGCCAGACGAACGGCGGGACACCGTCCAGCGGGCGGGGCGTGGAGGTGAAGCCCTGCAGCGGGGTGCGGAACTTGCCCTCCCAGTTCACGACGTCCTCGCGCCACAGCCGGCGCAGCAGGGCGTAGTTCTCGATGGCGAGATTGATGCCCTCGCGGATGTCCTGGCCGAACCACGGATACACCGGTCCGGTGTTGCCGCGGCCCATCATCAGGTCCACCCGGCCGTCGGCCAGGTGCTGCAGCATCGCGAAGTCCTCGGCGATCTTCACCGGGTCGTTGGTGGTGATGAGGGTCGTGGACGTGGAGAGGATCAGCTTCTCGGTCCGCGCGGCGACATAGCCGAGCATCGTGGTCGGTGAGGACGGCACGAACGGCGGGTTGTGGTGCTCACCGGTCGCGAAGACGTCCAGGCCGACCTCCTCGGCCTTCAGCGCGATGGCGACCATGGCCTTGATGCGCTCGCGCTCGGTCGGCGTACGCCCGGTGGTCGGGTCCGGCGTGACGTCGCCGACGCTGAAGATCCCGAACTGCATGGTCGCTCAACCTCCAAGTTGTTGACCGTTCAACTATAGCCCCTCAACGGTCGCCCCCGCCCTCTTATTCCGGCGATTGTCAGTGCCCCGTCCTACGATCCCGACATGGCCGCCCCACGCCGTGACACCCGAGGCATCGTCGGCGCCGCGGACTTCCTCGCGCACGTGGACTTCCGCCGCCCGGATCCCGCCGAGCCGCTGCGCCGCCATGTCGAGCACTACTGGCTGATCGACTGGGACCTGAAGGAGCCGTACGTCTCGCACGTGGTGCCGCACCCCGCGGTCCACCTCGTCTTCCAGCAGTTCGCGGACCAGGAGCCGTTCGTCGAGGTCGCCGGCGTCCAGCAGGGGCTCTTCGCGCAGAAGCTGGAGGGGCGCGGCCGGGTCTGCGGCATAAAATTCCGGCCCGGCGGCTTCCGTCCCTTCGCGCCCGCGCAGGCGGTGAGCGAGTGGACGGGCCGACGGGTCCGCTCCCCCGAGGCCTTCCCGACGGCGGACCTCGCGGCCGTCCTCACCCCGGCCGACGAGAAGGCCCGGATCGCCGCCCTCGACACCTTCCTGCTCTCCCTCTCGCCCCGCCCCGACCCCCAGGCCGACCTCGCGATGACGCTGGTCGAGCGCATCCGCACCGACCGCACGATCCGTCGCGTCGCCGACTTCGCCCGCACCGAGGGGATGTCGGTACGACTGCTGCAGCGGCTGTTCGCCGGGTACGTCGGCGTGGGCCCGAAGTGGGTCATCCTGCGCTACCGCATCCATGAGGCCCTGGAGCACGCGGAGACGGACCGCGAGGTTGACTGGGCGGCCCTGGCGGCCGACCTCGGCTATGCCGACCAGGCCCATCTGGTACGGGACTTCACGGCCACGGTCGGGGTGCCGCCCACCGCCTACGCCGCCAGAACCTCCGGCTGACGAAATCCCCTTGACGCCAGGCGGCTCCTTCCGGATATTTATCTGCGTGACGCAGACTCTTCGTAACGCAGTAGAAAGACCGCTCTCCGCCCGCGCCCGCTGGGCCGTCCTCGCCGTCGTGCTCGCCGCCGATGTCCTCGACCTCCTCGACGCGACGATCACCAACATCGCCGCCCCCACCATCAGCCGGGACCTCGGCGGCGGCGCGAGCCTCGTCCAGTGGCTCGGCGCCTCCTACGCCCTCGCGCTCGGTGTGCTGCTGGTGCCCGGCGGACGACTCGGCGACAAGTACGGGCGCCGGCGGCTGTTCCTGACCGGACTCGCCGGGTTCGTCGCCGCCTCGCTGGCCTGCGGGCTCGCCCCGAACCCCACCGCACTGGTCCTCGCCCGGCTGGTCCAGGGCGCCTTCGGGGCGCTCGTCATCCCGCAGGGCTTCGGCATCCTCGGCGCGACCTGGCCGCGCGAGGAGATCGGCAAGGCGTTCAGCCTCTTCGGACCGGTCATGGGCCTGTCCGCGGTCGGCGGCCCGACCCTCGCCGGATTCCTCGTCGACGCGGACCTCGCGGGCCTCGGCTGGCGCCCCATGTTCCTGATCAACCTGCTCCTCGGCGGGGCCGCCCTGCTCGCCGCCGCCCGGCTGCTCCCCCGCGACACCGGCGACCCGTCCGTCTCCGTGGACGTCCCCGGCGCGGCCCTGCTCGGCGGCGCGATGCTCGGCCTGCTCGGCGGCCTCATCGACGGCTCGGCATCCGGCTGGACCCCCCGCCCGCTCGCCCTGCTGCTCCTCGGCCTCGCCCTGTTCGCGGCCTTCTGCCACCGCCAGCGCACCGCCACCGAACCCCTGATCCGCCCGACCCTCCTCCGCAACCGCGGCTTCACCTCGGGCCTGATCCTCGGCGTCCTCGCCTTCGCCGCGGTCGCCGGCCTCCTCTACGTGGTCTCCCTCCACCTCCAGCGAGGCCTCGGCCGCTCACCCGCCGGCACCGCACTCGGCCTGATCCCGCTCTCCGCGGGCATCGTCCTCGCGTCCATCGCCTGCTACCGGCTGATCCACACCTACGGCCGACGGCTCGTCGTCGCCGGACTGCTGATGATCCTGGGCGGCTGCGGCGGCCTCGCCCTCCTCCCCCACGGCTCCGGCTGGACCCTCGTCCCACCCCTCCTGCTGACCGGCCTCGGCATGGGCACCTGCTTCGGCACGGTCTACGACGTCACCATCGGCGACATCGCCCCCGACGAGGCCGGCAGCGCGAGCGGCTCCCTCAACGCGGTGCAGCAGCTCGCCAACGCGGTCGGCTCCGCCGGGGTGACGACCGTGTACTTCGGGGCGGTCGGCGGCGACGAGACCCACGCCCTGCTGGTGAGCCTCGCCGTGGTCGCCGCGGCCGTCACCCTCTGCCTGCCCCTCGTACGACTGCTGCCGCACAAGGCACCCCAAGGGGACCACTAGGCAGGACCTAGGGAACGAGAACCAACCGGCCGCGCACCCCGCCCTCCGCCAGGCGGGCGTGCGCCTTCGCCGTGTCCTCCAGGGCGAACGTCTCGGCCACCCGCAGCGTCAGCACCCCCTCGTCCACCAGCCCCGCCAGCTCGGCCAGCCGCGCCCCGTCGGCGCTCACCTCCACCGCACCGGTCCGCACACCACGCACCGACGCCGGGGCCGCCTGCGGGATGACGCCGACGTACACGCCCCCGTCCCGCACCCACTCCAGAGCCGCCTCGCCGAGGATCGCCGCGTCCAGCACGGCGTCGACACTCCCCGCCCCGACGGCACCGGACGTGAAATGCGCGGCCCCCAGGGACCGTACGAGCTCCTCGTCGCCCTCCCTGGCCAGCGCGGTCACGGCCACCCCGCGATGGGCGGCGAGCTGCACGGCGAACCCGCCGACCGCACCCGCGGCCCCCGTCACCAGCAGCGACTGCCCCGGCGCCAACTCCAGCAGATCCAGGGCCTGTACGGCGGTCAGGGCGTTCAGCGGCAGCGTCGCCGCGTGCACGGCGTCCACCGTGGACGGCGCCTCGGCCACCGCGTCCGTGTCGACGACGACGTACTCGGCGTGCGTGCCCAGCGGCTGCACCACGCCGTGGTCCAGGGCCACCACCTCGTCGCCGACGCTCCACGCCGTGGCCACTCCCGTCGCGTCCACGGTGCCGGCCACGTCCCAGCCGAGCCCGAGCTGCTTGCCCGCGCCCCCGAAGACACCGGCCCGCACCCCCGCGTCCACCGGGTTCAACGCGGCCGCCGCGACCCTGATCCGCACCTGCCGGGCCGCCGGCTCCGGCACCTCCACGTCCACGACCTCCACGGCCTCGGGCCCGCCGAACGTCCTCACCACTGCAGCACGCATGGTCATTTCTCCCGTGATCAGACTCTTCGATTGGTTTCTCCGTGCGACAACCCTAGGAAGAGTTACTATCCAGGAGGAAGTAGTTACCTGAAGGTGCCTACCTCACCGGGAGGAGAGCCATGGCGACCAGGACCGCCGCCCAGAAGCGTGAACAGGCCCGCGTGGAGTACGACGCGTTCCTCCGCGCATGCCCCACCAACCAGCTCCTCGACCGCCTCAGCGACAAATGGGTCAGCCTCGTCCTCGCGGCCCTCACCACCGGGCCCATGCGCTACAGCGACCTCAGCCGCAAGATCGCCGGAGTGAGCCCCAAAATGCTGACGCAGACACTGCGCTCACTGGAACGCGACGGCATCCTCACCCGCACGGTCACCCCGTCCGTACCGGTCCGCGTCGACTACGAACTCACCGAACTCGGCGGCAGCCTCGCCCAGTTGCTGACCGCGGTGAAGACCTGGGCAGAGAGCCACTTCGACGAGGTCCACCAGGCCCGCGAACGCTACGACTCCGCCGACGCCTAGGGCCTGTCGTTTGGATCAGGTCGGCCATGGCTAACGGTGCTTCCCGGCTCCCCCGAACGGGGTCACGGGGGTCCCCCCGCTCGAGCGAAGTCGAGAGTGGGAGAGAGTGACGACAACGCGGCTGGGGGTCCCCCCACGCCCTTAAGGCAGTGGGGGAGTGCGTGCCAGACCCCGCGACGCCGAGCTGATCCAAACGACAGGTCCTAGACCTCGCCCGCCCGCAGCCGTGCGACCTGCTGGGCGCTGAACTCCACCGTGCGTCGCATATGTCCGATGACCACGGCGAGTTCGGCGTCGTCCAGCTCCTCGAAGAGGGCGGACCAGCCGCCGCCCAGCCGTTCCCACATCCGCCCGAACTCGGCGATCCGCTCCGGCACGGTCGCCACCAGCACCCGCCGCCGGTCCTGCACGTCCCGCTCCCGTACGACGTAACCCGCCTTCTCCAGTCGGTCCACCAGCCGCGTCGCAGACCCCGTCGTCAGCCCCGTCATCTCGGCGATCCGGCCACTGGTCACCGGCCCGCCCTCCAGCGTCAGCAGGTTCAGACACTGCAGATCCGTGGGATGCAGCCCCAGATGGTCGGCCACGGCCTGGTTGAAGAGGGCATACGAGGCCATGTACCGGCGCGAGACACCGGCCAGCTCGTCGAGCAGCCGCTCCCGCACGTTCCCGGCCATGCCCCGCTCCTCCTCGCACCGCTTCGTCTGCGCCGTGCAGAGATCGTACGACGCAGCCTCCCTGGAAGACACAGCCCGCCTAGAAGGAGTACTCGTCCCCGGTGGCGAGCACCAGCACCCGCTGCCGGTCGTTGTGCCGATGACGGTCGACGGCACCCCCGTTCCACGCCGTGTCGATCTCCACCCGCACCTCGGACGGCGCCCCCTTCAGCCGCACCCGCAACCGGATCTGCCGGGCCACGGACTGCGCGGCCAGCGCCCCCACCCGGCACAGCATCACCCGCGCCCCCGACCGCACACACCCGGCCGGCAGCGCCTGCTTGCTCACCGGCGCCACCGACCAGCGCAGCCGCACCGTCGCATCCGGCACCCCCGACGGCCCGTAATTGCGCGGCGCCAGCCGCAGATCCACCCGGCCGCCCACCATCGACACCACACCGTGATACGCCAGATCCGCCTCCGGGACCCCCACGGCACCGCCGGGCAGAGCCGCCGCCAGCACCACCCCCAGCGCGGCAGCCCCGACCACAGGAACCCGCATCCTCCGCATCCCACCACTCCTCACTCCACGCAGTCGTACGGATGTATCCCACGCGGAGCACGGCGCAGGCGCCGTCCAACAGGTGACACCACACCTGCCGGTGGCAGCAGACATGCCAAGCTGCAAACATGCTCGTCGCCCGCTCCGCCGCCCTCTTCGTCGTCGCCGCCCTCTTCGAGATCGGCGGCGCCTGGCTGATCTGGCAGGGCGTACGGGAACACCGCGGCTGGCTGTGGATCACCGGCGGCATCCTCGCCCTCGGCGCCTACGGCTTCGTCGCCACCTTCCAGCCCGACGCCCACTTCGGCCGCATCCTCGCCGCATACGGCGGCATCTTCGTGGCCGGCTCGATCCTGTGGGGCATGGTCGCCGACGGCTACCGCCCCGACCGCTGGGACATCACAGGCGCCCTGGTCTGCCTGGCCGGAATGGCTCTCATCATGTGGGCGCCGCGGAACGGCGGCTGAGCCTCACCTACGCTGGACGGAGCCGACCGCCGACCGAACACCAGGAGCACCGCATGGCACCCGCACCGTCCGCCGCCTCCCGCATCGCCGTCGTGACCGGTGCGAGCAGCGGAATCGGCGCCGCCACCGCCCGGCAGCTCGCCGCAGCCGGCTACCGGGTCGTCCTCACCGCCCGCCGCAAGGACCGCATCGAGGCGCTGGCGGAGGAGATCAACGCGGCGGGCCACCAGGCCACGGCATACCAGCTCGACGTCACCGACCGCACGGCCGTGGACGAGTTCGCCACCGCCTTCAAGACGATCGGCGTCCTGGTCAACAACGCGGGCGGCGCACTCGGCGCCGACCCGGTCGCCACCGGCGACCCGGCCGACTGGCGCGCCATGTACGAGACGAACGTCATCGGCACCCTGAACGTCACCCAGGCCCTCCTGCCCAAGCTGGTCGCGAGCGGCGACGGCACAGTCGTGATCCTCTCCTCCACCGCGGGCCTCGGCACCTACGAGGGCGGCGCGGGCTACGTCGCCGCCAAGCACGGCGAGCACGTCCTCGCCGAGACCCTCCGCCTGGAGATCGTCGGCCAGCCGGTCCGCGTCATCGAGATCGCCCCCGGCATGGTCAAGACCGACGAGTTCGCCCTCACCCGCTTCGGCGGCGACCAGGACAAGGCATCGAAGGTCTACGAGGGCGTCGCCGAACCCCTCACCGCCGACGACGTCGCGGACACCATCACCTGGGCCGTCACCCGCCCCCACCACGTCAACGTCGACCTCCTCGTCCTCCGCCCGCGCGCGCAGGCCTCCAACACGAAGGTCCACAGGGAACTCGGATGACGGACGACGCCGAGCGGGATGCCGAGCAGCAGCGCCTGCGGCTGGAGAAGAAACGCGAACGCTACGTCTGGTACTACCTCGCGTACTTCCTCTTCGGCATTCACATCGTGGCCTTCGTGATGATCTACGCGGTGCTCCACGCCAAGTAGGCATAGGGTCACGGTCTGTGGACCGACACATAGCTTTCGACGCGCTGCACAACTTCCGCGACCTGGGCGGCTACACGACCCCGGACGGCCACCGCATCCGCCCCGGCCGCCTGTACCGCGCGGACTCCCTGGGCAAGCTGGCCGAGGGCACCCAGGACTGGGACCGCTTCCTCTCCCTCGGCGTCCGCACGGTCATCGACCTGCGCCACCCCTGGGAGGCGGAGGCGCGGGGGCGCGTCCTGCCCCACCCCTCCTTCACGTACCACAACCTCAGCATCGAGCACCGCGCCTACGAGCAGGCGGTCCAGGCCCCCGACGTCGACCCCGGCCCGTATCTGGCGGAGCGCTACATGGAGGTGGCCGAGGACGGCGTGAAGGAGATCCGCCGGGCCCTGGAACTGGTGGCGGAAGCAGCGGAATCGGCCACACCCCTGGTCTTCCACTGCGCCTCGGGCAAGGACCGCACGGGCCAGCTGGCCGCCCTGATCCTGACGTTGCTGGGCATCCCGGAAACGACGATCATCGAGGACTACAGCCTCACCGAACTGGCCACACCCGGCATCCTGGCCAGCTGGAAGGCGAGAAACGACGGCCGCGAACCGACCTGGCCGGGCTTCGGGCGGGCCCCGCAGCAGGTGATGCGCACCTTCCTGGCCGCCATGAAGGCACGCTACGGCTCGATCGAGGGGTACGTGGCGCGGGAACTCTCCCTGGACGCAGAGGCCTTGGCGACCACCCTCCGCACGGCCCTCCTGGAACCCCAGCCCACCGACTGGCCGACCCTGACCTACCGCAAGGCCACCCCACCGGACGCCCGCACCCTCGTCCGCCTCCGCGACTCGGCCGCGCTCTGGCAACTGGCCCGCGGAATCGACCAGTGGAAGCCGGGCGAGAAGGACGAGACCCACTTCCGTACGCGCATGCAGGAGGGCGAGGTCTGGCTGGCCCACGCGGGCCCGCACCTGGCCGGCGCCTGGGAGCTGTGGTGGGAGGACCCGGCGGCTTGGGGCCCCCGCCTCGCCGACGCGGGCTACCTCCACCGCCTGATGACCACCCCGCACACGGCCCCACCGGGAACGGGCCGCAAGCTCCTGGCAGAGGCAGAGTCCCGCATCGCCTCCACAGGCCGACCGTACGCCCGCCTGGACTGCCTGGCCTCCAACCCCCGCCTGCGCGCGTACTACGAGTCGGCGGGCTACAAGGTCGTAGGCGAACAGCCGGCAAAGGACGGCGGGTTGGGCAGCCCATATGCGGTGACGTTGCTGGAGAAACGGCTCCCGTAACTCACAGGAGTGAACCTCGTCGATCACCCGAACGGCCACTGAACTGGCGATCTAGGCTCGCAGCACAGGAACAAGGCCCCCGGTTTCAACCGGGGGCCTCTTGCATCAACCCTTCACGCAGACGACCTGCTTCAGCTTCGCCACGACCTCAACCAGGTCCCGCTGCTGATCAATGACCTGCTCGATCGGCTTGTAGGCGCCCGGGATCTCGTCCACGACGCCGGAGTCCTTACGGCACTCCACGCCCCGCGTCTGCTCCTCGAGGTCCTTCGTCGAGAACCGGCGCTTCGCCGCGTTGCGGCTCATGCGCCGACCCGCGCCGTGCGAGGCCGAGTTGAAGGCCTTCTCGTTGCCGAGGCCCTTCACGATGTACGAACCCGTGCCCATGGAACCGGGGATGATCCCGTACTCGCCGGAACCCGCACGGATCGCGCCCTTTCGGGTGACTAGCAGGTCCATGCCTTCATAGCGCTCTTCGGCAACGTAGTTGTGATGAGCGCTGATCTCCGGCTCGAAGGTCGGCTTCGCCTTCCGGAACTCCTTGCGGATCACGTCCTTCAGGAGCGCCATCATCAGGGTGCGGTTGTACTTCGCGTACTCCTGCGCCCAGAAGAGGTCGTTCCGGTAGGCCGCCATCTGCGGAGTGTCCGCCACGAAGACAGCGAGGTCACGATCGACCAGGCCCTGGTTGTGCGGGAGCTTCTGGGCAACGCCGATGTGGAACTCGGCGAGTTCCTTGCCGATGTTCCGCGAGCCCGAGTGCAGCATCAACCAAACGGAACCGATCGTATCCGTGCACACTTCGACGAAGTGGTTGCCACTTCCGAGCGTTCCCATCTGCTTTTCGGCCCGTTCGTGACGGAATTTGACCGCTTCAGCGACCCCGTCGAACCGCCCCCAAAAGTCGTCCCACCCCGCAGTAGCGAGCCCATGCAGCCGGCCGGGATCCACGGGATCGTCATGCATCCCCCGCCCCACCGGAATCGCCTGCTCGATCTTGGACCGCAGCCGCGACAGATCACCGGGAAGATCGTTCGCCGTCAGGGACGTCTTCACCGCCGACATCCCGCACCCGATGTCCACCCCCACCGCCGCAGGACATACAGCCCCCTGCATGGCAATGACGGACCCGACCGTCGCGCCCTTCCCGTAGTGCACGTCCGGCATCACGGCCAGGCCCTTGATCCACGGCAGTGTCGCGACATTGCGGAGCTGCTGCAGGGCCACGTCCTCGACCGTCGTCGGATCGGTCCACATGCGGATCGGGACCTTCGCGCCCGGCATCTCCACGTACGACATATCTTCCCCATTCCCCCGAAAACATGACAGAAGTCTTAGATCGCAAAACCGGCGCCAAGATCAGTAAAATAGGACAGCGGACCGGCGTCCACGGCAGTGCGTGCGATAGACATTGTCTCCAGGGGACGCCCCCGCGCGGCAAGCGATTAACCAGCGGGGACACTGGAGCAACGGCACAGAGCCACCGTCGAGAGGAGCCCGACCGTGCAGCGGAAGGCGTACGTATCCGGCGTCGCCGCGCTCCTCGTGGCGCTGCTGGCAGGCTGCACCAGCGGTTCGGGCGGTGGCGGCGCGACGGATGACGCGAATCCCGGTGGCGCCGGTTCGGCGAGTGCCGTGGCGCAGCCGGGCAAGTACCGCACGCTGCCGGGGCCGTGCACTGCGGTGAGCCGTGACACGCTGGACTCGCTGCTGCCGGGTATCAAGGAGATCGCGGACGCGGACCAGCGGGAGAAGGCGTATGAGGGCGACGCCACGCTCGCGTTCGACAACGACCGCAAGGCGGGTTGCCGCTG
The DNA here is from genome assembly GCF_042896045.1 of Streptomyces sp. NPDC001351. Lineage (NCBI taxonomy): Bacteria > Bacillati > Actinomycetota > Actinomycetes > Kitasatosporales > Streptomycetaceae > Streptomyces > Streptomyces sp. NPDC001351. Next base: position 38,552 of record NZ_JBIAWS010000002.1, on the reverse strand, counting down.
GAAGGTCGACTCGAGGACCGCGACGGACCGGCTGCTGGTCGATTTCGAGCGTGTCGTCTCCTATGACAACTCGGTGAGTGACGACTCCCAGGCGCAGGAGTTGTTCGCGGAGAAGCAGACGGCGGCCGACCTGCCCGAGCCGACGAGTTCGGACAGCGGTTCCGGCTCCGCCTCCACTCCGAGTGCCAGTTCCAGCCCCAGTGCCGATGCCAGTGCCAGTGCCAGTGCCAGTTCCTCGGTTTCGGTCTCGCCCTCGGGCTCCGGCTCCGAGTCCGCCTCTTCGTCGGCGACCCCGTCGAGTCTTCAGCCCCGTACTCTCGACGATCTTGGTGACGAGGCGTTCCTTGACGATGCTCTGAGCGGTTCGGGTTCGACGGCCCGGCAGCGCACGGTGACTGTGGTGTTCCGCACGTCCAACGTCATTGTGACCATCGAGTACGAGGAGCAGCCGGCCACTGTCGGCGCTGTGCCCGACAGCAAGGAAATGCAGGACAGGGCCCGGAAACTGGCTGCGCAGCTGGCGGACACGCTGGGTGGTTAGGGGTCGCTGGGGTGCCTCGGGCGCCCCTTCGTAAAGCTGAAGAAGCGGAAGCACACAGTTTCCTCACCGCGTACGGTGGCTCCTCGGACCCGATCCGCCGACCTCAGGAACCACAGCGTCATGAGTGAAGGAACCATGCAGCGACCAGCAGAGCGAGACCCGCGGAACCAGCGAGAGAAGCGAGCGAGGCGGTCAGGCCGTCTGCTTGCGGGCGCGGTCGCAGTCCCCGTGATGGTGTTCGCCGCGGGCTGCTCCTCGGACTCCGGCTCCGGTGACGGGGGGAGCAAGGGCACGAGCGCCGGTGAGACGGCGGCGGCGACGGCGAGTACGGCGCCGACGGTGCAGGCGGCGGCGTACAGGAAGTTGCCGGATTCGTGTGGGGTGTTGTCGCAGAAGACGCTGGGTTCGCTCGTGCCGAAGGGCGCCAAGTCCGGCAAGGCGGGCAAGTCCGGCGATGCGGCGACGCGGGCGAGTTGCTCGTGGAGCAGTCTGGACAACCACGGTGTGAAGGGCTCGCAGTTCCGCTGGCTCAATGTGTCGCTGCTGCGCTTCGAGTCGGATGCGACGCGTGGTGAGGGCAACCAGTTGGCGCATGCGTACTTCGAGAAGCAGGTGAAGGACGCCCAGGGTGCTCAGGGTGCGCAGAATCTGAAGTCGGAGCCGGTTGCCGGGACGGGCGCCGAGGCGACGCTGGTGCGCTACGACCTGAAGAAGAAGGAAGGCGCCTTCAAGCAGCAGACGGTGGTGACGCGCGTCGAGAACGTCGTGATCACGCTGGACTACAACGGCGCGGGTCTGGCGGGTGAGAAGACCCCGGACGCGGACGCGCTGGTGAAGGTCGCGGAGGCGGCGGCCAAGGAGGCGGTGGCCTCGGTGGCGGCGGCGAACGGCGCCGGCGGGGCGGGCACGGGCGGTGGTGCGGGCACGGCGAAGCCCTCGCCGTCCGGGTCGGCGTCGAAGTCGGCCTCCCCGTCTTCTTCGAAGTCCGCTTCGGCCTCTCCGTCCTCCTCAGCGTCGAAGAAGAGCTGACTGTCACATCTGGCCGTCTCTGGACGCCAACTCGCAGCTCAGCACCGTTCTTTGAGGGAGCCCGGTCCCCTGCGGGGATCGGGCTCCACCCGTTCCGTTACCTCGTTCGGCGTACACATGTGCCACTCTGTTGCGCGCAACAGCACGCAATGGGAGGGGAGTACGGGTGGCCGCGCCACTGCAGCTGACTCGGATGCACCGCGTTCTCATCGGCGTGGTCGTTTCCGGCGCCGTGATCATCGCCGGCATCGGCTTCGCCGGTTCGTATGCGGCGGTCCGTGAGTTGGCCATCAAGAAGGGTTTCGGGAACTTCTCGTATGTCTTCCCGATAGGCATCGACGCGGGTATCTGTGTCCTGCTGGCCCTGGATCTTCTCCTGACGTGGATCCGCATCCCGTTCCCGCTGCTGCGTCAGACGGCGTGGCTGCTGACGGCGGCGACGATCGCGTTCAACGGTGCGGCGGCCTGGCCGGACCCGTTGGGTGTGGGGATGCACGCCGTGATCCCGGTGCTGTTCGTGGTGGCGGTCGAGGCCGCCCGCCATGCCATCGGCCGGATCGCGGACATCACGGCGGACAAGCACATGGAGGGTGTCCGTCTGACGCGGTGGATGCTTTCGCCGATTCCGACGTTCCTGCTGTGGCGTCGGATGAAGCTGTGGGAGCTGCGCTCCTACGAGCAGGTGATCAAGCTGGAGCAGGAGCGGCTGGTCTATCAGGCGCGGTTGCGTTCGCGCTTCGGCCGGGCGTGGCGGCGGAAGGCTCCGGTGGAGTCCCTGATGCCGCTCAGGCTGGCGCGGTACGGCGTTCCGCTGGCGCAGACGGCTCCGGAGGGGCTGGCGGCGGCGGGCATCGAGCCTGCGCTGTTGCCGCCGGCGCCGGAGATCGCCCGGCCTGTGGAGAGCCGTCCCGCGGTGGCGGCGCCGGCTCCGCAGCCGGTGGAGCAGCTCCAGCAGGTTCCGGAGCCGCAGCTGCCGGAGCAGAGCCAGTGGCTGCATGCCCGGCACCCGCAGCAGGTCGAGTACCACGGCGACTACGACCCTACGTACGACCCGGAGCAGTACGCCCAGTGGTTCGCGGAGCAGCAGCAGGCCGAGCAGTACCAGCAGGAGCAGTTCCGGGAGGAGCCCTCTTCGGAGGAGACCGGCAGCTTCCAGATCCCGGTCAGCCCGGGCCGTACTCGCGAGCTCGGTGAGGGCGGCGGGCAGCCGGAGCCGGACGAGGACGCGTACTACCAGGTCTTCCGTGAGTCGATAAAGAGCGGGAACGGAGCGCCCACTCCCAAGGGGTTCATTGCCGATGTCGAGGCGACGTACGGCATCACGCTTCCGGAGCCCGAGTCCAAGCGCATGGTGAACCGCTTCTCCAACCGTCTCAACGCGGAGATGCAGGAGGAGCACATCGCATGAGAAAGCGCCCGGTGCCCCAAGGCACCGGGCGCTTTCTCACGGCGTCACTCCCCGAGCAGGGCCCGCACCCGCTCCTGCCCGACGGCCAGCAGCAGCGTGGGCAGTCGCGGACCGGTGTCGCGGCCGACCAGCAGGTGGTACAGCAGGGCGAAGAAGGTCCGCTGGGCGGTCTTGATCTCCGGCGGGAGTTCCTTGGGCGTGGCGTCCGCGGGGAATCCGGCCTGCACCTTCGGTACGCCGTAGACGAGGTGGGTGAGCCCGTCGAGCGACCAGTGGTCGGCGAGGCCGTCGGTCAGCAGCCGCAGGGACTGCTGGGAGGCCTCGTCGAGGGACTTGAGCAGTTCGGCGTCGGGTTCCTCGCGCACGATGGTCCGCTGGTCGGCGGGGACGTGCGTGTTGATCCAGGCCTCGGCCTTGTCGTAGCGCGGGCGGGCCTCGTCGAGGGAGCCGAGGGGGTTGGCGGGGTCCAGTTCGCTCAGGATCCGCAGGGCCTGGTCCTCGTGGCCGGCGGTGATGTCGGCGACGGAGGCCAGGGTCCGGTACGGCAGCGGGCGGGAGGTCTTCGGCAGTTCGCCGCCGGCGGTGCGCACGGCGCGTGAGTGGGCGGCGACGTCCGCCGGGAGGGCGGAGCCGTCGGTGACCTTGGCGTCGAGCTTGTCCCACTCGTCGTAGAGGCGCTGGATCTCCTGGTCGAAGGCGATCTTGAAGGACTGGTTGGGCCGGCGGCGGGCGTACAGCCAGCGCAGCAGCTGCGGTTCCATGATCTTCAGGGCGTCGGCGGGGGTGGGCACGCCGCCGCGCGAGGAGGACATCTTGGCCATGCCGCTGATGCCCACGAAGGCGTACATGGGCCCGATGGGCTGCTTGCCGCCGAAGATCCCGACGATCTGCCCGCCGACCTGGAAGCTGGACCCCGGGGAGGAGTGGTCGACGCCGCTGGGCTCGAAGATCACGCCCTCGTAGGCCCAGCGCATGGGCCAGTCGACCTTCCAGACGAGCTTGCCGCGGTTGAACTCGTTCAGACGGACGGTCTCGGAGAAGCCGCAGGCGGTGCAGGCGTAGGTCAGCTCGGTCGTCTCGTCGTCGTACGAGGTGACCGTCGTCAGGTCCTTCTCGCAGTTGCCGCAGTAGGGCTTGTACGGGAAGTAGCCGGCGGAGCCGGACGAGCCGTCGTCCTCGCTCGCTGCACCGGAGCCCTCCTCGGCCTCCAGCTCGGCCTCGTCGACGGGCTTCTGCTGCTGCTTCTGCTTCGCCGGGGCCTTCTTGGTGCGGTACTGGTCGAGGATCGCGTCGATCTCGGCGCGGTGCGCGACGGCGTGCAGGATCTGCTCGCGGTACACGCCGGAGGTGTACTGCGCGGTCTGGCTGATGCCGTCGAACTCGACGCCCAGCTCGGCGAGCGAGGCGATCATGGCGGCCTTGAAGTGCTCGGCCCAGTTGGGGTGCGCGGACCCCTTGGGAGCGGGCACGGACGTCAGCGGCTTGCCGATGTGCTCGGCCCAGGTCTCGTCGACCCCGGCGACACCGGCCGGCACCTTGCGGTAGCGGTCGTAGTCGTCCCAGGAGATGAGGTGGCGGACCTGGTGTCCGCGGCGCCTGATCTCGTCGGCGACGAGGTGCGGGGTCATGACCTCGCGCAGGTTGCCGAGGTGGATCGGGCCCGAGGGGGACAGGCCGGACGCGACGACGACAGGTTTGCCGGGGGCGCGGCGCTCCGACTCCTCGATGACGTCATCCGCGAAACGGGAGACCCAGTCGGCGGTCTCGGTGCTCTGAGCCACGATCGGCACGTCCTTCTTTCTCCGGGGCAGCCAGTACGGTCAATCGGCTGACGCCCCATTCTCCCAGACCGCCTTGCGCCCGGGAAAACGGCTTTACCCCCCATGGGATACTGGCTGGGTATATCCATCCCCACGAGGAGAACGGCACCCTTTCCTATGGCCTCGGTCAAGTCCCTCAGCGGCTCCGTCCAGCAGCACCTCGCGTCCGCCCTCTCGGCCACCCTGCCGGAGGCCGTGGGTGCAGACCCGCTGCTGCGACGTAGCGACCGGGCGGATTTCCAGGCGAACGGGATCCTGGCACTCGCCAAGAAGGCCAAGGCGAACCCGAGGGAGCTGGCGACGCAGGTCGTCTCGCAGATCGTCACGGGTGAAGGGCTGATCCAGGACGTCGAGGTCTCCGGCCCCGGCTTCCTCAACATCAGGATCTCGGACCGGGCGATCACCGAGACGCTCGCGGCGCGTGCCGCCGACGGCGACCGGCTCGGTGTGCCGCTGAAGGAGAACCCGGGCATCACGGTCGTCGACTACGCCCAGCCGAACGTGGCGAAGGAGATGCACGTCGGCCATCTGCGTTCGGCGGTCATCGGTGACGCGCTGCGCGGCATGCTCGACTTCACCGGCGAGCAGACGATCGGCCGGCACCACATCGGCGACTGGGGCACCCAGTTCGGCATGCTGATCCAGTACCTGTTCGAGCACCCCGGCGAGCTGGCCCCGGCGGAGGACGTCGACGGCGAGCAGGCCATGTCGAACCTGAACCGGGTGTACAAGGCGTCGCGCGCGGTCTTCGACGCGGACGAGGAGTTCAAGGAGCGCGCCCGGAAGAGGGTCGTGGCCCTGCAGTCCGGCGACAAGGAGACCCTGGAGCTCTGGCAGCAGTTCGTGGACGAGTCGAAGGTCTACTTCTACTCGGTCTTCGAGAAGCTGGACATGGAGATCCGCGACGAGGAGATCGTCGGCGAGTCCGCGTACAACGAGGGCATGCCCGAGACCGCCCGCCTCCTGGAGGAGATGGGCGTCGCGGTCCGTTCCGAGGGCGCGCTCGTGGTCTTCTTCGACGAGATCCGGGGCAAGGACGACAAGCCGGTCCCGCTGATCGTGCAGAAGGCCGACGGCGGCTTCGGCTACGCGGCCTCCGACCTGACCGCGATCCGCAACCGCGTCCAGGACCTGCATGCGACGACGCTGCTGTACGTCGTGGACGTGCGCCAGTCGCTGCACTTCAAGATGGTCTTTGAGACGGCCCGGCGGGCCGGCTGGCTGAACGACGGCGTCACCGCGCACAACATGGGCTACGGCACGGTGCTGGGCGCGGACGGCAAGCCGTTCAAGACGCGTGAGGGCGAGACGGTACGGCTTGAGGACCTGCTGGACGAGGCGGTGCAGCGGGCCGCCGAGGTGGTCCGGGAGAAGGCGCAGGACCTCACCGAGGACGAGATCCAGGAGCGGGCCGCGCAGGTCGGCATCGGTGCGGTGAAGTACGCGGATCTGTCGACGTCGCCGAACCGGGACTACAAGTTCGACCTGGACCAGATGGTGTCGCTGAACGGTGACACGTCGGTGTACCTGCAGTACGCGTACGCCCGTATCCAGTCGATCCTGCGCAAGGCCGGGGAGACGAAGCCTGCCGCGCACCCGGAGCTGGAGCTCGCCCCGGCGGAGCGGGCGCTCGGCCTGCACCTGGACGCGTTCGGGGACACGGTGTTCGAGGCGGCCGCGGAGTACGCGCCGCACAAGCTGGCCGCGTACCTGTACCAGCTGGCTTCGCTGTACACGTCGTTCTACGACAAGTGCCCGGTGCTGAAGGCCGAGACGCCGCAGCAGGTGGAGAACCGTCTGTTCCTGTGCGACGTGACGGCCCGCACCCTGCACCAGGGCATGGCGCTGCTGGGGATCAGGACGCCCGAGCGGCTCTGAGGCCCGTACCGGCCGACGTACCGCGGCCCGCCCTCTCCACCGGGAGGGCGGGCCGCGGTCTTTCAGGCCAGGAGATCAGATGCCGTTGGCGAACCGCTTGAATGCGGCCCTGGTGCCCGATCCGGCGTCGCCGTCGATCGCGCCGGTGTAGCCCCAGGAGTCCTTCAGCAGGCGCTGCAGTGCCTTGATGGTGTTGGGGCCCGGGTCTCCGTCGATCGTGTCGTTGTAGCCCCAGTAGGTGTGCAGGCAGCGCTGGAACGCCTTCCAGCTGTTGGTGCCGAGCTGTCCGTCGATGCCGTCGTTGTAGCCCCAGTACGTGTGCAGCCAGTTCTGGACGTTCTTGGCCTCCGTGGAGGTCAGGCCGAAGTTGTTCGTCGCCCGGATGGTGACGGTGTGGGCGCTCGTGGCCGACGCCGGCGCGGCGAAGCTGGTGCCCGCGGTGGCCAGGCCGCCGGCGGCGAGTCCGACCACGGCGGCGGCGCTGACGAGTGTCCTGGCCAAGGCGTTCGATCGCATGCTTGTCCCTCTCGGGTCGTGGTGTGTGGTGCCGGGACGAGACTGCGGGGCGGGCGGCGAGGGCCGCCATGGTCGCCGTGGAAGTGACGCCGTCGCGGGACGTCCCGCCCTCTGACCTGCGGGGACACGGGGTGGGGCGACGGTGGCGAGGGACGACTGTCGCGGGTGGTGGCCGATTGCTTATGGGTGCAGGGCGCAGGTTCCGGTGCGGTCCTGGGGATGCTGGTGCAGAATGCGGCTCGGGGTACAGGGGCCACTGACCACAGCCGCTGTTCATGAACGCGTGGGGGGACCACACCATGTCGCGTTGGAAAGCGCTGCCCGAAGAACTCGATCCGCGTGTACGGCAGTTGCTGGTGCGCCTGCGCCGGCTGAAGGACCACAGCGGGCTGAGCGTGCGTCAGCTGGCGGCGCGGACGGGGTACAGCCCGAAGTCGTGGGAGCGGTATCTGGGCGGCCGTTCGCTGCCGCCGCGGGAGGCCGTGGAGGCGCTGGCCCGGATCGGCGGCGACGACCCGACCCGGCTGCTCGCGCTGCATGAAGTCGCCGCCGAGGCCTGGGGGAACCCGCGCGGCGGAACTGCCGTACGGGAGACGGCCGTCGGTGAAACCGCCGTACCGGAGCCGGAGATCCTGTCGGCGGGGCCCGGCCGCCGCACGCTGTCGTTGCGCGTCGCGCTCGTCGCGGGGGCGGTGGCCCTGGTGCTGGCGGTGTCGTCGGCGGTGCTGGTGACCCTGCGGCTCATGCACCACGACGGCGGCTCGGCGGACAAGACGACGACCACGGTCACCTTGTCGGCGGGGACGTCGGCACCGTCGTACACCTGCCGTGTGCAGCAGGTCGAAGGCCGCTGGTACGCGGGCAACAGCCGTACCCAGAACGCCACGGTGGGATACGGGGACTCCGGGCCTGCGGTGGCCGAGGTGCAGTGTCTGCTGCGCCGGGCGGGTATCTCGCCGGGCGGTATCGACGGCATGTTCGGCCCGCTGACGCAGGGCGCGGTCAAGGCCTTCCAGAGGCAGGCGCGGCTCGACGTGGACGGTGTCGTCGGCCCGCACACCTGGAAGGCCCTGCGGGGATGACCCCGGAACAGGCCCGACTGGCCGCCGCGCTGCGGGAGTTGAGAGCCCGCACAGGTCTGAGCCTGGCGGCTCTCGCGGCGAAGACGGCGTTCAGCAAGTCGTCCTGGGAGCGCTACCTCAACGGCAGGACTCTGCCCCCGCGCACGGCGGTGCAGGAGCTGTGCCGGCTGGCCGGCGAACCGGACGGCCGGTGTCTGGCGCTGTGGGAGATCGCGGAGTCGGAGTGGAGCGGGCGGGCGACGCAGACGGCTCGGGCGGACACGCCGGCGCAGGCGTTGCCCCCGGTCGCGGATCCCGTGCCGCCTCCGGATCCGGCGGAGGCCGCGCAGGGTGGTGGTCGCCGGGGTGCGGCAACCGTGGCGGTGCTCGCGTCGGTGTGTGCGGTGGCCGTGGGCGGCGTGGCGGTCGCGCTGCTCCTGCTGCCCCGCCAGAGCGAGGAACCCCGGCCGGCCGCGCGGGCCACCTCCACTCCCGGGCCGCACTGCCGGGCCTCGTCCTGCGAGGGCAGGAACCCGATCGCCATGTTCTGCGCCGCCACACCGGACACCCTCGCCACACGCCATACGGCCACCGGGGCCTGGCTGGAAGTGCGCTCCAGCAAGGTGTGCGGGACGAGCTGGGCCCGGATGTGGGGCACCCGGGTCGGCGACCGGCTGGAGCTGACGGCGGGCGGCCGGGTCCGCGGCGCCGAGGTCGAGAACACCGTCGACGCGGACAGCTTCGTCTACACCCCGATGACGGTGACCGGTCCGGGAACGGTCCTTCGCACCTGTTTCCGGTCGGCGGCGGGCGCCAAGGACGGTGGCAAGGAGGAGTGCTTCACGTCCGTTGCGCGGTGACGGCCGTCGTGGCGTACGCGGCCCTACGCGATGTGGTCTTCCTCCAGTTCCGCCGTGTGACGGTTGATGAAGCGGTTGACCAGGCGTTGAGCCTCATCCGGCAGGGGCGAAATGCCGTACGTCGCCTTCACACTCCCCCAGTACTCAGGGTCTCGCAGACGGCTGCCGCGTCCGCCGGACGCTCCCCGGGGTCCTTGGCGAGCAGCCTCAGCATCAGGTCGTTCAAAGTCCCAGGCAGCCCGCCCGCCACCTCCCCCGGCTCAACCGGTGCGTCATCCAGGTGCATCCGCAGCACCGCCAGCGGATTGCCGCTCACGAACGGCGGCCGTCCCGTCACCGCGTGATACAGCAGGCAGCCCAGCGAGTACAGATCGCTGCGGTGATCCACCTCCCGGGCGCCCTCCGCCTGTTCGGGCGACATGTAGGGCGGTGACCCGAGCAGCGTCCTTCGCGGAATCCCCGGGCAGCCCCTGCAGCTCGAACCGCCGGATCTCCTCACCGGCGGCCTCGTCCGGAGTGACCAGCACCCTGCCCGCGTACGACGGCTGCTCCCGTCCGCCGTCCGCCGCCATCAGCTGCATGCATACGGCGCTCTTGCCGGACCCCTTGCGCCCGGTGATCAGCATCTTGCGCCCGCTGAGAGCGGCGCTATAGGCGGCGTTGGGCAGGAATCCGCCCCGCAGGAGCAGCCCCTCGGTCACGTCCCGTTCGGCATCCTCGCGCCCGAAGTGCAGCCGGGCGAGAAGCGACTCGTCGGCCATGCCGTCCCCATTGGTGTCACGACTGTCAACACCGTAGCGGCAACACGAACTCGCACCACACGGCCTTCCCCAACTCCCGTTCCCTGGTTCCCCACTTGTCACTCAACGCCGCGACCAGCAGCAGCCCCCGCCCGCCCTCGCTCCGGACGTCCCCGTCCTCGACGACGCGGGGCACACCGGGCCCGCTGTCGTGCACCTCGACGCCCAGCACCCGCCCGTCGTGACGCAGGAGCAGCCGTGACAGGCGGCCGGGCGGCACGCCGTGCAGTAGAGCGTTCGTCACCAGTTCGCTCACGCACAGCAGTACGTCGTCGGCGCGATCCGTCCCGGCGAGACCCCAGCCGGTGAGGGTTTCGGCCGTGAACTGCCGCGCGGCCTGCACGGATCGGCGCTCGCGGCGGAGGAACCGCTCGCGCAAGGAGGGGAGTTGAGTCGTGTGGTTCACAGGACGAGAGTCGCGGAGAGTGACTAGCCTTGATCACTCGGTGAACCCGTACAGATTTTTTGTACGGGTTCACACGCGGTGACGTACGCGTCCCGAGGGGGAGGGAGACCTGCATGAGCGCCAGGAGGCCGCCGCGGCCGAAGAACCTCACGTCCATGAAGATGCTGGGCAAGCAACTCTGCACCGCACGTCGCGCCGCGGGTCATACCCAGAGCGCGCTCGCGGAACTCGTCAGGGTCGACGAGGAGACCATCGCCTCGATCGAGCAGGGCAGACGGGCGTTGAAGCCGGACCTGGCCGCGGTACTCGACGAGATCCTCCAGACCAAGGGGATGTTGTCGGCGGGCGTGGCCAATCTGCCGGAGATCGACCAGTTCCCGATGTGGGCCGAGCTGTACATGGAGCATGAGCGGGAGGCGATTGCGTTGTCGCTCTATGCCAACCAGGTGTTGCCCGGCCTTCTCCAGACCCTGGCCTACGCGGAAGCCGTACTCCGGGAGCGCGTTCCGGCGTATGACACGGAAGAGGTCGAGACTAAGGCCGCGGCGCGTATCGAGCGGCAGGAGATCCTGCGTCGCAAGAGTCCGCCGACAGTCAGCTTCGTCATCTGGGAGCCGGTACTGCACCTGGCAATCGGAGGCCCCGAAGTCCAAACGGAACAACTCCGTCATCTGCGGGCGTGCACCGAACTTCCCTGTATGGCCTTGCAGTTCTTGCCGATGGCCAGCCGCTCCCACGCTGGACTGAATGGCCCCTTCGTACTCCTGGAGACCCCCGACCACCAGCACCTGGCCTACATCGAGGGCCAACGCGGCAGCCAGTGGGTGTCTGACGCAGATGAGGTATCCATCCTCGCCCGCAAATATGCGATGCTGCGGGCACAGGCCCTGTCCCCATTGGAGTCAAGAGGTCTGCTGGACCGTCTGCTAGGAGAGCAATGAGCACCGAGGCACCTCAGTGGTTCAAGTCGACCTACAGCGGGAGCGAGGGCGGCGAGTGCCTCGAAGTCGCCGTCTCCTGGCGCAAGTCCAGCTATAGCGGCGACGAGGGCGGCGAGTGCGTCGAAGTCGCCGCCTGCCCCCACACCATCCACATCCGCGACTCCAAGAACCCCGCGGACACCGGCCCCACCCTCCAGCTCACCCCCGCCGCCTGGGCCGCCTTCACCGCAAGCAGGTGACGACCGCCAACGTCGCGTATGGAATCGTGACCGTGCCGCCCCGCGCGTCGATGGCGGAGCCCACCGCGTCCAGGATCTCGGCGAGCTGGTCGGGCTGGAGGCGGGTGAAGGCGCCCTGGGTGGGCAGGACGTCCAGCCAGGCCTCGCGGGTGTACGTGAACTCCCAGTCGCAGCGCCAGAATTCGGGCTCCCCGAAGGCGCCGTCCGCCGCCCGGATCGCGTCCGCGGCCTTGGTCAGGAAGACCTGGTAGCCGTCGACCATGGACCGCGTCAGGGCCGCCCGGAAGTCGAACGGGGTGTCGGGCATGACGCATTCGACGGCGTCGGCGACCGCTTCCGCGAGGTCGGACGGGGTCTCGGCCACGTTCCAGAAGGGGACCAGCAGACCGCCCGGCCGCAGCGCCTGCGCCGCCTTGGCCGCGCCCGCGGCGAGGTCGATCCAGTGCCAGGCGGTTCCGGCGACGACGGCGTCGAAACGCCGCTCCCCCGGCTCCCAGTCCTCGAACTTCGCGACGTCCGTGTCCGTACCGAGCCGTCGCGCCAACTCGGCCATGCGTACGTCGGGTTCGACGCCGAGGACCTTGCAGCCGGCCGCCTGGAACTGCCGGGCGGCGATTCCGGTGCCGCAGCCGACGTCGAGGAGGTCGGGGCCGGGGGCGGCCGCGACGACCCGCTGGATCAGGGCGTCGGGGTAGCGGGGGCGGGCCCGGTCGTAGCGCTCGGCGTCCGTGCCGAAGGACTCGGCGATGTCGCGGCGCCGGTGGGGCTCGTTCGCGGACGGGTTGCCGGGCCGGCGCTCGGCGGCAGACGCCGAGGAGGACGACGAGGACGGTAAAGTGGGCATGCGCCCACTATGGGTGGGCGCGCGCCCACTCGTCAATGGGCATGCGCCCACTCGTGGAGGGACAGGAGGCGGTATGCCGACAGGTGTGGCCATCCGCGACCCACGCCAACAGCTCTTCGACGCCGCAGAGCGCATCCTGCTGCGCGCCGGCCCCAACGCCCTGACCAGCAGGGCGGTGACGGCGGAGGCGGGCTGTGCGAAGGGGGTGCTGCACCGGCACTTCGCGGACTTCGACGCCTTCCTGGCGGAGCTGGTGCTGGACCGTATCCGCCGGCTGGCGGACCTGGACGCGGCCCTCCGGGAGGCCGCCGGGACGGGCACGGTCGTCGGCAACCTCAGCGGCGCGCTGACGGATCTGTTCGACGCGGTGGCGGTCGCCGTCGTGGGCCTGGTCATCACCCGGGACGAACTCCGCGCCCGGCTGCGCGCGGCCGGCTCCAGCGGCATCCCGCTCATGACGGAGGCGTCGGCGATGCTCAGGGGCTATCTCGCCGCCGAGCGCGACCTGGGCCGTATCGCGGCGGACGCGGACATGGACCTCCTCGCCGCCACCCTGCTGGGCGCCGCACACCTCCTGTTCGCCGACCGGGAGGCGGGGCCGCCGGACGCGGCGGCGGTGGGCGGGACGGTGGCGACGGTCGTCGGGGGCGCCCTGCGGTGACGGCCGCCCGGGGGATTGTCAGTGGCTGCCCCTACAGTCACTGACATGGCGACTCTTCCCAACCCCCTGCGGCACCTCGCGTCCCTCGGCCTCGAACTCCCGCCGGGCGTACTGGTCGACGCCACGGACGACGGGCCGTGGCACGAGCCGTTGCTGTGGCTGGCCGACAACCGGGCGGTGCCCGGCGCGCGGGCCGCGCTCCAGCGGTCGGCACCGGCCGCCGGACTGCTCCCGGTGGTCCTCGACGTCGGTGCCGGTCACGGCGGGCCGGAGGAATGGGAGTTGGCACCGGGCGAGATGTCCTACCCGGGGGACCACGACGCGGAGGAGGTGCTGGAGGAGCTCTGGTACGAGTGCGCGGAGGACGGCGCCGACTGGCCCGGCCTGGCCGCCGCCCGGTCCATGACCGCCGAAGCGGACCCCGAGTCCGTCGCCTCCGCCGTCGTGGACTCCCTCCTCGACGGTGGCGGCCCCCTCAAGGACCCCCGCCTCGCCCTGGTCCCCGCCCGCCGCAGCGCCGACATCCCCGCGGCGATCGGCTGGACGGGCCCCGCGAACCACGAAGGCGACACCGCGCGGCTGTGCTCCGTGCTCCGCTCCTGGGAGGACCGCTTCGGCATACGGGTCGTGGCGCTCGGCTTCGATCAGCTGATCGTGTCCGTCGCCGCGCCGCCCACCACCCTCGCCGAGGCGGAGGCTGTCGCCGCCGAGCACTTCGCGTTCTGCCCGGACAACCTGCTGCAGGGCGCGGACACCACCCTGGCCGCCTATGCCGAACACCAGCTCCTCGACCAGCCGGCCTGGCACTTCTGGTGGGACTGACGGTCCGCCGTACACAGACGCCGCGGCCGGTCCGGTGGTGGGCGCACCGGTCTCGGCCGCGGCGTAGGGGCTGTCTTCAGATGCCGAGAGCGTGGTGCAGGAGGAGAGCCACACCGGTGAGCAGGGCAGAGAGAACCATTTGAGACCTCCATGTACGAAATGTGACGTTTCTGGCGTTCTCAATAACGTCACACCCCCACCCGCGTTACGGGTGTGATCCAAACAGGCCCCCCTAGCCCCGCAGCCCCTCCCCCAGCCTCCTGAGCCCCTCCCCGATCTCCTCCGGCGTCTGGGTCACAAAGCACAGCCGCAGGGTCGTGCGGTCGGGGGCGCCGGCGTAGAAGGGTGCGCCGGGGACGTACGCCACGTCGTGCCGCACCACCTGCGGCAGCAGCGCGGTGGTGTCGTACGGCTCCGGAAGGCGGGCCCAGAGGAACATGCCGCCTTCGGGCCGGGCCCAGGTGGAGCCCTCGGGAAGCGCCTCGGCCAGCCCGGCCAGCATGGCGTCCCGGCGCGCGCGGTAGACACCGGCGACCCGCGCCACATGGGCGTCCAGGTCACGGTCCGCCAGGTACCGTGCCGCCGCCAGCTGGTTGAGGGTCGGAGTGTGCAGGTCGGCGGCCTGCTTGGCGACGACACAGGCGCGCCGCAGTTCGGCGGGCGCCCGCAGCCAGCCGAGCCTGAGGCCCGGCGCCATGACCTTGGAGAAGGAGCCGAGCAGCACGGTCCGGTCCGCCGCCGCCTCGTACGAGGCGATCCACGGCACCCGCTCGCCCTCGAAGCGGAGTTCGCCGTAGGGATCGTCCTCGACGATCCACAGCCCCCGGCGGGCGGCCACGGCCGCGACGGCGGCCCGGCGGCCGGCCGGCATGGTGCGGCCGGTCGGGTTCTGGAACGTGGGCACGGTGTACAGCAGCTTGGGCCGCTCCCGCACCACCAGGTCCTCCAGTGCGTCGGGGTCGACGCCGTCGCCGTCTCCGGGGACGGCCACCACCCGGGCGCCCGCGAACGCGAAGACCTGAAGTGCCGCGAGATAACAGGGACTTTCGACGAGGACGACGTCCCCGGGCTCCAGCAGCGCCGTGGCCAGCAGGGACAGCGCCTGCTGCGAGCCGGTGGTGACCAGGATGTCGTCGGCGTCCGTGGGCAGCCCGCGGGCCGCCGTCCGCGCGGCGAGCGCGCCCCGCAGCGCCGGCTCGCCCTCCGTCGTGGAGTACTGCAGGGCCTGCGCGGACGCCTCGGCGAGCACCGACCCGAAGGCCTCCGCGACCCCCTGCGCGTCGAACAACTCCGGCGCGGGCAGTCCGCCCGCGAAGTTGATCACCTCGGGGCGGGCGGTGACGGCAAGGATGTCCCGTACCGGCGAACCGCCGATCGACCGGGCCCGCGCGGCGAGCGGCGGGACGGGGGCAAAGGCGGGTGCGAGGGTCATGGCACGGCTCCTTCGGCTGCGGTGACGGCGGCTCGTGACCGCAGCCTAGGGATGTACGTGCCCTCTACAAGCAGGTTTCCGCGATGCGGACGGACCGCCCCTTCGACCTTCGGCCGGGCGCTCAGGCCTTGTTGCCGACCGCCGCGTACACGTTGATGTCGGCGTCCGTGACGTCGTTGATGTCGGCGTACCGGACCTTCTCGATGTCGTCGAGCGCCGCCAGGTAGGAGGCGTCCGGCTGCTCGGGAACGGGAGCGGCGTGGTCGGCGCGCCAATGATGCACGGGGACGACTCCCGGATCCGCCGGCTCCAGCGCGCTCTCGGTGAAGAAGCGCTCGACCTCCGCCCGGGAGCGCAGCACGAAGGTGAAGCCGCGCTCGGTGTAGGTCCGTCGGACCGCGCGGATGTTCTCGGGATTGAGGTCCTCGGTGAGATGGCTGAGCACGAGTCGGCTCCCGGACGGCAGAGCGTCGACAAGTTCGCGCACGATCGGGTACGCCTCCTCGTCCTCGACGAAGTGCAGAAGCGCGACGAGGCAGAGTGCGACCGGCCGGTCGAAGTCGAGGGTCTTGGCGGCCTGTTCGAGGATCTGGGCCGGGTTCTTGAAGTCGGCGTCGATGTAGTCGGTACGGCCGCCGGGCCCGCTGGTGAGCAGGGCACGCGCGTGGGCGAGCACCACGGGGTCGTTGTCGACGTACACGACCCGCGCGTCGGGGATGATCCGCTGGGCGATCTGGTGGACGTTCTCCGCGGTGGGCAGGCCGGTGCCGATGTCGAGGAACTGGCTGATGCCGTCCTGTCCGGCGAGCGTGCTCACCGCGCGGCGCAGGAAGTCGCGGTTGTGCCGTACGTCGAGGTAGCCGCGCGGGTTGGCGGCGAGCGCGGCGGCGGCTGCCGCCCGGTCGACGGGGTAGTTGTCCTTGCCGCCCAGGAAGACGTCGTAGACGCGGGCCGGGTGTGCCTTGGTGGTGTCGATCCTCCTTCTCAGCTCGGCGGGATCCTGGCTGAGGGCGTCACCGGGCATGGGCGTCTCCCTGGAGAGTCGGGGCGGTCGCTCAAGAGACAAGGACCGGACGCCAACAACCTAGCCGTCGGCGGCACTTGCCGTGGCCCGCACCGTGACCTCACAGGTCCCGGGCCCCGGAAGCGTCCCGTACCGAGACCTTGGGACGCAACATCCCCGCAGGTCAGAGGCCATCCCCTGGCGTCGGCGTCCCGAATCGTCCGCAGACTGTGGCGTACGGAGCCGATCACCGCTCAGGCTGGACTCCCCCAGCCCACCGCCCACGGAAGGCACGTACCACCATGCCCGCCCGAGCCCGTCGCACCCGCCTTCTCGCCGCCACCGCCCTGGTACTCGCCGCGTTCGCGCTGACGGGGTGCAGGGACGGGAAGGGCCTCCAGGACGAGGGCCCGGCAGCGACCCGCTCCCTGCACGCCCCCGCCGGGCACGCTCCCGCCGCACGGAACGCGAAGAGGCCGCCCGGTCGTGAACCGGGCGGCCTCCATGCTCAGAGGATCAGGCGTGGGCCAGAACCGTCTCTTCCTTCGGGTTCGGACCGTACTTGTTCACGCCCGGCTGGCTGTCGGAGCAGCTGAAGACCAGCAGCGTGATACCGCCGACGAGAGGAACGAGCCCGAACAGGAGCCACCAGCCGGAGCGGCCGGTGTCATGCAGACGGCGCACGCCGACGGCCAGGCTGGGCAGCAGGATCGCGACCTCGAAGACAAGTGCGAGGTACGGCACCTTGATCGCGAGGCCGACGGCGAGCAGCACGACATAGATGATCGCCGCGAACAGCCAGAACATCCAGTACTCCTTGCGGCGCGCGCGCCCGCTGAACACCGCGTACTTCTTCAGCACCTCGATGAACCAGCTCATGTGTGTCCCCCCAGGGATCGACGTTCGGACCATCCAGAACGGATCAGGCCAGGCGAGAAGGTAAGGACACTGACGAGAACTCGTCAATTCGGTGTGTACGGCGCAAGGGTTGAGCGCTTTTCGGACAGATCCACCGCGAATCGGTCCCGGACCCGCCACTGATCACGGAGAACGGCGGGCAACCGGGGGGTGGGAGGCGTCAGTTCATGGATCCGAGTCGCTTCCGTTGCCGAACCGAGTGCATTCCGATGCCGGCTGGTGGCCGATTCGAGGCCTGAAGGATCCCCATCCGTAGCGCGAATCAGCGCAACTTTTCCGCCACTTCGGTCGCCCAGTACGTGAGGATGTTCTGCGCGCCCGCCCGCTTGATGCCGGTCAGCGTCTCCAGGATCGCCCGGTCGCGGTCGATCCAGCCCTTCTCGGCGGCGGCCTCGATCATCGAGTACTCGCCGGAGATCTGGTAGGCGGCGACCGGCACGTCCACCGCGTCCGCGACCCGCGCGAGGATGTCGAGGAACGGTCCGGCCGGCTTCACCATCACCATGTCGGCGCCCTCTTCGAGGTCGAGCGCCAGCTCCCGCAGCGACTCACGCACATTGGCGGGGTCCTGCTGGTAGGTCTTCCGGTCCCCCTTCAGGGAGGAGCCGACGGCCTCACGGAACGGCCCGTAGAACGCGGAGGCGTACTTCACCGTGTAGGCGAGGATCGCGACGTCCTCCCGGCCGATCTGGTCGAGGGCGTCACGGATGACCCCGATCTGGCCGTCCATCATTCCGCTGGGCCCCACCACATGGGCACCCGCGTCGGCCTGGACCTGCGCCATCTCGGCGTACCGCTCGAGCGTGGCGTCGTTGTCGACGCGCCCCTGAGCGTCGAGGACTCCGCAGTGCCCGTGATCGGTCGTCTCGTCGAGACAGAGATCGGACATGACCAGGAGATCGTCCCCGACCTCGGCTCGCACATCGCGGATCGCGACCTGCAGAATCCCGTCCGGGTCGGTTCCCGGCGTCCCGAGGGCGTCCTTCTTCTCCTCCTCCGGCACGCCGAACAGCATGATCCCGGAGACCCCTGCGGCCACCGCCTCGGCGGCCGCCTTCTTCAGGCTGTCGCGCGTGTGCTGGACGACGCCGGGCATGGCGGAGATCGGCACGGGCTCGGAGACGCCCTCGCGCACGAAGGCGGGGAGGATGAAGTCCGCCGGGTGCAGCCGGGTCTCGGCGACCATGCGCCGCATGACGGGGGTGGTCCGCAGCCGCCGCGGCCGCGTGCCGGGGAAGGATCCGTACTTCGTCATGCCACCTACGCTACGCCCGGCCCACAGGCACCTTTGCCGACGGTATGTCGGGCCTGCGCAGCCGCCGGCCCCCGCGATGCGGCCCGGACCCCCCGGGTCCATCCTGAAAAAACGGCAAGGCGCAAGGACCGGGCCCCCGTCCCCTCGCCGCGCACGGCTGTCCGCCTGCGCGAAGGAGGAGGAGCAGATGACCGCCACCCACCGCACTCCGGACCTGTTCGCCCTGTCCGAGATCCACGGGCCGGTCCTGCGGCCCGGCGACGACGCCTATGTGGCCGAGGTCACCGGCTTCAATCTGTCGTCCTTCCACCACCCGGACATCGTGGTCGGAGCGGCGGGCGTCGACGACATCGTGACGGCGATGCGCTGGGCCGCAGCCACCGAAACCCCGGTGGCGGTCCAGGCCACCGGCCACGGAGCGAACTTCCCGATCGACGGCGGCCTGCTCATCAGCACCACCCGCATGACCGACGTGACGATCGACCCGGCCGAACGCACCGCGACGGTCGCCGCCGGCGCGAGGTGGCGCCACGTCCTGGAGGCGGCCGCCCCCTACGGACTCGCCCCGCTGGGCGGGTCGTCCTCGGACGCGGGCGTCGTCGGCTACACCCTGGGCGGCGGTCTGCCCGTCCTCGGCCGGACCTACGGCTACGCGGCCGACCGGGTCCGCTCCTTCCAGGTCGTCACGCCGGACGCGACCCTGCGCACGGTGACCGCCGACACCGAGCCGGACCTCTTCTGGGCCCTGCGCGGCGGCAAGGGCAACGTGGGCGTGGTCACCGAGCTGACCTGCGAACTGCTCCCGCTGCCCTCGGTCCTCGGCGGCGGCATCTACTTCCCCGGCGAACACGCGGAGACGGTCCTGCGCACCTGGGCCGACTGGACGACCACCCTGCCCACCGAGATGTGCAGCGCGTACACGATCCTGCGCCTGCCGCCGGTCCCGCAGATCCCCGAGCCCCTGCGCGGCGGCTTCTGGGCCCGCGTCGCCCTCGCCTGGACCGGCGACCCGCAGGAGGGCGAGGGCCTCCTGGCCCCCGTCCGCGCCGCCGCGCCCGTCGTCATCGACACGGTGGAGGACATGCCGTACGCCGCCATGGACCGCATCTACCTGGACCCGCACGACCCGCTCCCCGCCCGCGAGGCCTGCACCCTGCTCAGGGCGCTGCCCCCGGACGCCCGGACGGCGTTCCTGGCCCAGGCCGGCCCGGTGGTCCCGGACCTCCCGCTCCTGCTGATCGAACTCCGTCACATGGGCGGCGAACTCTCCCGCCCGGCCCCCGTCGAGGACGCCATCTGCGCCCGCGACGCCGGCTACCTCCTGGAAACGGTCGGCGTCCTGCCCGACCCCGACACCGCAGCCGCCGTGGAATCAGCCACCACGGCCCTCCACAACGCCATGTCCCCGTGGAGCACCGGCCACACGCTGGTCAACCTCCACGGCAGGCCGGGCTCCGAGAAGGACCGGGCGCGCGCCTGGACGGACGAGGTGTACACCCGGCTGAGCAGAACGAAGGAGCACTACGACCCGGCCAACCTGCTGCGCTTCGGGCATACGGTGACCTCACAACCTGCGTGAGCACCTCCAGCCCGTCTGGGGGTACCCCCCTCTGGGGGAGTTTGAGGACGAGGCCTCTCGGGCCGATGGGGCCCTGGGTGCGCAGCCCCCAGGGCCGCGCACCCCCCACATCGCTCAGGTCGTACGACGACGCCGAGCCCCCGGCCGCCGCTCACTCGGCCGAGTAACCGCGTCCCCGGCCTCCAGCGCGGCAGCGCGCCGCCGCAGCCCGAAATCGGCAAGCGCCTCGGCCAACTTGTGCACAGACGGCTCCGGAGCCATCACATCCACCCGCAGCCCATGCTCCTCAGCGGTCTTGGCGGTGGCCGGCCCGATACACGCGATCACGGTCACGTTGTGCGGCTTCCCGGCGATCCCCACCAGGTTCCGCACGGTGGACGACGAAGTGAACAGCACCGCGTCGAACCCACCGCCCTTGATCGCCTCCCGAGTCTCCGCCGGCGGCGGCGAGGCCCGCACGGTCCGGTAGGCCGTGACGTCGTCGACCTCCCAGCCGAGCTCGATCAGCCCGGCGACCAGGGTCTCCGTGGCGATGTCCGCACGCGGCAGGAACACCCGGTCGATCGGGTCGAAAACAGGGTCGTACGGCGGCCAGTCCTCGAGGAGCCCCGCAGCGGACTGCTCACCACTGGGCACCAGATCCGGCTTCACACCGAAGGCGACGAGCGCCTTGGCGGTCTGCTCCCCCACCGCGGCGACCTTGATCCCCGCGAACGCCCGGGCATCGAGCCCGTACTCCTCGAACTTCTCCCGGACCGCCTTCACCGCGTTGACGGAGGTGAACGCGATCCACTCGTACCGCCCGGTGACGAGCCCCTTCACGGCCCGCTCCATCTGCTGGGGCGTGCGCGGCGGCTCGACGGCGATGGTCGGCACCTCGTGCGGTACGGCCCCGTAGGACCGCAGTTGGTCGGAGAGCGAAGCCGCCTGCTCCTTCGTACGCGGCACGAGGACCTTCCAGCCGAACAGCGGCTTGGACTCGAACCACGACAACCGGTCGCGCTGGGCGGCGGCGGAACGCTCACCGACCACGGCTATCACCGGCCGCCCGCCCTCGGGCGAGGGCAGCACCTTGGCTTGCTTGAGCGTCTGGGCGATGCTCCCCAGCGTGGCCGTCCAGGTCCGCTGGCGGGTGGTCGTACCGGCCACCGTCACGGTGATCGGCGTGTCCGGCTTACGGCCGGCCGACACCAGTTCGCCCGCGGCCGCGCCCACGGAGTCGAGGGTCGTCGACACGACCACCGTCCCGTCGGAGACGCCCACCTCCGTCCAGCAGCGGTCCGAGGCGGTACGGGCGTCCACGAACCGCACGTCCGCACCCTGGGCATCGCGCAGCGGGACACCGGCGTACGCGGGCACGCCGACGGCCGCGGCGACACCGGGCACGACCTCGAAGGGCACGCCCGCGGCGGCGCAGGCGAGCATCTCCTCGGCGGCGTACGCGTCGAGTCCGGGGTCACCGGACACCGCACGGACGACCCGCCTGCCGCCCCGCGTGGCCTCCATGACAAGATGTGCGGCATCCCGTACCACGGGGACCCCAGCGGTTGTTGACGAGCTGTCAACAACCGCGAGCTGAGGTGTGCCCGTGCCCGGAAGCGGGTCCGAGGAAGGACCCCCGTCCGTGTGCACCTCGGCGACGCCTTGTCGGGCGTGCTGACGCACCACGTCGAGCACGTCGTGCTCGGCGATGAGGACGTCCGCGTTCGCCAGCGCCTCCACGGCGCGCAGAGTCAGCAGTCCCGGATCCCCGGGTCCGGCACCGAGGAAGGTGACGTGCCCGTGTTCAAGGCCGGCGGGAAGGGTGGTGGGGCTCAATGTGCTCGCTCCCCCATCAGACCGGCCGCGCCCTGGGCAAGCATCTCGGCAGCGAGTTCACGGCCGAGCGCCATTGCTTGGTCGTACGTCTCGGGCACGGGACCGGTGGTGGACAGCTGCACCGTGCGGGAGCCGTCGGTGGTACCGACGACGCCCCGCAGGCGCATTTCCTTGACAATCTGCCCGTCGGCCAGAAGGTCGGCCAGTGCGCCCACAGGGGCGCTGCAGCCGGCCTCCAGGGCGGCGAGCAGTGATCGCTCGGCGGTCACGGCGGCCCGGGTGAACGGGTCGTCGAGCTCTCCGAGCGCGGCGATCAGGTCCGCGTCGCCCGCGGCACACTCGATCGCCAGTGCCCCCTGGCCGGGGGCGGGCAAAACGGTGTCGACCGACAGGAAGTCGGTCACTTCATCGCTACGGCCTATCCGGTTGAGGCCGGCGGCGGCGAGGACCACGGCGTCCAGCTCACCGTCCCGCACGTACCCGATCCGGGTATCCACGTTCCCCCGTATCGGGACCGTCTCGATGTCCAGCCCGTGGCTGCGCGCGTACGCGTTCAGCTGCGCCATGCGACGCGGCGAACCCGTACCGATGCGCGCCCCGCGCGGCAGGTCGGTGAACTTCAGCGCGTCCCGGGCGACGATCACGTCGCGCGGGTCCTCGCGCAGCGGGACGGCGGCGAGCGCCAGCTCCTCGGGCTGCGCGGTGGGCAGGTCCTTGAGCGAATGAACCGCGAAGTCGACCTCGCCCCGCAGCAGCGCGTCGCGCAGCGCCGTGACGAACACACCCGTGCCGCCGATCTGCGCGAGGTGCTCGCGGGAGGTGTCGCCGAACGTGGTGATCTCGACGAGCTCGACGGGCCGTCCGGTCACCTGGCTCACGGCGTCCGCCACCTGCCCGGACTGGGCCATGGCGAGTCTGCTTCGCCTCGTCCCCAGTCTCAATGCCTTGCTACTCATGCCGGCCCTCGGTTCTTGCTGTTCTCAGATTCATCGTCGGCGCCCTCGGCCCGGGAGACGGCGGCCACCGCTTCCTGGTCGAGGTCGAACAGGGTCCTCAGGGCATCTGCGTACCCTGCTCCGCCCGGTTCGGCCGCGAGCTGCTTGACTCGTACGGTCGGCGCGTGCAGCAGCTTGTCGACGACGCGCTTGACGGTCTGGGTGATCTCGCTGCGGTGCTTGTCGTCGAGCCCGGGCAGCCGCCCCTCGAGCCGCGCGATCTCATGGGCGACGACATCGGCGGCCATGGTGCGCAGGGCCACGACGGTGGGCGTGATGTGCGCGGCCCTGAGCGCCGCCCCGAAGGCAGCCACCTCATCCGCCACGATCCGCCGCACCTGGTCGACGTCGGCCGCCATCGGGGCATCCGCGGAGGCCTCGGCGAGCGACTCGATGTCGACGAGCCGCACCCCGGCCAGCCGGTGCACGGCCGCGTCGATGTCGCGGGGCATCGCCAGGTCCAGGAGGAACAGCACGGGCGCGGGCCGCGGGGCCTCGACGACCGGCTCGGCCCTGCGGCGCTCCGGAATACGCCCGACCGTGGCCACGGTGGCGGCCAGCGCGGTGATCAGCTCGGCATCCGCCTCGGGCGCCCGCCGAGCGGCCTCACGACGGTCGACGTCCCCGTTGTCCACCCAGACGGCATGCTGCTCCAGGGTCGCCGCATCCATCCCGGCGACGGCAGCCTCCCCCATGACGGAGAACCCCTGCTGCACAGCGGGAAGATCAAGCGGACAGTTCTCTTCATCCGCGGAGCCTGCGGGCAGTCGTTCCGCTGAGCCTGCGGGCAATCGTGCCGCTTGGGCGGCACGGGTGGGCGCGGGCGGCACCCCGTCACCGCCGGGCTGCGCAACCGCCCCCGCGCCGGCACCAGCCTCCGGCACCCCGTCAACCACCCGGCCCTGCACCGCCGTAGCAACCGCTCCGGCCGTCAGCACAAGCCCAGTGGCCCCGGTACAGGACACCACGACATCGGCACGTGTCAGCTCGCGGGACACCGCATCCATCGGCACCGCACGAGCGAGCACGCCGTCGCCGGCACCCTCGTTCAAGATCTCGGCGAGCCGCTCGGCCCGCTCCCCCGTACGGTTGGCGATCACGATCTCGCCAACCCCGGCCCGCGCCAGCGTGGCAGCAGCCAGCGAGGACATCGACCCGGCCCCGATGACCAGCGCCTTCTTCCCCCGGGCCCATGCCTGCACATCCGTCCCGGACGCCAGCTGCTCCAGCCCGAAGGTGACCAGCGACTGCCCGGCCCGGTCGATCCCGGTCTCGGAGTGCGCACGCTTGCCGACCCGCAGCGCCTGCTGGAACAGATCGTTCAGCAGCCGCCCGGCGCTGTGCAGATCCTGCGCCTTGGCCAGCGAGTCCTTGATCTGCCCGAGGATCTGCCCTTCCCCCACGACCATGGAGTCGAGTCCGCAGGCCACCGAGAACAGATGGTGAACCGCCCGGTCCTCGTAGTGGACGTACAGATAGGGCGTGAGCTCCTCCAGCCCCACCCCGCTGTGCTGTGCGAGCAGCGTGGACAGCTCGGCGACACCGGCGTGGAACTTGTCCACGTCGGCGTACAGCTCGATGCGGTTGCAGGTCGCGAGCACCGCGGCCTCGGTGGCCGGCTCCGCGGCGATCGTGTCCTGCACCAGCTTGACCTGGGCGTCCGCGTTCAGCGCGGCCCGCTCCAGGACGCTGACCGGGGCGCTGCGGTGACTCAGCCCGACGACGAGGAGACTCATGCCGGCATCACGGCGGGTACGTCCCCGTCGGGCCCCTGCTCGGCGGACTCCTGGCGGGCTGCGGCGACGGGTCCCGAGCCGTCGGGACCCGCGGCCTCGGCCTCTTCGCCGGCCTTGCGCTGCTCGTGGAAGGCGAGGATCTGCAGCTCGATCGACAGATCCACCTTCCGCACGTCCACGCCGTCCGGGACGGACAGCACGGTCGGCGCGAAGTTCAGAATGGAGGTGACCCCGGCGGCCACGAGCCGGTCGCAGACCTGCTGGGCGACGCCCGGCGGGGTGGTGATCACGCCGATGGAGACGCCGTTGTCGGAGATGATCTTCTCCAGGTCGTCGCTGTGCTGCACGGCGATCCCGGCGACCTGCCGTCCGGTCATGGCCGGATCGGCGTCTATGAGGGCCGCGACACGGAAACCACGGGAGGCGAACCCGCCGTAGTTGGCGAGGGCGGCACCGAGGTTACCGATACCGACGATCACAACCGGCCAGTCCTGGGTGAGCCCCAGCTCACGCGAGATCTGGTAGACGAGATACTCGACGTCGTAGCCGACACCGCGCGTTCCGTACGAACCCAGGTAGGAGAAGTCCTTGCGCAGCTTGGCGGAGTTGACCCCCGCCGCGGCCGCGAGCTCCTCGGAGGAGACCGTGGGTACCGAGCGCTCCGACAGTGCGGTCAGGGCTCGGAGGTACAGCGGAAGCCTGGCGACGGTGGCCTCGGGAATCCCTCGGCTACGGGTCGCCGGTCGGTGAGTTCGGCCAGTTGCCACGGTGCTCCTGCGGGTAGAGCGGGGCTGTAGGCGGTCACACGTACCCAGACCGCCCCGTCGACAGCAGGCTATGTCTTTGTGAACGCGTGCACAAAGATGGTGTCCGTTTTGCCCGGCCAACGTGACCGGGGTCACGCGCCCCCGGCGCACAGGTGCGGAACCGGCGCACACGCACCACCGCTTCTCATCTCGTGGGGGCAAAACCGCACACTCTCCTCTTACGATCCCCGCCCCCGAGACCAGTCGCCGTCGATCCTAAGCGAGGTTCCGGACGACTTGGACTACTCAGTCAGTGCCTTGCGCAACCGCTGCTCGTCCACGCGCCAGAAGGTGTGCTGCCGGCCGTCGACGAGAACCACGGGAATCTGCTCCCAATACTGGTCGTGAAGCTGCTGGTCCAGGGAGATGTCCTTCGCCTCCCACGCCACCCCCACCTCCGCGCACACCTTCTCCACCACGAGCTGTGCGTCATCACACAGATGGCACCCGGGCTTGCGAATGAGAGTGACGCTCCGGCTCCGGGCGTCCTGGGCCTTACGGCGGAAGAGGGGACTCATGTCAGCCATTCTCGCGCCGGCGCACGGCGGCGGCACGCCCGCGAAAACACCCAAGGCGCGGGTGGATCGGATCAGTTCTTTAACGACACGGTCGCGGAGAGTTCACAACGTTCAAACCTCTGGCGTCTGGAGGCACCGAACAAACTGGCTATGCTCACGGGCATGGCCGCTCTAGGATGGCTCACTCCCCGTAGGCGCTCCGCCACGGCGCGGAGCGTGTTGGCAGGCGAGGCCTCGGCAGAGGCAGCGCGCAAGTCCTCGCAGGACGTCCCCCCGGAGGAACCGGAGTTCCCGGTGCTCGGCGACGACAAGGCCGCAGCCTTCTTCGACCTCGACAACACCGTGATGCAAGGTGCTGCCATCTTCCACTTCGGGCGGGGCCTGTACAAGCGCAAGTTCTTCGAGACCCGCGACCTCGCCAAGTTCGCCTGGCAGCAGGCGTGGTTCCGGCTGGCCGGCGTCGAGGACCCGGAACACATGCAGGAGGCCCGCGACTCGGCCCTCTCCATCGTGAAGGGCCACCGCGTCGCGGAACTCCAGTCCATCGGCGAGGAGATCTACGACGAGTACATGGCCGAGCGCATCTGGCCGGGCACCCGCGCACTCGCCCAGGCCCACCTGGACGCGGGCCAGAAGGTGTGGCTGGTCACCGCGGCCCCGGTCGAGATCGCCACGGTGATCGCCCGCCGCCTCGGCCTCACCGGCGCCCTGGGCACGGTGGCCGAGTCCGTCGACGGCGTCTACACCGGCAAACTGGTCGGCGAACCCCTCCACGGCCCCGCGAAGGCGGAAGCGGTCCGCGCCCTCGCCTCCGCCGAAGGCCTCGACCTCTCCCGTTGCGCCGCGTACAGCGACTCCCACAACGACATCCCCATGCTGTCGCTGGTCGGCCACCCCTACGCGATCAACCCCGACGCCAAGCTCCGCAAACACGCCCGCAACCTCGACTGGCGCCTGCGCGACTACCGCACCGGCCGCAAGGCAGCCAAGGTGGGCATCCCCGCAGCAGCAGGCGTAGGCGCGGTGGCAGGCGGCACAGCAGCAGCAATCGCCCTCCACAAACGCCGCCGCTGACCCGGCCCGGACGGCCACGCAACCCGACCGCCCTGCCCCCGGACCACCGCTGCGCCGCAAGTCAGCCGGGGGAGCAGGCGAACACCGGTACGCCGCAAGCCAGTCCGCAGGCCGGCGCCCGCGAGCTCCGGGCGCGACCCCGCACCCCTTCAGCCCGTCCGGCGCTTGAGGACGAGGCCGTTCAGGCCGACCGGGTCCGGGGCGGAGCCCCGTGGGGTTTCAGGGGCGGAGCCCCTGGCGGGGTCGAAGGGGCGGAGCCCCTGGCGGGGTCGAAGGGGCGGAGCCCCTGGGGACGGGACGGGTAGGGGCGGCGGGGGCGAGAAAAACGTCAACGCCCGCACCACTCCCTGATCACACCGCGACCAGCCCCGCCCCGAACACGCCAATCCCCACGACCTACCCCCACACCCCCTGTCCAGTCCCATTGGCTGCACACGGCCACAACACGCCCCGTTCCCACTCGAAATACGCCTCATACCGATCAACAACCAGTCACGCTACGGCACTTGATAGGCCGCCAATCGGTTACAGAAGCGACGTAATCGATGATTTGAGCAACTGGGTGTAGCAGCGCCTGTACGAAGCGTTATTCTCCTCAGACGCAAACCGGTACCCCTCCGTCGCTACGACGGGTGAAAGGTCCCGCACTGCACGTGATGGAAGCTCTGCCTCTGGGAGTCCCGTGTACCCACACGTCGGGGTTGACGCCTCGGGCCTGGCTACGCTGCGCGCAACGGTCCAAGACCTGTTGCGCGGCTTCGTCCCCACCGCGTACGCCGTCCCCGCCCTAGCCGTAGCCAGCACCCCCGTCGGCCCGTGCTACGCCCTCGCCGACGGCAGCACCGCCGCCGTCGGCAGACGCAGCCGCGCCGCCGGCGCCACCACCACCCGCCGCCCGGCCGCGGACAGCGACAGCGCCCGGATGATGGACCTCGTCGAACGCGCCCAGGCCGGCGAGGCCGACGCCTTCGGCCGCCTCTACGACCAGTACAGCGACACGGTCTACCGGTACATCTATTACCGCGTCGGCGGCAAAGCCACCGCCGAGGACCTCACCAGCGAGACGTTCCTGCGCGCCCTGCGCCGCATCGGCACCTTCACCTGGCAGGGCCGGGACTTCGGCGCCTGGCTGGTCACCATCGCCCGCAACCTCGTGGCCGACCACTTCAAGTCGAGCCGCTTCCGCCTCGAGGTGACCACCGGCGAGATGCTCGACGCCAACGAGGTCGAGCGCTCCCCCGAGGACTCCGTCCTGGAGTCCCTCTCCAACGCCGCCCTGCTCGACGCCGTACGACGCCTCAACCCCCAGCAGCAGGAGTGCGTGACGCTCCGCTTCCTCCAGGGCCTCTCGGTCGCCGAGACCGCCCGCGTGATGGGCAAGAACGAGGGCGCCATCAAGACCCTCCAGTACCGAGCCGTACGCACCCTGGCCCGCCTCCTCCCGGACGACGCCCGCTGACGGAACGCGCGAAACGCACGGAACGACGGAAACTCCCCCGGCACCCACACCGGGCCTGACAGAACACACCGGTACACGCTCAGTGATACCCAACTAGCTGTCAGTGAAAGTCCGTTGGCTCCCCGATCCGATCATCCGTCGTCCGTAACCCAAGTGCCGAGACACTCGTTGTGCGGGATGCAGGCTCCCTGTGGTCACTCCCTGGCCGTCTCCGATCACTCGATCGTGTGGATGTGGTCAGCGTGTGCAACCCTCAGGACCCCCTGGGGAGTCGACCGTCATCACGAGAGGAGGTGCCGCCAGTGATCGCGAACGTATCGGCACACCGGCGGGCGAACGCCTTCGCCCAGGCCCTGGAGGAGCAGCCGGACCAGGGCACGGCGGCCGAGCAGTCCGAAGGACCGGCCCCGGCCCCGGCTGCTGCGGAACAGACCGAGCAGGGCCGGCTGTTGGCCCTCGCGGAGTGCCTCGGCGAGCTGCCCAGACCGGAGCTCGACCCCGAGGTCAAGGTCGTCCAACGAGCACAACTGGTGGCCGCGTTCGAGGCCATGGTGCAGGAGGGCGCCGGCGGCGAGGCGGCGGACACGGCGGTACCCGAGCAGCGCTCCCGCGGCGCGCACCGGGCGAGCCCACTGGGCAAACTGCGACCGCGGTCGCGGCTGACCAAGGGGCTGGCCGCGGGCGGGCTCAGCGTCGGAGTCGCGGCGGGCGCCTTCGGCGGAGTCGCCGCCGCCAGCTCGGACGCCCTGCCCGGCGACTCGCTCTACGGACTCAAACGCGGCATCGAGGACTTCAAGCTCAACTACCTGTCCGACGGGGACGACGAGCGCGGAGTGGCCTACCTCGATCAGGCCTCCACCCGGCTCGCCGAGGCCCGCCGCCTGATGGAGCGGGGCCGCGGCGGCGGCCACCTCGATCACGAGTCCGTGGGCGAGATCCGCCGCACCCTGTCGGGCATGACGCGCGACGCGTCCGAGGGCCACCGGCTGCTGCACGAGGCGTATGAGCGCGACCCGGGGTCCCTCGGCCCCATCCAGGCCCTGTCCGCCTTCTCCCGCTCGCACCGCGAGGTCTGGGGCGCCCTGCGCCAGAAGCTCCCGGTCCAGCTCGGGGACGTCAGCAACCAGGTGTCGTCGGTGTTCGCCGCCATAGACGAAGAGGTCGCCCCGCTGCAGTCCTTGCTGCCTCCGTCCACATCCCACGGCGGCGGCCACGGCAAGCACCACGGCCCGGGTGCGGCGTCCAAGGGCACACCCGGCTCCGGCCGGGGATCGTCGCCGTCCGGCACCGGCAGCGGCTCCTCCAAGCACAGCCACTCCAGCAGCCCCAGCCAGTCGGCCGGCTCCACCGGCGAGGGCCTGCTCGGCGGCAGCACCGGCGGCCTGCTCGAGCCACCCAAGGACACCGGCAGCGCTTCCCCGTCGTCCACCAAGTCCCCGTCCACCGAACCGGACGTGACGATCCCGCCCTTGCTCCCGGGCCTGCTCCCCGGCCTCGGCATCGAAAGCGGCGAGACAAACCAGTAGCCCGTACGGCAACGGGGGCGCCCCTCTGGAGAGGGGCGCCCCCGTCGTCGTACGAAAAACCTCAGAAGAACACCGACCGCCGCTGCACCAGCAGCTTGTACAGCGTGTGCTGGATCTGCTCCCTCACCTGGTCCGTCAGGTTGAACATCAGCATCGGGTCCTCCGCGGCCTCCGGCGGATAGCCCTCCGTCGGGATCGGCTCACCGAACTGAATCGTCCACTTCGTCGGCAACGGCACCGCACCCAGCGGACCCAGCCACGGAAACGTCGGAGTGAGCGGGAAGTACGGGAAGCCCAGCAGGCGGGCCAAGGTCTTCGCGTTGCCGATCATCGGGTAGATCTCCTCCGCCCCGACGATCGAGCACGGGATGATCGGCGTGCCGTGGCGCAGGGCGGTGGAGACGAAGCCGCCGCGGCCGAAGCGCTGGAGCTTGTAGCGCTCGCTGAAGGGCTTGCCGATGCCCTTGAAGCCCTCCGGCATGACTCCGACCAGCTCGCCCTGGCCGAGCAGCCGTTCCGCGTCCTCCGCGCAGGCCAGGGTGTGGCCGAGCTTGCGGGCCAGTTCGTTGACCACCGGCAGCATGAAGACGAGATCCGCCGCGAGCAGGCGCAGATGGCGGCCCTCGGGATGGTTGTCGTGGACGGCGACCTGCATCATCAGTCCGTCCAGCGGGAGCGTCCCGGAGTGGTTGGCGACGATCAGCGCGCCGCCCTGAGACGGGATGTTCTCCATGCCCTTCACCTCGACCCGGAAGTACTTCTCGTACACCGGCCGCAGCAGGGACATCAGGACCTGGTCGGTCAACTCCTCGTCGTAGCCGAAGTCGTCGACCTCGTAGTCGCCGGTGAGGCGGCGGCGCAGGAAGCCCAGGCCGCTCGCGACGCGTCGCTCCAGGCCACCGTCGTGCTGCGGCCGCGGGGGCGGCTGTTCCTCATGCGTCACAGGAACATCATCCTGCGTGCGCGCCCTGCTGGGCAGGGGCTGGACGTCGCCGACCAGCGCGGGTTCCGTGGCCTTGCGTCGGCTCCCCACGCCCCGGCGCCGCGGCGGCCGCTGTACGGCGCTCCCACGGGACCGATCGTCGTCGAACGGAATGACCTTGGCATCCGCCATCGTTGATGCGCTCCTCAGTTGGCGCTCTGCGTCGGGGGGTGGCCGCTGCCCGGCAGGGACAGCGCGGCGATCCGGTCGACGGCCCCCACAAGGGCCTCCGGCGGCAGGAGCCCGGGTCCGTGACTGCGCGCGAAGTCCGCGAACGTCTCCGCGGTCGTGTACTTCGGCTTGAATCCGAGCGTCTCACGCATCTGGTCCGTCGCCACGACCCGACCGTGGGTCAGCAGCCGGATCTGTTCGGGCGAGAAGTCCGTCATGCCCAGCGTACGCACCAGGGAGCCCGCCCAGGTGACCGCGGGCAGCAGCAGCGGCACCGTGGGCCGGCCGAGCCGCCTGGAGCACTGGGAGAGCAGCAGGACGCCGTCGCCGGCGATGTTGAAGGTGCCGCTGTTGAGGGTGCCCCGCTCCGGCTCGTGCGAGGCGATCCGCAACACCTCGATCACGTCGTCCTCGTGCACGAACTGCAGCCGCGGGTCGTACCCGAACACGGTCGGCAGGACCGGCAGCGCGAAGTAGGAGGCGAGCGGCGTGTCCGCGTTGGGCCCCAGGATGTTCGCGAACCGCAGCACGCACACGGCCACATCCGGCCGCCGCCGCGCGAAGCCCCGTACATACCCCTCGACCTCGACGGTGTCCTTGGCGAAACCGCCGCTCGGCAGGGACTTGGGCGGGGTCGTCTCGGTGAACACCGCGGGATCACGGGGCGCGGACCCGTACACGTTCGTACTGGACTTCACGACGAGCCGCTTCACGGTCGGCGACTTCTGGCAGGCGCCGAGCAACTGCATCGTGCCGATGACGTTGGTTTCCTTGATCGCGGCCCGGCTGCCGCTGCCGAGCCCGGTCGCGCTCACATCCATGTGGACGACCGTGTCGGCGCCCGTCTCGGCGAGCACGCGCGCGATGGTCGGCTGCCGGATGTCGGCCTGGATGAAGTCGGCACCGCCCAGGTGGTGCTCGGGTGGGACCGCGTCCACGGCGACGACCCGGTCCACCTGCGGGTCACGCTGGATCCGTCGTACGAACCGGCCCCCAAGCCTGCGGGCCACTCCGGTCACGAGCACGACCTTGCCCAAGATCTGCGCCTTCCTTCCAGCCCATCCGGTACTCGTAGCCTGCCGCGTTCCCCGTATTCGGCCAACTTAGCGGGTCGATGTTGCGCTGTGATGACCACCCAATGCACGAAGTGACGACATCCACAGACGTACGAACAGACCAAGCCATGTGAAACACGTGCGTACGCACAGGCCTTGTGCGAGGTCCTGTGCGCTACTGGGAGCTTCTGTGAACTCCAAACGCGTGTGGCCCCCCACCGGTTGCGGTGGGGGGCCACAGAACACGCTCCTGGAGCGTCGCCTACTTCTTGTTGCGACGCTGAACGCGCGTGCGCTTGAGCAGCTTGCGGTGCTTCTTCTTGGCCATCCGCTTGCGCCGCTTCTTGATAACAGAGCCCACGACTACCCTCGCTCACTTCTCATCACTCGGTGCTGGGCGCCATGGGCCCATACGACCTACGAGGGGTCAGCCTACCCGCCCGAGCGCTGAGGTCGTAATCGAGGGTGCCGGGGGAGATCCCGAAGTGCCCTGAGGATCCCCCCGGGGATCGCCGTCAGGCGGTTTCCACCCCCACGTAGCTCTCGCGGAGGTACTCGTGAACCGCGTTCTCGGGGACGCGGAAGGACCGCCCCACCCTGATCGCGGGCAGATGACCGCTGTGCACCAAGCGGTACACGGTCATCTTCGACACTCGCATCACCGAGGCGACCTCCGCCACGGTAAGGAACTGAACCTCGCTCAGAGGCCTCTGCTCAGCAGCCATGACACACCTGAACCTTCCGCACTCGACGGCCACCGGCTTCCCCTTCCGGTGACTCTTCGTCGCTGCGTGCTCACTCCCCAATGTAGGGGCGGGTGATGCGAGTGGGGAAGAGGTGCACCCATCGGCGGCCTACTGTGACAGACACGCTCGATTGAGTACGTAGCGGGTAAGCGGCCGGTAGTAATCAGACCGCACAGCGTCATCAAGTGGAACGACGACGGACACGGACCCCTCGGCCTCTCCCACGAAGAGCGCGGGGTCGTCCGTATCGGCAAGACCAATGGCCTCGAACCCCAGCTGACCTGCCCCGCAGACCCAGCCATGGTCCCCGACGACCAGTTCGGGAAGCGGCCCGCCGGCCTCGGCCGCCGCGGCCAGCGCGGTACGAACCGGGAGCGGTGAATGCGTGTGTGCGCCGGTCGCACAACCGGGGCGAGGCGCGCCGGGCTCCCGCACCAGCGCGACGCCTTGTACGTAGTCAAGGTTGTACGTGCGTAGACCGAACCGGGTCGTTATGTCGACACAGCGACCATGCGCCGGTGTGAGGACGGTACATCCCGCCGCCGACAGCGCGTCCGCCAAGGCGGCGTAGAAGCCGAGCAGCCGGTGCGGGTGACCGGTGCCGAGGAGCACAGGGGCGCTGCGCTGGGCGGCTGCGGCCAGACGGTCCGCGAAGGCATCCAGAGCGGTCAGAGTTCGCTCCGGATCGATCACGTCATGGCCGGAGACATGCCGCGGATCGGCAGAGACCCCACACTTGTCCGCCATCAACTCGATCAGATCCCGCTGCGCCCACGACCATTCGGGGTCGAGCCCGATCAGCACGCGGGGGTCGCCGGCAGCGAACAACCGATAGCTGCGCAGGCTCTCCTCCCGGGAGGTGGCCACGGGCCCGGCGAGACGAGCGGCCAGGAGATGGGCCCGCAGGGCTCCGGTGCTCAACACACATCGATGGTGGCGGACGGGGCCGACCAGGAGCATGCGAACGCGTAAACACCGCACAGTTGGCGTAACGGCTCTCGTGACACTGGTGACAGAACAGGGACACAACAGCCCACAACCGTCGAAGCGGCTCCCTGGTCTCACTGTGCGTGGACGGAACGACCAACCGTCCGCACCTCATCGGCCAACACATCACCAGGGGGAACACCATGAACCTGTCCCGTCACGCCACGACCGCCGCCGCACTCACCGTGCTGGCGCTCGGCGGCACGGTCGCCGCCACCGCTCCGGCCTCGGCGGCCACCACCAAGGCGGCAGCCGCCTCGTACAACGGTGCCTGCGGCGCCGGCTACAAGGTCATCGACTCCACCCCGGTCGGCAACTCCGGCAAGGTGTTCCTGACCTGGAACGAGTCGACCGGCAAGAACTGCGCCGTGACCATCCGCAACACCCCGGGCGCGAAGATCCACATGGAGGTCACCCTCGGGGCCCTCGACAGCGGCCAGCCGACCGCCAGGGACTCCGGCCAGTACACAAGCTACGCCGGCCCGGTCTACATCAACGGCCGTGGCCACTGCGTCGCATGGGGCGGCACCATCGGCACCGCCTCGGCCGGCGACTCGGGCCACTGCAGCTGACACGACACCGGGGGCGGGCCCCGACGCCCGCCCCCGGGCACCCCTACGCCAGCAACCCCCGCAGCGGAAACACAGCCCGCCGCGTAGCCAGCACCGCCTGATCCAACCGGTCCGCAGGGTCGTACCCCGCCTCCCAGGAGGGGTACGACACCGGCCACCGCCCATCAGTCATCCGCGCCGGCGCCAACTGCCGCGTCCGCGCGAACACTTCCTGCCGCCACCCCTCCGGGATCACGGCCTCCGGGGCGATCTCCCGCCCCGCCGCGATCCCCACGAGATGCGTCCACGACCGCGGCACGACCTCGACCACCGCGTAGCCACCACCACCCAGCGCGACCCACTTCCCGCCGGCGTACTCGTGCGCAAGCGCATGGCAGGCGACCTGCACGGCCCGCTGGGCATCCAGCGACACCGCCAGATGCGCCAGCGGATCCTCGAAATGCGTATCGGCCCCGTGCTGCGTCACCAGCACCTGCGGCCGGAAATCGGCGATCAGTTCAGGTACGACGGCATGGAAGGCCCGCAGCCACCCGGCGTCCCCGGTCCCGGCCGGCAGCGCCACATTGACGGCCGAGCCCTCGGCCGAGTCCGCCCCCGTCTCCTCCGGCCACCCGGTCTGCGGAAACAACGTCCGCGGATGCTCGTGCAGCGAGATCGTCAGCACCCTCGGGTCCTCCCAGAAGGCCGCCTGCACCCCGTCCCCGTGATGCACGTCCACATCGATGTACGCGACGCGCTCGGCGCCCAGCTCCAGCAGCCGGGCGATCGCCAGCGCGGCGTCGTTGTAGATGCAGAACCCCGAGGCACTTCCCGGCATGGCATGGTGCAGCCCGCCCGCGAAGTTCACCGCGTGCAGCGCGTCCCCGCGCCACACCGCCTCCGCGGCCCCGACCGACTGCCCTGCGATCAGCGCGGACACCTCGTGCATCCCGGCGAAGGCGGGATCGTCCACCGTGCCCAGCCCGTACGCCCCGTCCGCCGCCTCCGGATCCGCCGATGCCGCCTTCACCGCGTCGACGTAGTCCTCCCGGTGGACGAGCCTCAGGGTCGACTCCCCGGCGGACTTCGCCGCCACCACCCCTACCTCCTTGTCGAGCCCGAAGGCATCGACAAGACGCCTGGTCAGGGCGAGCCGGACCGGATCCATCGGATGGTCCGGACCGAAGTCATAGCCCGTTACTGCCTCGTCCCACATCAGCTGTGCGCGGCCGCTCATGCCCGCCACCGTATCGGTCCGGTTGAGGAGCGAACGACCTGGCGTAGACGACGGTCACCAGCACCAACACCATCGGCACGGCCATGGCCCCGCGGTAGCTCCACGCATCCCCCAGCGCACCCACCAGTGGCGAGCCGATCAGAAAGCCCACGTAGTTGAACACATTCAGCCGCGCGACGGCCGCATCCGACGCATGCGGGAACAACCGCCCGGCCGCCGCGAAGGTCTGCGGCACCAGCACACACAGCCCCAGCCCCAGCAGCGTGAACCCGAGCATCCCCACCCACGCCCCCGGCGCGACGGCCACCACCGCGAACCCCAGCGCCGCCACCAGCGCCCCCAGCCGCACGACCGCCACCGCCCCGAACCGCCGTACCCCCAGGTCCCCGAGCGACCGCCCCAGCAGCGTGGTCACCATGTACACGTTGTACGGCACGGTCGACAGCTGCTCCGAGCTCCCGAGCACGTCCTTCAGATACTTGGCACTCCAGTTGGAGACGGTCGAGTCCCCGATGTACGCGAAGGTCATCACCAGACACAGCGGCAGCAGCAGCTTGAAGACGACGGACTGCCCCTGCGCCTGGCCCTCCCCGCCCTCCGATACGTCGACGGAGGCACCCGAGTCGACGTACCACCGGCTGCCGACCAGCGTGGCCGGCAACAGCACCGCGACGACCGGCAGATAGGACACCCACAGCGCCAGATGCCAGTGCGCCCCCGCCCAGGCCAGCGAGGCCCCCACGATCCCGCCCAGGCTGAACGCCGCATGGAAGCTGAGCATGATGCTGCGCCCGTACGCCCGCTGCAGGCTCACCCCGAGCATGTTCATCGAGGCGTCGAGCCCGCCCACCGCCAGCCCGAAGGCCCCCAGCGCGATCCCCAGCTCGGCCAGGTGATCCCCGGACCCGACGCCGAGGAGCGCCAGGAGCACCACGGGCTGCAGGCACCGCAGGAGCAGCCCGGGCCGTATTCGCTTCACCAGCTGCTCGGTCGTCACACTCCCGACGCCGGCCAGGATCGGCACGGCGGCCAGGAAGGCGGGCAGCAGCGCGTCGGAGACCCCGTACCGGTCCTGAATGGCCGGGATACGGGTCACCAGAAGGGCGAAGGTGGCGCCCTGGGCAAGGAAGCTGAACGCCAAAGAGGCCCTACCGCGCCGCAGCACATCTGTCATGGCGGCGAGCGTAGGGCCCCGGGCTACCTGTGGGTAGATCAAGCCAAAGATGAATTTCCCTCAGC
This sequence comes from Streptomyces sp. NPDC001351, assembly GCF_042896045.1. Classification (NCBI taxonomy): domain Bacteria; kingdom Bacillati; phylum Actinomycetota; class Actinomycetes; order Kitasatosporales; family Streptomycetaceae; genus Streptomyces; species Streptomyces sp. NPDC001351. Next base: position 1,639 of record NZ_JBIAWS010000002.1, on the reverse strand, counting down.
TTTACCTTCTCTGTCAGGCGGCGACGGCGATGGTGCTACGAGCAGCCGCTTCCTCGGCCTCCACCTCGGCGCGGACCATCTCCTCCATCGGCCCGGCAGCCAGCCCACCGCTCACGACGAAGGTCAGCACCATCACACCGGCCATCAGGACGCCTCCGAGCCAGACCATGGTGTCCACGGGGACGGTGTACGCCCCCACGACCCGCGCCACGCACTCGGCGAGCAGGGCCACGCCCCAGACCACTGAGAACGTCCGCTCCTTGCGCAGGAAGCCCGCCGAGGCCGCCGCCCGGCCCGAGGCCAGCCGCTGCCACGCAGCCTCCTTCTTCGGGTCGCCCTTCACCAGGAAGGGCTTCATCCCCGCGGTCATCATCGGCCGCCCGAGAGCCACCGAGACCAGGATGCCGATAGCGACGGTGCTGCTGACCGCCCCGTCCTTGGCGAGCATCAGCCGCGGGTCACCGGAGACGAAGCTCAGCAGCAGAGAGACCACGTTGACCACGAGGATGAGCCCCGCCAGCCCGTTCGTCCTGCGCTCCTTCACCAGGCTCCAGACGGTCCGCACCGCGGGGACGACGCTGCTCCAGGCGAGCGCCGCGAAGGTGCTCATCCCGAAGGCGTCCTTGAACAGGTAGTACGAACCGAGCGGGACCGCCACGTCCACGATCAGCGGGCGGAGGTTGTCGAGCGCGCTGGGAGTCTGGTTGCTGCTCTGGCCCTGGGACACCGTGTTCGTCGTCATGCCCTCAGCTTCCCGTCCGGCACCCGGTCGCCAGTAGAAACGATCGTCCGGAGCTCGGCATGACAAATGTCAGCCGCCCACCGATGCCGACGTCATACGAGCAGGTCAGCCAACTCCCCGAGCTCACTGAAGAGTTGGGTCGCCCCGACCAGCCGCTCAGCCGGCGTCATGGCGGTGAACCCGTACACGTCCATCCCGGCCGCCACAGCCGCCTGCACCCCCAGCGGACTGTCCTCGACGACCACACAACGCTCCGGCGCGACTCCCATCCGCTCGGCGGCGTAGAGGAAAAGGTCCGGCGCCGGCTTCCCCCGCCCCACATCCTGCGAACTGAAGATCCGCCCCTCATCGAACCACCGGTCCAGCCCGGTCTTCCGATGCCCCACCCGAATCCGCTCATGACTCCCTGAGGACGCGACACAGTACGGCACCCCGTCGGCGGCCAGCTTCTCCACGACACCGAGGGCCCCCGCAACCGGCTCCAAGTCCCGCTCGAACGCCTCAAAGACCCGCGCATGGAAGACGTCGTCGAAGTCATCGGGAAGCCTCTGCCCGGTCCGCTCCTCGATCAGGTCATGGATCCGGTGCATGGCAGAGCCCATGTAGTCGCGAAGGGACTCCTCGTAGGAGGTCTGGTGCCCCAGCTCGGTGAGGTAGGCGGCCAGAAGCCGGTTGGAGATGGGCTCGCTGTCGACGAGGACACCGTCATTGTCGAAGATCACGAGGTCATAGCGCATAACTCGAGCCTAAACGCAGAAAACCCCCGTACCGAATAAACGGTACGGGGGTTTCCTCAACAATTGTTCGGCGGCGTCCTACTCTCCCACAGGGTCCCCCCTGCAGTACCATCGGCGCTGTAAGGCTTAGCTTCCGGGTTCGGAATGTAACCGGGCGTTT